>CAZDGC010000138.1:0-16213 GCA_964504885.1 uncultured Opitutus sp.
CCCGCCGCCCGGCCTCGTCCTGTCCGACCGAACCCATGCCACGTCTCACGATCTTTGGTTGCCCAACTTTGTCACCCCGACCGGTTCGGCCCTGCCTCCAAGCCGGCCTCCTCTCGCTGCTCCCGCTACTCGTCGCCGGGCATGCCGCTCCAGCCACCGCCCTCGCTCCCGCCGCCCCGGCGCGTCCCAATCTTATCCTCATCGTCACCGACGATCAGGGCTACGGCGACGCCAGCAGCTACTGGCCGACGGACCTCGAGACGCCCCACTTCGACCGCCTCGGCCGCGAGGGCGTCCGCTTCACCCAATTCCGGGTCCACCCGCTCTGTGCGCCCACCCGTGCCTCGATTCTCACCGGACTCGACTCCCTCGCCACCGGAATGTGGCGCGGCCCCTCGGAACCCGCGCGCGCCGAAGCCAAGGCCAAGACCCGGACCAAGGCCAAAACGAAGACCCGGTCCGAAGACGGAGACGACAACGCCACCCCCGGCCCCGAGCGTCGCCTCGCCGACGACCTCCGGCTCCTGCCGCAGTTCCTCCAGCAGGCCGGCTACGCCACCGGCGCCTTCGGCAAGTGGCACCTCGGCTACGATCCGAAAAACATCCCCACCGCCCGCGGCTTCGACGAATTCGTCGGGTTCCTCGGCGGCGCCCATCCCTACTGGCTCCGCGCCAACTCCCGCGTCGAGGAAAACGGGCGCCCGCTCAAGACCGAGGCGCACACCACCGATCTCTTCGCGGACCGCGCGATCGCCTTCATTCGCGCCCACCGCGACCGTCCGTTCTTCTGTTACCTGCCGTTCAACGCCGTCCACGGTCCACTGCGCACCGCGGACCGCCCCGCCGACTCCGCCAAAGCTGAATGGCTCGCGCACTATGAGAAGAACGGCGTCGCCCAGCCCCGCCGCGATTACTGCGCGGTCATGACGCATGCCGACCAGCGCCTCGGCGATGTGTTGCGGACCCTCGCCGAACTCGGGCTCGAAAAGAATACGCTCGTCGTCTGCCATTCCGACAATGGCGGCATCCTCCACACCTACCCGTCGAACAACGGCCCCCTGCGCGGCGGCAAGGGCCAGACCTACGAGGGCGGCATCCGCGTGCCCGCCGCGATGCGGTGGCCCGGCGTGATCCCGGCGGGGACGGTTTCCGCCGCGAACGCCGCGCACTACGATGTCTTTGCGACGATGCTCGACGCCGCCGGCCTCCCCGTTCCCGCGCGCAACGGACGCTTCGCCGTCCAGGGCGTGAGCCTGCTGCCGCATCTCCGCAGCGGCGGTGCCGTCGGCCTGCCCGACCGGTACCAATTTTGGGACCTCTACGGCCAGTGCGGTGTCCTGCACGGCCCGTGGAAGCTGGTCGGCCAGATCGACAATCACCACGGCAAGTTCGGCCCGGCGGCCGACCAGGCCCAAAGGACGGCCTTCGAACTGTACGACCTAGCCACTGACATCGGCGAGACCCGCAACCTCGCCACGCAGCACCCCGACGTTTACGCCGACCTCAAACGCCGCCACGTCGCCTGGCTGCGGCAATTCGCCCGTTGATCCGCCCGGCCTCCGGGCCGCCGCCACCCTGTCCTCCCCGCCCTCCCTCAAGAACCGCCGACCTCCTTGTCACGTATTACGTGACGAAGCCCAGTGGCGGCCGGCCCGCTCTCCGCCGACACCCCACGTGAAGCCGCGTGTCGCCGCCGTCTCTTTTCCGCCATGACCGCTCCTTTCCGCCTCGTACGCGCCCTCGCCGGGCCCCTGCTACCCGCCCTCGCCGCCACCTCCCTGCCGCTGGGCGCCACCGCGCCCGCGCCGGCCGGCGCCGCACCGACACCTCTGCGGCCCAACCTGCTCGTCATCCTCGCCGATGATATGAACGCCCACTACCCGGGCTTCGCCGGCGGCCCGGTCGCCACGCCGCACCTCGACCGGCTGGCGCGCGAGGGCACGGCGCTCACGCAATTCTACGTCCACGCCGTCTGCTCGCCGACGCGCGCGGCCTTCCTCACCGGTCGGTATCCGTTCCGCAATGGCATGGAGGAGCGCTCCCACGGCAACGACACCGCCGGGATGCTGCCCGACGAACGCACGCTCGCCGAGGGTCTCCGCGCGGCCGGCTACGAGACCGCCCTCATCGGCAAATGGCATCTCGGCAACTGGTACCAGCGCCAGCTCCCGAGGCAGCGCGGCTTCGACCACCACTACGGCTTCTACGGCGCGCTCGTCGGCTATTACACTCACACCCGCGAACGCACCTACGACTGGCACCGCAACGGCGAGACCATCCGCGAGGAGGGCTACACGACCGATCTCCTCGCCGCCGAGTTCGAGCGGCTCGTCGCCGCGCGCCGGAACGACCGGCCGTTCTTCTACTTTGTGGCCTTCAATGCCACGCACGGCCCCGACGAGGCGCCCGCGGAACTCGTGGCCAAATACCGCGCCCTCGTCGCCCGCGATCCCGGTGACGCCCGCCCGAGCCTGCGCGAGTTCCGCGCCCTCAAGTACGCGATGCTCGAAAGCCTGGACACCGCCCTCGGCCGGATGCTCGCCGTCCTGGAAGCGCACGGCCAACGCGAGAACACCCTCGTCGTCTTCTTCAACGACAATGGCGGCCGCCACGAAAACCTTCCCCTGCGCGGCGGCAAGGGCGACACCTACGAGGGTGGCGTGCGCGTGCCGTGCCTCTTCCACTGGCCCGGCCGCATTCCCGCCGGCCGCACCAGCGACGCGCTGGCCCACGCCGTCGACCTCTACCCCACGCTCCTGCGCCTCGGCGGCGGTTCGCTCCGTCAGCCGCTGCCCCTCGACGGCCTCGATCTCTGGCCCGCGCTCACCCAGGGCCGGCCGTCGCCGCGCACCGAGGTGGTGCTCGCCCTCCCAGGCGAGGACACCGACACCGGCGAACTCGCCCTGCGCGACGGACCGTGGAAGCTCGTCGGCAAGGAGCTCTACCGGCTCGACACCGACCCCGCGGAAAAGACCGACCTGGCCGCGCAACACCCCGACGTCCACCGGCGCCTGCATGCGCGTATTCAACAATTGGTCACAGAGCGCCGACCGCCGGAAAAGCACCTAAAAATCCCCGCCCGCCCGCTGCTCGTCTTCGGCGAGGAGGAGAACGCCCGCCCGCCGCCCTGGCTACAACCCTACCTCGACTCGCTCCCCGACTCCGCCAAGGCCCAACGCAAGGCAAAGAAGCAGCGCTGATCCCAACGCGGCAACCGCGATCGAAAATGTAGCCGCGCTTGAGCCGCAGGCGAAATCGTGGTCGGACGTGCGACCACGTTGTCGCTCCGCTCCAACGCGGCTACGCAGCCCGAACCATCGTCGCAAAACAGTACAAAGTGGATCGAAAACAGCATACCGGCTGGACGGGCTTCGGCCCACGGTTGCCAAGGCGCCGCAACCGTGGATCGCTGACCTCAGCCCCTCCGCCCATGCGCCCCCTCCTGCCCCGCCTCCTCCCCGCCACCCTCGGGTTCATCTGCCTCGCCGCCTGCGTCCGGGCCGGCGAACCTCCGCCGCGCGCGCTCTATCCCGACGTCGCCCCCGTCTGCGCCCCCGAGGATCTGAAGAAGCTCACGCTGCCCAACACCACCATCGAGTCGGTGACAATCGACCCCAAGGACGGCGCCGTCCGCGTCACCGCCGTCGTCACCCACCCACCCGCCGGCGACCGCGTCAAAGTCTGGGTCGCATTGCCCGTCAAGGGCTGGAACGGCCGTTTCCGCGGCAACGGCGGCGGCGGCTTCACCGGCGGCAGCGAAGGCAGCCTGCGCGGCCCGGTGGCGCTGGGCTTCGCCACGGCCGCGACCGACACCGGCCACGAGGGCGGCAGCGGCAGCTTTGCCCTCCGGGCCGACGGCCGGCTCAACTGGCAGCAGATCCGCGACAACGCGTACCTCGGCATTCATGTCATGACCGTCACGGGCAAGGCCCTCACGCAGGCGTTCTACGGCCGCCCCCCGAAATACTCCTACTTCGTCGGCAGTTCGACCGGCGGCCGGCAGGGTCTGATGGCGGCGCAACGGTATCCGGAAGATTACGACGGAATCTATTCCGGCTGCCCCGCCGTCAACTGGGGCGCCTTCGTGCCCGCGGACATCTGGCCGCAGGTCGTGATGCTCGAGGCGAAGAACTTCGTCTCCCAGGCCAAGCTCGACGCCGTCACGGCCGCCGCCATCGCCGCCCACGACGCCGACGACGGCGTGACGGACGGGGTCATCACCGGTTCGCTCCACTGCCGGTGGGACCCGCAGTCCTTCGTTGGCACGCCGGTCGGCAACGAGACCTTCACCGCCGCCGATGCCGCCGTCGTGCGCCAGATATGGGAGGGCCCGCGCGGGCACGAGGGGCGCTTTCTCTGGTACGGCATGCCGCGCGGCTCGGCTCTCTTCGCGCTCGCCGGCACCGAGGGCACACCGCTGCGGGGCAAACCGTTCGCCGTCGCCCACGACTGGGTGAAGTACTTCCTCGCGCAAAACCACCAGTGGGACTGGACCACGCTCACGCGGGCCGACTTCGAGTTGCTCTGGAATCAGTCCGCGGAGCTCTGGGCGCCCATCTACAGCGCGGACAACCCGGACCTCACCCGCTTCCGCGACCGCGGCGGCAAGATCCTCATCACGCACGGGCTCGCTGATCAGCTCATTCCCCCGGAGGGCTCGATTGTGTATTATGAGAGCGTGCAGCGGCGGATGGGAAGCGCGGCGCGCACCGCGGAGTTCGCCCGCCTGTTCCTTGTGCCCGGGGTCGATCACGGCTTCCGCGGCGCCGGAGCCGCCCCCACTGCGGCGACCTGGTTCTCCGCCCTGCTGGCCTGGGTCGAGGAGGGCCGCGCCCCGGACCGCCTGCTCGCGGAGAAGCGCGACGCGCAGGGCCAGCTCGTCCGCACTCGCCCGGTGTTTCCTTATCCGCAGGTTGCGAAGTACCGCGGCTCCGGCAATCCGGACGAAGCCGCGAGTTTTGCCGCCGCCACCCTGCCTCCACTCAACTGACACCCTCCTGCCCCGCACCATGATTCCCCGACCCCTCCGCCGCTCCGCCGTCAAATCAGTCACCTCCCTCCTGCTCGCGCTGCTCCCCGGCACTGCGCTGTCCGCCGGGACGCTGGCCGACTACGCGCGCCAGCATCCCATCAGGATCTTCATGCCGACCAAGGGCGCGATCATGCCCAATCCGCACGACGACCCCGGGCACCTCAAACTCGACACGCCGGCGCTGCTGCTCTCCGGCCTCGGCCTCACCGACCTCACCGGCCTCAGCACGCTGATGGTCGAGCACCAGGGGCGCCGCGTTCCGGTGACGTCGATCAAGAACCTCCACGTCTACCTGAACAACAACGGCCTCACCGCGCTCCCCGACGAGATCGGCGCCTTGAAGAACGTCGCGTTTCTCTACCTCGAGCGAAACCGGTTGAGTACCCTCCCGCGCGCCCTGCTCAAGATGAAGGGACTCACCGCGGTCTACTTCACCGAGAACGAGTTCACCGCGATCCCGCCGCTGATCTTCGAGATGACCTGGCTCCGCAAACTGCAGTTCTCGAAGAACCGGATCGCGACGCTGCCCGCCGACATCGGCCACCTCAACGAACTGCGGCACTTCAGCGTCGCCGGCAACCGCATCGAGGTGATCCCGGACAGCATCGCAAAGCTCACCCTGCTTCGCGTCTGCGATCTGTCGGACAACCGCATCGCCCGCCTCCCCGAGGCGTTCGGCGAGGTCCGCATCGTGAATCAGCTCCGCGTGCGCAACAACCCGCTCACCAGCCTTCCGGCCGGCTTCGCACAGATGCGCGCGACCATCGACATCACGGGAACGAAGATCGATCCGGCGAGCCTGCCGCCGGGCCTGCGCGCGAAGATCAGCACCGAGAAGCCGCCGGGTTCGAAGGACCCCGACAGCATCGTCGTCCTGCGCCCGCCCAAGGTGAAGTGAGGCCGGGCGCGGATGAGGCCGGTTCGGCCTCATCCCACTTGCCCGCTGCCGACGGCCATCGCGGGACGCTGGGGCATTGCCGGACATGGTCGTGCGCTTTGGCGGGCGAGGCTTGCGCCTACGCCCGCGCTCCCTGTGGTCCCGACCGGCGGACGTCAATGTCGCCGTCACCCCACAATCAGGCTCTCGTGAACCTTGCGCGCTGCAGCGGGCGACGCCGGTATGAGTAGGAGGAAGCTTACTCGGCATCGATCTCACGCTCACGTTCACCACGCCTGCGCTGCCGGAGAATCTCGACGTGAAGGCGGTCGCCCGTCGGCCCCACATTGACCCCCGGCCGCCGCCCGGTAGTAAGGAGTCATGCCCCCACCCCGCGCCGTCCCCGCGGCGACTCCGCGTGCACCCCGGATTGCCGCCGTCCGCAGTGTTTTCCTCGGCGGCCTCTTGGCCATCCCGAGTCCACTCCTGGCCCACCCCGGCCACGCCCTCGCCTTCTTTGCCGCCGCTCCGGCCGAACGCGGCGCACCCCCGACCACCAAAAATCCCGCCACCGCCCTTCCGGCCGCCGTCGCCTCCGTCGTCATCGCAATCGCCGACGCCGCCACCGGCCAGCCGACCGCCGTGCGCGTGCGGGTGACCGACGCCGCCGGCCAGCCCGTCGGGGCCCCGAGCAGTCCGAACCTCAACGTCGGCGCCGAGCTGCGCCTGGCCGCGCCGGGCACGGTGGCCGGCCTGCCCGCCGAGGCCATCGCCGTCATGTACGGCCAGAACGACACCGCCCAGGGCTTCGCCTTCCAGCCCGACGGCGCGTTTTACGTCAAGGGCACCTTCACCCTCCCGCTGCCGGCGGGAACCTTTCAGCTCGTCGTGTCCAAGGGCTACGAATACGTGCACGTCCACGACACCGTGACCGTCCGGGCGGGCGACCGGCTGCGGCGCGACTATCAACTGGAACGTTGGAGCAACCTCCCGGCGCGCGGCTGGTACGGGGCCGACGATCACATCCACCTGCGGCGTTCGCCGCGCGAGAATCCCCTTATCCTCGACTGGCTCGACGCGGAGGATCTCCACGTCGGCGTCCTGCTGCAGATGGGCGACTTCTGGACCACGTATTTTTCGCAGTACGCCTTCGGTCGCGCCGGGCGCTACCTGGCGGATCGTCGCCTGCTGCTCTCCGGCCAGGAGGAGCCGCGCACCAACGAACTCGGCCACACGATCTCGTTCGGCGCCGAGCAGTTCGTGCGCTTCCCCGGCGAATATTTCTCCTACGACCGCGTCTTCGATCGCATCCACCAGCTCGGCGGCGTGTCAGGCTACGCCCATGAGGCGATGTCGTTCCAGGGCCACCGCGGCATGACGCTCGATGTCCTCACCGGGAAGATCGACTTCCTCGAACTCGCCCAGTTCTGCGTCTCCGAAGGTCCGCTGGCCCTCGCGCACTATTACCGTTTCCTCGACCTTGGCCACCGCGTGACGGCCCTCGCCGGTTCCGACTTCCCCTGGTGCGGACGCGGCCGCCGCGCCGGCGAGGATCAGGTGGGGCCGCGCATCGGCGACGCCCGTTTCTACACGCTCGCGGGCAACCCGTTTTCATTCGAACGCTGGTTCGCCGCCGTAAAGGCCGGGCATACCTTCGTCACCACCGGACCCATGCTCGAATGCGAGGTCAATGGCCGGCCGCCGGGCTCCGCGCTCGACGTCGCCCGCGGAGCGCGGTTGCGCGTCACCGCGCGCGCTCACGGCCACCCGCAACAGGTGCCCCTGCAGCGGCTGCAACTCATCGGCCACGGACGCGTGCTCGCCGAGGTCCGTCCGGGCGCGGCCGGCCAGACTGCGGCGCGCCTGGAGCTGGAACACGAGTTCTCGCCCGAGCACGGCCTCTGGCTCGCGGCCCGCGCGGACGGCGGCCCCTCCCAGGTCAGCCACACCACCCCGGTCTACGTGACGGTCGGCGGCGACGGGTTTCACAACCGCACCAACCTTGCCGCCCAGATCGCCACCTCGCGTCGGGCGTTGCAGGAAATCCGCGATCTGCTGACACCGACAACCGCCGCGAGCCGCCCGATGGGACGCGCCGCCCCGCCGCCCGCCTCCTATCCGCAGACGCATTCGCATCTCGTAAGACGCCTGGCCGCGGCCGAGGCCGCGCTCGACGCGCTCGCGCGCCGCGCCGCATCCCCGTAAACCGGCTCGGCTTTCCGTCGTCACGGCACCCACGTGCGCTTCCTTCACTGCCCATGAAATTGCCCCGCCACCCCATCGTCATCGCCCTGCTGCTCTTCGCCGCATATGCTCCCGGCCTGCCCGCGGCCGGGTCCACCCCCACCCGCCGCCCCAACATCCTCTTCCTCTTCGCCGACGACCAGTCGTACAAGACGCTCGGCTGCTACGGCGCCGGGCCGGAGTGGATCCGCACGCCCCACATCGATCGACTCGCGGGCCGCGGCGTGCGCTTCGAGCGCAGCTACCTCGGCGCCTGGTGCATGCCTTCGCGCGCCTCGCTTCTCACCGGACGGCTCCAGCACGGCGTCCAGACCATGACGATGCAGGGCACGTATCCTGGCAGCACCTACGATCCCGCCCGCTGCCCCTTCGTGCCCGCGGAGTTCCGCCGCCAGGGCTACCACACCGCGCAGATCGGCAAGTGGCACACCGGCACCGACACCGGCTACGGCCGCGATTGGGACCACCAGATCGTCTGGAACCGCCCGGGCAAACCCGACAACGCCGGCAACTACTACACCGGTCAGATCCTGACCTTCAACGGCGTCGATCGGCCCGCCGCCGGGTACTCGACCGACAATTACACCGACTGGGCCATCGAGTACATTCGCGGGCAGCACCGCGACCCCGCCAAGCCGTGGTACCTGTGGCTCTGCTACGGCGCGATTCACGGCCCGACCACGCCCGCCGACCGCCACCGTGGCACGCTCGCCGGCAAAGCTGCTCCCGCGCCCGCCGACATCGTCGGCCCGTGGCCCGAGAAACCCGCCTACCTCGAAAAGACCCGCGCGTGGATGCGGGGCCCGGACGGCAAGCCGGCGATGGCCAACAAAGCCCGCCGACAGACACTGCGGCAACGTGGGCTCGCTCAGGGCCGCGTTTTCTCCTGAGATCGCGTTCGCCACGACGGCCCTCCCCGCCATGACTACGATCCTCCGCCAACTTCTCCTTGCCGTGTTCCTCGCGGGCGCCGCCTCCGCCCCCGCCGCCGTTCTGGCTTCGCGCCCGAACATCCTCTTCATTCTGACCGACGATCAGGGGTGGACCTCCCTGAGCTGTTACGGCGGGCGCCACGTGGCCACGCCCCATCTCGACCGTCTCGCCCGCGAGGGGGCGCGCTTCACCGATGCCTACGTGATGCCGCAGTGCACGCCGACGCGCGCGGCGCTCCTCACCGGCCAGCACACCGCGCGCAACGGGATGTGGCACGTCATCGGCTGGTACGGCACGCCCTGGGCGCCGGTGCGCGAGCCGCTTTTCCGCGAGAACCTTGATCGCGCCACGTTCACCTTCCCCAAGGGACTCCGCGCCGCCGGTTACACCACCGGAATGGCCGGCAAGTGGCACCTGACCAACCACGCCGATGGCAATTACGTCGCCCTCAAGGCCGAAGCCGCGACGCACTACGGCTTCGATTTCAGTGCCCCGCCCGGTCCCGGTTCGCAGAATGAGGGCGACAAGCACGTCAACTACCTGACCGACCAGGCCATCGCCTTCATGCGCGCGCACCGCGAGCGGCCGTGGTTCTTCTACCTCGCGCACCATACGGTGCACGGCAAGGTCGTCGCCCCGCCGGCACTGGTGGAAAAGCACCTCGCCCGCGGCGCGCCCGCCACCGGCCTGCACAACGCCACCTACCTCGCAGCGCTCGAACACCTCGACAACTCCATCGGCCGGCTGATGGCGGCAGTCGACGACCTCGGCCTGCGCGAGCGCACGCTCGTGGTGTTCCTCACCGACAACGGCGGGGTCTACCAGATCTACAACATGAAGCCGTTCAACGAAGGGCCGGGGACCGACACGCAGCTCACTGTCGCCACCGAGGAGTTCTCCACCGCTCCGCTGCGCGCCGGGAAGGGCTCGCACTACGAGGGCGGCATCCGCGTGCCTTGCCTGGTGCGCTGGCCCGGCGTGATCGCCCCGGGCCGGGTTGAAGCCACGCCCATCCACGTCGTCGACTGGGCAGCGACCTTCCTCGACCTCGCCGGCAGTCGCGCGCCCGCCGGCCATCCGCTCGACGGCGTCAGTCTCGCACCGCTCTTCCGCGGCGTCGCCCAGCCCGGCCGAGCCCTCTACTGGTACACGCCATTCTACGAACTACGCTGGGGAGTCACGCCGAGCGCCTTGATCCGGGAGGGCGACTGGAAGCTGATCGACTTCTTTGGCGACTCCTTCGACGCGCGGGCCCGCTACCGTCCCGGCGCGCGCGTCGAACTCTACGATCTCCGTGCCGATCCCGGCGAATCCACCGACCTCTCGGCCCGCGAACCCGCCCGCGCCCGCGCGCTGCAGGAGAAACTGCGCGGCTGGATCCGCTCCGTCGGCGCGGAGGTGCCCGGGCCCAACCCGCATCACGATCCCTCGCGCCCGCTGAAGGAAACCCGCACCAAGCCGCCGCACCTCGCCACCGCCGCCGGTCCGGCCGCCCGCTGAAGCGGCAGTTGCCGCCCGGACTTCACGTGCGCCTGGGAACGCGCGAAGTCGGGAGCCGCCGCGGCGGCCCGTCCTCACCCTCCTCTCCATGGTAATCCACCGCGCACGCGCCCCGGCCCTGCTGGCCCTGGCCGTCCTGCCGGCGCTCCGCCTGGCGGCCGGCGAACCGGAGCGCCCCGCGCCAATCACCACGGCCGCCGGCGTGCGGGCCCTGTCGGCGGCGGCGGCGGCCGGGGCCCTGCCGGTCCGGATCGAGGGCGTCGTGCTCACCGCGGTCGACTGGCCGGCCTTTGTGCTGCGCGATGAGACCGACGGGGTCTACGTCACCCTGCCGCCGAACACACTGGCTCCGCCCCCGCTCGGAGCACATGTGGCAGTGGAGGGCGTCACCGGGCCAGGCAACTTCGCGCCCCTGGTGACCGCCGCCACCGTGCGTCGCCTCGGCACGCGCGACCTGCCGCCACCGATGCGCACCACGCTCACCGAGGTTGCGGGCGGCGGGTTTGACGCCAAATGGGTCGAAGTCGAGGGCATCGTCCGAAGTTGCGTCGTCGCCCCCGTTGGCCCGAACGGATTCGATGAACCGGAGCAACCCGCCGGCGGGATCCCGTCCACGCGCATGAGTTCGTATCTCACGCTGGCCTCCGGTGACATCCAGCTCCGCGTGAAGGTCCAGGCCGAGCTCGATCCGGCGGCCGTGGTCGATGCGCGCGTCCGGATGCGCGGGGTCTGTTTCAATGTGCACAACGCCAACCGGCAGTTCGTGCGCGCGAACCTGCGCGTAGCGGCCGCCGGACACCTCGAAGTGCTCGCGCGGCCGCCCGTTGATCCGTTTGCCCTGCCGCTGCAGCGGGCCGATCAATTGCTGCAGTTTGATCCTCGCGGCTTCACCGGCCACCGCGTGCGGGTCCGCGGCACCGTCACCTGGCACCAACCCGGCAGCGCCCTGTGGATTCGCGACGGCCAGCGAGGCCTCCGCATTGTCTCCGCCCAGGCCGGCGAAATCGCCCCGGGCGACGAGGTCGACGTGGCCGGCTTCATCGAACGGGGCCGCTACTCCCCCAGCCTGATCGACGCCGTTTTCCGGCAGCGCTCCCGCGGCGCACCACCGGCACCGATCCCCATCGCCCGATTCTCCGCTGTCATCGCCCACGATGCCGACCTCGTGACCCTGGAAGCCGGGTTGCAGGATGTGCGCGCGGGTGCGGAGGGCCTGCTGCTGACGCTCGACTGGGACGGCACGCCGGTGGAGGCCCTGCTGCCGGTCGTCGCGGGCGGCAAGTCTGACGCGTGGGAACCGGGCAGCCGGCTCAAACTCACGGGCCTGTGCGCGCTCGCCCCGGGGGGGGCCGCGCCCGACAACGGCCTGTGGACGGTGCAGCGGTTGCTTCTGTTGCTGCGCGATGCGGGCGACATCCGGGTGGTGCGGCCCGCGCCCTGGCTCAACTCCTGGCGGGCGACCCGTCTGACCATCGTTTTCGCCGTCGGCCTGGCGGGGGTGCTGGTGGTGTTGTGGTCCCAGTCCCGCCGTCAACTCGCGCAGCGCGAACTGGCGCGCAAGATGGCCGAAACTGAGTTCGCCGCGATACTCGGGGAACGGAATCGCGTCGCGCGCGACATCCACGACACCCTCGCGCAGGGTCTGAACGCCGTTTCCATGCAACTCGAACTCGCCCGGAACGCCGCCGGCAAAGGTGCGGAGGCGGTCCTGCCGCATGTCGCGACCGCCCACCGCATCGTTCGCAGTTGTCTCGCCGAGGCTCGCGAGTCGATTTGGAACATGCGCTCGCACGTGCTCGAGCAAACGGACCTCGCCGGCGCCCTCGGGAGCATCCTCCGGCAGATGAGCGAAGGCCTGCCCGTCGTCGCACGCCTCGAAGTCATCGGCGAGAGTCGCCGGCTCCCGCCACAGTTCGAAAACGACCTGCTCCGCCTCGGCCAGGAGGCGATCGCCAACGCCCTGAAGCATGCCAGCGCGGCCCACCTGACCGTGCACCTCGAATTTGCACCTGCGACCGTCTGCCTGCGAATCAGCGATGATGGCCGCGGCTTCGATCCGGTGGGCGCCCATCGGGGCACCAGCCGCTTTGGCCTGAAAGGCATGCAGGAACGCGCCGGGCAGATGGCCGCGGACCTGACGATTTCCAGTGCTCCGGGCCGGGGAACCGAGGTCCGGATTGAGGTGGCACTCCCCGACGTGCCCGGCCGACCGCCGGCCCGCCCTTGACCGCTCTCCGCGTTCCATCCCTGCCATGCCGTCCAAGATTCGCGTCCTGATTGTCGACGACCATCCGACTTTTCGCATGGGCCTGACCGCCTTGGTCAACTCCCAGCCCGACATGGAAGTGAAGGCCGAGGTCGACACAGGCGAGGAGGCCATCGAGCGGTACCGAACGGAGCCGGCCGATGTCGTGCTGATGGACCTGCGCCTGCCGGGCCTCGGCGGCGTGGAGGCCACCCTCGCCCTGCTCAACCGCCATCCCGAAGCCAAAGTCGTGGTGCTGACCACGTATGATACGGATGAGGACATCTACCGCGCCATCCAGTCCGGGGCGAAATCCTATTTGTTGAAGGACATGTCGACCGATGAAATCATCGGCACGATTCGGGCCGTCCACCAGGGAACCGCCGATCTCCCCGCGGTGATTGCCAGGCGCTTGGACGAACGCCAACAGCGGCAGGCGCTGACCAATCGCGAGCGCGAGGTGCTCGCGCTGCTGGTGAAGGGTCGCAGCAACAAGGAAATCGCCGCCGCGCTCGGAATCTCCGAAGAAACCGCCAAGTCGCACCTGAAAACCCTGTTCGCGAAGCTGGGCGTGCGCGATCGAACCGAGGCCGCCATCCAGGCGATCCGCCACGGTATCGTGCACCTGACCTGATCAGAAGTTCAGGGTGGCAGAGAAGGTGATCCGACGGGGCTCGGGGACATAATAGCGGGTCGTGAAGATCGCCCCGTAAAGGTCGCTGGCAGTCCGGGCCACCTGATAGTCGCGATCGTTGAGCACATTCCTGACATTCAGTTGCAGGCGCAGCGTGGAGCCCTGCTTCGCCCAGTTGGCCTTGGTGACGTAGGCAAGCCCCGCATCGTTGAAGAGCTGGTGGTCGCTTTCATCGATGGCCGAGCGATCACGTTGCGCCACACCGTTCTCGTCGAGGTAGAGCCGGTAACCCACCTCGGCCCCACTCTGGTAGCGCACGCCGCCAAACAGCGACAATCCGGCCAGCAGTCCGTCCGAGAACTTGTAGGACGCCCAGACGTTGGCCTTGTGCTGCCGCTGACCGAAGCCCTGCTTGGCGTCCTCCTGCGCGAGGGCCAGACCCTGGTCGATGTCGTAGGTGAGGACATCCAGCGCCGAGAGGTAATAGCGACCGGCGGCATCGCGGATGAAGTTTGATCCCGCGTGGGGATCGCCCAGCGCGGCAATCCGGCGGACGGGCAGTCGCGCCAGCAGGTTGGCGTCGAAATCCCGGCCGGAGGTGACCCACTCGCGGACCTTGGCGGAAAAATCCTGCGCCATGCCCCAGGTGTTGAAGATCTCGCGGGTGGTGTTCGAGTAGCCGGCCCGCACGCTCAGGTTGCGGGTCAGGTTGGCGGTCACGTTCAACTCGTAACCGGTGGACTTGTAATCGTCGTCCTTCGCCCGGAAGTTGGGCCGGGGCATGCCGGTGGGGATCAGGTTCGGGATCACCTGGTAAACGGGATTGCCGCCCGCCTCGAGGATGCGGCCCGATCCGTCAACCTGGAGCAGGCCGACATTGCCGTTCGGAACCGCCGTCAGCTCGGGCGCGGTGCGAAAGACCTGCTGCCCGGCCAGGGCCGAAATGATCTCCGCAAACCGGTTGTCAAAATTGGAGTCCGTCCACGTCAGCGTGCCCGTGCCCTTGGTCTCAAAGTAGTTGGCGTTCACCGTCACGCGGTTGTTGAAGAGGCTGAGTCTGATTCCGTAGTCCTCGCCCCGGCCGGTTGGCGCATACGGCTCGCTGTCCCGGGTGCCGGTCTGGGTCCTGACGTCGATCGGCTCCGCAACATTCGGCGCCGCCCAGCCGCCGAAGGGCGGACCGGCGTTGGTCGAACGATTGTAGGTCACCGCCAGCTTGTTGTTCAGATGGTAGACCACTCCGAGCGTCAGCGTGTCGGAGGTGCTGCTGACGTCGCGATCCACATCCTGCGGATTTACGCGGGCATCGAAGGTCACCGGATCGCGGTAGTACCGACCGGTCGGCAGTCCGTCGGAGCCAATTTCATCGGTGCCAAACGAACGTACCCGGGCCCGGTCGCGGCGGAGTCCGGCGGTGGTCACCAGCCGGTCCTTGAACCAGTAGTTCTGCATCGAGATCAGGCCGGTATCGACGGTGGAGTCGGAGGTGTTGGTGACATCGGGCAGCGTGGTGTAACCGACCTCCAGGGAGCGACCGGTGAAGGGATCGACCACGGTGCCGGGAAGTTTCGAGGGGTCGGCGTTGCGGTACTCCGCCGGGTCGGATTCCCGGTCCACGTAATGACGGGTGTAAAGCGCATAAGCCGCCGCCTCCGGAGTGGTCACCCGCGCCCCGAAACCGTTGGTCAGCACCCGCGCCTCCTTGATCGTCACGCCGCGGAAGGCGGTGTTTCGCGCCAGCATGCCGGCGAAACGGTGCCGTCCCCACCGCATGGTATCGAGCGCGTAGGAGGCCGTCAGGCGAAAGTTCTTGTTTTCGCTGAAGCGATGGTCCGGCCGGGGAATGTCCTCGTAGTAGTAACTCCCCTCGTAGTCGTGCTCGAGAATGGTCCGCTTGGCGTAGCCGGGGACCACGGCCGAGTCCGGGGCGTTGCGGAAAAACCGTGTGCTCGCCTCACCCTGGAGTACCGCCTCGTTGCCAAAGGCAACCGTGAACCAGTCGTGTTTCCACCAGTTGGCGGCCAATTCCATCTGGAACTGGCGGTTGAACTGGTGTTCGACGAAGAGACTGAAGGTCTTGTACTCGAGATCCCGATTCGCCCCGGGGCCGTTGATCATCGTGCCGTAGATTTCGTTCTGGCTGAGCTGGCGCTGGCCGAGATTGGCCAGCGTGTAGGTGTTGCTCGTGCTGAAAAACTGGCCGGAGCCGTTGTCGATCCACACAAAGCGATCCGAGTTGTCGTTGACGGAGGCGCCGGAAAAGAGATTGCCCGTGACGGGCCGGCCGGTCACAGCGTGGGTCTGCGTGAGCCGGGCCTGCGCCAGAGCGTTCACCTGGGCGAGCGTGCGGGTGACGCTGGGATCGAAGGTCGGCCGACCGGCCCGGTTCCATTTGTCGGCGTTGGTGATCACCGGGTAGGTGCGGGAGGCGTAGTCTCCCATCGTGCCGTATTCCGCATCGGTGCGGATGCGCGTCCGATTGCCGACGCGCCACAGGGTGGCGAGCTGGGCGCCGAACCGCTCGTCGCGGTCGTAGACCTGCCATCCCTGGCCGTCCTGTTGCAGGAGATTGATCCGGTAGGCCAGGCGCTGGTCGACCACTTGGTTATGATCGAGCGTAAACCGGGCGAGGCGGTGACTGCCCATTTGGACCCCGACGGTGGTGGCGTCCTTCCAGAAGTTGGCCGTCTTGCTGGTGGTGTTCGTGACGCCGCCGGCGTTGCCGATTCCAAACAGAATCGAGTTTGG
>CAZDGC010000139.1:0-15963 GCA_964504885.1 uncultured Opitutus sp.
TTGGATTGTCCGGTTCCCATGACGTTTCGTACTCGGGACAGCGGGAAACCTGCCCGGGTCATAGATCGAGCTGGCAGGAAACTGGATCCTACTGGAAGGAAGCCAGCGGCTGGCAGTCGCTAGAAGATTCGAGCGAAGCGAGCGTCGGAACTGTCAAGCAGGAGATCCGCGTTCCGAGGAAGATCGCGCGATCTCTTCCAATCGTTGCACGGCATTCTGCACTCCATTCTCTGCACGAAGTTCTCCACCGACCGTCGCTGTTCTCCTCCTCATTTCGGAATTGTTAACGGCTTCGTGAATGGCGGCGGCGAGGTTCTCGACCGTGAGTTTCCTTTGTGGGATTGGGGCCGGTCCGAATCCACGTTCTTGAATGCATCTTCCCCAGAGCGGCTGATCTGCCATGAAGGGACAGATGACGGTCGGTCGCCCGGCACGTAGGCCGGCGGCGGTAGTGCCAGCGCCACCATGGTGAACCACGGCGGCCACTCGCGGGAACAGCCAGTCGTGCGGCGCTTCATCGATCAGATGAACCGAAGCGGGGCAGTTGTCGGGATGCAGTCCGCCCCAGCCGGATGCCATCACGCCCCGCACCCCGGCACGCTCCAGCGCGGCAATCACCAAATGGGCCCGCTCCCGGGCGCGATTTCCCGTCATGCTACCAAAGCCGACGTACACCGGAGGCGAACCTGATTCGAGAAAGGATACCAACGGCTGACTCGGCTGCCACGCGGAAGGCTGGTCGAGGAACCAGAAGCCGGTTGCTTCGGCATTAGGCGGCCAATCAGTGGGCACGGGGCCGACGAGGCGACTGTAGCCGTGGAGAACTGGGATCGGCCGGCCGGCTGTTCTCTGCAAGCTATCCTGACCACGGCGTATCGACGGCAGCCCGTGCGCCCGGCGCCAGGAAGCGACGTACTTCCCCGTGATCATCCGCGTAAGCCGATGTAGCACGCGGTAGGTGCCCCGGTTATACGGTTTCCCAAAAGGCAGCCGGGGAAAGCCGACTACTGGAAACTCTCCGGTCGGGACCAACATCGGCAAGGGCACCGCCATGACCGCTGGAATATTCAGCTTGTCGGCAAAATGGGGACCGCCGAACGCCTTTGGATGGTAAACGATGATATCGGGCTCTGCAGACTGCGCCGCCTTCCAGCCGTCGTCCATCACCGCACGCTGCATTTGCTCCGAGAGCTTGAGGAGTCTTGGCAGGCCTTTCAGCAACTGCCAAATCGTTCCGGCGTTTTCCATGATCTCCCGGCCGGTGCTGGAATTGGTCAAAACTGTGAACAGGCCGTTGAAGTCAGCCGCGAGTAGACCGTGTTCGGTGATGAGCGAACGAAAACGACTATCGGTGCAGACTTCCACTCGGTGCCCGGCTGCCAGCAAGCCCTGCCCCAAGGCGACGTAGGGCTGGACATCGCCCCGAGTGCCGAGGGTAAAGATAAATACATTCACCGTACGCCCTTCATCATTACGGCTCCGAGTTGAACGGCAATGCAATGCGGCGCCTCACCCCTTGCAGACACGAGTCTGCTGGCAGGAACTCCGTGTCCGTCCTGCAAGTCGGGAACCATGGACGGTGGCAGGACGACAGCGGTGTCGTGAATGCCTCCATCAATCCGAAGCGCACAGACGGCATCGTGAAACTCCTGCTCGTCTGGCACCGGCCCCGCGACAGGCTTCAGGCTAAATGGGCCAGCAGACCATCGACCAATACGACCACGATGCCCCGGCCACGGCTGCGCGACATCGGGCCGTAGATCAGAATGCATAGCGGGCGCAATTCACCGCCGCCTTTCCCACGGGTTGCCGGGTTTTTGGATGTCGGCGCCGGGTCCGGCCGAGACCTGGCCCTGCTGCTCTCGCTGGGTTACGACCCCCACGGCTGCGAACCCTCGGCCGGCATGCGGGCAGATGCCGTGAAGTCCGGTCTGTTCCCTGGAGGACCCTATTGTAGACATCGCAGCGCCGAGTTTCCGGCGGGGTATGGGGGTGATCCCGATCGAGCCCCCGTTTTTGGAACGGCGGTGAAATCGGCCAAGACGACATGGAAGAGCGGACTTGCCCAACTGCGCCATGGGAGCGCGGAGGAAAGCGGGGCGGGCTCCACCCATTGCCGATGATCTGGAAGCGGTCCCGTCACCGATCGAGGTCGGGCTGAGGCGTCGGCAGGCGGCGCCGCGAGATTCGCTCCCCTTTCGAAGAACCCGGCCTCGTAACCACCGCCGCTACGAGATCGCATTCCGGATGCTGAGTCCTCAGTTTGCCGCTCTTAGCTGCCTCCTTTGCCATGTCCTCCCGCCTCGTTTCCGCCCTTTCTGCTTTTTGCGGTTTTATCTTTGCTGCCGCGCCCGCGTTGGCTGCTCCCGCCACCTCCCGCCCTCCGAACCTCATCTTCATCCTCGCCGACGACCTCGGCTACGGCGACCTGGGGTGCTACGGGCAGAAACGGTTCGCCACCCCGCACCTCGACCGCCTCGCCGCCGAGGGCCTGCGCTTCACGCAACACTACAGCGGCACGACCGTCTGCGCGCCCTCCCGCTCGGCGCTGCTCACCGGCCTGCACACCGGCCACACCCCGGTCCGCGGCAACCTCGAGATCCAGCCCGAGGGGCAGCACCCGCTGCCCGCCGCCACCGTCACCCTGCCCAAGGTGCTCAGGGCGGCCGGCTACGTGAGTGGCGTATTCGGGAAATGGGGACTCGGTTACCCCGGCTCGGAGGGCGAACCGCTCCGCCAGGGCTTCGACCGTTTCTACGGCTACAACTGCCAGCGGCTCGGCCACCACTACTACCCGCACCACCTCTGGGACGACACGCGGCAGGTCATCCTCGAACGCAACGCCGGCGCCGCCCGCGGCGACTACGCGCCCGACCTCATCCACCGCGAGACGCTCGCGTTCCTCGAGCGCCACCGCGACCGGCCGTTCTTCCTCTATGTCGCCTCGATCATTCCGCATGCCGAGCTGGTCGCGCCGGAGGCGTATATGGCGAAGCACCGCGGGAAATACGGCCGCGAGACCCCCTATCGCGGCGTCGACGACGGCCCCCAGTTCCGCCGCGGTCCCTACGAGTCGCAGGCGGAGCCGAAGGCCGCCTTTGCGGCCATGGTCAATCTGCTCGACGACCAGGTGGGCGAAATTGTCGCCAAGGTCCGCGCCCTCGGCCTCGCGGAAAACACCCTCATTCTCTTCACGTCCGACAACGGCCCGCACCGCGAGGGCGGGCACGATCCCGATTACTTCGCCAGCTCTGGCGGCCTGCGCGGCACCAAACGCGATCTCTACGAGGGCGGCATCCGGGTGCCGCTGATCGCGTGGTGGCCGGGCACCGTCCGCGCCGGCACCGAGACCGCGCACGTCAGCGCGTTCTGGGACGTGCTGCCGACCTTTGCCGAGCTCGCCGGCGTGCGCGCCCCCGCCGGGATCGATGGCATTTCGTACGCGCCCACCCTCACCGGCCGGGGTCGGCAGGCGCAGCACAATTACCTCTACTGGGAGTTTCACGAGGGCGGTGGGCGCCTCGCCCTGCGCCAGGGCGACTGGAAAGTGGTGCGCTACGACGTCCTCGCGAAACCCGACGGCCCCGTGCAGCTATTCCACCTTCCCGGCGACCCACAGGAAAAGACCGACCTCGCCGCGCGCGAGCCGCAGCGGGCCGCCGCCCTCGCGCAACTCCTGCGCGGGGCGCGCACGGAATCGCCGGTTTTCCGGTTCAGCCAGACCGGCTACCTGCAGAAGAAGTAGTTCGGCGCCGGCGGGTCGTGTCACCTGTTGGGTGACACGCCGCTCGGGTTCCGCCTGTCCCCAGGCGGTCCACGATGATTTAGGAACGGGCGACGTGCGTTGGCGGGCGGACGATCGCCTGCGGAGATACGTCCGCGCTCCTCCGCCCCGGGCGAGTGCAGGATAGTGAGGTGGGCCCGCGCAGCGCGCCCGGCAAATCCCGCTTGGAAACCCGCGCCGCCGGCGGTTGAGTCAGGGCACACCCGCGTTCTCCACCGGGTTGCCCCATGCGTATCGCACTCCTGGTTACATTCCTGCTCGTCCTTCGTGCCGCGGCGGCGGATTCCACCCCCACTCGCGCCTCCGCCCTTCCCCGCGGCCCCGGGCCTTTCGCCATCCCGACCTTCCACTGCCTCGGCCTCTACTGGTCGCCGCCCGGCGGCGCCGCCGGCCGGGAGGCGCTCGTCCGCTTCCGCCCGGCGGGTGCCGCCGCGTGGCAGGAGGCGCTGCCGATGAAGTACCATCCGATCCCCGGCACCGACGAGGATCTCACCGACTACCGCGGCAGCCTCGTCGACCTCACTCCGGGCACCACCTATGAGGTGGAGCTCACGCTCGCCGGCACGTCCACCACCGCCCGCCTCACCGCGGCCACCTGGAGCGAGCGGTTTCCCGAGGGCGCCACCGTGCGCATCGGCGAACGGAGCGAACCGCTGGCCATCACCGAGTCGGGCGCGCCCGGCGCCTACCGGGTGTACGACGGCCGCGGCGTGGTGATCGACGTGCGGCACCAGCATGAAACCTGCATCAGCGTCGACGCCTCGTATGTGATCCTCCGCAACTTCACGCTCAAGGGCGCCGGCTCGCACCCGCGCACCGGCAACCGCGCGATCGGCGCGATCCGGATCGACGGCGGCCATCATATCGTGATCGAGGACTGCGACCTCTCCGACTGGGGAGGGCTCAACCCGAAGACCGGTTTCGGCTTCAATATGGATTCCGCGATCTATTCGCGCGCCGCCGGACTCAGCCAGCTCGTCGTCCAGCGCTGCCGGATCCATTCGCCGACCTGCGACGGCAGCAACTGGTCCGAGCCGGTCTACCCGACGCATTCCGCCGGCCCGCAGGCGATCAGCCTGTTCAACACCGCGGGCAACCACGTCATTCGCTACAACGAGTGCACCTCCGACCTCGAGCACATGTACAACGATGTGATCGGTGGCGGCAGCAACGGCAGCTTCCAGGGGGCGCCGGGGCCGGACTCCGATGTCCACGGCAACCTCGTCAGCCACTGCTGGGACGACGGTCTCGAGATTGAGGGCGGCGGACGCAACGTGCGCGTCTGGGGGAACTATGTGACGCAGTCGATGATGGGCATCGCCAACGCGGCGACCTCGATCGGGCCGCTGTATATCTTCCGCAACGTTGTCGGCCGCACGCAGACGCGGCCCGACAACCCGGGCGGCAACTTTCTCAAGATGGGGTTCGCCGGCGGCGAGCAGTGGATGACCGGCACCCAGTACATTCTGCACAACACCGTCTTTCGCGAGGGTGACTGGCTGCCCAGCGGGGGCTTTGGTGGCACGCGCATCGTGAAACACACGGTGTCGCGCAACAACATCCTCCAGGTGCGCAGCCCGCAAGGGCACAGCCACAGCAACCATCGGGCGAACGAGGGCAACGACCTCGACTACGACCTGTACAACGGCCAGGTGCCGCCGGGAACGCAGGCGCAGGGCGTGCGCGGCGAGCCGGTGTACGAAGCGGGCGCGGGTTTTGATCCGGCGACGAGGACCGGCAGCTTCCGACTGGCGGCCGGCAGCCCGGGGGTGGCCGCGGGCGAGTGGATCCCCAATTTCAGCGGCGGGCCGCGCGGAACGCGGCCGGATGTCGGCGCGCATCCACGCGGTGCCCCGCGGATGCGTTTCGGCGTGGCGGCCGGGCGGTGAGGTTGCGCGGTCTGGCCCGGCCTCCCGAAAGGGAGCGGTTTTTACCCCCCAGTTGGCGCCCCGTGGCTCTCCCTCGCGGTTGCTCCTGAATTGAGACCACTGAGCAACGAAGCAGCCACGGTCCGCTCTGGTCCTCCGTTGCTCGGTTGCTCAGTGGTTGACGATTGGGGTGCGGTTGCCGCGAGGCGACACGCCCAGCCCAAGTCCGATCGGCCACTAACCCTGCTTCCTCCCCTTGCCCTTGGGGGCCGGGGGGAGTTTGGGTTCGGGTGGGCGCGGCAGGGCGTCGCCGGGCTGGTTCCAGAGGCGGAAGGGATCGTCGTGCCGCCGCATCTCCGCGAGGAGCAGCGCCTGCATCTCCTGCAGCTTCGCCGCATGGCGGGGGTCGCCGGCGAGATTGACCTGGTGCGGCGCGGGGCGGTGGCCGGTGAGCGCGACGACGGCGGGATCGTGGTGCGGGAGCAGCAGTTCATCGGGGTTCTCGCGCAGGTTGAAGAGCTGGGTTTCGCGGACGCGACCATCGTGGACATCGTACTGGATGAGCTTCCAGTCGCCCTGGCGCACGGCGCGGATGCCGGGCCGCGTGCCGCCGCAGAAGGCGCCGTAAAGGGTGTCGCGGATCGCGGCCTGCCGGCCCTCCAGCACGGCGCGGAAGCTGCGACCTTCGTTGGTGGCGGGCGGGGTGATGCCGGCGAAGTCGCAGAGCGTCGCCAGCACATCGAGGAGGTAGAGATTGCCGGGCGCGCGGGTGCCGGGCGGGATGCCGGGACCGCTGGCGATGAACGGCACGCGCCACGAATGTTCGTAGAGGTTCTGTTTGCCCTGGATGCCATGGCGGCCGATCGCGATACCGTTGTCGGCGGTGTAGAAGATGTAGGTGTTGTCCAACTCGCCCATGGCCTCGAGGCGGCGCAGGACGCGATCGATCTGGGCGTCGATGTTCTCGGCGCACGCGAATTCGCGGCCGAGTTCATTGCGGATCGTGCGCTCGTCGCGCCGCTCCCAGACGCCGCTGACCTGGGTTTCGTCGCGCTGGCCCGGGTGGTTGCCCTGATCGAATGGGTGTGCGGGCAGGTAGGCGGCGGGCAGGCGCGGCTGTTGCGGATGCGCCGGCGGAAGGGTGTGGCGGTCGGTGTGGTTGGTGGCGCCGTACTTCGCGAGGTACTCCGGCTTGCCGTCGCGCGTGTCGTGCGGATGCGAGAAGCCGAAGTAGATCAGGAACGGCCGCGCGTCGCGGCTGGCCTCGCGCTGCTGCAGGTAGGACAGCACCTGATCGGCGTGCCACGCGCTGCCGGTCCCGTCGGTGCCGCCGCGTTTGTCGGCGTCGCGCCGCACCTGGAAGAGCTGGTTGGCGGCCTGGTAGCTGTTGCCCGGCTTGCAGGTGCGCATGGTGGCGTAGCCGGCGCGGTTGAACACGGCCGGCAGGGTGTGCTCGGGAAGGTCGGGCGGGACGAGGCGCGGGTTGGCGTGATGCGGGTTGTAGCCGCGGTGGGAGGCGTCGGGGATGTGCCAGAGCGTGCGCCCGCTCATGACCATCGTGCGCGACGGCGTGCAGACGCCGCTGATCCAACCGCCCATGTAATACGCGCCGTCGATCACCATGCCCCGCCTCGCGAGGCGGTCGAGGGTGGGCGAGTGGAGCTCCGACTTGGGGTCGTAGAACTTGAAATCGTACGGCGACTGGTCGTCGACGATGATGAAGAGGAAATTGGGCCGGGCGGGCGAAGTGGCACCGGTGTCGGAGCGGCGTGGGGCGGGTGCGCCGCGGGCGGGCGCGACTGCGGCGGCGGTGAAGACGGCACCGGCGAGGGCGGCGAAGCGGAGGAGGCGGGGAAACGGGCGGAGGCAGCGTGGCATCGAGGACGCGGGGCTGGCGCGAGGAAGACGCCCGCCGCACCCGCGCGCAAGGTTTCGCGTCGCCGCCCCATCGGGCCATCCCCTTCGACCCGCACCCTGACCGCCGCAACGCGCAGCGGCGTCCTCCCCCGATCCGAATGTCACGTAAGGCGTGACATGCCCTCCGGGCGGCGTGGTCCGGTTCCGCCCGAGCGAGGCTTTGCGGGCTGAGTGCCGGTCAGGGGATTGGTGCGGATCCCGGACACGACCTCGTCGGGCACACGCGGGGTCTGCTGGATCCTCTTCGCACCGTGGCGCCCTCGATCCAACAGCCCTCGATCAACAGCCGGCGAGGCTGCGTCGGGATGCCGCGTTCGCTGCGCTGCAGCATGCCCGCGAGGTAATCGATCGCCGCGGCCCCAACCTCGGCGGGCGATTCGATGATCCCGGCGATGTCGCGGCCGGGTTTGACCCGGGTGAGGAGCGCGACCCCGAGGTCGCGCGGCACGCGGTAACCGAGTCGCCGCAGCGCCGGCAGGGTCTCGGCGCACTTGGAAATCACCCCGTCGGGCCGCTCGCGCTGCAGCCATTCGGCCAGCGCGCCGTCATCCCAGTCCGGCAGCAGCAGCGCCTCGATCCGGTCCCGTTTCGGCCGCGTCCGCTGAGCGACGAGATAGCCGGCCAGCCAGTTGTGATCCACGCGATCGTCGCTCGCCTGGCGCATCACCAGGCCGATCCTCCGGTAATCGCGCGCCGCCATTTCCTCCATCGCCAGCCGCAGGCAGCGGTACTGGTTGGGCCCCACCATGTGGAGCTGGGGCCGCGCGAGAGAATAGCCAATGGCGACCGCCGAGAATTGCTCCCATTCGAGCGCGACCTCCTCCGCCGGCGTCGGCTGCGGCGCCACCAGCAGCCCGACGATGCCCCGCGCCCGCAGGATTTGCGTCGCCCGCGCCGCCGTCATCTCCTGCTCCCGCAGCCAGAACTCCTGCAGACGAAAGCCCAGCTCGGCCGCGCGCTCCCGCGCCCCGGCGTAGTATTCCCCGTAAATCTCTTCGGCGCGCCAGCCCGTTCGGGTGGCGAAATTGGTCACCCATGCGAGCGTCGCCTGATAACGCTCGCGAGGGGCGTGGCGTCGATAGCGCGAGAGCGAGGCCAGCATCGGATCCGGCCGGTAGCCGAGCTCCGCCGCCAGCCGCTGGAGGCGGGCGCAGGTGTCTGGCGGCACGCCCGGCCGGTTCCGCAGGGCCAGCGAGACGGTCGAGTAATGAACCCCGGCCCGTTGCGCAATGTCGCGAAGGGTGACACGGGCAGAGGGCGGGGGCATGCTGGCGATTAGAGGCGGAATTCCGGTCGGAGTGAAGACCAGCCCTTTGCTTTTCCACCTCGAGGCAGCCTCGGGGCATCATGGCAAAAGCGACCGCTTCGCGGCCCGGGCTGGTCTGATCGCCGGAAGGAACATGGCAGGCCGCGGGGAATGGACCCGCCGGCGATTCAACAGTTTGAGCAATGGTCAGGTTTACCGGGCGCACCCTCCCTTCACACTGTCGGTTCCGGAAGTCCTCCCCCCAGCCCCGCTTCCCTATGAACTCCGCCCAGCCCCTCCTCCCCGCACGCATCCGCCACGCCTGGCTCCTCGGTCTCGCCTTGCTCGGCGCCGCGCCTCTCGCCGCTCAGTCCACCGGCACCGTCACCGGCTTCGTCAGCGATCAGGCGACGAACGGCTTCCTCGTCGGCGCCGAGGTCCGCCTCGCCGGCACCGAACTCACCGCCGCCACCGCCCGCGACGGCGGCTACACCCTCACCGGCGTGCCCGCCGGCAGCCGCACCCTTGAAGTCAGCTACCTCGGCCGGAAGACCAGGTCCGTCACCGTCACCGTGCCCGCCGGCGGCACGACCACCGCCAATGTCACCCTCACCGACGCCGACGTGATTGTGCTCGAGGCCGTCACCGTCGAGTCGGTGCGCGAAGGCCAGGCCCGCGCCCTCAACCTGCAACGCACGTCCAGTACCATTTCCAACATCATCTCGGCCGACGCCATCGGCAACCTGCCCGACCGCACCGTGGGCGAGGCGCTGGCGCGCCTGCCGGGCGTCAACGTGGTCGACGATCAGTTCGCCAACGTCCGCGGCACGCCGGCCGAGTTCAACTCCGTCACCCTCGACGGCGACCGCCTCGCCACCACCGGCAGCAACGTCGACTCCACCTCGGTCAACACCGACACCCGCGCGGTCGATCTTTCGCTCATCCCCGCCGAAATGGTCGGCGGCATCGAGGTCATCAAGGCGCTCACGCCGGATCGCGACGCCGACGCCTTCGGCGGCACGATCAACCTCGTCTCGCGCAGCGCGTTCGACCTCAAGGAGCGCAGCCTCAACGGCAAGTTCGAGTACATCCACAACACCTTCCGCGACCAGCCGGGCCACGCGGCGTCGATCACGTACCTCGACATCCTCGACCGCGCCCGCACGCTCGGCCTCAGCGCCACGCTCACCTACCGGCAGGAGGAGCGGATGACGAATTCGTACGAGTTTTCCTATTACGATGCAGGCCGGATCCCCGTCGGCACCTCGGGCAGCGGCACGGCCGCCGCCCTCGCCGCCGTGGGCGACCAGGGCATGGAGGCCTACGACACGCGGCTCAATTTCAAGGACATCACCAAGCTCGGCGCGACCGTGAACCTCGACTGGAAGGCGTCCGACGCGACGGAGCTGCACTTCCGCACCTTTTACGAGAATACCGAGACCGAGGGCGGCCGCTTCCGCAACCGCATCCGCGCCCTCTCGCGCTGGGACGCCACCTCGACGGCCTCCCAGCAGAGCGGCCGGCAGGCGCGGTTCCAGAACTACATGGAGGATGGCGTGACCAAGCAGGACGTGCTGCGCCTCGCTTTCGAGGGCAAGTCGCGCCTCGCCGGCGGCGGCCAGCTCAGGTACGGCCTGCGTTACGGCGACTCCGGTGCGTCGATCGATCGCGACCGCTACATCTTCGACCTGCCCAGCAACACCGAGCGGCGCGCCTACGCGTGGGCGATTGACCGCCGTAACGCGAAGCTGCCCATCGTCTCGCTCACGCACATCGCCACGGGCCAGAATGGCCTCTACGGCCCGCTGACCGACCGCCGCCTCAGCAACCTGCGCTTCCAGACCGGCACCGAGGACGAGAGCGATCTCACCGCCAACCTCGACTACACCTTCGACCAGCCGCTCGGCGGGCAGGCGATCGAGTGGAAGGTCGGCGTCAAGCACCGCGGCAAGGATCGCAGCTCGCGCCCGCGTATCGTCGACGTCAGTGCGCCCACCACCAACCCGGCGACCTTCGCCACCTTCCCGGTGTTCACCGAACCGCGCGGGCTGCTCGAAGGCTCGCAGGCCACGATGGGGCCGATCGTCGCACTCTCCAGCGTGCTCGCCTACTACCGCGCCAACGCCGCCGCGTTTACCCCGCTGCCGGGTGATGAGATCATCCGCCTCGAGGCCCGCAAGTACGACGTCGAGGAGGACATCCTCGCGGCGTACGGCATGGGTACGACGAAGTTCGGTAAGCTCGAGGTCATCGCCGGCCTGCGCTGGGAGCAGACCAAGACGGGCTACCACTGGCTGGCTGATCCCCTCGGGGCCTCCCGCGGCTCGCAGCGCTACGACAACTTCTATCCGGGTCTGCTGCTCAACTACCGGCTCAACCGCCACCTGGTCGCGCGCTTCGCCTACACCCACACCCTCGCCCGGCCGGCGTACGGCGATCTCGTGCCGTATCGCTCCATCGCCGATACCGCGGAGGAGTCCGGCAGCGGCGGCCTCGAACCCGGCGATTATCCCGAGACCAACAAGGTCTTCCTCGGCAACGCCCGGCTCAAGGCGCAGCAGTCGGAGAACTTCGATCTTTCCCTCGAGTACTACCTGCCGCAGAGCGGTGTGCTTTCCGCAGCGGTGTTCCGGAAGGATCTCAAGGACGTCATCTACCGCGCCCAATGGAAGAACGCGGGCGAACCGTTCACCATTTACTTCCAGGAGCGCAACGGCTCCACGGGCAAGGCCAGCGGCGTGGAGCTCTCCTGGCAGCAGGCGCTCACCTTCCTGCCCAAGCCGTTCGACGGTTTCGGCCTCAACGTCAACGCCACCTTCATCGACGGCTCGTCGGTGCTGGAGGAACTGGTGCCCGGCTCCACCTCCACCTACCGGCCGCTGAACGTGAACTTCCTCCCGGAGCAGCCCGAGAAGGTTTATAACGCGCAACTGTGGTGGGAAAAGTTCGGCTTCACCGCGCGCGTGGCGGTGAACCACATCGACGAATTTGTGCGCACCGCCGGCGGCCTGACCTCGTTCTCGATCAATAACCAGGCCACGCGCTGGGATGCCTCCCTGAGCTACCGCGTGAACAAGCGTTTCACGGTCTACGTCGAGGGCCGCAACCTCACCGAGGAAGTCACCTCGTGGTACGCCACCACCCCCGGCCGCCCCGAGGACTACTCCTTCGCCGGCGCGATCTACACCGGCGGCCTCAAGTTCCGGTTCTGATGCCGGTGCGATGCGCGACTCCGCGGGCTGGCTGACGGCGATCCTACCCGGATGGGCGGGGCGTCCCCGCCCCGCGGATTGCGGGAACGATCGCGGGTTTGCGCGACGGATTCCCGGACGCCGTAGCCGCGTTGGAGCGCAGCGACAACGTGGTCCCGCGCCTGGCCACGCTTTCACTTCGTTCAAGCGCGACTACCCGTTGGGTGCCGGCCCCGCACTGTGCATTGAGATTTCCGGGTTGGAGCTCGCCCGTCCGGCCCGGGCCATCCCGGCTGCGTCCCCTCGATCCGCCGCTTGGGCGGCGCTCGTGCTCCTGGCGGCGGCCTCGCCCGCGCCCGCTGGCGAGGCGCTCGCGGTGCGCTTCACGCCGCGCAGCGCGCCGCTGTATCTCGACGCCACCGCGGCCGCCGAGTCCCGCGAAGGGACGACCGCCCTGCGGCCGCTCGAGGGCTACGACGCCGCGCGCGGCTTCGGCTGGGTGCAGCCGCCGACCGCGGCCTTCGCCGACGCGGCGTGGGGCGGGGTGCGTTCCCCCGCGCTCTGCGATGGCGTGAGCGGGCGCGACTTCGCACTGCGCCTGGACCTCGCCGCCGGCCGCTGGACTGCGCTGGTGTTCCTCGACGACGGTTTCCGCGACGCCCATCGCGTGCGGCTCGAGGTCAACGGCCGTGAGCAGACCCACAATCCGCGCGAGTTCGGGCTCGAGGAGGAACCCGCCGCGCCGCCGATCAACCGCTACCGCGTGGCCGCGCTGGCCTTCGATGCGCGGGGGCCGGTCACGCTGCGTTTCACCCGCGACGCGGACCACGGCGCCCGGTTGCTCGCGCTGCAGTTTCTGCCGGAGCCGGCCGACGATTCGGAGCGCGCGCGGTGGTTCGCCCGGCAGTTGCGCGAAGTGGGCCGCCACGACTCGCGCGCGCCTCTCGACGCCTTGCGCCGCGAACTGCGCCAGCCGGCGCGCGAGCCGGGCGCCGCCGCCTTCGGCGCCTGGTGGGCCGCCCACCTCGACCTGCTCGCCGAGGCCGAGCGCTGGCACCGCGCCGGCGGCTGGGACTGGCTCAATGGCGAGACGCGCAGCAGCATGTTCACGCGCTACAAGATCGCCCTGAGCCTGCTCGATCCGCTGGTCGAGCATCCGACCGGCGAGGCGTTTCCGCTGCGCGACCGCGCCCTCTGGCTGCGCACGCGGCTGCTGTACTGGATCTGGGTCGAGCAGCACCTGGTGAAGGACCAGGAGGCCCTCGACCGCGACCTCGCGGAGGTGCGGCGCCGGCAGCCGGCCGACCGCCTCGTCGCGATGTATGCAGGGGAGAAGATCGACGAGCCGGATCCGTGGGATGGATACGCCGCGCCGGCCGGGGCGCCGGCGTGGTCCACGGCCCAGTTCGAGGCCCTGCAGCGGCTGCGGCAGGTGGCGCATTACTGGATCGACGAGCGGCAGATCCCCAACGGGGAATTCGGCGGCAAGCCCGACGACGACGTCGAGCTGCTGCGCTGGTGGCCGGCGCTGATGTTCTCCGGCGATCGGAAGGCCACCGGCGCGTTCGCGCGGCTGGCGGAGGGCGTGTGGTTCAGCCGGCGCGTGCACCTGGGCTACTCGCGCGAGCCACGCGACGTGGAGCACTCGGCGGAGTTTGTCGCCGACACCGTGCCGATGATGGCGTTTTTCCACCGCAGCGCGGAGTGGCTGGAACGCCTCGCGTGGTCGCACCGGCATTTCCGCGATCTCTGGACGGGCCGCAACGACCACGGCGACCTGCAGTTCAAGTCCGCCTGGATCGGCGCGACCGAGATCGTCTCGACGCCCCCGCGCAACCGCGATCTGGCGATGAACGCCCGCGCCGTTAAGGCCGTGCGCTGGCTCGACTGGCTCCAGCCCGACCCGGCCCGCGGCGAACTCCTGCACGCCTGGAGCACGACCTGGGCGAAGGCCGCGCTGCGCACGGACAAGGGCAAACCCGTGGGCCTGTTTCCCGCCTCGCTGCGCTGGCCCGACGCCGCCTTCAACGGCGACGAGCCGACCTGGCATCGCGCCAACATGTTCTGGCGGTACTTCGACTGGCGCGGCGACGGCCAGCTCTACGACCAGCTCCTCTGCACCTGGCTGCGCACACGCGACGATGCGCTGCTCGAGCCGTTGCGGCGCACCCTCGCGCTGCTGCAGGCGCAGGCGGCGGGTGGTCCGGAGGCGGCCGACGCGGGTGCGGCGCCGGAGGGCTCGGCGGCCTGGGCGGCGGCGCAGTTGATGCGCCGGCCGGATTTCTGGGGCGTGGTCGCGCAGTGGCGGCTCGAAACGGGCGATACGCGTTTCGACTCCTTCCTGCTCGCCCACGCGCCGCCGTACCTGCGCTTCCGCCTCGGCGGCGGTGACGCGGCGCTGGCCGAGGGCATCGCGCGCAGCCTGCTGGAGCATCTCCGGTACAACACGCCGCTGCGCACCACCGAGGTGCTCTTCACGGATCGCGTCCACGTGGCGCAGGACGTGGACAACTGGGACGGCATCGACCTCCTGGTGGCGATGCTGACGGGCAACCACGCGCCGGACGGGATCTCGCCGTACTATCACGTGGCCTGGGAGGGCGCCCCGGGGGCTTTCACCGGGTTGGTCACCGCCGCGGGTCGCCACGAACTTACAGCGGAGATTTTCCTGCACCAGGCGGAGGCGGCGACGATCACGGCGCGCCTGTTCCGCCTCGAGCCCGGCCGTTACCGGGTGACGGTGCGGGCCGGCGACCGCCTGCTGTTCGACCGCCGCGAGTCGCTCGGCGCCGACGCGCGGGTGGCCTTCGAAGTCCCCGGCGCCACGCGCGTGCAGGTCGCGTTCACCGCCGAGCCGGGGATGCGGTGAGGCGGAGGGCGGGGAGGCGCGCCGGCCGGGCGGTAAACCGCGAATGGACGCGAATAGACGCGAAGGGAGAAGTGTGGAATTGGGCTTTTCCGCGCTGCGATTACCCCAATTTCGGGTGGTTCCCGGTCTGGTCGATTGTCAGGCGGTAGAGAAGTTCGCCCGGTTGCCACGCCAAAGCATCATCACAAATGAACGCTACTGCCACGCTTGTTTGTAAGGATGAGGTATTCCGCGTGGTGGGCGCGGCCATGGAGGTGCTGAACGGCCTGGGGCATGGGCTGCACGAGAAACCCTATGAAAACGCGCTGGTCGTGGAACTCGCCCTTCGCGCGATCCCGTTTTCCCAGCAGCCCCGTTACCCGATTCTGTACAAGTGCGTCAACGTCGGGGAGTACGTGCCCGACCTGATCGCCTTCAATGCACTCGTGGTCGAAGCCAAGGTGATCGACGCCATCTCCGACCACGAGCGGGGCCAGGTGTTGAACTACCTGCGCATCACCGGCCTCAGAGTCGCAGTGATTCTCAATTTCAAACGACCCAGATTGGAGTGGGAGCGCGTCGTCCTGGATGTTGCCCGAGTGTGAGGCGTCGTTGCTGCGCCTTCAGTCCGGATTGAGGGCGCGTTTCGTTGGGTGTGGATCCGCCTCAGGCGCGGCATGTCGGGAGTCGGGGGATTGGATCGACTTGAAGGATCGGCGGAGGAGGTTGCGCCCAGAGTGGCGCACTCAGCCGTAATGACTCAGTTCAACCGCGAATTTACGCGAATGGACGCGAATACGGCGATCAACCAGACAACCAAAGCCGGAGCCGGACGGCGGGTTGCCATTCAGTGAGTAGCCACGCAGAGTCGATGTGGAGAGTGTAACCTCTGAAATTCGCGTCAATTGGCGCCCATTCGCGGTTGCTTCTGCATGGATTCGGCTCAGTCCCGGTCATCCCAGGCTGCATTCGCGTCAATTGGCGTCCCTTCGCGGTTGAAGATCGCAAGGCCGGCGCCGGCAGGGCAACGGTTTGAGCGCTTACGACTACGTGCTGACGGCGGCGGCGGCGCACGTGGTGCTGGGAAGTTCCAAGCGGTGGCGACAGGT
>CAZDGC010000140.1:0-7907 GCA_964504885.1 uncultured Opitutus sp.
CGGCGCCGGACAGTGTCGTGCTCTGGACGCGCCTCGCGCCGCAGCCGTTGCAGCCGGGCGGCGGGATGGCACCGGAGCCGGTGGCGGTGGAGTGGCAGCTCTGCGATGACGAGGCGATGGCGCGGGTGGTCCGTGCCGGGACCGCGATCGCGAATCCCGCGTGGGGCCACAGCGTGCATGTGGAGGTGGAGGGTCTGCGGCCGGATCGCTGGTACTGGTACCGGTTCAAGGCCGGCGGCGAGGTGAGCCCGCCGGGCCGCACCCGCACGCTGCCGGCGGCCGGTTCCCTGCCGGAGCGGCTGCGTTTCGCGTTCGCGTCCTGCCAGCATTACGAGACCGGCCTCTACACCGCCTTCGAGCACATGGCGCGCGAGGACCTCGATCTCGTGGTGCACCTGGGCGACTACATCTACGAGGGCGCGGCGCAGGGCGGGCGGGTGCGCCGCCACCACGGCGGCGAAATCTTCACGCTCGACGACTACCGGGCGCGCTACGCGCAGTACAAGCTCGACCCGGCGCTCCAGGCGATGCACGCCGCCGCCCCGTGGATCGTGACCTGGGACGACCACGAGGTGGCGAACAACTATGCCGCGCACCTGCCGCAACTCCGCGACCGGGCGAAGAAGGACGAATTCCTGCGGCGGCGCGCCGCCGCCTACCAGGCCTACTACGAGATGATGCCGCTCCGGCGCGCCCAGCTCCCGCGCGGACCGGACCTGCTGCTGTATCGACGTCTCGAGTACGGCCGGCTCGCCGCCTTCCACGTACTCGACACCCGCCAGTACCGCACGGAGCAGCCGCAGGGCGACGGACGCAAGCCGCCCTCCCCGGTGCTGCTCGACGCCGGAGGCACCCTGCTTGGCGCGGCGCAACGCGACTGGCTCTTCCGGGGCCTGGAGCGTTCGCCCGGGGCCTGGAACGTCCTCGCACAGCAGATCATGGTGGCGCGCGTCGATCGCACGGCCGGACCGGAGGTGGGCCTGAGCATGGATCAGTGGCCCGGTTACGAGTACGAACGCCGCCGGCTGCTCCGGCACTGGCAGGAGCGCAAGATCCGCAATCCCGTCGTGCTGACCGGCGACATCCATTCCAACTGGGCCAACGAGCTCTCCGCCGACTTCGACCGTCCCGACGGCCCGTCCGTGGGCGTGGAGTTTGTCGGCACGTCGATCAGCTCGGGCGGCGATGGGATCGCCGCGCCGCGCGACCTCGCCACGACCCTGGCGGAGAATCCGTTCGTGAAGTTTCACAACGCCGAGCGCGGCTACGTGCGCTGCGAACTCACCCCCCGACAGTGGCGGACCGATTACCGCACGGTGCCCTTCGTTGTCCGGCCCGGCGCGCCGCTGCAGACGCGGGCGAGCTTCGTGGTCGAGGACGGGCGGCCGGTGCTGAATCGGGTCTAGCGAGGCTGCGCCTCAGGCCAGGGGACCAAGGACCAAAGGACCAAGGGTGGAAAGGCGAATCCGCCCCAGGCGCAGCGGGCTCGGCCCCCCCCAGGACTCTACCCCACCGGCAGGCCGCTCGCGCGCAGCACTGTTTCCTGCACGGCGAGATCGTGCGCCGGCGGCCACGCGAACGCCTTCTCCCCGCGAATGACGCGGGCGAGGTCGGCAAAGTCGGCCACGTAACGCGGCCGCGCCGGAACCTTGACCTCCTGGTAGCCGGCGCGGAACCCCTCCCGCGGCCGCGCGAGGGCCAGGCGCAGCGCCGGCGGCTCCAGCGGCCGCAGGTCGACGGTGCCGCCTTCGCCACACACGACGAATTGTCGCCGCGATCCTCCCGCAACCTCCACCACCGAACTCCGCACCGTGACGAGCGCGTCCGGGTATTCGAGCGTCGCGAGCTGGTTGTCCAGCAGCCCGTCGGAACCGAGGCGCCGCCCGTGGGCGCTCACGGATTGGGGGGCGCCGAGCAGCGTCACGACGGCGTCGATCAGGTGGCACCCGAGCTCGAACATCGTGCCGCCGCGATACGGCAGGAGCTTGCTCCGCTCCTCGACGCCGCTCACCTTGCCGATCACCGACTCGATCGCGAAGACCCGCCCCAGCCAGCCCTCGCGCGCGGCGCGGAAACAGAACTCGAAGCCGGGGTTGTAGCGGAACATGTAACCCATCTGCACCGTGAGACTGCGCCGCGTGGCGCTCTCGAGCAGGCGCCGGAAAACCGGCAGCGATTCGCCCGCGGGCTTGTCGAGGTGCACGTGCAGCCCGGCGTCAATGCACCGCTGGCCGGCTGCGAGCAGATCCTTCACCTCGGTTTCCACCGCCACCGCGCGCAGGCCCGGGGTGGCGAACAATTGCTCCTCGGTGAGCCACCGCACGCCCTGGTAGTCCTTGCGCCCCTGCGCCAGACGGCGGAGCCGTTCGTCGGGTTCGACCACGCCGACGACCTCGAAATCCGGCGAACGTCGCAGCACCGCGAGTTTGCCGTCGGCATGCGCATGGCCGGTGCCGATTTGTCCGATCTTCAGTCGCGGCGGCGCCTCGCCGGCCCGCCCGCCGGCGGCCGCGGCTCCGCCCGCCGCCAGCGCCCACGCGCCCGCCCGACTCGCCCGCGACACGAATTCCCGACGCCGCATCGATTGCATGGCACGAAGTTCGCGCGCCGCCCGGCCGGCGGGCGAGCCGAATTGCGCAAATCCGGCCGGACGGGCGGGCTTTCACGGGCCATCCCGCCTCTCCCGAAGCGGGCCACAGACGGGCGATCGTGCCAGGGCTTCGGCTGACCTGTGGCCGATCCGGCCACCGAGGGGAGGGCCACCCGCCCGCGCCGGACTTGCGCGGAACCTTTCCCTCCGCACAGTTTCCCCTGACCCCGCATGGCCCGCCTCGCTCCATTCTCCCTTGCCGTCGCGCTCTTCGGCGCGGCCGCGCTGCCCGGCCCCGCCGCTGCGCAGACCACGGCGCCGTCCGCCGCACCCGCCTCCGGTTCGCCCATTCTCAACACCCGCTCGGATGACCGCCCGGGCTCCACGTCCCCCCGCCGCAGCCGCGCCATCTCCAGCGAAGCCGCCGCGGCCCTCGCTGCCGCCGCGCCCAAGTACACGCCACCGCCGCCCAAGCCTCCCCCGAAGCCCGAGGCGGAGCAGGTGGACATGCGTGAGATCGACAAACCGAAGAACACCATCGTCCGCCTGCCCAAGTACATCGTGCAGGAGAAGAAGCCGCCGGTCTTCCGCGAACGCGATATCCACACGGAAAAGGGCCTCACCGATATCGCGATGCGGCGCTACATTTCCGACGCCGACCGCGCGTTGAACCGCTGGACGCTGCCGCTATTCGGCACCTCCAAGGAGGCCCGCGCCCTGGCCATGTACGCCGAGGACGAGCGCCTGCGCAACATGGCGGACCTGAAGGACGCCGCGGACAACGCCGTCAAGACCGATGCCAGCGCCGGCGACTACATCCGGCGCGAGTCCCAGAAGACCTTCCTGCGTTCGAGCGATTTCGGCTGGAGCAGCGGCGATCCGCGGTAACTGGCCGCCCGGCGAAACGCCAACCGCCGCACCCGACTGCGCCCGGGGGCATCTGCAAATCGGCCGTGATGCCGCCCCCTGCCCGCCGCTCCTGCCGCGGGCCAACGGGGTCGCCGCCCGGAGAGCGCGGCCCGTCTCAGGACCGGCGGGATCGATGCACGGGAGATGGTGCGCGACTACGCCCGACAGGCTTCGCGCACGGCCTGAACCATGCGTTTCTGCCGTGCCTCGACGGTGGCCATGATGGACTTCACCTTTGCGCGCGCGCCGGCCGGATCCTTCACGATCGCCTCGAGCCGCGACCAGAGTTGCGGTCCGTTGGTCTCGTCGACTTCGAAGAACCAGTCGTGCGCGCCAATGTCGCGATACATCTGGCCCTTGCAGGTGTCGGTCGGCTGGCGCACGTAAAACGTCGGCGTGCCGTTGTGCAGCGCGATCAGGGGCGAGTGGCACTCGACGCTGATCACGCACTGGGCCTGCGAGTAGATCGACGCGGCCTCGTCGGGCAGCCAGTAGGTGTCGCGCCAAACCACGTTCTTCTTCACGTCGGCCGGCAGCGGGTTCACGAGGACGTCGCGCCCCATCTCGACCTGATAGGTCATCTCGGCGCAGACCATGACCTTGTTGCCGGTGGCCCGGATGTATGCGACGATCATCTCGCGCAGTTTGGCGTGGTCCTTTTCGGTCGTGCGGTCGTTGATCGCGTCCTTCGCGTAATCATCCTTCGTCCGCGCGGTGTTGCGGATCCTGTAATACGGCGTGTAGCGCAGCCGGGGGATGACGCAGATGAACTTCCCGGCCACGAGGCCGCGCTCCTGCAGCCACGCGAGGCCCCTGGCATCGTCGCGCAGGTGCATGCCGAGCTGGGCGTCGGGGCCGAACTCCAGGATCGGCGTCCTCACCCCCTGCGCCTTCAGGTAGTCGCGCGAAATCGTGTCGCGGCAGAAGAAGAACGCCGACTGGTCCATGATGAACCGCAGGTCGGCCGGCAGGTGGGTCGCAGGCAGCTTCATCGCCCGCTCCCGAATGCTCACCAGCGTGCCGCCCTCGGGATCGCGGTTGCCGCCGAAGCCGGAGATGGGATCCGTGCTCACGCCGAACACGCCCACCGGTTTGCCGGTCGCCTTGCGGAAAGCGACCGCGTGATTGCTCGCGGGAAAACCGGAGCCCGATCCGCTCAGATAGAGGTCGGTTTCCGCCCAGGCCCTGGCCAGTGGCTCGGAGCGCGGCTTGTGGTCGGTGCCGAGGCTGCCCTCGACGATCTTGAGCTGCGGGTAGCCCTTGGTGAGCAATTCGCGCGAGCCGTGGCCCAGGTTGCCCGGCCAGAGGGTGACCTCGATCTCCGGGAAGTGTTTGTAGAGCAGCGACAGCGCACCGGGGGTGTGGCCGATGTCGCCGATGTTGACGCTCTGCCAGGAGCTGCGCAGCAGCACGCGGGGCGGACGCCCGGCTTTTTTCGCGGCGGCGAAGAGGTTGGGACCGAGGGCCGCGGTGGCGGCGGCGGCGGTCGAGGTGCGGGCGAGGAAGTGGCGGCGGTTCATGAAGGGAGGAGGCTGAGAGGGCGGTGTTCAGAAGGTGCCTTTGAGGCCAACGTTCCAGTACGAACGGTAGTCGGCGCGGCCGCTGAGGCTGCGATTAATGGGGGTGAGAGGGCCGTATCGCACGGTGTCGTCGATGGCCTCGTTGATGTTGCGACCGCTGACGAACAGCGAGAAACGCCGGGTGAAGCGGTACTCGGCGGTGAGGTCGGCGCTGTGGCGCGGCAGGAGGTACTGGAAGGTGCCGGGCGAGGTGCCGGCGTTGGTGATCTGCGCCTGCTTGACCCGGCCCTTGAGGTTGACCGCAAGGCGCGCGGTGAAGCGCGCGCGGCTGTAGCTGAGGCCCCAGTTGATCGTGCGGCCGACAAACCCGCTGAAGCTGGCCATCTGGTTGCCTTCGAGGTGCTGCAGCGTGAGGTTGCCGAAGACAGTGAAGCCGCGCGCCCACGCCGGCAGGAAGCTCAGGTTCTGGCGGTAGTCGTACTCCATGCCACTCACGCGCGCGTCGCCCACGTTGTTGCGCGTGCTGACCACGTAGCCGAGCGCCTCGCCGTAGACCGCCGGATCGAGCCCCCAGGGCTCCAGCAGGTCGTCGGTCGCGGGCGTGAGGATCGTACCCCAGAAATCCTTGATTTCGCGCTGGTACACCCGGGCGGAAACCACGCCGCTCGCGCGCTCGCCGAAATAATACTCCAGGGCGACACCGTAGCTGTCGGCCGTCCACGGCTTCAGGCCGGGGTTGGTAAGGGTGATCGTGCGGCCCGTGCCCTCGGGATCCGGGAGGTTGGCGGACGGCAGGATGTTGGTGAATTCGGGCCGGCTGATCGACTTGCCGTAGGAGAAACGGGCGAGGAGGTTGGGGCGGAGCTCGATTGAGGTGTTGAAACTCGGGAAGAAATCGCCGTAGGCCTTCGTGGTGCGGGCGCCGCGCACGAGGTAGGCGAGCTGGGTGCCCTCAAGGGTGTTGAGTGGTGCGATCACCACCGGACGGCCAGCGGCGTCACGCACGATCTGGCCGGCGGAGTTTCGCTGGTAGATGCGGGTGGGGTCCACAAGCGGACCCTGGCCGTCATCGTCGGTGCGCTCGTAGCGGACTCCGGTGGTCACCTGCACGCGCCCGTCGAGCAGCTTCGAGTCGAAGCGCACGTAGGGCGCCGTAATCGTCTCCGTCACCACCTGCGATCCGTTGACGATGCTGCGGTAGAAGTTCACCGCGTTCGTCGCCGTATGCTGGAAGTGCTGCGGGTTGGCGCGGTAGGTGTCGACAACCTTGGCCGGATCCAGCCACTGCATCCGCTTCCCGAAGAGCAGCTCGCGCTCGGAGTAGATCGGGTCGAACCACTGGGCGGCGTTGTCGTCCGCCGTGCGAATGACGCCATCGCGGCCGACGTGGGTGACGTCGTAGGTGTCGCGGGTGAGATCGCGGCGCCGCGAGCGGAGGTCGAAGCCGGTCTTGACGGAGAGGGGCACGCGCAGCGGGAGGTCGCGCTTCGCATAGGCGGAGAGGCTGCGGACGATGTCGTACCCGTCGATGTTCGATCCCTGCAGGCCCTCCAGGTTGTAGTTGCCCAAGTGGTACGGGTCGACCTCGCGCCCGGCCGCGTCGCGCGCGACGATCACCCCCGGGTGATCGAAGTTCATCTGCTCGAAGCGCAGGGTGAGGTTGCGGAAGTAGGCGTTGTTGGTCTGGAAGTAGCCCTTGGCGAGGTTGCGGTAGTGGTTGGAGGCGCGCGAAAAGGCGGCGTTGACCTGCCATTGCCAGACCGGGCCATTGTGCCGGTAGCGCAGGCTGGGCATGTAGGTGGTGCCATCCTTCTGGCGCGCGTCGTAGATGATCTGCGCGAAGCCCGCCCCAGCGGCGCCCTGGGTGAAGTCGGGGCCGAACGAGGCCACCCGCCCGACATCAAAGTTGAGCTGCCGCACCCAGAACTCGGCGTTGAAATAGGCATACTGGAAACCGAACGTGAGCACGCCGGCGTCACCCACCTTGTAGTCGGCGCCAAGGCTGATGGATTCGCGAATGCTGATCTTCGGGCGCTCCTGCAGGCGGAAGCGCACCAGGTAGGGCTGATCGGGCGTCGTGGCGGGGAAGTTGGCCGACTGCCCGGCGCCGTCGGGCACCCACGTCATCAACGACCCCTGGCCATTGGCGAGCGCCCGGGTGATCAGGCCGCTGGCCGTGAGGCCGAAGCGGCGCGTGAGCGGCACCACGGCGCTGAACTCCACGTTGGGCTCGAACGGATACTCACGGCTGGCAAACGGGCTCGGCACCTTCTTGAACTCGAAGTCGCCGCCCTTGAAGGAAAGATAGGTCTTGACGGTGTAGATCGGTTTCGCGCGCTCAAACGCGCTGCGGCTGACGAGGTTCACCGATCCGCCGATCGCGTTGGCGGGTGAATCGGGATTCTGCGAGCGCGTGATCTCCACCCGCGACATGCTGGTGATCGATATCTGTTCCAGTTCGACGGTGCGGCTGCCGCTCGAGGAGGCCGCACTCGCCAGATCGTTGCCGTCGACCATAATCGGCGTGGCGCTGGCCGGCACGCCGCCGAGCGAGATGCTGCGGCCGTCGGAACCGTCCCGGTTGAGCGTCACTCCGGGCAGGAACTTGGCGAACTCACCGACGTTGCCCTCGGCGATGTCACCGAAGGAATCCGCCGCCACCACGTTCTTGATGCCGGAGAAATAACGCTGCTCGTTCACGGCGATGTCGGACGCCGCCATGTCGCGCGTCGCCGCCACGGTGAAGGCGTCGAGCACGACGGTGGTGTCCGCGCCCTGGTCGGCGCGCAGGGAGATGTTGGCCTCCGCGCGCCGGCCGGCCTCGACCCGCAGCGGGAGAACCTCGGGCGCAAATCCCGTGTAGAACACCCGCACGGTGGCCGGGCCCG
>CAZDGC010000140.1:7917-15823 GCA_964504885.1 uncultured Opitutus sp.
TGTTTTGAGCACGCACCGGGGTTTACCATAAGCCCGCCGGCACGCGCGGGAAGGTGAAGGCGCCAAATTCATCGGTGAAAGTCTCGAGGCGGGTGCCGTCGATCACGACGCGCGCGTTGTTCACGAAGTTGCCGACGGTGGCATTGTAGACGCGGCCGGCGATGCTCCCAGTGGGCAGGGACGAGCCATCAGCCGCGGTGGCGGCCGGGCCGGAGGTCAGGGCAAGGGCGAACCAGGCGCCCAGGACGGCGAGGGGAGTGCGGGTTTTCATGTCAGGTGCAGAGTGAGTGCGCGGGGCGGGGAAGACTTCGCCGGTTCCCCGCGCGGACGAAGGGGCCGACCGGCGGCGGACGGTGATTGGCCCCGGGCCGGCCTCCGCGACGAGTTCCAATTCCGTGCCGGCCACCAGTCGCGCGAGCGCTTCACGGGGGGCAAACCGGCCGCGCAGGGCCGCCGTGCGCACGCCCTGCACCGTCTCGGCGAAGAAGGCGATTTCGAGCCCGCCCTGACGGGCGGCGAGCTTGAGGGTTCCGGCCGCCTCGCCTGCCGGCACCTCGAACTCCCGCAACGCCTCCCCCGCCCTCGCGGGAGCGGAGACAAACCAGAGGGCGGCAAGCGCCGCCCAAGGCAGGAAACGCCGGCAAAACTGGGCAGGGTCAAAGGCAAGCGCCCCGAGACGCCCGAGGGCCGCGGTTTCACTAAGAAAATTTTCGCAACGGCGGAACATCGCGACGCGGCGGAGGTGGAAACGGGCGCGGCGCGGCGCAATCGTCAGCGGCGCCGGTGCACGACGATCTCGTTGGCGTTCCGCCGCTCGAGGCGCAGTTGGGGCGCGGCCGCGAGGAAGCGGGCGAAACCTTCGACGTTATCGGAACGAATCGAGGCGATCACCGGCAGGTCGCCGAGCTCCGCCTCGGCGAGCACGAACTTCACCTCGTTGCGGCGGTTGAATTCAGCCAGGGCCGCAGCGAGGGGGGCGGACGAGAAATCGAGCAACTGCGGCTGCCAGTTGAGCTGCCGCGCGATGGCCTGCGCCGTGACCGGGACAATCGCCGGCGGGGCGGCGGAGGCCAGCGTCACCGTCGCGCGATGCCCGGCCGCAACCTCCGTGGCTGGCGGCGGCGCCGCCGCGGAACTCGCCGCCACCGGCGGGGGAGGGGCAACCGCCACCCGGCCCTCGGTGACCAGCACCTCGACCGCCCCCGGGGCGAGCCGCACGCTGAAGACCGTCCCGACGGCCCGCACGTCGACTCCGCCGGCGTGCACGATGAACGGGCGGGCGGGATCCCGGGCGATCTCGAAGAGCGCCTCACCGTTGACGAGCGTGGCGCGGCGTTCGCGGGCGGTGAATTCAGTGGTCACTACGGCCCCGCGGTTGAGCTCCACGGTCGAGCCATCGGCGAGGATGCGCCGCTTGAGTTCGGATGCCGTCGAAGAGGCGGCCGCGGATGGGCGAACGGACTCCGGAGCCAAGGGGCGCCACCACGCCGCGAGCAACACGAAGGCCGCCGCCGTCGCCAGCAGGAAAGGCAGGAACCGGCGTGGGTGGCGGCGTGGCGGCGCCAGGAGGTCTGGATTGGGCTCCTCGCTGTGGGTGGGACGCCAGTCGGCCAGCGCGGTGAAATCGGCCACCGTGGCGCGGTGCAGCGCCAGCCACTCGCCGTGGCGCGGATCCGCGGCCAGCCACTGCAGAAACTCGTCCTGCTCGGCCGCGGTCAGCCCGCGGTCGCGGCGGACCAGCCAGTTGGCGGCAGTCTGCGACCGGAGTTCGGCCGCGGGGGACGGAGGTTCCGGACGCTTCATCGGCCCGCCCTCCGAACCGCCCGCCGCCGCAGCAGAAAATCAGAGCACTTCTTCGTACCGATGGCGAGTTGGGCGGCGACGGTGCGGTCGGAGATGCCGAGCTTTTCGCCGATGATGCGTTGCGCGAGGCCGTACACCAGCCGCAGGGTCATCACCTGGCGGCAGCGATCGGGCAGAGACTGGATCGCTTCGCTCAAGAGTGCGACCTCCTGGGCGCGGGCGACGGATTCCGGGATGCTGTCATGGTCATCCAGGACGTTTGAGAGGTCGGTCTCCACTAAGGAATCCGTGCGCGCCACCGCGTGGCGGCGGAGCTGGTCGATGGCGAGGTTGCGCGCGGTGGCGAAGAGAAACGCCTTTGGCGCCTGCAGGTCACCCGCCTCGTGGGCGTGCAACACCCGCAGAAACGCCTCCTGCACGACGTCGTCGATCGCGAGCCGCGGTCCGAACCCCCGCGCCAGCCAGGCCCGCAACATCGGCTCGTGGGGCAGGAGGTGTTCCGTGAACCAGCGATTGGTCTCGGGATCGGCAGGCGGCATGGGCGATGGGGTTACGTCCGCGCCCGCTGGATGGCAAGTGTCGCGAACGCCGCGACGTCGACGAAGCGCCAGGCGGCGGCGCCCGGACCACCTCCGGATTGAACGGCATCAATCCGCTCGCCCGCCCTCAGCCGCCCGCCTTCTTTTTCTGTTTCCGGCCGCCAGCCGCGTCGCCCTTGGTCGGGGGAACAATCGCGTCGGAATCGCCGTAACGGGTGCGCAGTCGCGCCAGCTCGGCCTTGAGCGCCGCCACCGTGCCGGCGTACGCCGGGTCGGCGAAGACGCTGCGGAGCTGACGCGGATCCTGCTGGTGGTCGAAAAGCTCCCATTCGTTCGTCGCGTAAAAATGCGCCAGCGTGAATCGTGCGGTGCGTACGCCGTAGTGTTTCGCGACGCCGTGGCCGGGATCGTAGTAGTGGTAGTAGATGCTCTGACGCCAGTCGGCCGGCGTCCGCCCGCGCAACACCGGCACGAACGAGCGCCCGTGCAGGCCGGCCGGCACCCGGCCTCCGGCGATTTCCACGAAGGTCGCAGCATAGTCGATGTTCTGGATCATCGCGTCGAACCGCGTGCCCGGCGCCACCACGCCCGGCCAGGCAATGAGGAACGGCATGTGCACCGACTCTTCGTAGATCCAGCGTTTGTCGAACCAGCCGTGCTCCCCCATGTAGAAACCCTGATCCGACGAGTAGATCACCACCGTGTGCTCCGCCAGCCCCTCCGCCTCCAGCGCCGCAACCACCCGGCCGACGCTGTCGTCCACCGCCTTCACGCAACGCAGGTAGTCCTTGAGGTACTGCTGGTACTTCCAGCGTACGAGCTCGCGCCCCTCGGGTTTCCGCCGCGCGAAGTCGGCGTTGCGGGCGGCGTAGCCGGGCTCGCGGGCGTAGGCCTCGCCGACCTTGAGGTCGTTGCCCATCGTCATATCCTTCTCGATACTCATCTTCTGGAGCCGCGCCGGCGAGGCCCGGTTTGCATAGTCATCAAACAGCGTATCCGGCTCGGGCACCGTCACGTCGTCCAGCCAGGTGAAATACCGCGGCGGCGGGGTGAAATTGCGGTGGGGCGCCTTGTGCTGCACGCCGAGGAAGAACGGCTTCGAGCGGTCGCGACGCTTCAGCCAGTCCAGTGACAGGTCCGTGATGACGTCGGTGGTGTATCCGGTGAAGTTCCGGTTGCCCTGGGGGCCTTCGAACACCGGGTCGTTGTAGCGGCCCTGGCCGGGCAGAATCAGCCACTCGTCGTGCTCCGGCACGGTCGTGCCGAGGTGCCACTTGCCAAAGACCGCCGTCTGGTAGCCGGCCGCGCGCAACGCCCGGGGATAGGTCCACAGACCCTCCTTGATCGGACGTCCGAGGGTCATCACCCCGTTGGCATGCGAATGAAGCCCGGTGAGGATGGCCGCGCGGCTCGGCGAGCAGAGCGAGTTGCCGCAGAAACTGTTGGGGAAAATACCGCCGCGCGCCGCCAGCCGGTCGAGATGCGGCGTGACCTGCTGCTCCCGGCAGAACGCCGACAGCCGCGCCCCGTAGGCGCCGATGGTCTGGAGCGAATGATCGTCCGAGAAGATGAAAACGATATTGGGCCGGACCGGCGCAGTCGCGCGCGACACCGGCACGGCCAGACCCAGTCCGAGGGCAGCCAGCAGAAGGCAGGGAGGTGTTTTCATAAGGACAAGCGCCGCGCCGACACGGCCGCGCGCGCCCAGCAGCGGAAAGAGATCCGCGACGGATGGCCAGTTCGGATCCGCGTCCGGTACCGCAAGCGCCGCGACCAGCGGGAGCGAGCCGACTTCCCAATGCCCCCACTCGCTCACGCTCGTGGCTACGTTGCCCCCCACTCGCTCACGCTCGTGGCTACGTTGCCACCCACTCGCTCGCTCTCGTGGCCACGCTGACGAAGCCGGCCGGCTCACACCCCGAGCATTCCGGTGCCCGGACGCGAAATATGACCCGTCGCGGGCGCAGCCGGACGACCCTGCCCCGACACCAACTGTGCGCTGGCGCCGCGCGGGCGGACCTGCCATGAACTCCCGCCGCGCCCGACCCTGGACCGCTGCCACCCTTATGATCCGTTCGCTCCCGTTGCCCCTTCTCAATTTCTTGCTGCTGCTCGGCACCGCGACGTCCGGCGTCGCCGCCTCCGCCGAGGTTCCCAGCCGGCCCTTCGGCCGGCTCGCCGACGGCCGCGAGGCGCGCCTCTACACCCTGAAAAACGCCTCCGGCTTTCAGGCCGACATCACTGATTTCGCCGGCATCATCGTCCACCTGTACGCTCCCGATCGCCGCGGCAACCGCGCCGACGTGGTGCTCGGCGTCTCCAGCGCCACCGAATTCGAGGCCCGCGCCGCCGGCTTCAACTCGATTATCGGCCGCTACGGCAACCGCATCGCCGGCGGCAAGTTCACCCTGGACGGGCGGACCTACACGCTCGCCACCAACAGCAGCTCGGGCGGTGTACCCGTGCACCTCCACGGCGGCAAGGTCGGCTTCAACCGCAAGCTCTGGCAGGCGACCCTCGCCACCCGCGAAGGCCAACCGGCGCTGCGCCTGCGCTATCTCAGCCCCGACGGCGAGGAGGGTTACCCCGGCAACCTCCAGGTCGAGGTCCTGTATTCGATCACCCAGGACAACGGCCTGCGCCTCGACTACACCGCGACGACGGACCGGCCGACGCCGCTCAACCTGACCAACCACGCCTACTTCAACCTCAAGGGCGAAGGCGAGGGGGACATCCTCGACCACGTCCTCACCCTCCGCGCCGCCCGCTACACGCCGGTCACGCCCGCCCTCCTCCCCACCGGCGAACTCGCGCCGGTCGCCGGCACGCCGTTCGATTTCACGCGGCCGGCGCGCATCGGGGCCCGGATAGCCGATCCGCACCCGCAGATTGGATACGGCCGCGGCTACGACCACAACTTCGTGCTCGACTCGCAGGACGGCTCCCTCGCCCTTGCCGCCACCGTCCACGAACCGGTTTCCGGACGCGTTCTCGAGGTGCTCACCACCGAGCCGGGCGTGCAGTTCTTCACCGCCAATCACTTCGCCGGCAAACTGACCGGCAAGTCCGGCCGTCCCTACCCGCGGCACGCCGGCTTCTGCCTCGAAACCCAGCACTACCCGGATTCACCCAACCAACCATCCTTCCCCAGCACCATCCTCCGCCCCGGCCAGACCTTCCGCTCGACCACGATCTTCCGGTTCTCCACGCGATGACCACCCGCCTCCGGACCGTGGCCCGCGTGGACACCGGCGGGCGGGATTTCTGCCCCAACGCAGTCCCCTTTCCTTCCCTGCCCCTCCGGGCAGCGCCACTTGATCCGTCCGACCCGCGCGCCGTTCGCTCCATGTCACTCCGCCTCCTCGCCTCCCTTCTGCTCGCATCCGTCCTGCCAGCTTTCGCCGTCTCCGCGGCCCCGGCTCCCGCCCGACCCAACCTCCTGCTCATCATCGCCGACGACCTCGGCTACGGCGACCTCGGCAGCTACGGCGCCAAGTCCATTCCGACTCCGCACCTCGACCGCCTCGCCCGCGAGGGGCTGCGCTTCACCCAGGCCTACGCCCCCTCCGCCACCTGTACACCCTCCCGCTACGCGCTCCTCACCGGGGAATACCCCTGGCGCCAACCCCCGAAGAAAACCTCCATTCTCGACGGCGACGCCCCACTCGCCCTCGACCCAGCCCGCCCCACCCTCGCGTCCTTCCTGCGCGATCAAGGCTACGCTACGGGCCTCGTCGGCAAGTGGCACCTCGGTCTCGGCGACGGCGTCACGCCGATCGACTTCAACGGCCACATCGCCCCCGGACCGCTCGAGGTCGGCTTCCAGGAGGCGTTCTTCATCCCCGCCACCGTCGACCGCGTGCCCTGCGTCTTCATCGAGGGTCACCGCGTCGCCGGTCTCGACCCCGCCGATCCCATTGCCGTCAGTTATCTCAAACGCATCGGCCCCGATCCGGTCGGCCACGAGCGCCCCGAACTGCTCAAGTACCCGGCGGACCGGCAGCACGCCGACACCATCGTCAACGGCATCAGCCGCATCGGCCACATGAGTGGCGGGCAAAAGGCGCGCTGGGTCGACGAGGACATTGCCGACGTGCTCACCCGGCGCGCGGTCGACTTCATCGCCCGCCACCGGGCGCGGCCGTTCTTTCTCAACCTCGGCCTGCACGACCCGCACGTGCCGCGGATGCCCCACCCGCGTTTCCGGGGCAAGAGCGGGGCCGGTATTCGCGGCGACACGATCGTACAGATCGACTGGATGATCGGCGAACTGCTGGCCGCCCTCGCCCGGCACGGCCTCGAGCGCAACACCCTTGTCCTGTTCACGAGCGACAACGGCCCGGTGCTGTTCGACGGCTACTTCGACGGCGCCAGCGAGGCCAACGGCGATCATCAACCCGCCGGCGGATTGCGCGGCTGGAAATACCTCCGTTTCGAGGGCGGCACGCGCGTACCCCTGCTCGCCCGCTGGCCCGGCGTCGTGCCCGCCGGCACGACCACGGAAGCGCTGTTCTCGCTGCACGATCTGTTCGCCACCACTGCCGCCCTGATCAACCGGCCCCTGCCCGCCGGGGCCGGCCGCGACGGCCTCGATCTTTCCGCCGTCCTGCGCGGACGCCCGCCGGCCGAACCGCGCACCTCGATTGTGCAACACGGCATCGGCAATGTCCTCGCCCTCCGCGTCGGCGACTGGAAATACATCCCGGCCAACGCCGACACCGCCAGCGGCATCGGCCGCGGCGCCGATCCCCGCGATCGCCGCTTCGCCGACGCCGCCGTGCCCGAGCCCCTGCTGTTTGATCTCGCGCGCGATCCCGGCGAGACCACGAACCTGGCGCCGAAACACCCGGAGAAACTCCGCGAGCTCGGCGCGCGCCTCGACGCCATCCGGGCGGGCACGCGCCGGCAATGAGGCCGCCCCCTTACACCACCGTGCCCGGCGGCAGCACGACGTTCTTCGGCACCACTAGCACGCCGTCGCGCACCAGCACCCGGCCATCCGCGTAGGTGCCGTCGGCCTTGCCGTGGGCGGAGAGCACGCAGCCGTCCCCAATGCGGGCGTTCTTGTCGATGATGGCCCCGAAGATGCGGCAGTTGCGCCCCACGCCCAGATTGGGGCGCCCCAGCTCCCGGTTGGCGGCGAACTGCTTCTCCGTCTCGTAGTAGTCGCAACCCATCACGATCGTATCCTCCAGCGAACTCCCCTCGCCGATCACCGACCGCACGCCCAGCAGGCAGTGTTTCAGCGACGAGTCGGTGAGGATCGAACCGTCGCCGATCACCACGTGGTCGATCTGGCATTTGTTCAGCTTGGTGGCCGGCAGGAAGCGGGCGTGGGTGTAGATCGGCGCGGTCGGATCGAAGAAATTAAACGGCGGCAGCGGTTGGGCGAGCGCCAGATTCGCCTCGAAGAAGGCCCGCACCGTGCCGATGTCCTCCCAGTAACCCTCGAAGATGTGGGCAAAGAGCTTTTTTCTGCCCAGCAGGTTCGGAATGACCTCCTTGCCGAAGTCGGTCATCGTGTTGTCGAGCGCCTCCTCAAGGACCGCGCGGCCGAAGACATA
>CAZDGC010000141.1:0-15761 GCA_964504885.1 uncultured Opitutus sp.
GAAACCGCTCGTTCGACCTCGCCCTTCCATTCCCCCTCCCAGGCCGGCAGATCGGTGTCGGAGGTCTGCGCAATCCGGTTGAGCACGTCGAGACCGCGCAGGAGCAGATCGATTTCCGAGCCCCCCAGCGCGATCCGGCCCTGTTGCGCGGCGACCAGGCAGTCCTCCATCACGTGCGCCACCGCGACCGCGGCGCCGATGCCGACGATGCGAGCCGCGCCCTTGAGCGAATGCGCTGCCCGCATCATCGCCGTCAGCACGGTGCGGTCGCCCTGCTCCAGGGCCAGCAGCCCCTGGGTGAGGGCGCCGAGCTGGCTTTCCGCCTCGAGCCGGAAGAGCTCGATCATGGAGAGATGCTGGAGGTTGGGGTTCACGCGAGGCTGCGGTTCAGGCTATAAAACAGGAGCTGGTCGTCGAGCACTCCGACCGGGCGCTCCCGCCAGGTCAGGATGCCGCGGGTGTAGGCGGCGCGGGCGTGGACCAACGTCGCGGGTACGGGCGCCAGCTCGGCGTCATCGTAACGGTGCAGGCCGGCGATCTCATCCGCGGGAAACACGAACTGCTCGCCGCCGCGGGCCACCACCGCCAGGCGCGCGGTGCGCCCGCCGCCGGGTTCGCCGGCCAGCCCGAGCGTGGGGCCGAGGGAGACGCAGAGGAGCAGCTCGCCGCGGATGTTGACCACCCCGCCCACGGTGCGATCGCGCCGGTGCGGGATCGAATGCACCGGACGGAGGGCGGCGATCTCGCGGAAGACCCCGGTCGGCAGCGCGAACCACTCCGTCGTCAACCGGAACACCACCACCGAGTGCCGCCCCGGCAGCAGCTCCCGCTTGGGTTCGGCGTAGTGGCGCGCCTGCGCGGCGAGGTAGGCGTCCGGCACCTCGGCGTCGAGCAGCCGCGCGGCGCCGGCGGAGTAGATCGGGCAGTTGCGGCAGTGCCGGTGCCGCGGGAGTTCCGGGCAGCTCCGGTCGCCCCAGATGCCGATCCGCTTCCAGCAGTCGTTGGCCGGGACCGGGTTCATTCAGCCTCCCGCCGGCGCGCCCGCTCGCGCAGGGTCGACGCCGCCCGCCGGTTCCCCGCCAGTTCGGCGCGCGCCGTGAGGTGCGCGAGCGCCTCGGCGTGTCCAGGTTCCAGATACAGTGCCTTGCGGAACAAAGCCTCCGCCCGCGCGCCGTCGCCCGCGGCCTCCGCCACCACGCCCAGCAGGCACAGCCCGGACGCCGTCGCGCCGGTGCGCCCCCACAGCTCCTCTCCCCGTCGCCGCGCCTCCTCCAGCCGGCCGGCGTCGGCCAGGCGCCGCACCTCCTCCCAAGCGGAGGCATCCTCGGCCGGCCCCGGGGCCGCCGGCAGCGGAGCCGGCGGCCGGGCGAGTTCGCGCCAGGGGACGGCCGTCGGCCCGGCGATCGCGGTCGGCGGCACCGGCCAGGGGGGCGAGGTTCGGGGCGCGGCGGCGCCCCGGCGCAGCAGGAACGCGCCGCGCGGTCCGGCGTTTTCGAAACCCTGCCCCAGCAGCAACACCGGCTCCGCCGGTCCGACCGCGATCCAGCCGCCGGGAGCCAGCAGCCGGTCGAGGGTCCGCACCGCCCGGGCCTGGGTTGCACGCTCGAAATAAATCAGCAGATTGCGGCAAAAAATCGCGTCGTACGGCCCGCGGCCCGACGCAAAGTCGGCGGCGAGCAGGTTGCCCTCGGCGAACGCGACCGGCGCGCGCAGGCGGGTTGCCACGCGCCAGCGTTCGCCCTCGAGCCGTTCCAGGTAGGCCGCCCGGAAGGCGAGATCGCCGCCCCGAAAGGAATTCCGCCCGTACTCGCCGTCCCGCGCGAGCGCGAGGTTCTGCGGACTGATGTCCACGGCATCGATTCGCAGGCGCTCCGCGGGCCAACCCGCCGTCGCGAAGGCCATCGCCAGCGAATACGGCTCCTCCCCGGTCGCACAGGGCACGCTCAGGAGCCGGAACACCTCGCCCGGATGCGCCGGCGCCCAGGCCTGCACCACGTGCCGCACCAGGGCGTCGAGCGCCGCCCGATCGCGGAAGAACCACGTCTCCGCCACAACCACACGATCAATCAGGGCCGTGCGTTCCTCAGCGGACGTCGCCAGCCGCGCGAGGTACTCCTCCGCGGTGTTGCAGCCCGTGGCTTCGGCGCGGGCGCGGACGGCCCGCGCGACGGCGTCGCCCCCGATGGCCGCCGCGTCCAGACCGGCGTACGCCTGCAACCAGTTCTCGATCGCGGCGAGGTTCATGGGACCGGCGCGGCGGACTCCCCCCCTGGCCGGCCGGACGAGGCCGGCCCGGCCGGTGCGAGTGCGAAGGGCAGGAGTCCTGCCACATCGACCTGTTGGATCATGCCATCGGCATCCTGTGCCACCGGGCCGAGGTAACGCGCCCCGGTCAGCGGCACGCCGGCCGGCCGGAACTCGCCCGGGTTCTTCGCCACCAACCCGGTGGCCCGCTCCGCCACCAGCGCCAGCCGCTGGCCCGGCGCCGCCGGATGACCGACGACCAGCAACCGCGTGCTCACGCGCCGTGCCGAGGGCCGGCCCAGCACCACCAGGGCCACGTCCAGAACCGGCACCGCCTCACCGCGATAGTTGATCAGGCCCACGACACCCGCCGGCGCCCCGGGCAGCGCCCGCGTGCTGACGAGAGGCAGGACCTCATGCACCTCGCGGGCCGGCAGCGCGAAGCGCGCGGAGTCGAGTTGAAACAGCAGGTAGAGCATGCCGCCAGGGGGGGCGCGCGCCGCGCGGGAGGCTCAGGTGCGGACCTTGAAACGTTCCACCCCGGAGCGCAGTCCGCGCCCGGCCTCGTCGAGCCGGCGCACCGTCTCGTTACTCTGATGCAGCGAATCCGCGATCTGCCGCGCCGCGTCGCCGAGCTGCGTGAGCGCCGAACTGATCTGCTCCGCCCCGGCGGACTGCACCTGCATGCCCTCGCTCACGGAGGCGATGCGCGGTGTGATCGCCTGCACGTGCTGGATGATTTGCGCGAGCTGGCTCGCCACCTTCTCCACGTCGGCGACCCCCCGGCGCACCTCCTCGGAAAACTTGTCCATGCCCATGACCCCGGCGGTGACGGCGGTCTGGATTTCCTTCACCAACTGCTCGATGTCGACCGTGGCGGCGGCGGTTTGATCGGCCAGGCGGCGGATCTCGGTGGCGACGACGGCAAATCCGCGTCCGTACTCGCCGGCCTTCTCCGCCTCGATGGCGGCGTTGAGCGAGAGCAGGTTGGTCTGGTCGGCGACCTTGGCGATGGTGGTGACAACCGAGCCAATGTTGGCCGCCTTGTCGTTGAGCACCGAGAGGCGCGCGTTGATGGCGCCGGCGGCCCCGGTCACCCGCCGCATCGTCTCGTCCATCCGCCCGAGCGCTTCGCGACCGCTGTCGGCCAGGGCCGCGGAATGCTGGGCGCCCTCGGCCACATGCGCCACGGAGGAGGCGAGGTCGCGGGCGGTGGCGGTGATTTCCTTCGAAGTCGCCCCGATTTCGGTGGTCGTGGCCGCCACCTCGTTGGCGGTGGTCTGCTGCTTCTTCGCCGTCGCGGCGACCTCCGTGATGGCGGAGGCCACGAGGACGCTGGAGCGCTGCACGTCGACCACGAGGGTCGAAAGCTGGCGGCCCATCTCCGCGAGCGCCTGCCCCATCACGTCGCGCTCCGACTGGGGCTTGAACTCCGCGGTCAGATCCCCGGCCGCGACCCGGTGGGCGCCGGCGCTGCAGGCGCGGAGCGAGGCGACGAGCCGCTCGAGCGACAGGGTGAGCTGGCTGATTTCGTCGCGGCCGTGCACCTTGGGGAGTTCGACGGACAGATCCCCCTCCGCCAGCACGCCGACGGCGGCGGTGATCTGTTGCACCGGCCGGCTCAGCGCGCGGGCGAAAAAGAGCACGGCCACCACCGTGCCCCCGAAGATCGCCGCGAAGACCGCCAGCGCGAGCACCCGCTGAAAACGCGCGTCGACCTGCCGCGCGGTCACATCGCGGTTGACCTGCGCGCGGAACTCGTCGATCAGCCGGTCCTGTTCGCGCCGCAGCGGGAGGTAGGTGTCCTGGTAGATCGCCTTGGCCGCCTCCCGATCCGTGGCCGCGAGCTCGATGATCTGCGTCTCCACTTTGTTGAGACGGGAGTTGTCCTGGTCGCGGATCGCCTCGGCGGCCCGGAGGAGTTCGGGGCGGTCCCGGAAGGTGGCCTTGAGCGACTCCATCGTCTTGGTGAGCTGGGCGTCGGCCGCCAACCGGCGCTGGCGCTCGGTCTGCCCGGCCGGCCCGCCCGGCTCCAGCAGGATGCCGCGGAGGGCGTCGCTGATCTGGAGGGTGTTGAAGCGGATGACGGCGACGGAGGCCTCAATCTGGTCGCGCTGCTCGACCGCCACGTCCTCGAGGTGCACGGCGTAGAAAAAAAGCCGGAAGCCGCCGGCAAGGGCGAGCATCACGACGCCGAAAAACGCGTAGAGGCGCTGGGCAATGGTCCAGGATTTCATGAGGGAGGGCGGGCCGCCGCTGGGTGGCGGGCGGCGGACCCCACCCTGCGCACCGGCCGGCTTCATGGCAAGGGCGCGCCGGTCAAGCCAGGTACGGAATTGTCATCGGCCCCTCGGGCAGCACGGCAATGGGGGCGTCGCGGCCGAGACGGGCCAGCTCCGCGGCCACGCGCGCGGCCAGGTCGGCCACCGGCTCGAGATGGGCGCGGCGGAGCTCCTCCGGCGCGATCGCCGCCTGCACACCCACCCGCGTCCGCCCGAGGATGAGCGCGAGCAACTGCACCTGCCACTGGTCCTCGAAGGGCTCCGGCGCGCGCTGAATCATGTCGAGCAGCGCCCGGGGCGACTCGTGGGCGAAAAGGGTTTGCTTGAAGCTGCCGTGATCCGGGAAGCCGTCCCCGCATTCCGCCGCGGCGAGGATCAGGCCGCCGTCGGCCGCGATTTGCGCCGCCGCCGACATGCCTTTCACCGTCTGGTAAAGATTTTGATCGAGGGGGAAACCGCTGTTGGAAGTGATGACGATCGGAAACGCGCGCGGGCAGGCCACCATGGCCGTGCGCCGGGCAAACTCGCACCCGGCCCGGTGCGCCGGCAGGACGTCGCCGCAGAAGAAGCCCGTGATCTCGCGCCGGCGGTTCTGCGTGACGTTGACGAGGAAATCCACCGGCACGAGCGAGCCGTTGGCGCGGATCTGCTCCTGGGTGGGGTTGTCCTCCAGCCGGCCCCAGGTGCTGCGCGGATCGCCGATCACGGCGGCCCGGTGGTAATGTTTGATGGCGCCGAGGTCGGCGACGGCGGGAAACACACCCTTGTAGCCGCCGGAGAAACCGGCCATGAAGTGCGGCTCGATGAAGCCGAGCACGATCCGTCGATCGGCCTCCACGTAATCACGGTTCAAGTACACCGGCCGGCCGTCGGAGGTGGTGCCCGCCCGGGCGAGGGTCGCGGGGTCGCGTGAGTCGTGATTCACGACGCGATAGCGCGCGGCCACCTCGGCGCCGACCATCTCGCGGAGTTCCTCCGGGGTGTTGGCGCGGTGCGAGCCGGTGCCGTTGACGATCGTGATGTTCCCCACCGGCACCTGATCGAGCTCGGCGAACAGCCACGGCAGCAGGCGCTCGCGCGGCAGGGGCCGCGTGTGGTCGGGGATGACCACCGCCACGCGGTCGCCGGCGCGGATCCGCTCGCGCAGCGGCGGTCCGCCGATCGGCGCCCGCACCGCGGCGCGGAAGGCCGCCGCCTCGTCGGGCAGCCCCGGCACGAACCGCGGCTCGACCACGGTGACCTGATCCGAGGGCAGGTCCACGACGAGCCCGGTGCGGCCGTACTGCAGGGTGACGCGAGTCATGGTGGGAAGCTGATGACGTGGCCCCGTGCGCGGTCAACGCCGCTCGCCGCCACGGAGGAGGTGGAGGGAGCGCGCCTCGCCCGCTGCAGGGAGAGTCAGCGGGGGCGGGGACGTATCGCCCGGAGCGATCGTTGGCCCAAACCCTCGCGACGCGGGCGCGGCCTCCGGCCCTATCCGCCTCCCAAGGCCCCCCGCTCACCACTGTTTAGGCATGACCCCTGCTGGCCCCCCGGCAAAATTGTTTCGCCAGGCGCGGCGCCGGGAGGGTAGCCCACTGCTCCGCGTTGCCTCCCACCGCCGCCGGTCCATGCCCACCACCGCCCACCTGCTCGTCCGGCTCCTGCTCCTCACCGCCGCCCTGCTCGGCGGCGGCGTGGCCGGGCCGGCGCGGGCCCAGGGTGGCGGCGCGCCGGGGTTTCCGTCCGACTTCGGCCGCGGTCCGTCGCGGATGGGCAGCCGGGTGCCGATCTTCTTCCCTCCCACCCCGCCGCCGCTGGGCCGCGCCCTGCCGCGCGGCGCACCGGCTCCCGGGCGTTACGCCGCCCCGCCGGAAGTCGCCGCGCACGCCAACGAGCCGTTCTATCCGCAACTTGCCACGCGGCTCGCCACCAAGTCGTTGCCCGATCGCCTGCGCCAGCAGGTCGAGGCCTATCGCGCCGCCAAGGTCGCCGCGCAAAACGACCTCCGCGCGGAACTCGAACGCGTGCAGACCCTCCCCGCGGCGGAACGCGAGGCGGCCCTCGCGGCCTTCGCGCGCCAGCAGACCCCCGCGCTGGCCGCACTCGAAGCCACCGCCGAGCAGTTGCGCCGCGACCTGACGGTCGGCGATCAGACCTGGGGCGCGCTGCGCGAGTGGCGACTGAACGATCGCGAGCGCCGCGCCTTCTCGCCGCTCGAAATCGCCGCGGTGATGCGCTCCTACGCCTATTACCAGAACGGGCTGCTGCCCGCCCAACGCCGCCTGCTGCGCGAAATCGCGCTCGAACTGCAGAGCGCCGGGGAGAACCCGGAGGCCGCCGCGGCCAACCAGCCCCACCTTTTCTTCCCGCCCGAACCGGCGCGCGTGCAGCTCCCGGACGACATTCCGGCCGACGTCGCCGCCAAGCTCGCGGTCTACCAGTCCCGCAAAAGCGCCCTGAAGAAGGAACTCTACGATGCCATTCACGCCCACGATGGGCAGACCTTCGCCTTCCTGCGCGGCAACACCATGAGGTCCCTCGCCGAGCGCCAGGCCGCGCCGCTCGTCGAACTGGAGAAACTCGCGGAGGAAATCCGCCGCGGTCTCGCCGCGATGCCCGAGGCCGTGCCGCTGGCCGAACGCACCCCGCTCCCGCCCGTCCTCCAGCACCGGCTGGCCACGCTCCTGCGCGACGTCGGCGCCGCCCAGCAGCAGGCCGTCGAGCAAATCGAGGCGATCCTCGCCGCCTCCCGCGACCTGCCCATGCAGGCCAACTACCGCTTCGAAGCCGAAGGCCTCAAGTATGTGGTGATCGCGACGCGTGGGGACCGCCGCGGCGGGCCCCCGCCGCCCTCCGAAACTACGAGCCGCATCGCCGCGGTGCGGGAGCAGATCGGCGCCATCGCCGACGCGTACGGCCGCCAGCTCGCCGGTTTTCTCAACGAGCGCGACGCCCTCCGCGAGGAAGTCGGTCGCACGCTGAATCTCGCCAAGGCCGGACGCGTCGACCAGGCGCTCAGCACCGCAATGCGCGTCGCCAACGCCCGCGAGACGCAGGACGTCTACCGCGAATACCGCGTCGCCCTCTTCCAGCCCGGCCTGTCGCCCGAACAGCGCCGCTTGCTCTTCGATCGCGTGGTGGAGAAGCTGGAGCTGCCGCTCCCGCGCGGGGAGCTGCAGCCGGTCATGCGATCCGCGACCTGGTGACGGCGAGTGCCCGCGGCCACGCTTTCGCTCCGCTTCCGCCTTCACCAGGACTTCCGCCTTCGCCGAGGCTACGGCGGACAGGACGGCGGACTGATCGCAAGCGCGGCTGCCGCTACCTCGCGGGATTTCCTGCCGCGCCGAGCGCCCGTCCCTCGCGCAGGCCGGCCGCATAGGCCTCGAAGACGCGGCGGATCTCGTCGCGCACGCGGCGGAAGACAGCGAGCACCTCCTCCTCGGTGCCGGTGGCGTGGGCGGGATCGTCGAAGCCCCAGTGGTGGCGGTGGACCTGGCCGGGGAACCGCGGGCAGGCCTGATCGGCGTGGCCGCACACGGTGATCACCGTGGCGATCGGCCGGTCGAGGAATTCGTTCATATGCTTCGAGGTGTGGGCCGAGAGATCGATCCCGATCTCGCGCATCACCTGGATGGCCCTCGGGTGCACGTATCCGGCTGGCTTGGACCCGGCGCTGTGGACCTCGATGAGGTCGCCGGCGGCGGCGCGCAGGATGCCTTCGGCGAGGTGGCTGCGGCAGGAGTTGCCGGTGCAGAGAATCAGGACGGCAGGTTTCATGGGTGGTGGGAGGAGAGCGGAGCGCGGAAAAGGTTCAGGCCCGCGGACCATACCAGCCGCGCGTGCGGTTGCAGACGTGGCAGACGGAGAGCATGACCGGCACCTCCACCAGCACGCCGACCACGCAGGCGAGCGCCGCGCCGGACCCCGGGCCGAACAGCGTGATCGCCACCGCAACGGCGAGCTCGAAGAAGTTGCTCGCGCCGATCAGCGCGCCGGGCGAGGCGACGTTGTGCGGAACCTTGAACCAGCGCATCAGCAGGTAGGTGAGGCCGGAGTTGAAGTAGACCTGCACGAGGATCGGGATGGCGATCAACCCGACCGCGAACCACTGCCGCGTGAGGTTGTCGGCCTGGAAGGCAAAGATCAGCACCAGCGTGGCGAGCAGCGCAAAAACCGTCACCGGGTGGAAGCGCGGCAGGAAGGCTCCTTCAAACCACTCCCGGCCGTGCGTGCGGAGCAGCGCGGTCCGGGTGAGCCAGCCGGCCGTCAGTGGAATCACGATGAACACCACCACCGAGGTGATCAGCACCTTCGCGGGCACGACGACGTTGGCCACGCCGCAGAGGAACATCACGATTGGGGCGAAGGCCACGAGCATGATGAGGTCGTTCACCGCCACCTGCACCAGGGTGTAGGCGGGATCGCCATCGGTCAGGTAACTCCAGACAAACACCATCGCGGTGCAGGGCGCGGCGGCGAGGATGATGAGACCGGCGGTATAGTTGCGGGCGGTCTCGGGATCGATCCACGCCGCGAAGAGCTGTTGCAGGAACAGCCAGGCGAGAAACGCCATGCCGAAGGGCTTCACCAGCCAGTTGACGAAGAGGGTGATCAGCAGCCCCTTCGGCCGCTTCGCGATCCCGCCGAGCGAGCCGAAGTCGATCTTCAGCATCATCGGGTAGATCATCAGCCAGATGAGCACCGCGATGGGCACGTTGACCTGCGAGCCTTCGCCGAATTCGACCCGGCTCAGCGCGGCCACCACGTCGGGCAGCAGTTTGCCGAGCGCGAGGCCGACCAGCATGCAGGCCAGCACCCAGAGCGAGAGGTAGCGCTCGAAGAAATTGAGACGTTTGGCTGCAGTGCTCATGGCAGCAGGGCTGGCTGGCGGTGCGCTCAGTTGCAGCAGCCGGTACCGCCGCAACAGGGGTTTCCAGGGTTTGCCGCCGACTTCTTCGGGGCCGAACTGAGCACACCGTAGCCGCCCAGTACGACCCGGCGGATCGCCACTCCGCTTTCCGGGTGCTTGGTGAGCGGCGCATCCTGCATCGACTGCTTGATTTCGAAGAAGCGCGGCTTTTCGCCGGGCTGCTGCGGGATCGTCTCGTAAACGTAGGTTGTCATGGTCGTGGTTGGATCAAGAGCTGAGTACTGCGGTGGCAAAGAACTGGCGGAGTTTCGCGGGCCCGATGGGCTCCTCCGCCACCCAGGGCACGATCGCCGTGCGCCGGGACCACTGGTCCGCCACCTCGCGAATGTAGGGCGCCTCGTCATCGCCGCGCGCCCGCAGCACGGGCTCGCGCGACTCCGCCCGGGCGAAGCTCTGGTTGATCACCCAGGCAAAGGGCTCGATCTGCGCCCGCCGCAGGTCGGTCTGCAAGGCCGCCGCCTCGTGGACGGGCGTCGCCTCGGGCAGGGTGACGAGCAGCACGCGCGTGAAATCGGGGTTCCGGAGCCGAGGCAGAAGCTGCTGCACCTCGGAGGGCAGGGAGCTCGCCTTGCGCGCGATCTCCCGGTGGTACGCCTCGGTCGCATCGAGCAACAGGAGCGTGTGGCCGGTGGGCGCGGTATCCAGGACGACGAATCGATCCGCGCCCTGGGCAACGGTGCGTGCAAAGGCGCGGAACACCGCGATTTCCTCGGTGCAGGGGGAACGCAGATCCTCCTCCAGCAGCGCGCGGGCGCTGGCGTCAAGCCTCGGACCGGCCGCAGCCATGACCTGATCGACGTAGGCCCGAGTTTCCGCCTGCGGATCGATGCGGCTCACGTGCATGCCTTCGATCTGGCCGGCCGCCGCCGCGATGTGCGCGGCCGGGTCCGTCGTGCTCAGATGGACCGGGAAGCCGAGCCGGGCGAGTTCCGTCGCAATGGCGGCGGCAACGGTCGTCTTGCCCACGCCTCCCTTGCCCATCGTCATGATCACGCCCCTTCCGGCCGTGGCCAAGTCGTCGACGAGCTCCGCGAGGGACTCCATTGCGGGCAGTTCCGGCCCCACCCCGTCCGCTGGCGGCACCCCACCCTCCGCGTCTTTCGCCAGGAGCCGTAGCGCGGGGATGCCGATCAAGTTGTGCGGCCGCAGTCGCACCTCCGTGCGCGGCAGGCGGGCAAGAAACTCACGGCTGGCCGCCACAGCCCCGACACCGCGGCGCTCCAGCGCGGCCGCGACGGCGTCCCCGGGGTCGCTGGCGCGGAAAACCCCGTTGAGGATTAGACGCTGGTTGCGCACGCCGAGGGCGGCGAGTTCGCCGCTGGTGCGTTCAGCCTCGGCGAGCGCCGCCTTCTGGGGTCGGCTCACAAGGACGAGCGTGGTGTGCCCGCCCTCCGCCAATGTCGCCACGGCCGTCTCGTAGATGACGCGCTGCTGCTGCAGTCCGGCCAGCGGGCCGAGGCACGACGTGCCCGACGTGTTTGTATCCAGAAATCCGGTCCAGGCCGTCGGCAGCGTCATCAACCGCAGCGTGTGGCCGGTCGGCGCGGTGTCGAAAATCACGTGATCGTAGCCCGCCGTCGCACCCGGCTCGCCCAGCAGCCGGGCAAACTCGTCGAACGCGGCAATCTCGGTGGTGCAGGCACCAGAAAGCTGCTCCTCCATGCTCCGCACAATCGCGGGCGGGAGCTGGCCGCGATAGGGACCGACGATGCGGTCGCGATACGCCTGGGCCGCCGCTTCCGGGTCGATGTTGAGGGCGCACAGACCGGGAGCCGCTGGGACCGGCGTGGGCACGTTGCTCAAGGCGACCGCGAGAACCTCATCCAGATTCGACGCCGGATCGGTGCTCACCAGCAGCACGCGCTTGCCGGCATCGGCCAGTGCGACCGCGGTGGCGCACGCCAGCGAGGTCTTGCCGACGCCGCCCTTGCCCGTGAAGAACAGGAAACGGCTGGGGCCGCGAATGAAGTCGGCCCAGGCCTCGGCGGGCGGGAGCGCATGCGCGGCAGACTGGAGATCGGTTGGCATCAGGACTCCTGGGCGGGGCGATCGTCCGACGTCAGCGTAGCCGCCAGCTTCAGGAGGTGGCGATGCGGGGCGTCCTTCACCTTGGCCGCCAGTTCCACCGCCCGGGCGAGGTCGGCGCGCGAGACGCCGAGCTTCACCGCCGCCGCCACGTGGAAACGCAGGCAGGGTTCGCAGTTCGCGGCGACCGCGGCGCCAATGGCGACCAGCTCCGCCACCGCTGGGGTGAAAAGGCTGGCCGGCTCCCGTGCGAGGCCGGTCCGAGCCGCGAGGGCGGCGCGACTGGGATACGCGCCACTGGCGGCGACCTTGCCGTCGATGATCACCAGCGGCAGAGCCGCCTCGCCTTTTTCCGTCAACGCCGCACGCACGAGGTCATTTTCGGCAAACGCAAGGGGTGACTGGGCCAGGTTGAAGCGATCGATCTTTACGCCTTTTTCCGCGAGCCAACCCAGGTCGGCGGCGAACTGCACAAGTTTCGGATCGATGTCGGGACCGCAAACTCCGGTGGAGCAGCACATCGGCGGATCGTAGACGGCGAGAGAGACGGCCGTCGGGAGCGTTTCCCGGTTGGCGTCGGACGCTGGACTCGCGGCCGGCTTGCGCGCGGTGACTTCCAGACTGGTGATGAAGTCGCTGGCTTTGCTGCCGGCCGGCAGACTGGCGACGATCTTCCGGTACAGCGGATCCTGCCAGTCCACCATGCTATCGATGTAGCCGGACTTCGGGTTGAGCACGAGGTCGATGAGTCCCGCCTCGCGGGCCATACGCCCGGTCTCCGCGACGGTCACCGCTCCGGCGATACAACCCACCAGGGCCTCCACCATCGTGCCGACCTCCGGGGGCAGGGCCTGGAGTAACGCGAGATCGGATACCGCGACGCGGCCCCCGGGCTTCAGCACCCGGGCGATTTCCCGCCAGACCTGCGGCTTGTCCGGGGAAAGATTGATCACGCAGTTGGAAATCACCACGTCCACGCTGGCATCGGCCACCGGCAGATGTTCGATCTCGCCGAGCCGGAACTCAACGTTGTCGAGCCCGCTGCGCTCGCGGTAGGAGGCGACGTTCTGGCGCGCCCGGGCCACCATGTCGGCCGTCATGTCGACGCCGATCGCGCGACCCGCGGGCCCGACGTGGCGACCGGCGATGAACACGTCAAAGCCGCCGCCGCTGCCGAGGTCGAGCATCACCTCGCCCGGCTGGAGCGCGGCCAGCGCGTTGGGATTGCCGCAGGACAGGCCCAGGTTCGCCCCCTCGGGCAGGGCGGCCAGTTCGGCGGCGGAGTAGCCGATCTGCTGCGCCAGCGTTTCGGGCGCCGCCGGCGCGGTTCCGCAACAACTGGAGGCGGGCCCACAGCAGGAGCCGCCGCTCACGGCGATTTTTCCATAACCTTCGCGCACCTGGGCGCGAATGGCCTCGGCGTCAGGGAGAGCAGGGTCTGTTTTCATCAAGGGTCGGGCGCTACGCGCAACACGCGGTCTTGGAACCCCGGACGCAGGCCGGCGTCTCCGGGCCGAACTTCGCGCGGATTTTCTCCAGCCGCGCCGCATCGTCGCGGAAGATGCGCTCCTCCGCCGCACAGTCCTGCAAGCACGCGAGATTTGCCGCCAGTTGAGCCGGAGGTTTTTCCGGCAGCCGGTAGATCATCCAGTTGGCGCAGCGCTCGGCTTCGACGAGCCCGTGCGTCTTCAGATACGCGAGATGCTTCGAGATCTTCACCTGCGGTTCGCGCAGGACCTCCTGCAGGTGGCAGACGCACAGCGGCCCCTGGAGCAGGAGGTGGAGCAGGCGCAGCCGCGTGCGATCGCAGAGGCAGGAGTAGATGCGGACCAGATCCATTCCGACATCCATACCGACGCATGAATATACCGCAAGCGGAATGTATGTGCCGGACCGGATTGCCCCCGGAGTGCGGCTGTATCGCCAGCCGGCGTTCGTCTGTCCGGGCCGGTGAGGCGATGCCCGCCGGAGTTACCGGCTTGCTTATTTCGCCGTTATGCGAAATGAATCCGGCATGCCCTCCGCCGCCCGCGCCCGCATTCCCGCCCCCCGCCGCGAAGCGGCCATCTTCAAGGCGCTCGGGCACCCCGCCCGCCTGCAGGTCGTCAACCACCTCGCCGACGGCGAACGTTGCGTGTGCGATCTCGTCGAACTGACCGGACTGGGCTGGTCGACCGTCTCGCGGCACCTCGCGGTGCTGAAGTCCGTCGGCGTGATCGAGGACGAGAAGCGCGGCCTGCAGGTCTTCTACCGGTTGAAGCTGCCCTGCGTGGCCCGTTTCACCGCGTGCCTGCACGCCGCCAGCGAGGGGCAGGATGTCAGCTTCACGGTCACCCCGGGCTGCTGCGAACGCCGCGCCTCCTGAGCCACGCCCGCCCATGACACCGCCCCGGTCATCCCCGCGCCCCTTGTTTCGCGGTTTCGCGAAGTAACGGACCAAGCCCCATGAACCCCCGGAAGGAACTCGCCGTCTTCGCCGCGATGGCCGCGGTCTTCACCGCGTTCTTCCTGCTTCCGCTCGGCCACCCGCGGTTCGACGGGGCGGTGCACGAGGCGCTGGCGCTGACCCAGTGGTACGCCCGGGAGCACGTCATCCTCTGCCTGCTCCCCGCCTTCTGGATCGCCGGCGCCATCGGCGCCTTCGTGTCGCAACAGTCGATCATGCGCTACCTCGGACCAACCGCCCCGCGCGTCGCGAGCTACGGGGTCGCCTCCGTGTCGGGCACGATTCTCGCCGTGTGCTCCTGCACCGTGCTGCCGCTGTTCTCCGGCATCTACCGCATGGGAGCGGGACTCGGGCCGGCGACAGCGTTTCTCTACTCCGGCCCGGCGATCAACGCGCTGGCGATCATTCTCACGGCCAAGGTGCTGGGCCTCCAACTGGGTATCGCGCGCGCCGCGGGTGCAGTGGTCTTCAGCCTCGTGATTGGCGCCGCCATGCACCTCCTGTTCCGCCACGAGGAGCGGGCCAAGGCGGCCAAGCTGGCGGAGTTGCCGGAACCGCCCGCCACGCGGCCCTTGTGGCAAACGTCGATTTTCTTCGGCGTGATGCTGGCGGTGCTGATTTTCGCCAATTGGGGCCGCGCCGACGGCGACACCGGATTCTTCGCAACCGTCTTTGCGGCGAAGTGGAGGCTGACCTCGGGCTCCGCGGCCCTGCTGGGCGTAATTCTGTGGCGCTGGTTCAAACTGCCCACGGGCAAGCTCGCTCTCACGGCCCTGGCGACGGTCGCAGCCGCCCTCCTCCGTCCCGCTCATCCTGAAACGGCGGTCCTGACCGCCGTCCTGGGCCTCGCCTGGACGACCGCAGGGAGTCCAGGCGAGGCCGGCGAGTGGTTCGCCCTCTCGTGGGAAAACGCGAAACAGATCTTCCCGCTGCTCATCGCCGGTGTGCTCGCGGCCGGTCTGCTGCTCGGTCGTCCCGGCCACGAGGGCCTGATCCCGAACGACTGGATCGCGGGCGCCGTCGGCGGAAATTCCCTTGCCGCCAACGCGTTTGCCGCCGTGGCCGGCGCGCTGATGTATTTCGCCACCCTCACCGAGGTGCCGATTCTGCAGGGTCTCCTCGGCAGCGGCATGGGGCAGGGACCGGCCCTCGCGCTGCTGCTCGCCGGCCCGGCCCTGAGCCTGCCGAGCATGGTCGTGATCAACTCGGTCCTCGGCCCGAAGAAGACCTCCGCCTACGTCGGTCTCGTGGTCCTCCTCTCCACCCTGGTCGGCTGGGGCTACGGTGCCTGCACCGGCTGAACCGTCCGCCCCGCCGCACCCCGTGCCTGCACTTTCCTCACCCGCCATGAAAAAGATCCAAATCCTCGGCACCGGCTGCCGCAAGTGCGGCCACCTCGCCGAAACCGCCGCCCAGGCCGCCCAGGCACTCGGGCTCGAATACTCCCTCGAGAAGGTCACCAACCTGAACGACATCGCCGCCTTCGGCGTCATGTACACTCCCGCCCTGGTGGTCGACGGCGCCGTCAAACTCGCCGGCCGCGTGCCCTCGCTCGACGAGGCCAAGAAGCTGCTGAGCTGAAGCCGCGCCTCCGCACCACCTCCATGAAATCACTCCGCCGCTCTCCTCTGCTGCTGCTCGGGTTCCTGATCGCCGGCACGTTCGCCTTCGCGGCGTCCCCGCCCGCCTACCCCGCCCAACCCGGGCGCCCGCGCCTCGTCGATCTCGGCGCCGACAAATGTATTCCCTGCAAACTGATGGCGCCCATCCTCGAGGAGCTGCGCCAGGAATACGCCGGCCGGTTTGACGTCGTCTTCATCGATGTCTGGAAGGACCGCGAGGCCGGCAAGCC
>CAZDGC010000142.1:0-15704 GCA_964504885.1 uncultured Opitutus sp.
CTCAACGCGGAGGCCGAAGTGCGTGGGGTGGCCGGAAGAGCGGCGGCGGACTTCGTTAATGCCGCCTCGATCGCGCAGAGCATGCTCGACGGAAACACCCAAGGCATCAGTGACGAAACGCAGGGCGTCGAGGAAGTTGCTTTTGCCCGCTCCGTTTTGACCAACGAGAAAGGTGAGCGGCCCGAGATTGACGGAGCATTTGGCGATACTGAGGTAATTCTGGAGGACCGCACGGCTGATGAAAACTTTGGGGGGCATGGCGAGGTCGGGAAACGTGAGCTGAGGCGCGGTGGGCGGAAAAACTTGGTGCAGACGTCTGCTGGGAGGTGGTGTCTTTGAGGTAACTCATCCTGCCGCCAAGTCCATCCCCGCTCGCGCGGTGCTCAAAACGCCCGGCGTACGGCGGCGGCGAGGAAGCCGGGCGCCTCGCGCAGCGCCTGCTCGAGCGGGACGCCGTCAGGCGTGATCGAATGCACCTGCAGGCCCGGGGGCGGTTGCGTGGCCGTCGCCCGGCCGGCAAACACGTGCACCGGCTTGCCCAGGGCCAGCCCGCGTGCGGCCACCGCACCGGGTCCCTTGCCCTGCAGCGAGCTGTCGTCGAAACGGCCCTCGCCCGTGATGACCAGATCGGCCGCCGCCAGCCGCGCCTCGAGATCGAGCCAGGCCGAAACGAGCTCGAAACCCGGCAGCAGTCGCGCCCTCGCCGCCGCAACCAGACCAAAGCCGATGCCGCCCGCCGCCCCCGCGCCCGGCGCATCCATCAACGCATCCGGCTGCGCGCAGTGCGCGCACAGCATCAGCGCCAGGCGGGCGCACTCGTGATCGAGGCGCGCCAGATCCCCGCGGCGCAGGCCCTTTTGCGGCCCGTAAATCGCGGCGGCGCCGTTCGGGCCGAGCAGCGGATTGGTCACGTCGCAGGCGATCCGGATCGGTGGCAGTCCCGCCGGCAACCGCCCGCGCAACTGCCCGATCGCCCGCCAGCGCGCCGGCACCGGCGGGATCACCGGCCGTCCGTCGGCCGCCACACCTTCCAACCCCAGCGCCGCCAGCGCGCCGAGCCCGAGGTCGTTGGTCGCGCTGCCGCCGATGCCGAGCAGAATCGCCGCCGCACCCCGCTCCATCGCGAGCCGGATCAGTTCCCCGGTGCCCAGCGTCGTGGCTTGCCAGGGATCGCGCTCCTCCGTGGCCAGCAGCGCGAGCCCGGAAGCGGCCGCCATCTCCACGACGGCCACCCGCGCCGCCGAATCCACGATTCCGGCACCCGTCAACGCAGCCCCCTCCTCGGAGGGCGGCGCTCCGTCGCCGCCGTGTCCCGGCGAAATCCCCAGCAGCGCCCGCGCCGGCGCCGGTATCCGGTCGAATTGTACGAGGCCGAACTCCGCCCGCACCGGCCGGCCCCGCGGACCGGTCACTTCAGCGGCAACCAGCTCCCCGCCCGCCGCCGCGGTGAGGATGGGCGCGAAGCCCTCGCCGCCGTCGGCCAGCGGACACGAGTCGATCGTCCACTCCGGATGCGCGGCGCGCAGGGCGTCGGCCGCGACGGCGCAGGCCGCGGGCGCGGTGAGGGAGTCCTTGAATTTGTCGAAGGCGAGCAGGACACGCATGGCGGCGGCGGGCGGGGTTAAAGCGTCTCTTCGCGCTGGAAACGCGGGACCCGCCGGCCCGCGATCTCGATTTCCTCCGTAAACATCGCCGCCGGGCGCACCCAGAGACCGAATTCGCCGTAGAGTGCGCGGTAGACGACGAGCGGCTCGCGGGTCTCGGAGTGCCGCGCCAGCCCGATCACCTCGTAGGCGCGGCCCTTGTAGTGGCGGTAGCGCCCCGGGCGGGGCTCGGCGGGCAGCGGCGGCAGGTCGGACGGCATGGCGCGCAAGGTGTGCGGCGGCGCCCCGGGGGCCGTCGACTCAAAACGCGCTCACAGGTCGCCCTTTTCCGGCCGCAGCACGATCTCCTCCACCACGGTGCGGCGCGAGAGGCGGTAGATATCGAGAAAAGCCCGCGCCACGTCCTCCGCCGGCATGATTCGCTCCGGCTGCACTCCGCTCTGCGACCACGACGGCGACCAGGTCGCGCCCGGGTGCACGCAGCACACGCGCAGGCCCGTGCCCTTCGTCTCCGCCCGCAGGACCCTCGCTAGACCCGTGACCCCAAATTTTGCCGCACAGTAGGCCGCACCATTCGGATACGCGCCGAGCCCGGCGATCGAACTCATGAAAAACACGTCGCCGCGGCCGCGCGCCAGCATCGCCGGCAGGAACGCGCGCGTGACGAGAAACGCGCTGCGCAGGTTCGCCGCCACCAGGCGGTCGAAGTCCGCCACCTTGGTCTCGGCAAACGGCGCGCTCGCGAACACCCCCGCGTTGTTGATCAGCACGTCGACCCCGCCCGGGAAACGCGCCGCGACCGCCGCGGCGAGCGCGTCCACCGCGGCCTCGTCGCTCACGTCGCAAGGAAACACCTCAGCGGCCGCGGCCCCCGCCCGCGTGCAGGCGCGCGCCACGGCGGCGAGGTTCCTGGTATTGCGCGCCACGAGCGCGAACCGGGCGCCGCGAACCTCACGCGCAAGGACCCGCGCGATCGCCGCGCCGATCCCCTGCGACGCCCCGGTGATAAGAATGACGGGCTGGAGCTTTCCCGCGGATGACACGGATGAACGCGGATTATTCATGGGCTTCTCGTACCACCCGTTTCCACTGGAGTCGGGCGTGTTTGAAGTTCAGCAGCAAGGCAAGTTGCAGCCGAGTGATCGCGAGGTATCCAATCATCTGCCTCAGGTGGGTCTCAGAAAACGTCTCCACCACCTTCGGATCTGCAATCACGAGTCCGTCCACAATCGTGTCGGGAATGAGCGTCCCGATCAACTCACCGCCATAGTGCACGGGAAAAGCCCGCTGCTGCTCAACCATGTGGCCGCGCCGCCGCAGCTCAATCACCAGCGCGCGTTCATAGAGCTTCTCGTCCAATCCGGGGCCGAGTTCGTTAAGTACGGTCATGGCCGCGCCGATAATCCTGCCGCTCAGCTCTTCGTGGATCATCTTCGGTTATCCGCGTCGCTCCGCGCCATCCGCGGGGAAAGTCTTCCCTCAGCACAGCAGCGAGCCGAAGTCCATGAAGTCGGCGGTGAAGCCGCCCTGCACGCCCTTGCAGATCACGCTCACGGCGTCGTGCGAGTGCAACGACTCCAGGTGCGAGCAGGCGATGCGGAAGTCCACGATGCGTTTCTCCGCGTCGAACTCGCGGTAGAGCAGACGGGCGGCGTCCTCGACAAACTTGAGATAGGCGCCGTTGAGCTCGGCGAAGGCCTGCTCGTCCTCGCGCTTCACCATCACCTGCGTCTCGGTCTGGAGCGCGGCGAGGCAGCGGGCGTGAACGTCCTCGATCCAGATCTTCTTCCCCTCGGCCTCCTCGAGCGTGATCCGCGCCTTGCTGCGTTGCGAATGCGGCACGCTGTAGGCGCCGCGGGTGTCGCGAGCGTGCTCGGCGAGTTCCGCGCTGCACGGGCAGGCGGAGGAATAGACGAAATCAAAGTGGATGAACCGCCGGTAGCGCCCGTCGTGGGTCATCACGCCCTCGAACGCGACGTCGTAATACTGCCAGCCCGCGAGGTCGCTGCGCAGGCTCGGGCGCAGCATCGGGTAGGAGAAACTCACCTTCAGACGGGCATCCTTGGTGTCCACGTTGCGCAGGTAGGCCTTGAGGATCTTGCCCATCCACTCCGCGGTCACGACGCCATCCTTGTGCTCGTAGAACGAGCGCATGATCCGGCTCATGTTGATGCCTTTGAGTTCGGCTTCGAGGGAGACGGTGCCGGTGACGCTCGCCTCGAGGGTGAGCACCTTGCCGCCCTTGGTGCGGATCTTGAGCGGCAGGCGGAAATTATGAATTCCGACCTGCTGGATCGGCACGTGGGCGCCGTGGATGGCGTCGTGCGCGGCCTGCATCATGTCGGGCAGCGAGGCGCGGTGCGCGGGCGTGGAGCGGAACTTGCGGTCGTAGCCCCGGCGGATCTTCGCCGGGTGGCCGGCGCTGGAGGTGTGCAGGTACATCGGCTTCATGCAGGGTCGGGGCCGTGGAAATCGGCGAAGTTGCGCGGGGTTTCGTAGAGGCGCACACGATGCAGCGTGGCGCCCGGCGGCAGGAGCGGGGCAAGGCGGTGCCAGAAGGCAATCACGAGGTTCTCGGTCGTGGGAATCAGCCCGCGGAGGAAGGGCACCTCGGTGTTGAGATTGCGGTGGTCGCAGGGCTCGACCACGGCGCGGTGGAGCAGGCGCTTGAGTTCGCCGAGGTCGATCACGTAGCCGGTTTCCGGATCCGGCTGCCCGCGCACGGTGGCCTCGAGCACGTAGTTGTGACCGTGCCATTGGGGGTTGGAGCAGGGGCCGAATTGCCGGCGGTTCCAGGCCGTGCTCCGCGAGGGGTTGTACAGCCGGTGCGCCGCATTGAAATGCACCTGCCGCGTCACGTGCACGGTGCCGGCCAGCGCCGGCGGGTGGCGCGGAGCGGCGGAGCGGCGGGCGGTTTTTACGGGCATGGAGGGTCAGAAGTAGCGAAAAGGAAAGCCCGGTCAACCCGGGCGCAGGAATGGATACGCGGCAGCGGCGCGGCCGGACGCACGCGGCGGCAAACTCGCGGCCGGCTCACTTCCTGGGTTGAAGGCTCCGGTAAACGCACCCGCCGGCCGCGTTAAGGCCGCTCGCGCACCGTCCGATCCCCCAACCGGGGTCGACCCTCCCGCCCCCCACACCCGCCGCCCCCGAATTGGGGCGGTGGCCGGCCCCTGCGCCGCTCAGCCGCCCATCTTGAAACTGCCACTGACCTGGAAGACGGCGCTGACGATCGCGAAGGCGATGAAACCGACAAAGATGAAGACCGCCATCAGCACGCCGCTGGCGATGACCTTGGTGAACAGATTCAACTGGTTCGAAATCTGTTTCTGATACGCTGCCGCAATCTGCTTGAGGCTCGGCACGACGTTGCCGGTGTTTTCGCCGACCGCGAGGCGGTCGAGCACGAGGTCCGGGAAACACCCGGTGCGGGCCAGCGCAACCGACAGCGCCTCGCCCTCGAGCACGCGGGCCGTGGCGGTGGCAAAGGCCTCGCGATGCACGGTGTTGGCGATCTGCTTTTCCGTCATCCGCAGCGCCTCCGCCGCGGTGATGCCGTTCTCCAGCAGGACCGAGAGCGTCTGGGCAAAGGCGAGCACCGTCTGCGCGACGATGAACGGCCCCGTCAGCGGAAGCTTGAGCAGCCAGGCATCCGTCATCGCGCGCCCGGCCGCCGTCTGCCGCCAGCCGAGGAACGAGCTGATCCCGGCCACCACCGCGACCGCGGCGGCGACGCCGTAGGGGCTGAGGGCGAATTCGGAGAGGTTGATGAGGAGCTGGGTCGAGGCCGGCATCTTGCCGCCAAGCGACGTGAGCAGGGTCTTCAGCCGCGGCAGCAGGAAGAGCAGGAAAAACAGGATCACACCTCCCGCGACCGCGACCATGAAAATCGGATACGCGAGGGCGGCGACGAGCTGGCGGCGCAGTTCGCGCTGCTCGGTGAGGTGGGCGATCAGGCGGGCGAGGGTGTCGTTGAGCGAGCCGGTGGCCTCGCCGGCCTGGATGAGATTGGTGATGGACGGCTCGAACACCTCCGGAAACGCCGCCATGGCGCGGGACAGCGGCGCGCCCTCACTGATGCGTTCCCAGATGCCCGCGCAAAGGGTGCGCAACCGCGGCTCCTTGATCCGCACGGACAGCAGCCGCACCGCCTCGCCGGCGGAAAGCCCGCTGGTCGCGAGGTCGTGCAGCGCCTCCAGGAACGGCAGGCATTCGCGCCGGGCCGGCGCCTGGCCGCCGAGCCGCCGGGCGGCCCGCGGGGCGGGCGCCGCGGACGGGGACGCGGGCGCCGCCTTGGCCGCCGAGCGGCCGGGCGCGGCCCGGGCGGGCGCGGACGCAACGACTTCCTGCAGCGAAGCCACCTGCAGGCCGCGCGCGCCGAGGATGCGGAGGGCGTCGCGCCGGCTCGGCGCCTCGATTTCGGCGGCGGCCGGCTGCCCCGCCCGATCCCGCGCACTGTACGCGAAACGCGGCATGGGCGTCAGAGGAAGTCCGGCAGGCCTCGGGCGCCGTGCCAGAGCGTGAGAATCTGCACCGTCCTGGGATTCTCCAGGACGCGATAGAACACCAGATAGTCCCCGACGACGATCCGCCGGGTCGGGAGCAGGGACACGCGCGGCACCACCGGCCCGATAAGCGGGAAACTCGCGAGCACCTCGACTTGTCGGAAAAGCCCGTCCCCCCACGTAGCCACCGCCGAGGGCCGCGCTGCCGCGATCACTGCCACAATCTCCCGCAAATCGTCACGGGCGCGCTCCGTCCATTCTAGTTTGTAATCCACGCCTGAAACTCGCGCTTAATCTCGTCGTGTGGGACGACGCGGCCGGCATCCGCATCGGCGTGCCCCTCGCGGATGCTCACGAGCAGCGCAAGGTTCGCCATGATGTCGTCGAGTCGCGCCTCCTCCGGCAGCTTGCGTACGGCATCGATGACGATCTGCTTGTCGCTCATGACACGAAGGCTAGGTCCGCGCGAGTCCCGGGCAATTCATTTCTCGGTCACGGTGATCACGCGCAGCACTTCGTCGAACGTCGTGTAGCCGTTCCGCACCTTCTCCCAGCCGCTCTGGCCCAGCGTACGCATGCCGTGCTTGCGGGCGCACTCGGCCAGGGTGCGGGTGCTCTCGCGCTGCAACACGAGCTGGTGCATCTCCTCGTTGAGGCGGAAGATCTCGAAGATGCCGATGCGCCCCCGGTAACCGGTCCCGCGGCAACGATCGCAGCCCACCGGCGCACGCAACTGCTCGACGCCCTCAGCCTCCTGCGGATCGCACCCGAGGATGGCGAGGTTCTCCAGCAGCTTCACGCGATTGATCGGCGCCGGCCGGGAGCACTCGGTGCAGAGGCGGCGCACCAGCCGCTGGGCGATGACCAGCTCGATCGCCGAGGCGACGAGGAACGGTTCGATGCCCATGTCGACCAGCCGCGTGATCGCGCCGGGCGCGTCATTGGTGTGCAGCGTGGAGAAGACCAGGTGGCCGGTGAGCGAGGCGCGGATGGCGATCTCCGCAGTGTCCTTGTCGCGGATTTCGCCGACCATGATGACGTCGGGATCCTGGCGCAGCACGTGGCGGAGGGCGTCGGCAAACGTGAGCCCGATCTCGGGGCGCACCTGCATCTGGTTCACGCCGGGCACCTCGTACTCGATCGGATCCTCGATGGTGATGATGCGCAGGTCGGTGGAATTGATCTTCCGCAGGAAGGCGTTGAGCGAGGTGCTCTTGCCGGAGCCGGTCGGCCCGGTGACGAGGATGATGCCGTGCGGGTAGTCGAGGATCTGCGTGATGGCGTTCTGCTCGGCGACACTCATGCCGAGGCGGTCCATCGAGTACGCCTCCTTCTTCTGGTTGAGCAGGCGCAGCGAAATCGACTCGGCGTAGATCGTCGGCACGGTCGACACGCGGATGTCGAGCGTGACGCCGTTGGCCTTGAAGTTGATGCGGCCGTCCTGCGGCAGGCGCTTTTCCGAGATGTTCATCCGCGCCATGATCTTCAGGCGCGAGATGATCGCGTCCTGGAACCGCAACAGGTTCTCGGGCACGGGCACCGGCACGAGCAGGCCGTCGACGCGGTATCGGATGCGGAGCTGGCCCTCCTGGGGTTCGAAGTGGATGTCGGTCGCCTGATCGACGATGGCCTGCGAGATCACATCGGTGACGAACCGCACCACGGCGGCGTCCTCGTCGACGACCTCCTCGGATTCCTTCTGGGCCTCGGGCGCAACGTAACTCTCGTCGCTGTCGTCGAGCGAGCCGGAGCCGACGCCGAAGTTCTCGATGATGAGCTGGTGGACGCGCTCCGGCACGGCGAGGTGCCAGACCAGCGGGCGCGGGGTAAAGGTGCGCACCCAGTCGGCCATCGTTTCGTCGGGCAGCCAGGCGGTGGCGAGATGGAGAGGCGGGAGCAGTTGGGCCGGCGGCGGCAAACCGTCCTCCCGAGCCGGGTCCGGAGACACGGTGGGGGCGGTTTCGCCGTCAGTGGACCGCCGGATGGGAATGATCTGGTACTCGTGGACGAGGCGCGGCGGCAGGAGGCCGCGGGCCTCGGGGTCGGTCTCGAGATTGCTGGCGACGGCGAGTCCGGCGGCGGCGGCGAGTTCGGCCAGCACCTCGGCTTCGGGGCGGCGGAGGGCGGCGGCGAGTGTTTCCAGGCGTCTTTCGCGGGGCGCCTCGAGCACAGTCTGGCGCTGGTCGTCGTTCAGGGTCGCGGCCAGGGCAGGCGGCAGCAACTCCGCCGCGAGGGCGGGTGGCGCGAGGGGCGCCGCGGCGGACGGATCGCTCATTTCGAGAGAAGGCGATCCAGCGCCGACTTCGGCGTCGGCACAAAGTTCGGATCGATTTCGCGCTTCACTTCGTCGCGCGACGGCCAGGCGTCGATCCGCCGCATCGCGTCGGCATTGTCGATCGCGGGGGAGTTGGTGAGCACGGTCGGACGCAGGAAGAAGACGAGCTCCGACTTGGTCTCACCGCGGGAGCGCGAGCCGAAGAGATCGCCGAGGATCGGAATGGGGCCGAGGCGGCTGGTGCTCCTGAGTTTGGAGTTCTTCCGAAAGCCGCTGATCACGATGATGTCGCCCGACTTGGCGGTCACGTAGTTGGTCGATTCACGTTTGCCGATGACGTACTGCTTGTTCTGGTCGACCAGCACCTCACCGATCACGTCCTCGACCGACTGCACCATGTCGAGTTGCACGGAGGTGTCGGCGCCGATGAACGGCGTGACGGTCAGCGTGGTGCCGATCTGCTGCTGCGTGACGGTCGAGCTCGAAGCGAGGCCGGTGCTGACGCCGGCGGCGGACTGAATGGTACCGGTGACGACGGGTCGGGTCTCGCCGTTGAAGAACTTCGCCTGCTTGCCGTGGCTCGTGACGATGGTCGGTACGGTGGTGATCGTGTTGTTCCGCGTGCGCGGGTTGGTGCTGATCGAGATCTCGGCGGCCAGATCCCACGGGCCCGTGATGGTGTTGTTGCCGGTGGCCCGGGTGACGGTGCCGCTGGCGACGGAGGCGCCCGTGGTCGAGCCGGAGAAGCCCACGAGTTTATCCCCTTCGACCTTGAGTCCGAGGGCGCTGATGCCGGAGGCGTGCTGGTCGTCGACGGTGACTTCCGCAATCACGACCTCGATGCGCACCTGGGCGAGGACGATGTCCAGTTTGTCGATGAGGGCGCGGACGAGGCGGATGTCGTCGGCGGTACCAAAGACGACGACGGAGTTGCTGCGGTCGTCGTTGACGACGGTCATGAGGGAGCTGAACTCGTTGCTGCCCTCGGCGGAACCGGCGTTCGAGGCCGAGACGATGGCGGGGGCGGGCGGCTGGCCGGGAGCGCCGGGCGCAGGGGTGGGCGTGGCCGGGGCCGGGGTCTGGCCGGGGCGGACGGAGCCCGCGCCCTGGCGCTGCATGGCCGAGGTCTGGCCGGAGATGATGCGGCTGAGAACGTTGACGACGTCGGTGGCCTTGGCGTGCTTGAGGTAGATGACGTCGTTGCGGGTGTTGGGGTCGGCCTTGCGATCCAGGCGATCGATGAGGTCGTCGAAGAACGCGTGCTGGCGCGGATCGGTGATGAGGATGATCTGGTTGGTGCGGTCGTCGGCGCTGTAAGTGGTGGCGGAGCCGAGCTGCAGGGTCATCGCCGGATTTCCGATGATGCCGCGGATCTTGGTTACCAGATCGCTGGCCTTGGCGTCGCGCAACTGGTAGAACTTGGGCTTCAGCCCGGCGGTGCTCGGTTTGTCGAGGTTTTGCAGCATCACTTCGACGCGCTGCAGGTTGCTGATGCTGTCCGTGATCATCAGAGCATTGGCGTTCTGCAGGGTGATCGGACCTCCGTAGAGGGCGTTGAGCATGCCGGCGAGCATCGGGGCCGTCTCCTGAGCGCGGATGAACTCAAGCATGAAGAGCTTGGTTGCCGTCTTGCCGCTGGCCGGGCGTTCGAAAGCCGATCCCGTGAGCAATTCCGGCGCCTCCTGCCGCACCTGCTGGATGTTGACGACCTTGAGAAACTTGTCGCCCAGCGGGGAGAGGCCGATGCCGTTGATGGCCAGGATGGTCTCAATCGCCACAATGGCCTCGGCCTTGGTGACCGGCTTCTTGATCTTGAGGTTGTAAGTCGCCGTGGTGAGCTGCTGCGGACGGATGATGATACGCCCGGTGAGCTGCTCGAGCACGTTGAGGACCGTGTCGATGTCGGCGTCGGGCAGCATGATCTGATTGACCATGTCTTCGTCGACGCGGGCCGCTCCGGCAGGGGCCGGCGCGGGAGTGGAACCAGTCGGAGAGGGCACCCCGGGGGGCGGGGCCGGAGCCTGGGCCTGCAAAGGCGCGCCGATCTCCAGCAGGAGAAGCGCGAGACAGAGGCAAACGGAACGCAGTGACATGCAGAGTGGGAAAATGCTGCCGCCGGCGGGGCGGACGAGGGTGGAGGAGAAACCAAAGGTCATCGGTTGTAAACGGTCTTGTGCGCCGGCCAGGGCGCAGCACACGGCAGTGTCATGCTTCCACGGCACGAGGTTTCCGGCCTCAAAAAAACGAGGCACAATGCCTCGTCCACTTTGGCCAGCAACGCCTCGGGGCCGCGAGCATGCCACCGCCGTGGGGCGCAGCGTCGGGCGGCGCGGCGCAGATTCGCGCAACCGAGTCGTGGACATCGCGTCTTCACCTTGGTTCAAACGACTCATGCGTTCCGGTTTTCTCGCCTCCTGCCTGGTCTTACTTTCGCTTCCAGCCGCCTTCGGGCAGGGCGCCGTGGCGCCGGTGATCACCGCGCACCCCACGAGCGTAACGGTGCATCCGGATGACCTCGTGACGCTGCGCGTGACTGCGGAGGGGACACTGCCGCTCACCTATTCCTGGAGTCGGGACGGAGCGGTGATGGCGCCACCGGAGACCAATCCCTACCTGTTCGTCGTGGCGTCGCTGGCCGCCCCGGCATCCACCTACACGGTCACCGTCTCCAATGCCTCCGGCACCGTCACCTCCCTTCCCGCCCTGATTTACGTGACGAAGCGGCCGCAGACGATCGCCTTTGCCCCGCCGTCCGCGGTGGTGGCCGCCGGCAGCGGAGTGGTGTTGTCGGCCACGGCCTCGTCGGGTCTGCCGGTGACGTTCACCCTGGTGTCCGGTCTCGCGACGTTGAGCGGCAACGTGCTCACCGGCACGAGCGGCGCAGTGTTGGTGCGGGCGACTCAGGCGGGCAACACAATGTGGGCGGCCGCGGAACCGTTGGAGCGGACCATCCAATTCGTCTCGGGTGCGCTTTCGCCATTCATCACGACTCCGCTGACCGACCAATCGCCCCTCGCGGGCGCACCTTTCACCCTGCAGGTGTCGGCCATCGGTACACCCCGGCCCACGTTGCAATGGCAAAAGGACGGGGCCGACCTTCCTGGGGCCACCAACTCCAGTTTCACGCTGACGGCGCCAACGCTCGCCGACAGCGGCCGCTACACCGTCGTGGCCACCAACCTGGTCGGAAGCGCGTCCGCATCCGCCCAGATCACCGTCCGCTCAGCCCCGGTCCTCACGGTGCCGCCCGCGGCCCAGACCGTGCCCGCTGGGGCCACCGTGACGCTGGCGGTCGAGGTCTCGGCCTCTCCGGCGCCCACCTTTCAATGGCGGCGCAACGGAATCGCCCTCCCCGGCGCGACGGGGGCCACGCTGACCCTGAGCGACGTCCGCAATTCCCATGCGGGCGACTACGACGTCGAGGTGACCAACTCCCTCGGCAGTGTGCTCAGCCCGGCGGCCCCCCTCACCGTGATCACGCGTGACTTCAGCGGCACCTATTTTGGACGCCTCGCCGGCAACGGCGGGGGTGATTTCGTCCTGCAGGTGCGTGCCAACGAAACCGCAGCCTTTTTCGCCCATTTCCCCGGGCAACAAACCGGCCTGGCGGGGCTCACGGTGACGGTCGACCTGGCGGGCAACGTCTCGGGGCGGCTGCCCTTGATCGCGTCGGCCACCCGCGAGGTCACGCTGCGGGCCACTCTGGACGAAGTCGCCGGGACGGTCACGGGAACGCTCGCCGAGCTTGAGGCGACCTTTGACGGCGTGCGGGCGGGCCCGGGGACACCGCCCTCCCCTGCGGCGGGGCTTTACAGCGCCGCGCTCATCGGCAGCGGAGCCGCCCGCGGCTATGTGGTCGTGGCGACCGACGGCCAGGGATTCGTGATCACTGCCGCCGGCACCAGCGTTGATTCCGCCCAGGGCCGCCTCGATGCCGCCGGGCGCCTTGTGCTCACGACTCCGACCCAAGCCACCGTGGACCTCGGGTTCACCGCGGGCATCCTGCGCGGAACCCTGCGCACGGCCAGCGGACAGACCGGCACGATCGCCGGCGCCCTCGAGTCCCTCTCGGGCAGCGAGCGCCTCGTCAATCTCGCCGTGCGCGCGACGTCCAGCAATCAGTCGCCCCTCATCACGGGTTTTGTCATTGGCGGCACGGCCGCAAAACAGGTGCTGATCCGCGTGGCCGGGCCGGGCATCGCCCGGGCGCCTTTCAATGTCACCGGGACCTTGAGCGACCCGAGCCTCCAGCTCTTCCGCGCCACAACCTCGATCGGGCAGAACAACAACTGGGGCCAGCCGGCGGCCAACGCCAACGCCGTGCGCACGGCCATTGCCCAGGCGGGCGCTTTTCCCTTTGCCAATAACAGCGCCGACGCTGCCCTCGTGACGACCCTGCAGCCAGGCGTGTACAGCATGCAGGTGGCGGGCGGCAACGGCATCGTGCTCGCCGAGGTGTACGAAGTCCCCGCCGCCAGCGAGACTCCGGGCGCACGCCGCCTGGTCAACGCCTCGACCCGCGCAGTCGTGTCACCGGCTTCGCCGCTGATTGCCGGCTTTGTGATCGGCGGGGCGGCACCGCAACGGGTGTTGATTCGGGCGATCGGTCCCACGCTTGGCAACGCCCCCTTCAACCTGGGCGGCGTGCTGGCCGATCCGCGTGTGACCCTCCTGCGCGGCACGACGGCGGTGGCGACCAACGACAACTGGTTTCAAAACCCCGAGGCCGCGCTGATTCGGGCGACGACCACCCAGGTCCGGGCCTTTGCGCTGGGCAACCAGAGCCGCGACGCGGCGGTGCTGACCTACCTCGAACCCGGCGCCTACACCGCGGTGGTCACCGGCCCGCCCAACGTGGCCGCGGCGGCCGCCACCGGCCTCGCGCTGGTCGAGGTCTACGAGGCGAATCCGTAGAGTGAAGTGCACACCGGCTGGCCCACCCTGAGGTGCCCGGCCTTCCCGGGCATCGCGCGGCACCACCGGCCGGCTGGACCGTCGCTCGCACGGAGCAGGAGTTGGTTTCTCCCGCGAACGCACCGAACGAATCGCGATCCGACTCCTTGCCGCCTGAAGCTACTGCAACTCTGAGAGCGCGTCGCGTCGCAAGAGTCGGATTTCCGGAGGGCGGCGCTCCGTCGCCGCCGCAGTCCTGCGACCAGCGCCGACCAAGCGGCGCCGTCCGAATTCAGCGGGCGGGGACCTTTTCGACGCCCTCTAAAACTGCCCGCGCAGGCCGAAGACCCAGTTGGCGCCGTACTCCTGCATGACGCGCAGCGAGGGGGTCGTGCCCATCGGGGTGTCCGGAGGCGACTCGAGCCACTTGACCGGCTTACCGGTGATGTTGCGGCCCTGCACGTACATCGTGTAGCGGGGGCTGAGCTTCCAGTTCAGCGAGAGATCGAACTGGGTGATCGCCTCCTTGTAGCGGCCCAGGACATTGGTGGTGTCGGGGGAGTCATCGCGCCAGATCATGCCGAGGGAGCCGTTGAAGCGGCGGTAGTTGTATCCGAGTCGCGACGACACGCGGTGGGGCGAGAGGTTGCTGCGGCGCTCACTCGCGTAGGAACGCGTATACGCGACATTGAAGCTCGTGCCGCGCAGGTACTCGTTGCGCAGGAAGCCGAGCGTCTGGTTGTAGGCGAGCTCCAGGTTGCGGAAGCGCCGCTCATTGGCGCTGATTCGGGTGGAGCGGAAGGTGTATTCCGCAAAATCGGGATCATCGATCCCGAACTCCGACGCGGTGTAGTCGAACGTCTCGCGCAGATTGCGAATCTTGTTCTGGGAGAGCTGCAGTGAGAGCTGCCCGGGAGACCGCCCGGAGAAGTAATAGGCGAAACGCGCCTGCATATTCTGCGAATGCTCCGGGGGCAGGTTGGGATTCGGAGCGGTGACCCGCTGGTTGTTTTCGTCCGTCACCCACAGGCCGGTGAGGTTGTCGATCGGCGGGCGGGAGATCGCCTTGTTGAAGCCGGCCTGGAATTCGAAGTTGGGCAGGATCTTGTACTTCACCAGCGCGGAGGGGAAGTAGTTGTGGTACTCCGACTCGCGCACCACGCGCGGCTGGCTCATGTACTGGTACTGCAGGCCCGGGATGGTGTTGGCGCGCCCGCCGTTCGAATTCGGCGCATAGGCGGTGAAACCGGCCGCCAGCACCGCATCCCGGGTGAGGGGATCGAACTCGGTAAGTTCGTTTTGCGTGTTCTCCAGGCGGATGCCCGTGCGGAGCTGCAGCTTCGCCGTCACCCGGGTGTCGGCCTGCAGGTAGGCCGACGTCACCGTCTGCTTGAAGTCGCGCCGGTTGGCAATGTGGGTGGTGTAGTAGTTGTCGGGGTTGCCCATGTGCACGAACTGCTCGGGCCGGGCGCGGAAGAGCGCCGCGACGGCATTGCGCGACACCCGCGGGGGCATGCCCTGCTGGCCCGCGAGGTTGTACACCGTCAGGGCGTTGGTCGTGCCCATGTCGAACGGATGGGCGGAGATGAACTCCGGCCCGAGATTGGCCCAGTTGCCGAAGGCGGTGTTGATGTTGGCCCCCACCGCGTTGGTGCCGACTGTGTTGCCGCCCGGCCCAATGTAGGACCAGATGTTCCAGTCGCTCATGTTGTTGTTGTCGCGGTTCTCCTCGTTCCACTTGCCGCCGAAGCGGAACACCGTCGGCAGCACGCGAATCGGCGCGGCCCAGGTGAAGTCGAGTTTGCCGGTCAGGAGGGTCGTGATCCAGGTGCGATCGTCGTTGTTCACGCGCGTCCCGCCGGAGCGGGTGTTCGTGTCGACGAAGCTGCCGCGATCGAACCAGTCGTTGCCGGTGGTCTGCCGGATGGTCCACTCCCACGACTCCGGGTGCGGGCGGGTGGCGATCCAACTGCTGGGCACCCCGCCGCCCTCGCTGTTGGAGGCGCCGCGCTCGAGCGACTCGTAGTTGTTGACCGAACGGGAATAGCCGAACGATCCCTCGATCATGAAGGAGCGCAGCTTGTACTCGAATTTCGGATAGAAGGACCGCGTGTAGGTGAGCTTGGATGACGTGCCGCCGCCGGTGTTGAGGGTGGCGACGTTGTTGACCGAACCGGAGGGCGCGCGGGTCGCGATCACCGTGGTGATGCCGTCGCCCCCGACCCGGGCCCGCCCGTTGTTGACGTTGGCGTTGTCGTTGGCGGCGACGAAGGTGAAATTGCGGTTCCAGAACTCGCCCTCGGTGTAGGTGTAGATCGCGCTCGCCGAGAGCACCAGGTTCGGCGTGGCCTTGTAGTCGACCGTCGCGGTGAACGCATCCTTCAGGATGAACTTGTTGCCGTCCTTGAAATCGATCTGCCGGATGAC
>CAZDGC010000143.1:0-15616 GCA_964504885.1 uncultured Opitutus sp.
TGGCGTCATATACCGGCCAGCCTGGAAACTTCGCCGGGTGCACCGCCTTGCCGCCGAGCGCCGCGGGGCGGTCGGCGCCCGCGGCGGACACGCGCGGGGCGACGCCGGCGGCCAACAGTGCACCAATTCCGGGCGAGGCGACGATGGCCGAACCGGCTCCCGCCGCCGCGGTGGATTTCAGGAAACTCCGGCGCGAGGCATCGGGCTGATGGGTCTTCATGCGGATGGGGTCGTCGCGCCCCTCGACACGGGTGGCCGCGACGGACTGCCGCCATCCTACCGGCCGGACTCCCGGCCGCTCCGCACAAATTGGCGAAGATTGCGCACCAAAAAAAACGGTCCGCGGAAAAACTCCCGCGGACCGCAAATCATCAAGGCGGATCGCCCGTTTTTCAGTCCTCCGGCAGCGGCTTGCCCTTGGTCTCAGGCGCCCAGATCAGGGCGATGATTCCGAGCACAAAGATGAACGACAGGATGGTGGCCGCCGTGCGGAACGGCTCGGCCGCGCCCGCGGTGATAAGCTGCCGATTAAAGAAGGCCAGCATCGGCGGGAAACCGGCCGCAAGGTAACGCACGGTGTTGTAGCAGAATCCCACCCCGGTGCCACGGAGGCGCGTCGGGAACAGCTCGGGGAAGTAGATCGCGTAGCCGCCAAACACCGACAGTTGCGCGAAGCCCATCAACGGCAGCATCCAGTAGGCATCGGTACCGGTCCGGAGGTTGTTGAACACATAGATCGTGACCACCAGGCAGGAAATGAACCCGATGAGGAAGGCGGGCTTGCGGCCGAAGCGGGTCGCGACGGCCGTGAAGACCACCATGCCGAGAAACGCGCCGACATCCTGCATCGCCAATCCGTAGCCGCGGACCGTGTCGACCACGTGCTGCGGTGAGCCCTTGAGGGCGATCGAGATCAGCTCGGGGGAGAAAAAGCCGACCCCCCACAGGCCGGCCATGCCGGCCAGGCCGAGCCCGACCCCCACCAAAACATTGCGCCGCCAGACCGGATGCCGGAACAAGTCCGGGATCGACCCCGCCTTCTCGTGGCCGGACTTGGCGCGCGCCCGGGCCTGCTTCCACTTCTCCGGCTCGCGCAGCATCAACATCGTTGGCACCACCAGAATCGAAGGCAGAATGCCGACAAAGAAGAGGATTCGCCAGCCCGACATGCCCCAGAGGAAATCCTCTCGTCCCGGCTGGATCTGGGTGCTGATCAGCGACCCGATGATGTTGCCGACCGCCGAGAGCGCCTGCAGCGAGCCGAGGGCCACGGAGCGGATCCGCGAGGGCACGCTCTCCGCCACCAGCGTGGTGGCCGCACCAAACATGCCGCCGACCCCGAGGCCCACGAGGAAACGGTAGATCATGAACTCGGGAATCGAACGCGCGATGCCCGACAGCCCGGTGAACCCGGAGTAAACCAGCAGGGTCACCGCCATCGTCTTCACCCGTCCGAGGCGATCACTCATCGTGCCGAAGATGATCCCGCCGGTCGCCCAGCCGATCAGCATGATGGTGGTGGCCAGTCCCACCATGTCGGTGACCCACGCGTCGGTACCCGACTTGCCGATGATTTCGCGCATCGCCGGCTGCCGGGCGAGGGCGAAAATGCGTTGATCCATGCAGTCGAAGAGCCAGCCGGCAGAGGCGATGATCACGACCATCCAGTGGTAGAACGTGATCGGCTCCTTGTCGGCCGGGGTGGGAGTGGACGGGTTGTCGCCGGTGGTTGTCATGCGGAGGTGAGAAAGGTTACGGGGCAGGCAAGGGGGATCGGGGCGGTCCGCCGGTGGCACCATCGTTTTCGCGCCGCCGGCGGGCCTGCATCACCGCCCGCAATACGACGCGCGTCGAGCCCCTTTTCAGGGCATTTCTTGGCGGCGCCACCGCGAAAGTTACCCGGCGACCAGGCTCTCCCCGGTCATCTCCGCGGGTTTCGGCAGGCCCAGGAGGGCGAGCACGGTCGGCGCAATATCGGCGAGGCGTCCCCCTTCCCGCAGCCGGGTTCCGGCGGCGCTGTACTCCTCACCCACGACAAAAACTTCGACCAGGTTCAGGGTGTGCGCCGTGTGTGGCCCGTTCACCGTCGGATCCCACATCTGTTCGGCGTTGCCGTGATCCGCGAGCACCACCGCGCGCCCGCCGACCTGCGCCAGAGCCTCGAGGAGCTCGCCCACGCCGCGATCCGTCGCTTCGACTGCCTGGATCGCCGCCGGCAGGGAGCCGGTGTGCCCCACCATGTCGGGGTTGGCGTAATTCACCACCAGAAGCGCGTACTTGCCGGAGAGGATGGCTTCCTTCGCCACGCGGGTCACCTCCACGGCCGCCATCTCGGGCTGGAGGTCGTAGGTCGGCACCTTGGGGCTCGGCGGGCAGGCCCGCTCCTCGCCCGGGAAGGGGTCCTTGCGGTAGTTGTTGAAGAAAAAGGTCACGTGCGGGTTCTTCTCCGTCTCCGCGCACCGGAACTGAGCTAGGCCGGCATCGCTCACCACCTGGCCGAGAATGTTCTTCAGCGGCTCGGGCTTGCCGGAGATGACCGCGACCGGGAGACCCTTCTCGTACTCGGTCATCGTCGCAAACAGCAGATCGAGCTTCGGACCGCGGTCGAAACCGGTGAATCCATCGAGCACAAAGGCCTTGGTGAGCTCGCGGGGGCGGTCTCCGCGGTAGTTGTAGAAGATGACCGCGTCGCCATCGCGAATCGTCGCGAGCGGCCGGCCGTCAGCATCGGTCACCGTGGTCGCGGCCACGAATTCATCACCCTTCTGGGTGTCGCTCAGAGGCGCGTCGTAATAACGTTGCACCGCGGCCCCGGCACTCGGCGCGGTCGCCGCCACCGCCCGGCCGGTGAGAAGGTCGTAGGCCTTCTGCACGCGCTCCCAGCGGTTGTCGCGATCCATCGCCCAAAACCGCCCGCACACGCTTGCGATCGCCCCGACGCCGATCGTGCGGCACTGCTCCTCCACCTGGCGCACGTAACCGAGACCGCTCATCGGCGGCGTGTCGCGGCCGTCGGTGAACGCATGAATGAACACCTGCCCGGCGCCGAGTCCGTCCTCCCGGGCCTGACGCAGGATGCCGTAGAGGTGGTCGAGCATTCCGTGCACGCCGGCATCGCTCACGATGCCCATCAGATGGAGCCGCGCGCCCGGCCGCGAACGGAGGCGCTCCACCACCGCGCGCCACACCGGATTGGTCGCGAGTTTCCGTTCGAGAAAGAGCTTGTTCAGCCGGACCAGTTCCTGGTCGACGATCCGGCCGGCCCCGATGTTCTCGTGGCCGACCTCGCTGTTGCCCATCACCCCCTCGGGCAGGCCCACGTCAAGCCCGGAGGCGCGCACCAGGGTGTGCGGGTACCGGGCGTGCAGGCGATCATCGCAGGGTTTCCGCGCCCGGGCGACCGCGTTGGTCGCGTCTTGAGCGGGGTCCGGGTTCTTACCCCAACCATCGCGGATGACGAGCAGGACGGGCGTGCGCGCAGTATTCATGGCGTTCGGAACCGACCACCGTGGACAGGCTTGCGCCCGGACAAAAGGTAATTTTCATCCCGCGGCATAATCGGGAGCCGCCCCCTCGGAACCCGCCCCACTCTTCGGTTGGCAATATTCATGCTGAGTGTCTGGTACCATGCCTCTCATCATTCGTGATCAACTGGTAACCCCACCCACCTGGTTCTCCTCCTTCCGCGACCTCACCCTGTACTGTCACTGTTTTCTGCGGGCGGAAATCCTGATCGAGTCGGAAACCCCCGACCCGTACTGGAAATGGATGCGTGCCCGGGGCGGGATGGACTTTGTGGAGGACTTCGTCCGTCCCGGCGCCGAGGATGGCGTGCGCCTCGACGTCGAGCCGAACTTCCCGCGGACCGTCATCACCGATCGCATCGCGCCGGAAAACGTCCACCGGCTGATCGCGCGGTTGCAGTACTGCCGCGGACTCTGCTAAGGGGCTCGCCGCCCTACCACTAACGAGGCTCGGTCAAGGTAGGGCGCGGACTGGGGGCTCCGCGCCGCGCACGAGTACCGCCAACCGGCAGATGCCCCCGGCGGAGGGCCGGGCGCCTTGCAGCTTGCTTCTTGCGGAATTTTGCGCAGCGAACACCCATCCATGCCGAAACGCGCCGTCCTCCTCGTCAACCTGGGCTCACCCGATTCCACCTCGGTGCCGGATGTCCGGCGCTACCTCCGCGAATTCCTCGGCGACGAGCGCGTGCTCGATCTGCCCGCCCCGCTGCGCTGGCTCCTGCTCGAGGGCATCATCCTGCGCACCCGTCCCAAGAAATCCGCCCATGCCTACGAGGAGATTTGGACCAAGGACGGCTCGCCGCTGATCCTCACGTCGGAAAGCGTGCAGCGCAAACTCGCGTCCGCGCTCGGGCCCGCGACTCCCGTCTACCTTGCGATGCGGTATGGGCGGCCGTCCATCGCCTCGGTCATCGCCCGGATCGCCGCCGACGGCATCGAGGAGGTGCTCCTGTTTCCCCAGTATCCCCACTACGCGATGTCCTCCTGGGAGACCGTGGTGGTGAAGGTCTACGAGGAGGCCGCGCGCCAGGCGCCCCGGCTCCGGGTCGCCTGCGTGCAGCCGTTCTACGCAGACGACGACTACCTGGCGGCGCTGCAGGCGGTGTCGGCGCCGTACCTCGCGCAGCCGTATGACTTCGTGCTTTTCAGCTACCACGGGATTCCGGTGCGCCACCTGCGCAAGGCCGACTCCTCCCGGGCGCACTGCACGGTGGTGAACGACTGCTGCACCACCTGCTCACCGGTGCACTCGACCTGCTATCGCGCGCAATGTCTCGCCACCACGCGAGCGCTCGCCGCTCGCGCCGGCATCCCGGCTGACCGGCACTCGGTCTCGTTCCAGTCGCGCCTCGCCGGCGAGCCGTGGCTCAGCCCCTACACGGATCATGAGCTCCAGCGCCTCGCCCGCGAGGGTCGCCGCCGCCTGCTCGTGATCTGCCCGGCCTTCGTCGCCGACTGCCTCGAGACCATCGAGGAAATCAGCGGCGAGGGGAAGGAGCTGTTCCTCGCTGCCGGCGGCGAGTCGTTTACGCAGATCCCCTGCCTCAACGACCACCCGGCCTACGTGGAATTTCTCGCCGGCCGGACCCAGCGCTGGCTTGAGACCAACGCGGTTTAGGCCACCCTCCCGGGCACGAACTCCCCGACCTCCAGTCCTGACTCCGCCCCGGAGCGCACGACGGCGCCGGCTGCCATCCTGTTGCTCGACGCCTCCGGCCGAATCGTCTCCGCCAACACCAGTGCCGCCGCGTTCTGGCCGGGCGAATCGCTCCCCGGCCGGGCCCTTTCCTCGCTCTTCGTTTTCGAGATCATCTCGGACGATCCCACCTTTCTCGACGCCCAATGGGAGGCTCTGCTCTCCAGCGCCCTCGATCGCTGGACCCCGCTCGCCGCCAAGGCGCCCGGCGCCCCCTCCGGCCTGCCGGTGAGCGTGCGCCTCGAATCCTGCCCGCTCGCCCCCGCGGCCTTTGCCGCCCTGGTTCACCCCGCTCTTCCTGCCCCACCCTCCCCCTCCGTCCCGGCCACCGCCTCCGATCCCGCCGGGGCGTTCCGCCTGTTTGCAGAGGCGGACGGCGCCGGTTTCTTCGATGTCGATTTGAAACGCGGTCGCGCGCAGCTCTCCCCGGCCTGGAAACGGATGCTCGGCTACGCGCCCGGGGGCATGGCCGACACCCCTGCCGTCTGGCGCAAACTGATCCATCCCGACGATTCCGCAGCCGCCCCCGATCGCGCCGGGCGCAAGACGCCGCCCGGTCCCCGCACGATTAACCTCGAATACCGGATGCGGCACCAGGCGGGACACTGGGTCTGGATCCACTGCTCGGGGCTGCAGCTCATCGGCCCGGACGGGCAGGTCGAGCGCGTGGTCGGCCTGCAGCTCGACATCTCCGAGCGCAAGGAACTCGAGGAAGCGCTCGTCGCCAGCGACACCCGCCTGAACGCGCTCGCCGCCACGGGTCCCCTCGCCGTCTTCGAACTCGATTTCGCCCACGGCCAGTTCTGGTTCTCCCCGGCCTGGGAAAGGCTGCTCGGCTACCAGGAAGGCGAACTGCCGGCGACCGCCGCCTCCTTTGCCGCCGCCCTGCCCGCGGACGAAGCCGATCTCGGCGCCGCCGAGTGGCTGTTGCGCCGCGCCCCGGAGCCGGGCCCGCAGGTGGAGACGGCGACGTTGCGCACCCGGGACGGTCGCGACCTCCCCGTCATCCTCGGCGTCACCCGCATCATCAGCCGGCGGGGGGAACTGCTGCGGGCGCTCGGCTTCGCCTGCCCCGCTCCCGCCGCCGACGCCGGCCGCCGTCCGCCCGCCCCCGCCCTCGCCGACGCCGCCCTCCATGCCGCCTCCGAAGGTATCCTGATCGCGGATGCACAGGGCAGGATCACCTTCGCCAACGCCACTGCGGCCCGCCTGCTCGGAATTGAGCCCGCGGCCGCGCCCGGCCGGCCACTGCGGGAGGTCTTCCGCCTCGTCAACCGCCGGAGCGGCCGGCCGGCCGATGATCCCGTGGATGCCGCCCTCGCCACCGACCAGCCCCTGCCGCTCAGCGCCGCCGATGCCCTTCTCTCCGCCGCCCCGGGCGCCGCCCCGCTTCCGATCGTCTGGACCGTTCGCGCCATCCGCGACCGCGACGGCCGCGTGCTCGGCGCCATCGTCGTGTTCCGCAACCCCGACGAGATGAGCCTCACCCCCGAGGAACTCGTGAAGGCGAACCGCTTCGAAAAGCTCGCCCTGGCGGCCGGAGGCATCGCCCACGATTTCAACAACGTCCTCACCACCATCCTCGGCGCCATCTCGCTGGCGAAGGAACACCACGTCACCTCGAGCCTAGCCGACGCCGAAAAGTCGTGCCTCGTGGCCAAGGGGCTTTCCCGCCAGTTGCTCGCCTTCGCCCGGGGCAGCAACGGCTCGCTCACCGTCTGCCCGCCCCGCGAACTGCTCGACGACGCCGTGAAGATCGCGGCGGCCGACACCAGCGCACTCGTCACCGTCGAGGTCGATCCCCGCACCGCCAACCTTCACGTGGATCGCCCGCAGCTCCTGCAGGTTTTCCAGAACCTGGTCGTGAACGCCCTGCAGGCGATGCCGCCGCCCCCGCACCAGGCCCGCATCCAGTTGCGGGCCGCCAATGCCACCCTCTCCGACCGGCAGGTTCCGGGGCTGGCCGCCGGCGACTACGTCTCCCTCGAGGTTCGGGACAACGGCGCGGGCATCAAGGCGGAACACCTCGAGCGGATTTTCGATCCCTTCTTCACCACCAAGAAACATGGCACCGGCCTCGGTCTCGCCACCGTGCTCTCCCTCGTGCGCAAGCACGGCGGACAGATCGCGCTCGAGTCGCAGGTCGGCGTCGGCACCCTCTTCACGATCTACCTGCCGCAGGCCGAGCAGGCTCCCGAGGTTCAGGCGCGCCGTGCCCCCTCCCTGCGTTTCGGCACCGGCCGCGTCCTGTTCATGGACGACGAGCCCGGCATCAGCGCCCTCACCGCGACGATGCTGGAGAGCCTGAGCTACAAGTACGATCTCGCCCGGAACGGCGAGGAGGCGATCGCGCTCTACCGGCGCTACCTCAACGTCGGCCGCCCCTACGATGCGGTCATCCTCGATCTCACCATCGTCGGCGGCATGGGCGGCGAACAGTGCTTCGAGGAGCTCCGCAAGCTCGACCCCGAAGTGCGCGCCATTGTCGCCAGCGGCTACGACGACGACGACCTGGCGCGCCAGTTCATCGCCAAGGGCTTTTGCGGCTACCTCACCAAACCCTACCGAATCGGCGACCTCGGCAAGACCCTGAAGGCCGTGCTTGGCTGACCCCGCGCTCCGCCATGAAATCCACCCTGCTTGCCTGCGCGCTGCTCCCCGCCAGCGCGTTCGCCGTCACCGCCGCCACGCCGCCGTCCTCCCGGCCCAATGTCGTTTTGATCGTGCTCGACGACATGAACGGCTGGATCTCGCGGGGCGGTTACCCCGTGCTCCAGACCCCCTCCCTGGATCGCCTGCGCGCCCAGTCGCTGAACTTCGTCAACGCCACCTGCAGCGTCACCGTGTGCAGCCCGTCGCGCGCGTCGTTCCTCAGCGGCCTGCACGCCTCCACCAACGGCGCCTACCTCAACGGCGCCGACGCCTGGGACAAGCCCGGCTCGATCCTTCAAGGCCTCCAGTCGCTGCCCGAATTCTTCCAGGGGCACGGCTACTTCACCTGGGGCGGCGGCAAACTCTTCCACTCGCCGCTGCCGCGCGCCCGACTGGAGGCCATGTTCGACCACGCGGCCAGGGCCCGCGACGGCTTCGGCCCATTTCCCGCCGTCGCCCGCCGCCGGGGCGGGAGCCAGTTCGTCGGCGTCCAGCCTTGGACCGGGCCGGACACTGATTTTCCCGACGTTGAAAACGCCAATCAGGCCGTCGACTTCCTCTCCCGCCCGCAGGAGAAGCCGTTTTTCCTCTTCTGGGGGCTGTGGCGACCGCACACGCCCTACACCGCGCCCCAGCGCTTCTTCGAACGCTACGCCGGCGCGCGCTTCGATCTCCCGCCCGGCTGGAAGCCCGGCGATCTCGACGACGTGCCACCCGAGGGCCGCCGCCTCACCGACGGCCTGAAACGCATGCGGGTCAACGGCCGCATCGACGAGGCAATCTGGCGGGAGGATATCCTCGGCTACTGCGCCAACACCTCGTTTGCCGACTGGAACATCGGCCGCGTGCTCGAGGCCCTCGACCGCGGCCCGCACGCCGGCCGCACCCTGGTGATCATCACCTCCGACAACGGTCTCCAGTGCGGCGCCAAGGAGCGCTGGGAAAAGGGCACCCTCTGGGAGCCCTCCGCCCATGTGCCGCTCTTCGTCCGCGGCCCCGGGGTCCGGTCCGGCACAAGCCCGCGCACGGTCAGCCTGGTCGATCTCTATCCGACCCTGGCCGACTTCTGCGGACTGCCTCCTCCCGCGCACCGCGTCGATGGCCGGAGCTTCGTCCCGCTGCTGCGCGATTCCGCGGCGCCCTGGGATCGGCCGGCTTTCACCGCGTACGGCCAGGGCAACGGCTCCGTCCGCGACGAACGGCACCGCCTCATCCGCTACCACGACGGCACCGAGGAGCTCTACGACCTCGCCGCCGACCCCCACGAATTCACCAACCTCGCCGCCGATCCCGCCCAGGCCGCCGTGCTCGCCCGCCTGCGCCGCGCCCTTCCTCCCACCTGGGCCCCGTCGTGGGGCGGCCGGTGGGAAATTCCGCGCCCCGGCGAACCCGCCCGGTACCCGCCCGAGTACCCGCTGCCCCCGGGCTACGTTCCGCGATCCAAGACCTGAGGACGCCGCGACCTCGGCCCGGTGCCGGCGCCCTCCCCGTCCACCCGCCCTGACCGGTCAACCTCCGGCTTTCGCCTTCGCCGCCTTCTTCCTGGGCGCCGGCGCCGGAATCGCGGTGCCGCCGCCCGCCGCCGGCGGCGGCAGCGGCGCGATTTCCATCGCCGCACGGCCCGGCAGGGGCGGGAACGGCGCGTGCGGCTCCGCCTGATACCAGAAGGCGACGGCGGCCAGGTCGTCCTGCAGCGGCAGATACGTGCGCGCCCCGGTCGCGTCGCGCGGCTTCCAACCCAGCGCCTGGATCGTCACCCGCAGATCCCGCTCGAAACGGATCGGATCGACGAGGTGCCAGCGGTACAGGCTGAAGCGCTGCGGCGGCACGTACGCGGTGTGCGGCGGCAGCACCTGTGGCAGTCCCGCGTAGGGCCCGGTGAAGGTCTGGTAGAGCTTCGTCTCGCGATTCTCGAAGTTGTAGGAGCCGCAGAAGTAGTCCTCGGTGCCGGTGCCGCAGATGGTCGGCCACTCGTCGTCGCCATCGAGGTAGAACTTGATCTCGCCCTCGCCCCACCAGCCGGGGCTGCGCGCCTCCCAGGCCAGGTAGGTGCCGACGTAATGGCCGCGGCCCTTGATGCCGTCGACCAGCGTGAAGACCGCCTTCTCCGGCAGCGGGTTCACCCGGCGGAACGCGGCATGGAAATACGCCGCGTCCTCCGGCACGGGCGTGAGCGTGTAGTTTATCTGGTAGTACAGGGTCATGTCGCGGGTGTCGCGATTCTCCATCGTGAGGCGCGCCTGCCGCCGGAACGGCATCTGCCAGTAACAGTTGAAGGCGCTGCCCGGGTTCACCCCGACCGCGAGGGAGTTGACCTGCGCGTACTTCCCCCAGCCGCAGGCGAAAAAGTCCCCCACCGGGCACTCGATCGAGGGTTCCGCCTCGCCGTCCCAGTAGAAGCGCAGGATCGAGTGACGCCAGTTGCCCGTGGGGGTCATCCAGATCTGCTGGATGCAGCCGGGCCCGGCGATTTCCCCGAGCGTGAAAGTGGTGCCGGCCTTGATTCGCACCGAGGGCGAAACCTTCCAGCCGCGGCCGAGTTCGCGGGCCGGGCCCGCGCCGGTGCCCTCGGTCGCCATGCCGCCGCGCCCTTTTTCGCCCGTGAAGTTCTCCGGACTGATCGAGCGCGATTGCGCCGGGGAGAGTCGGTAGAGGTTGCCGAGGCCGGTGTTGAGGCCGTCAAACGGCGGCGGTGAGCCCGGGGCCGCGGACAGGCCGACCGCAAACGGCGCACCGAGGAGGACGAAGCGAAGCACAAGGATCGTTTTCATGGCAGAGTCGGAAAACCGGGGCGGCCCGCCGCGACCGCGGACCGCACGGCGCCAGCCGCAGTTCGCGGGCGGGCTCCGGCAACTCTCGTCGCGCCGTCCTTGAAAGCGAGGCACGAACCGTGGCCGGACGCGGCATCGCCGCACGTTGAAGCGGGCCGCATCGCCTCCGGGAGATTCGCTTCTAGCCTCCCGCCGGCCCCCGCAGGAACCTGGCCTTCCCGGCGGGCAACGTCGCGCCGCCAAACAGCAGCGGGCCGATCTCGCGGGGAATGTCGGTCTCGATTACGTCGACGCCGGCCGCCAGCACGGCGCGGTACTCCGGTCGCAGCGGCTCCACGGTCGGCACGCGCCCGCCGAGAAATGAACGGTCGACGTTGCGCGACGTGCCCGCCATGCAGGCCGCCCCTTTCGCGCGAATACGCCGGCAGAGTTCCGGATCGGGCGTCGCCGTGTGCCCGACAAACGCGATCACGTTGGCCCACGGCACGCCGGTGCGGTCGAATTCCTCCACCCGCTGCGGCGTGCCCATCATCACCTCCATCATGAGGTCGGGGTTGATCGCGTGGACTTCGGTGATGTCCTTCGCGCTGTAGGCCATCACCATCACAAACGCCTCGGCCTTTCGCGCCGTGACGATCCGCGCGGCCTCCCGGGCCGGCACGTTCTTCTTGTCCAGGACGAGCACCGTGCGGCCGCGCGCCCACGCGATCGCTTCATCGAGCGTCGGAATCCGGTGCTCGGTTAACGCCCCCTGCCGATCCTTCAACCGCAATTCCCGCAATTCCGCCAGCGTGCGATCCTTCACCGGCCCGGTGCCGTTGGTGGTGCGGTCGAGCGTCGCATCGTGCATCAGCACGATCACGCCGTCCTTGCTCGTCTGCAGGTCGATCTCGAGCAGCGACCACGCGGCGCGCACCGTGGCCTCGAAGGTCGCCAGGCAGTTTTCCGGGTAACCCGGCCCGGCGCCGCCGCGATGCGCGCTCAGCACCGGCAGCACCTCGCCCGTCGGGCGGAACAGTTCCCGCAGGCCGGCCGGCGTCCCGGCGTCGATGATGAACGCCGCGGAGGACTTCGCGGTGCGTTCGGCCGCGGCCAGGATCGATCCGACCGCGCACCCAAGGGCGAGGAACAAGAAACGAAATTTCATAAAAAAGAGGGGCCTGACCGGCGGTGCGGCGGTCGCGTTTCCGACTCCCGGCACACCTCGCGCACGCACTCGCGGAGCCAGCGGTGGGCCGGGTCCGCATCGAGGCGCGGATGCCAGAGCAGGGAAACCGTGAGGGCCGGCGTCGCGACCGGCAGTGGAAAACTGTGCAGTCCCGCCCGCAACGCCTGCGTGTGCCGCTCCGGCACGCTCGCAATCAGATCACTCTTCCGGACCAGTGCCAGCGCCGCCGCAAAGCCGCCCAGGATCGCGCCAATCCTCCGCTCCAATCCCTGCGCCGCCAGCGCTTCGTCGATCGGCCCGCGCCCATCGCCGAGCCTCGAGACGCCGATATGCTGTCCCGTCGCAAAACGCGCCGCCGTCATCCGCCCACGAGCCAGGGAGTGCGCCGCCCGCACGACCCCGATGAAGCGATCCTGGAACAGGGCGCACGTGCGCAGCTCGGGACTGGTCTTACCGCTGATCACGCCGGTCTCCAAATCGATCAACCCCTCCCGCAGCGGCGCGCTATCCTTGTCCGCCTTCGGCAGAAACCGCAGCCGCACTCCCGGAGCCTCGCGGGCGACGCGCGCCAGCAGGGCCGCGCCGAATGCCTCTACAAAACCGTCGCTCGTCCGCAGCGTGAAGACGCGCACCAGGCTGCGCAGGTCCATCGCCGCGACCGGCCGCAGGATCGCCTCCGCCTCCCGCACCACCTCCCCAACCGGCCCCCGCAACGCGAGCGCCCGCGACGTGGGCACGAGTCGGCGCCCCGCCCGCACCAGCAGCGGATCGCCCGTCGCTACCCGCAGCCGTGCCAAGGCGCGACTCATGGCCGACGGACTGAGCCGCAACCTCCGCGCCGCCCGCGCGACGCTGCCCTCCGCGAGCAGCACATCGAGCGTGAAGAGAAGATTGAGATCGGGGCGGGGCATCGCGCGTGTGGCGGATCGTAAACCGGCACCGCGCGTCAAACGCACGGACAAAGTGCATCCGGCGCGCCTTCCGCCTTCCGCAATCTCGGGCATAATGCAGGCCTCACCCGCAACCCCCGTCGCACCGCTCCGCTTCCCTCATGACCACCCACGCCCACTCCCTTCAGTCTCTGCCGGCCGCGACCGCGTTCGCCGCGCCCCAGCCAGTAGCCGCGCTTGAACGGAGTGAAAGCGTGGCCGGTCGCGCGGCCACGTTGTCGCTGCGCGTCCGCCTTCGCCAAGCCTTCGGCAGACGGATCGCCCACGCGGCTCCACTACCCGACGACCTTGCGCGAAACGTTCCGCGCGGGATCCCGTATGGCGAAGGCACCCGCGGGCTCCCGGCGAGCCCCTGGGCGCTCGTCAGCCTCGCTGGATCGGTGCTGCTGGCGTCGCTGGGCACCAGCAGCGTCAACGTCGCGCTGCCCGCGCTCGCCACCACGTTCGGCGCTTCCTTCGCCGCGGTCCAGTGGGTGGTCCTCGCCTATCTCCTGGCCATCACGACGCTGGTGGTCGGCGCTGGGCACCGCGCTCGGACCCTCGCTCGGCGGCTTCCTGCTCAGCGTCGCCGGCTGGCGCGCGATCGTCCTCCTCAACGTGCCGCTCGGACTCGCGGCTTTGCTCCTGGCCCGCCGTTTTCTGCCGCCCGATCCGGCGCGCTCGGGCTCGCGCGAGTCGGGCTTCGATGCCGGAGGTTCGCTGCTGCTCGCGTTGACCCTCGGAGCTTACGCCCTCGCCGTCACCTTGGGGCGCGGGCGCTGGGAGTGGCCCCATTTCGCCCTGTTGGCGGCGGCCGGCCTGGGGGCAATACTCCTGGTTCGCGTCGAGCAACGGGCCTGCCCGCCCCTGATCGATCCGGCGCTCTTCCGCGATGCAGCCCTCCGCACCAGTCTCGTCGTCAACGCGGCGGTTTCGACCGTCATGATGGCGACGCTGGTCGTGGGACCGTTCTACCTCTCGCTCGGTCTCGGGCTTCCGGCCGCCACGGTCGGGCTCGTCATGTCGGCCGGCCCGGCCGTCGCCGCCCTGACAGGAATGCCCGCCGGCCGGCTGGTGGATCGTTGGGGTCCGCCGCGAACCTCGCTCGCCGGGCTCGCTGGCATGGCCGCTGGCGCCGGACTGCTGGCGCTGCGCCCGGCCGATTGGGCGCTGGTCAGCTACGTTCTTTCGCTCGCGGTGCTGACCGCGGGCTACGCGCTGTTTCACGCCGCGAACAATGCCGCGGTGATGAGCCGGACCGGGGCGGAAAACCGGGGTGTTATCGCCGGCCTGCTCAACCTCTCGCGCAACCTCGGCCTCATCACGGGCGCCGCCGTGCTGGGAGCGGTCTTCGCCGCGACTGTCGGCACCGACAGCCTTGCCGCCGCCGCCCCCGCCGCCGTGAACCGCGGGCTGCGCGTCACATTTGCCGTGGCCACCTTGCTCATCGCCGCCTCGGCCGGGTGGCTCACGATGCGGCGCAACCGGAATCGGGCGGACCGCGCGGGATCCGCGGCGGAAAACCGCCCTGCGGCGCCCACCGTCAAATAGTGCGACGGCGGGCGTGACATTGCCGGAGGGTGGCGTTATCAGCGCACCGCCCATGCCGCCCACACCCACGCTTGCGCCGTCGGAAACCAGGACCGAGGAATTCTCCCTGCCGCTCTTCACCTTCACGGTGCTGGCGACACTCGCGGGCCTGTTCGCCGCGCTGTGGTGGCTCGCGCCCGAGGTCTGGGCCGGGCAGTTTCTCGCCCCGCTCTGGCAGGGCGTGGTGGCGTTTCTCGCCGTCAGCCTGGTCAACGCGTTTTTTGAGTATTTCTTTCATCGTTACGTTCTGCACACCCCGGCGATTCCGTTTCTCCGCCGGCTCTATCAGCAGCACACCCTGCACCACGCGCTCACGCGCATCGTCCGGCGACCGGGTCGCGATGGGCGCGGAATACTCTGCATCGAGAACAAGTTCCCCATCACCGAGCCCGAGCAGGGTGAGGCCTCCTTCTTCCCGTGGTATTCGCTGGCAGTCTTCGCGCTGGTGCTCTCCCCGCTGTTCGCGCTGCTGCAGGTGGTGTTGCCCTCCTACCCCTGGTTTCTCGCCGGCTTCGCGGCGCTTGCGGTGTCGATCACGCTCTACGAGGTGCTGCATGCCATCAACCACTGGCCCTTCGAGAAATGGGAGCCGCTCATCCAACATCCGCGCTGGGGACGGATCTGGCGGCCGGCCTACGCCTTCCACCTGCGGCATCACGCGGTCACCGACTGCAACGAGTCGATCTCCGGCTTCTTCGGCCTGCCGGTGGCCGACTGGGTATTCGGAACCTGCATCCTGCCCCAGACCATCTACGCGGAGGGCGAGGAATGGACGCCCGACAAGTTCCGCGCGCCGTCGCCGCGCCCGATCATCCGGCGCCTCGATGACTGGGCGCAGCGCGTCGTCCAGCAGCGGCGGGCCCGGATGTCGGCAGCTCCCGCACCCGCGGTCGAGGCTGGCCCACCGGCTCCCGCGGCACCGCCGCCGCGGACGTACTCCCGCGGGGAGGAAGTTGCGAACTGGGTGACCCACGGCCTCGGACTGGCGGCGAGCGTCGTCGGGCTGACGCTGTTGATTGTGTACTCCAGCCTCCGCGGCGATGCCTGGCACGTCGTGAGTTTCACGGTCTTCGGCCTGACGCTGCTCCTGCTCTACACGGCGTCGACGCTCTACCACGCGCGGCGCAGCGAACGGGCCCGGCTGATCTTCCGGCGCCTGGACCACGCGGCAATTTTCCTGCTCATCGCGGGCACGTACACGCCGTTTCTGCTCACGAATCTGCGGGGACCATGGGGCTGGACGATGTTCGGCATCGTCTGGGGGCTCTGCGGGGCGGGGGCCGTGT
>CAZDGC010000144.1:0-8923 GCA_964504885.1 uncultured Opitutus sp.
TCGCTTGGCCATGATGCCCCGGGGCTGGCCCGGGGGTGGCCAGGCGCAGGGCGAGTGTTCACTCAACCGCCTTGGCCCGAAGATTTCCCCACGCGGCTCGAGCCGCAACCCCGGCAGTTGCCCCGTTCACGGCCGCGCGGGGAGGGACGGGGCCAGAACAACGCGATCAAGCGCCGGACTTCTGGAAGAATTTCGCCACGGCCTGAGCACGTGAGTGAACCTGGAGCTTCTCGTAAATGCGCCGGATGTAGGTGTTGACGGTGGGCACACTGACCGCGAGGGCGTCGGCGATCTCCTTGTAGAGATAACCTTTGGTGAGCAGCGTGAGCACCGACTGTTCCCGGGGGGAAAGGGTGTCGAGTTCGCTGGCCGGGCCGGTGGCGCGGGCGAACGACTGCACGACTTTGCGCGCGATGCCGCTGCTCATCGGCGAGCCTCCCTGGGTGATTTGTACGATGGCCGCGATTAATTCGCGGTGCGTCGTGCTCTTGAGCAGATATCCCGTCGCCCCGGCGGCCAGGGCCGAGAAGATGTGGTCCGCATCCTCGTAAACCGTCAGCATCAGGAACTGTGTCCGGGGCAGTTGCGGTTTCACGCGGCGCACGCAGTCGACACCGTTCAGCGTGGGCAGATTGATGTCCATCAAGACAACGTCGGGCTGCACCGCCGGCAGAGCCTCCACCGCTTGGAGACTGTCCCCATGGTCGCTGATCAGCTCCATGGTCGCTTCCTGGCGGATGAAGCCGGCGAGGATCTGGCGGGTGGGAGCGTCATCTTCGACAATGGAAACACGGATCGGCATGGGAGTGGCTCAGGAGTTCGCCGCGAGGGGCAGGGTGAATACGACGACGGTGCCGTCGCCTCCACTCGTGCGCAGCGTGCAAGTGCCACCGACCGAGGCCAGGCGGGTCTCCATCTGCCGCAAGCCGTGGCCGGGGGCGCTCCGCTGCAGCGAGCCGAGGGGCCGGGCGGCGGGATCGAAGCCACGACCATTGTCCGACAGTGCAACCTCCAGTTGCGGCCCGACGGCCGAGACCGTCAGCACCGCCTCGCTCGCGCCGGAATGCTTCACCAGGTTGTGCAGCGCCTCCTTGGCCGCGAGGAAGACACTGTAGCGAGCCTGGCTGGACAGTTGGAGCGCCGGCAGCGTCGGGGGAATCTCCAGGCGGCAGCGAATGCCAGCCAGTCCGAGGAAATTCTGTGCGTAGTTTCCCAGGTAGTACACCAGACCATCGAGGTCGTCGTACTTCGGGTTGATGGCCCAGACAATCTCGTCGAGTTTGCGGGTGATCTCGGTGGTGGTGGCGTAAATCTGCTCGAGGCGAGACTGCGCGCCGCCCGCGTCCGGTGCGGCGCCCTGCGTGAGCAGGCTGATGCGGGTCAGGCTGGCCCCGAGATCGTCGTGGATGTTCTCGGCGATGCGGGTGCGTTCCCGCTCGATGGCCCGCTCCCGCTCGAGATGCTGCACCTGCCGGCGAAGACGCCGCAGCGCGATCGTCCGGACCAGGAACGCCACCAGGAGAACCGCCGCGGCCGCCGCGCCCGCGCGAAACCAGAGGGTCTGCCACCATTCGGGCGTGACGACGAAGGCGAAGGCGAGGTGGTGCTCGTTCTCCGGGCCGGGGGCGGCACTCGCCGCCACGCGAAACGTATAGTTACCCGGCGGCAGGGCCGGATAGAGCGCCACGCGATCGGCGGAAGCCGGCGCCCAGCCGGGATCGAATCCGTCGAGTTGATGGCGCGCCCGCACCCGCCCGGGCGTGGCCAGGCAAAGAATCGAAAACCGGATCTCCAGTTTTTGCACCCGGGACGGCAGCACGTGTCGGTGGCCCCAAACCACGGCCTGGCCGTCGCAACGGACTTCCTCAATCGCGATTCGCGGCAAGACGGGAGTGGCCACCTCCACTTCAGGATTGATCGCGAGGACGCCGCTGCGGGTGGCAAACCACAAGCGGCCATCCCGGCCCTTCCAGCCCGCCGGCTGGAAGGTACCCAGGCAGGACAGGTTGCGGAGGTCCTCATCGCGCCCCAGCACGACGGGGTGCAGCGGGCCCGCGCCAGTGCCTTCCCAAACCGAGAGGAGTTCCCTGGCCTCCAGGCGGAAGATGCCCCCGCTGGAACCGAACCAAAGGTTGCCGCGATGGTCTCTCAGGATGTGGGCGATCGTGTCATCGGGCAGCCCATGGCGGGTATCAACCCGGCGCCAGCGCTCGCCGCGGCCGATGATCAGCCCCTGCCCCGCGGTGCCCAGCCATCGCGTGCCATCCGAATCGAAAAGGATGCTCTGAATCGGGCGGTGGGGTCCGGGCAAATCCCACGCCACGAGCTGAAACCGATGCCCATCCGTCCGCCACAGCCGCCCGTCGTTGCCGGCCACCCAGATTCTTCCGCCCGCATCCTCCGCCAGGCTGCGCACCCGGCCGCCGCCGTACCCCTCGTCGGGGCCGAAGCTCGCAAACTGCTCCGCCCGCAGGCGTCCCACCCGATCCGGCGCCACCGCCAGCCAGAGGTCGCCGTTGCTCGCCGCCAGCGACACCGCCGAGGTCTGCATCGAGGGGATGCCGGGCACCAGGCGAATGGTCGGAGCCTCGCCTCCGGCAATGTGGAAGAGGCCGGCCCGGCTGGTCACCCACACCCCGCCGGCCGGAGTCGGCGCCACCGATCCCGTCGTGAACCGGGGCTGGCCCGGCGCCGGCACGATTTGGCGAACAACATTGTCCCGCACGGTGGCCACTCCGCCGTCGCGGTTCGCCAGCCAGAGGGTCCCGTCGCGGTCTTCACACACGGTTTCACTCCGGTTGTCGACCAGTCCGGCCGCCTTGTCGTAGAGCCGGGCCAGGCGAGGCCGCACCCGGTACAGCCCCCCGCCATTGGTGCCCACCCAAATGCTGCCCTCGCTGCTTTGGAACACCGCCAGGATGTCGTCGTGCGGGGTCGGCACACGTACCACCCGGTCGTTCGCCACCGCGTAGAGGCCCTGCGATCGCGTGCCAATCCACAGCACCCCGTCGCGGTCCTCCCTCAGGGCCCGGATGAAATGCGCCCCCGCCAGGGTGGGGAGTTCCACCCGCGCCTCCGGCTGATCTCCCGCCAGCTTGAACAAGCGGGCACCGGCGACCAGCCACGGTCCGCCGGTGCGGCTTGGAGCCAGACGCAGCTCCGCCCCACCGAGGTCCAGTGGCACCACCCGCCACTCTCCTTGCACCCGGCGGGCGAGGGATCGCCCCACCATCACCCATTGGTCCCCAGCGCCGCCGGTGGCGAAGGCGGCCGGCCGGTAGGTCGCAAGCGGCCCGAAGGGGCGCTGCACGGCGACACCTTGCGCGCTCCATTCCACCAGGGAACCGTCGTGGCCGGCCGCCCAGATCTTCCCCGCACCCGCACTGTGCACCGCGCTAAACTCAATCCCGCCCGGCGCGGACAGCACCGGCTCCTCCCGCCGCGCCCCGGTATCAAGTCGAAAGATACCGTCCGGCGCCAGGAGCAGCAGGTCGCCGGCCGCGGTCGTCTCCGCCGTGACCCGCCGGCCGGGAGCCCCCGCCTCTGCCGGCGGAGGTGCCGCCACGCTGACAAAGTGAGTCCCGTCGAACCGCTGCAGGGTTTCTCCCGCCGTCAGCCAGAGGTACCCTTGTCCATCCTGGCCCAGCGCCCGCACCTCCTCACTGGCCAGGCCGTCCGCCACGTGCCACTCCCGGATGGCATGTGCCTGCTCGACCGCCGTTGCGGCCGAACCGGCCGCGAGCGTGATCCCCGCCCGCCACACCCGGCCGCTCGCGCCGCCCCACCGGAGCATCCGGCGGAACAGCGAGGGAAGAGGTGAGGGACCGCTGGGCACAGGAGGGAAGCAATCCGCACGATGGCGGATCGTCCCGCCGTTTACCGCCAAAATCAGTCTCCGGAGTGTCGTGAAAACACATGACATGCACCGGACGCCTTCAACTGGTAGGCTGGCGGGCGCTTTCACCGATGAAAACCTCCACCCTGCCCGCTGCTGCCTCCTCCCTCCTGCCGCCCGGCCGCTCCTTCCTTGGCCCGCTCCTCGCCGCCCTGGCCGCCTTCGGTGGGCTGCTGGTGCCGGCGGCCAACGCTGCGGTCATCGCGGGCACCGTCGTCAACCAGCACACGGGCCAGTTCCTGGAGCGCGCCACGGTCCGGGTGCCCGGCACCGCCTGGCAGACCCTCACCGACCGCGACGGAAGCTTTCGCCTCGCGGGGCTGCCGGCCGGCACCCACACCGTGGTCGTTTCGTACGCCGGCCTCGACGAAGCCACCCGGACCGTTTCGGTGGCCGCAGAGGACACGCTGGCCGTCGAGTTTGCGCTGACCTCCGCGGTTTACGTGATGGGTCAGTTCGTGGTCTCTTCGACCATCGAGGGCACCGCCTACGCCATCAATCAGCAGCGCCGCTCCGAATCGGTGCGCAGCGTCACTTCGGTGGACGCCTTTCTCGATCAGGTCACGGGCAGTCCCGGGGAGTTCCTGAAGAATCTTTCCGGACTCCAGATGGAGTACAACCAGAACGAGCCGCAGACCATCCGGGTCCGCGGCATGGATCCCACGCTCACCATCGTGACGATGGACGGCAATGAAGTCGCCTCGTCCTCCGACAGCAATGACATCCGCCGGACGATGGTGGATCAGCTCTCCTTGGCGTTGATCGGCAATGTCGAGGTATTCAAGGCGCCGATTCCTTCGATGTCGGCGAATGCCATCGGCGGCTCCGTCAATCTCAACACGCGCAGTGCGTTCGATCAGAAGGGGCGGCGCGCGAGTCTCGCGCTCGGCGTGACCATGGATTCGCATGACTTCCACCTGCGCAAGACCAGGAGCATCGGGCATGGCGATCCCGATATGCGGCGGGTGCTCCCCATCGGACGTCTCGACTACTCGAACTCCTTTTTTTCCAACCGGCTCGGCGTGGTGTTTTCCGTCGGCCGCGACGACACCAACCAGCTCGGTTCCAGCGAAACCCTGCCGGTGGTGGTGGCACCGCTTCCCGGCACGACGCTGCCGGCGCCTCCCGCGATCTACACGCAGGAGAACGTCGCCGTGCGGCGGGGCGCCTACACCCTGACGCCCAACCGCCAGCGCCGCACCCGCAACGACGTCTCATTGAACACCGACCTGAAGATCTCCGATGCCTGGCAGGCGTATCTGAAGACGACGTTCACCGATTACATCAGCACGAATCGCGCGCACCTGTTCATCCTCACTCCGGGCACGATCGTCCCGGGCGCCAGTGCCGCGGAGTACACGACCACGAATGGCACGTTCTCCCAAGGCGTGGGAGTCTTCGAACCGAAATCCACCCGATCCTGGCAATTGAGCCCCGGCCTGCGCTACCGGGCCGGAGGCTGGCGGATCGACCTCGCCGGCGGCTTCTCCAAGTCGATCAACCATTATCGCAATCCGACCACCTTCAGCGCGGTCAGCACCACCGGGATCGCCCCCCTCAACTACACCCTGCGCAGCCAGGGGCTGCTCGAGCGGCCCGCGGCCATTGTCATCAACAGCGGTCCCGACCCGTACGACCTGAACAACTATCGCTTCACCCCGGCGACGGTCGCCACCAGCTCCGATCCCCGCGCGCTGCTGGCGAACCAGGCCGCCACCCTCACCCGCAACGACCGCGACTCCTCGGAGGCGCGTCTCTCCGCCCGCCTGGATGTACGGCGCGACTTCACCGGGCGATTTCCGTTCCATCTCCAAGGCGGGCTGGCCCTGAATCGCATCGAGCGGGAGCGGCGCAACCCGGTGAAAACCTGGCACTGGGTGGGGCCGGACGGCCGGGGGGGCACGGCCGACGATGCCCTGCCGCTCGGCCTCTTCGCCGAACCGCCGGGCGTGGGCACGGCCAACTTCCCGGGCTTCCACCTGCGGGAGCCGACCTACCTGAGCACCCGCGCGATCCACGACTACCTGGTGGCCAATCCGCAGTCCTTCGTCTTCAACGAGGCGCGGGCGGCCGAGGCCGAGCGGGCGAACCGCCGCGCCGTCGATGAACAGGTCAACGCGGCCTATCTGCTGGGCAACTTCTCGTTCGACCGGCTCAACGTGCTCACGGGCGTGCGGGTGGAGCAGACCCTGGTCGAGGCCACCGGCATCCGGACGCTGCCGACCTCCGGCCCGCGGAGCATTTTGGTCGGGCCGCTGGCCGGACTGAACCCCAACAGCCTGCCGGCCGTGCGGGCCAAGTACCAGGAAGTGACCACCGAGTCGGATTACACCTCCCGCCCGTTTCCGTATCTTCATCTCCGCTACGAAGTCCTGCGCTCGCTGCAGGCCCGGGCCAGTTACACGGAGGCCATCGGCCGGCCCAGCTTCGCCCAGATACTTCCCACGGTGACGCAGAACGACACGGCCAATCCGCCCACGGTCTCGGTCAACACCGCCGCCCTGAAGCCGCAGCGCTCCCGCAACCTCGACCTCAGCTTCGAGTACTACACCCCGACGGCCGGTGAGTGGACGGCTGCCTGGTTCGGCCGCGACGTCACCGACTACATCTCCTCGACCCGCCTAGCCATGACGCCCGCCCTGCTGGCCGAACTGGAGTTGGACAGTTCGTACAGCACCTACGATGTCATCACGAGCCAGAACCTGGGGGCGGCGGACTGGCGCGGGTTCGAACTGGGGATGCGGCAGCGATTGCGCGACTTCGCTCGTCTGCCCGCCGCGCTGCACGGAGTGGAGCTCTGGGCCAATTTCACCCGGATTTATCAGATGGAGGGCACGTTCACCGGGGGAGCCGCGGGACCGCGGGTCACGGGACTCGCGAACACCGTGCCCAAGCTCTACAATGCCGGCCTCAGTTATCGCTCGCCCACGGGACGACTCTTCCTGCAACTGACCACCAATTTCCAGGCGGCCCGGCCCACGGCCAATATCACCGCAACCAACCAGTTGCGCGACCAGTGGGACAGCTTTCAGTTCTGGAACGTGGAGGGAAGCTGGCGGCTCACTCCGCGACTGCGGCTGACGGGGACCGGACGCAATCTCACCTCCGAGCGGCAGGCGGCGTCCCAGGTCGGCGGTTTCGTTCGTACCCGAGCCCAGGATACTGGCATTGCCTGGGTCTTCTCGGCGAAATACGATCTTTGATCCGACGGCGGATTGCCCCCAGAACAAAACCCATGAGAACGCCTCGCGATCTGCGGAAGGTTCTGGCGACGGCTTTGCTGGGGGCTTGGGCCGGTCACCTGGCGGCGGCTGCGGTGCCGGCTCCGCCACCGCAGCCGCCGGTGGAGCCAAGCCCCCGCGCCGCCTACCTGTTCAGCTACTTCACCGGGAACGGCGAGGACGGGCTGCATTTCGCCACCAGCAGCGACGGGCTGACCTGGACCGCGGTGCGGGGCGGCGCGTCCTTTCTCCGGCCCACGGTGGGCGGCAAGCTCATGCGCGATCCCTGCATCGCCCGCGGACCCGACGGCATGTTCCACCTCGTCTGGACCACGGGCTGGTTCGACCATGGCATCGGCCTGGCCCACTCACGCGACCTCGTACGCTGGTCGGAGCAGCGGTTCGTGCCGGTGATGGCGCACGAGACCGGGGCGCAAAACTCCTGGGCGCCGGAGCTGGTCTACGACCCGGCCGCCCGTCACTGGGTGATCTTCTGGTCCTCCACCATCGCCGGCCGCTTTCCGGAGACCGAGGTCGCCGGCGGCAACACCTTCCGGGCGACCGGCGTCATCTGCAACCATCGGATCTATTTCACCACCACCCGCGACTTCACGACCTTTGCCCCCACCGCCCTGCTGTACGATCCGGGCTTCAACTGCATCGACGCCACGATCCTGCCGGCGGACGGGCGTTGGGTCATGTTTCTGAAGGATGAGACGCAGGCGCCGGCCCCCCGGAAGGACATCCGCGTGGCCTGGGCGGAATCCCCGACCGGACCCTGGGGGGCAGCCAGCCCGCCGATTTCGCCGGACTGGGTCGAGGGCCCGAGCGTGCTGCGCGTCGGCGACACCTGGTTCCTGTACTACGATGCGTACCGGCGAAAGCAGTACGAGGGGCTGCAATCCCCGGATCTGCGGAACTGGACATCGATCCGCGATCGCCTGGTCGTCCCCCGGGGCATGCGCCATGGCACGGCCTTCGCCGTGCCGGTGACTCTCGTCGAGGCGATGGATCGGCAGCCATGAACCACCGGCCGGCCTACCTCACCCGCCTCCGCCACCTGCCGGGCCTGGCCGGCTGGCTGCTGGTGGCGGCTGCGGGCGCGGCGGGCGCGGCGGGCGCGGAGCCGATCGATCGGCGCGCCGTGGTCACCCGGCACAACCCGCTCGTGCGCCACGTCGATGTGGACGCGACCTTGACGGTCGGCAACGGGGGCTTTGCCTTCGGCGCGGACCTCACCGGGCTCCAGACCTTTCCTGATTACTACCATCGCTGGGGAGTGCCGCTGGAAACCCAAGCCCGCTGGTGCTGGGTCACCGACGCGAATCCCGACGGCTACACTCTGGAGCAAGCGAACCGCGATTTCACCCTCCCGAATGGTCGCGTACTCGGTTTTCCGACCCATGAGCGGAGCGCCGCCGGCGACTGGCTGCGCAAGAACCCCCGCGCCCACCCGCTGGGACAAATCGGTCTGGATTACATCCGCCCTGACGGTTCGATTCTCGCCCCTGAACAGGTGCAGCAGCCGGAACAGACCCTCGACCTCTGGCGCGGGGTGCTCACCAGTCGTTTTCAACTGGACGGCGCCCCCGTGAGCGTCACCACGGTCTGCCATCCGGTTTCCGATCTGGTGGCGATCCGCATCGAGTCGCCGCTGGTGGCAACCGGTGCCCTTGGGGTGGCGCTGGCTTTTCCCCGGGGCCACGTGCTGGACATCAAGAATACGCCGCCCCTCGACTGGTCGCAGCCGGAAACGCACACGACCCGGCGCGCCGCCCACGGGCCCGGCTGGAGCCGCCTCGAACGC
>CAZDGC010000144.1:9023-14837 GCA_964504885.1 uncultured Opitutus sp.
GCCGCCAGCGCCGCGCATTGGGCCAGCTTCTGGCAGCGGGGCGCGGCCGTGGATTTTTCGGGTTCCACGGATCCCCGGGCCGCGGCGCTCGAGGAGCGCATCGTCCGCTCTCGCTATCTCCTGGCCGTGCAGATGGCGGGTGAGGTGCCCCCGCAGGAATCGGGGCTCACCTGCAACACCTGGTACGGCAAACATCACACGGAAATGATCTGGTGGCACACCGCGCACTTCGCGTTGTGGGGCCACGACGATCGGCTTGAGCAGAACCTCGCCTGGTATCAGCAACAACTCCCCGCCGCCCGGGCCCTGGCGGCGAGTCGGGGATTGCGCGGCGCCCGCTGGGCAAAAATGACGGGTTTCGAAATGCGGGAGAGCCCCGGCGGCAATCCGCTGATCGTGTGGAACCAGCCCCACCTCGTGCATCTCTGCGAACTGCTGTATCGCAACCAGCCGACCCGCGCCACGCTCGAGCGTTACCGCGACCTCGTGTTCGAAACCACCGAGTGCCTGGCCTCGATGCTCCATTTCGACCGCCAACGCGGCGTCTATGTGCTCGGTCCCCCGCTCTGGATTGCCCAGGAGATCTATGATCCGGCCACGAGCCAGAATCCGAGTTTCGAGCTGGCTTACTGGCACTGGGCGCTGGAGACCGCGCAGCAGTGGCGCGAGCGCCTGGGCCTGCCGCGCCTCCCCGAGTGGGATCACCTCCGGCAGCGCCTCGCCCCGCTTCCCCAGCGCGACGGCAAGTACGTCGCCCTCGAATCGCACCCCGACACCTGGGACCAGGTCGCCAGCCGCCACGACCATCCCACCATGCTGGCTCCGCTCGGTCTGCTGCCCGGGCCCGGGGTCGACCGCGCCGTCATGGCGCGCACGCTGGATGCGGTCCTGTCGACCTGGGACTGGCAGACGAAGATCTGGGGTTGGGATTACCCGATGATCGCCATGACTGCGGCGCGGCTCGGCCGGCCCGGCACCGCCGTGGAGATCCTGCTGCGGCCCGGCCCCAACAACCGCTACCTGCCGAACGGCCACTGCCCGCAGCGCAGCAACGAAGCCGCCGCGCGTTCGCCCCGGCCGGGAGCGCGCAAACACGAGATCGCCGCCTACCTCCCAGCCAACGGCGCCTTTCTTGCCGCCGTGGCGCTGATGATCGCGGGCTGGGACGGCTCCATGGAGGAGGCCCCCGGGTTTCCCCCCGACGGCCGGTGGCGCATCCGTGCGGAAGGGCTGAAGTCCTTGCCCTAGCACCCTGTCGGACTTGGAACCCAGCATTCTTTGGTACTCGCTGGCGGCGCCGGCAGGCGCGCGGGCCAACTCGACAGGCTGCTAGCCGGCGGTTGGCGTTTGTGCAGTGAAGGGATTGAGGTGTTGCGCCGTGCCCTGCGCCGCAAGTCACGGACCTTCACCTTCGCCATGCCGGTTTCACTGCCGCCGCCGGCATGGGCCGACTGCCGGCATCTGCGGATCGACGGGACGCGGGAGCCGCTGGTGTTCTCCATGTGCGAGCCCCATTCCCGCCACGTTCACGGCCACACGGAATCGGCGTAAGCCAGTAGCGTGAGTGGACCGATCTCCGTGGTCTTCTTGCCGAAAGGCGGGATCGTCCCATCGCGGTGGTAGTTGGTCCACAGGCCGCCGTCGCGGTCCTGCACCGACCACAATCTCGCCTGGATTCCCTCGCGCACGTCCTGCGGCAGCCGCACCTGCAGCGCCTTCTCCACAATCAACGCATAGGCCAGATACCGCGTGTAGTAGGCGTCATGCCGCTCGCGCCGCGGGGTGCGGAAGCCGGCCCCATCCCACAGCGCGAGTGCCTTCTGCAGGTACCGTTGCGCCTGTACCTTCTCGTTGCGCAGTTGGCACCCCAGTGCACCAAACTTCAGCAGACTGCGCGGATCGTCGTCCACGATGCTGCCCATCCAGTCCGGCCGGATGGTTTCCGTCCCGATGGTGTACTCGCCCTGCTTCACCTGCTGCACGACGGTGCGGTAGTATTTTCCCGGGGGCGGGTTCCTGGCCGGGAGTTGGCCAACCGTCAGGTAATTCTCGGTGCGTTCCTCGATGTTTGGAAACGACTTCGCATACCACCGCCGGTACGATTCCTCGATGCGCCTGGCCGTCGCGGGGTGAAAATCCCGCAGCGCATGAAACGCGAAGAGATTGCAGTTTTGCAGCCAGCACAAGCGGGCCAGGTCCTCGCGCGAGCGCCCGCCCCGGGTCGCCCCGGCGGGCAGGTTGGCGACGAGTTCGATCCCATCTCCCACCACCGCATTGACCACCCAATCAGTCAGACGCTTCACCGCGTCCGCCTGCTTCGACGCCGGCGAGCCGAGCGCGATCCCTTGCCACCCGCCCGCGGCAACCGCCGTTCCCGTTACGGCCAGAAACTGTCTCCGACTGAGCTCCGGGTGTGGCATCTTTTTCCTGACGCTTGTTGGGGGAATCCGGCGGCGAAGCGACGGCGGAAGCGGAGGCGGCTCGCGCCGCACCCAGTTCCATGATCACAGCATCATGGGGACAAAATCATGCCGGGCTGTCGGATGATGCTGGACTCATGATTGTGTGAGTGTGGTGGGTGCCCCCATGCGCCAGCGTTGAGGCCGGAGGGCTTGCAACGGGAGGCAACGTGGGGCGAGGGGCACGACCGGCGGGGCCGGGCGGCGGGCGGGCCGCCCAACTGCAGCGCCGGGTGGGATCGCCTGGGAGGGCGGGAGGGAGGGTGACCCGCTCACTTGCTGCCGATCAGTTCCGGCAGCTTGTCGATGACGCGATTCTTGACCTGGATGCCGGCGCCGATGACCGACATGGCCACGGCCACGGCGAGGATAACGTTGAAAACCCCGCGTTTCCAGCCGCGCCCGACGGCCTCCCCGAGGTAACTGCGGCGGTTGTTCATCACCAGGAAGGTCAGGTAGGCGATCGGCAGCATGGTGAAGCAGATCGCGGAGGCGACGACCGGGAGCCAGAGCGGGGTCGAGCTGACCACGCCGATCAGTCCAACTACCGGGACCAGCGTGAACATCCGGTAACGCTTCACGGTGTACTCGAGGCCGAACATTTCGCACAGGGTGAAGCCGCAGACGACCATGTGGGCGCTGATGGCGCCGCAGGTCATGCCGATGAAGCCGAGGTTGAAGACGACGCGGCCGAGGTTGGCGCCCATCACGGGTTCGAGGGCGCGGGCGGCGTCGACCGGCCGGAGATCGGTGCGCACCACGTCGCCCAGCGCGGGGTTGTAGATGGTGTTGCCCATGGCGATGATGATCAGCGAGGTCACCAGGACGAACGGCATGAACATCGACATCGCGAGATCCCAGCGCGAGAGCTTCTTGTGGTGCTGGCCCCATCCCTTCGCCAGGATGGAGTAGCCGTAGAGGAAGGTCATGTTGATGCCCACGGCCGCGCCGATGGCGCCGAGCACCGTCTCGATGCCGTCGCGGCTGCTGGGCAGGTAGAAACCGAAGAAGCCGCGGAACAGGTCGCCCCAGCGGATGCCCGAGAAAATCACCACGGTGGCGAACGAAAGGATCACGAGGGCGATGATGCCGCGCAGGAACCACTCGTAGATCTTCATGCCCGGGCCGCGGCTGCCGTAATTCCAGGTCGTGAAGATGCTGACGGCGAGGATGAGAAAGCCGATGCCGAAGCTGACGGCGTAACCGGCCCCGGTGAAACCGCGCTTGCCGGCGGCATCGACGCTCTGCGTGGCCACGCCCAGCAGTTCCGCCAGATCGCGGGCGGCGCCGGCGGCGAGACCGTACTGCGGGAAATGCCAGATCACCGAGGCGACGATCGTGGCAATCGCCCAGAGCAGCGGGATGGCGGGATGAAGCTCGCGGCCGAAGGCGCGGTAGGGCCGTTCGCCGGTGGTGAGCACGATGTTGCCGAGGGCGGCGAGCATGCAGACGCCGAGGAACATCGCGACCGGCTGCACCCACAGGAGCTGGTAGCCGTACGAGGCTCCGGCGACGACCGAGGCGACCGCGCTGCCGGCGCCGAGCGTCATCGCGCTTTGCAGGAGCCCGGGGCCGGTGCGCTTGAGGTACCCGGCGGCGCGGGCGGCAAAGGGCTGTTGCTCGAGGGCCTGCAGGTCGGCGATTTCGCGTTCCAGTTTGGCCGGATCCCATTTGCTGGTCATGGGCAGCCCGGCGTGGTCCGAGGGCGCGGAGGATTTCATCAAGCATCGAGTCTACCGGGGGCGCCGCGCCGAATTCAATCCTTCCGGCGGAAAGATCGCCGGCCGGTCGCGCCGCCTGCCGCTCTCCGGCCCCCTCCCCCGGGGGCACTCATCCCGCCGGAGCACCGGCGCCGGCTCAGGGCAGACGCGGCTTGAGCGGGGCGCCCGTGTCCTTGTCCCTGGGATACACGGCGCGGTGCCGTTCGAGGGACGCGATCATCGCCTGCATCATCCGGCGCAGCTCGGTGGGGCGGGTGGCGGCGAGGTCGTGCTGCTCGAAGGGATCCTCCGCGAGGTGGAAGAGCTGGTAGCGCTGGCCGCCGGAGTCCTCGCCGGGGAGGTAGTGGTAGACGACCTTCCAGCCGCCGTCGCGGTACGAGGTGAAATACTCGGTGCGGTGGGGCGAGTGCGGATAGTGCATCAGGAACGCCTCGGAGCGGGAGGCGTCGCGTTTCCCGGCGAGCAGGGTGTCGAGGCGGAGGCCGTCGACCACGTGCCCGGCGGGCGCGGCGACGCCGGCGGCGGTGAGGAGGGTGGGGAACAGATCCATGACCGCGGCCTGTTGCGACTGGATGGCGCCGGCCGGGATGGGGAGGCGCCGCTGGTGCGGGTTGGCGGGGGCGGACTGGCCCCAGGCGGCGATGAACGGCACGCGCATGCCGCCTTCGTAGTGCGAGCCCTTCTTGCCGCGGAGCGGGGCGGCGCAGGCGACGGCGTGTTCGTGGCCGAGCGGGGCGTCGGAGCCGTTGTCGCCGAGGAAGACGATCAGGGTGTTTTCCGCGACGCCAAGTCTTTCGAGGTGATCCATCAGGTCGCCGAGCGACTTGTCCATGCCCTCGATGAGGGTGGCGAAAGCCTGCGCCTGGGGGGACTGGCCGGAGTTGGCGTAGTGGGCGGCAAAGCGCGGGTCCGCCATGAACGGCGCGTGCACGGCGTACTGCGGGAAATAGAGAAAGAAGGGTTTGCCGGCCTGCACGGCGTCGCTGACGTGGCGCTTGGCCTCGAGGGTGAGCGCCTCGGTGAGAAAGGTGTCCGTGCCGTGGTATTGCTCGAGGTGGGGCACCGCGGCCTGGGCGCGTTTGCCGCCTTTGCCGTAGTTGTCGCGGCCGTAGTAGCTGGCGGGGGCGCCGATGGAGCCGCCGCCGACGTTGATGTCGAAGCCGAGGTTGCGCGGATCGGCGCCTTCGGCGAGGCGGTGGCCGAAGTGCCCCTTGCCGACGTGGATGGTGCGGTAGCCGGCGGCCTGCAGGAGGCGGGCGAGGGTGACGTCGTGCTTTTTCAAGCCGGTCCAGTTCCAATCGGCGGGACCCTGCGGGCCGGCGTTGTCCTTGTCGGGGTTGATCCAGTTGGTGGTGCGGTGGCGGGCGGCGTTCTGCCCTGTCATGATCGAAATCCGGGTGGGCGAGCACACGCTCATGGCGCAGAACTGATTGAACCGGATGCCGCGCGCGGCGAGGCGTTCCATGGCGGGCGTGCGATAGAATTCGTTCAGCGGATGTTTCTGCGGACGCCCGGCGGCGTCGGTCAGGAACGGCAGCGAGGTATCCATGATGCCCATATCGTCGACGAGCATGACGAGGAGGTTGGGCCGGGCGGGAGCGGCCGCGTGGACGGCGTGGGCGGAGACGAGGGTT
>CAZDGC010000145.1:0-14691 GCA_964504885.1 uncultured Opitutus sp.
AAAAAACACGCGGATCGCTCCAAGCGTGATTTTCCAAGTCCGACGGGCTGCTAGCCGGCTCAATCCAGTTCAACCGAATGGACACCAAGGAACACGAATGAGAATGCACGGTTTGATTGGACCGTCTGCCCTTCACCAAGAGGTGAGCGCGGTGCGGAACGGAGTTATTCGTGTGTATTCGTGTCGATTCGTGGTTCTCCACTGAATTCTTGCGGCTTAGATCTGGTTGCGCCCGCCCCGCGATGATCGCACGCGGCCATGGATAATAAGGCGCACTGTCGGTTCTGATTACAAATTTGGCCCACAGGAGCTGGGTAAGAAAAGATCTGCCCTCCAGAGCGGTTTGTTAGAATTTGAAGGACAAGAGGTACCAGAGAAAAGGAGCAAACGTTCGATCGCCTGGCGCGTACTTTGCTAAGCGGCGCACGATGAAAAATTCGCTCCTCCTTCTGTTCATTGCCGCTGCCGGCCTCGGGTCGGCGTCCGCGGCCCCGGTAAACCTCACGACTTGGACCAAGGAAGGTCCGGCGGGCAACGGCAACTGGGTCGTATCCGGCGATGGTTCCAGCGTCCTGCAGACCATCAATGGCAACCCCACGTTTTTTGTCAGTCCGACCTCGTTTCTGAACGGCAGCTTCAACGGCCAGTTTCGCGTCGAGACTACCGCTGATGACGACTTCATCGGCTTCGTGCTCTTTAGCGGCGGCGTGAATGACCCCTTCTACCTCTTCGATTGGAAACAGACGGCGCAGAGCGGCAGTCCGGCGGGATTCTATCTCTCCCTCGTGACCGGGGGCGCGGCGGCGATTCCCTTCGGCAACCACCACCTGGACGCCGCCGGGTATGACGTGCTCCTGACGGATACCGGAACTGGCAAGGGCTGGAAGGACAACACCACTTATGGCTTCTCGCTCGAGTACACCGCCACGAATCTCAAGATCGGGATCTCCGGGGACACCTACGGAACCGGCACCACGATCTTCAATTTCGCCGGCACGTTCCAGCCTGCCCGCTTCGGTTTCTATAATTACTCTCAGCAGAGCGTGCGTTACCAGGGATTCGTCGAGGAGGCGCTGCCCGTCCCGGATTCGGGGTCCAGCCTGCTGCTGACCTCGTTCGGCCTGCTCGGCGCGATCGGTTGGCGGTTGCGACGGTCCGGCGCCCAGGGCCGCACCATCCTCCGCGGGTAATGCCGCCCCCGGGCGGGCGATCGCCGCTGGCGATCCGCCCGCGCCCCGCGGGCATCTTCCTTCACGGCGTCTGCACCGCGTCGGACGCGGCACTGTCAGCGGCAAGCCGATACAGGCGCAATTCCGTCGGGGGCGGCGCGGACTCACGCGGCCGGTCGCGATTGCGGCCGAGCGTTTCCCAGCGCAGCACCCAGCGGGCCCCCGGCGAGTGGGCGGTCAAGAGCTGCACTTCCATGCCGGGAATCCCCGATTGCGGCCGTCGCAGGGCGGCAGGAATCGGGGAGGGGGCGGGCGCAAGCTGCTCCAGGCGCTCGAGCGTTTCGCCGTCCAGGCGCCAGCGGCCGGAGCCGGCCTGCCGGGTTCCGTAGTCGACGAGCAGGGTGCCGTCGGGTGCACGCTGCGCCGGCCCGACGCGCACTTCGGCGTCGATCGAGCCGCCGCCGGAGAAGGCCCAGCGAAACTCCCAGGCGCTCAATTGCCGCAGTTCCCATCCACCCACGGCCGCCGGTCGCGCGAGGAAGGCCTGGGAGCGGCCCGCGGCATCGTAGCGGTGGTAGGTCACGAGCGGCCGGTGCTGCGCATCGAACGTCACGTGGAACGACATGTTGATCAACCCGCCGCCCGGTGGCGCCGGATCAATCACGTCGCCGGTCGCCAGCGTGATTGGCAGCCGGAGCGCTTCGCCGCGGCTCGTTTCCCAGTGCACGAAATCGCGGCTGCGAGCGTAGGAGAGCGTGTGGTTGGTGGCACAGTCGGGGGTCTCGCGCCACATCCAGATCAGGTGAAAGCGGCCGTCGGGTCCGAGCGTCGGTGCGGAGGCGTAGGCGTTGCGCTCGCCTTCGCCGTCGAGCAGGGGCGTGGCGATCACGCGGCGCCAGGTGCGGGTCGCGCGGTCGTAGCGGTTGTAGAGATCGCTGCCGTTGCCGCTGCTGCCGTCGCGGTAGCGGAAGAGGAGTTCGCCGGCGCCGTCCTCGAAGAACACGGGGTACGTGCAGCGATCCTCCCGCTCGCCGGTCATGCGATCGAGGCGCTCCAGCGAGGTCACGTCGAACGGTGTCCGCGTCCGGTAGTACACCAGCGGGTCGACGTGCAGGTTGCCCGCGAGGTGCAGGCGGCCGTCGCGATCGAGGGCGAGGCGCAGCGAGTTGTGGCTGTCCCAGCCCGTGACGTTGGAGTCGCGTTTGCGTTTGGGCACCGGCACGCCGGGCGGCTGGCAACGCGCCCAACGGGCGTCGCCCAGCTTGCGGCCGAGGACGATGATGCGCCGCTCCGCATTGTAATAGGCGACGAACTGGTGGCCGCGCTCGACCAGCAGCGCGAACGGCACCGGATGGCCGGACCAGACCCGGTCGAGCAGTTCACCGGCGGGCGACGGCGTCGCGGCGGCGAGCGGGAGCGAGGAGAGAAGCGCGAGCAGGAGGCGAAGGAAGTGATGTATCATGAAAGCGCTGACGCAAGTGATGTCCGGGAGGCGGGAGTTACGATGGTCCCGCCTGTGACCACGCGGGCCGCGCGGGCCGCGGGAGACCGGAACGCGATGACGCTCACGGCAAGTGCTTCGCCAGAAACTCCAGCACCACCGGGCGCAGGTCGCGCGGGAGGGGTTTCTTGCCCCATTTTTCCAGGTCGAAGGTGTGGCCGATGCCGTCGAGCACGATCAATTCATGCGCGGCGCCGCGCTCGCGGGCGACCCGATCGAGCGTCTCGGCCTGTTCGAGGAGAACGGTCTCGTCGCTGCGGCCGTGGAGGGTCAGCAGCGGCACGCTGGACTTCCGCACGTGGGTGATGGGCGAGGCGAGTCGCAGCACGGGGGCGTCGTTCGAAGCGACGCCGTAGACCTTGGCCGTGCTGTCGCGCAGGCCTGCGGCCTCGGCGGGCGCGCCGGGCTTGGGTTTCACGCGCCAGCCGGGCACGTCGGTGATGCCGTAGAAGTTGATGCCGCAGCGCACCGCGCTGGAGAGCCCGGGGTAAGGGGTGGCGGCCCCGGTGGGTTCGAGTTCGGCGAGATCGCCGGTGAGCGCGACCATCAGCGCGAGGTGTCCGCCGGCGGAACCGCCCGCTACGGCGATCCGCGCAGGATCGACGCCGTATTGGCCGGCGCGGGCGCGGAGGAAGCGCACCGCGTTCTTGCAGTCATGGAGGTTGGTCGGCCAGGCGCCGGCGCCGAGGCGGTAGTCGATGCTCACGGCCACGTAGCCGGCGCGGGCCAGGGTCGAGCACACGTTGTTGGCGCGCGCTTCGTTCTTGGTGCCACCCATCCAGCCGCCGCCGTGGATCCAGACCAGCGCCGGCGACCGCGTGCCGGCGGGGCGCGCGGCGGGCAGGTAGACATCGAGTTTCTCGGTGCGGTCGCCAGCAAGGAAGGCGACGTCCTTCTCGATGCGCACGGCGGGATCGGCCGCGCGGGTGGTTGGCGCGAGCACGGCGGCGAGGGCGGCGATGGCGAGGAGACGGCGGGGGAGCGGAGGCATGGCGGGGAGATTGCCGCGGTCAGCGCGCGGCGTCGAAGTGATCCACGAGACGGTAGGTGTGCGTGTTGATTCGTTTCATCGACGCCAGCAAGTCGCCGTAGGGTTCGTAGCGATTGCTCACGATGCCCTTGTTGGAGTCGCGGTTCGAGGGATCGGCCTTCTTGTCGTCGGGGTCGTTGTCGATGTATTTGAACCAGTGCCAGCCCACGCAGCCGCGCGACTCCAGCAGGCTGAGGGTGAAATTCTCGTAGAAAAGACCGCGGTCGCGCTGGGTCTTCACCACCCAGCCCGCGCCGCTGACATTGGCGAGGCCGGGCACGTCCATGCCCTTGGCGTACCACTCGGTGATGAGGAAGGGTCGCCGCGCCTCGCGCTCCCACATGGCGAGCAGGTCGCGGTCGGCGCTCCACGCGTGGTAGTAGTTCACGGCGACGACATCGAGGTGCCGGCCCGCGGCGCGGAAGGTCTCGGGGTAGCGCACGCCGGCCCCGTGGAAACGCGAGCCGAGGATGAGGTGGTGGGGGTCGACGGCGCGGATGGCGCGCGTGACGATTCCGAGGTAGCGGTCGACCACGAGGGCGAGGAAGTCCTGCTTGTCGGTCTCGGTGATGTCCTTGGCTGTGGCGGCCGGGCCGTGCCGCTGTTCCAGGAACGCGCGCGCGGCGCGGTGGCCGGGGTCGGCCGGCGGGAGCGACAGGTAGTTCGCCAGCGCCTCGCGGCGGAGCGGCAGCTCGTTGTCGGTGAAGTGTCCGACCAGCCACGGGTCGTCCTTCGTCGCTGCCAGTTGCCGCGCGTGTTCGGCGCAGAACGTTTCGAACTCCGGGTCGAAGACGAAGATGGCGTTGCGCGGGTAGCCGGTGTGCCCGGGAAGCTGATACGTGCCGCCGCGCTTCTTCCCGTAGCTGCTCATGAAATTCCAGATCAGGGTGTACGCCAGCTTCCGCGGGGCGGCGCGCAGGCGCGCGGTGTCGGTCCAGGAGCCGAGGCCGTTGAAACCGTGCGCGTGCAGCAGCTCCGCCGTCTGCGCCGCCCAGCCCTCCTCGCCGCCGAACTTGCGCTCCAGCGCGGCGACGGCGCCCGGCGTGCGCATCATCGTCACGGAGACGACGCTGCGGTTGAGGCCGACGCCGCCCTCGGGATCGATCAACCACCAGCGGTCGCCGAGGCGTTCGGTCCGGAAAAAGCCCGTGGCGCGGGCCTTCCGGTCGGTGCGGTGTCCGAAGCGGTTGAGCCCGGCGTCGGCCGGCGCGGCGGCGATGGCCGGGAAGTCGTCCAGCGTGCGCGTGGGATAAGGCTTCCAGGTGGCGTCGGGTTTGGTCGCGACGAGCACGGTCTCGGACGCCGCCAGCGGGAGCGCGAGGGCGGCGAGCAGCAGGGCGGGAAGTAAGGCGGACCCGGGCGCGGATTTCATCCCGCCAGATTGCCGCCTGGGCGCGGACCGCTCGACCCGAAAAGCCGCGCAAATCTTGGCGAAGAGCGGCGCCCGGCCGCGCGTCCGCGGGTGGCATGCCCGGCGGTCATTTCACGTAATACGTGAAATGCGACCGGGGGGAGCGACGCGGGCGGGATGCGCATGTCACGTATTACGTGACAAACGCCCGCGCGGCGACGGGCGGAGGCTGCGTGGCAACCGGTGACTGGCGCGCCGGCCGGGTGCGGCTACGGCCGCAGGATCCCCTCGAGGAACAGGCGGGCGCGGCGGGCTTCGGCGGCGAGGTGGGGGAGATCGCCCTTCGAGAGGCACTCCACCACCAGCGGGCCGCGGGTGAAGCCGCCGGCGCGCAGCTTCGCCAGCACCTGCCGGAAGTCGACCTGCCCGGTGCCCGGGGTGATCATGACCTCCTTGGGCGGACGGAAATCCTTCACGCTCATGCCGGCGACGAGGCCGTCGACGGTGGCGGCATCGTCGACCGGGTTCCGCTGGCCGTTGGAATAATAGAAGATGTTGCCCGGGTCGTACCAGAGGCGGAAGTTCTTGTGGCCGACCTGTTCGATCAGCTTGCGGCACTCGGGGCCGGTGGAGTTGGTGCCACCGTGCGGTTTGACGGTGAGCGTGACGCCCTGGCTTGCGGCGTAGTCGCAGCACTCCTTCACCGTCTGGTAGTAGGGGCCGACGAGTTCGGCCTTGCCGGTGCCGCCGAGGAGCAGGTTCGGGCAGCCGCAGATCACGCAGTGATCGATGAGCCGCCTGAGGCGGCCGATGCTGTCGGCGGGGGCCTTGGGGACGAGGAAGTCGCCGCCCCAGATCGAGACGATGCCGAGACCACGCTGGCGCGCGGCGGCCGCGAGCGCCTCGACCTTTTCAGGCGGGGTGCCCGGCAGCACGGTCGTGCCGCCCTTGGCGGTCATGAGGCCGGCGTATTTGTAGCCGGCGGCGGCGATGGCGTCGAGGGCGACGACCGGATCGTGCTCCGCCCATGGTCGCGTGTAGCAGCCAATCGGGAAGCCCGGCGCGACGGCCGGCACGGCGGCGCGGGCGAGCTCCGCCGCGGCGGGTGCCGCGAGGAGGCCGGCGAGGAAACGGCGGCGGGTGAGGGAGTAACAGGGGGCGTGGTTCATGCGGGGAGAAGGCGGCGTTTCACGGGATCGTAGGTGACCTTGCGGCCGGTGCGATAAGACTCGTCGGCCATCAGGACCGCAACCGCATGTTGGAAGCCGGCCTCGATGGGGGCGTGGGGCGTGCCGCCGTCGCGCACGCACTGCAGCCAGTCGAGGAAGTGATCCGGGCGGGCGACGGGCGGGACGGGTTTTTCGCCGCGGAGGCTGCGATCGCGGCGCGGACCGCCCTCCGCGCTGTAGGTGGGGGCGTTCCAGTTGTCGACCTTGAGCACGCCCTTGTCGGCGTAGAACTTCCGGACGTTGCCGAAGCTGTTGCCGAGGTTGTTGGAGGAGCTGACCAGGAAACCCTCCGGGTAGATCCAGGTGGCCTGGGCGCAATCGGGGGCGGTGAAGGCGTGTTCGTCGCGCCAGGTGAAGGTGCCGCCGACGCAGACGCACGACTGCGGGAACTGCGCGCCGGTGATGAAGTGGACCATGTCGATGAAGTGCGAGCCGTAGCCGCTGATCGGACCGCGCGAGAATTCGTAGTAACCGTACCAGCCGGAGTAGGTGTCGGCGCGGAACGGGCGCATGGGGCGGTCGTGGAGAAACTCCTTCCACTCGACGTCGCCCGCCTGTACGTCCTTGAGATACTGATACCAGTAGGGGCGCTCGGTGTTGCGGCACTCCTCGATGCGCGAGAGTTTGCCGAGCACGCCGGACTGGAAGATCTCCCGCGCGCCCACGATGCCCGGCAGACTGCGGAGCTGAGTGCCGACCTGGGCGACGATGCCGGCCGCCTTGACGGCGTCGACGGCGCGCAGCAGCCCGGCGAAGTCATAGGCCAGCGGTTTTTCAACGTAGACGTGCTTCCGCGCGCGGGCCACGGCCTCGAGGTGCAGGGTGTGCAGGTGATCAGGCGACGCGATCATGACGGCGTCGACTTCGCCCTGCGCCAGCAGGTCGCGGTAGGAAACGAAGGTGCGCGCCTCGCGGCCGAACCACTCCTTGACCCTGGCGTTGGCCTGTTCGCGCGCGAGGCGCCAGGGATCGCACAGCGCGGTGATCTCGAACGGCACGGTGCCAACGTGCTTCCGGATGCCCGCGAGGTGGGCGTTGACGCCGCGATCGCCACAGCCGATCAGGCCGATGCGGAGGCGGCCGTTGGCGCCGGCGGTGCGCGTGCGTTCGGCGGCGGAGAGCGGGCGGCGGGCGGCCAGGGTGGCACTGGCGGCCAGGCCCGCGGAGTGGAGGAACCGGCGGCGGGAGAGCGCCGGGGTGGCGGACGGGGTGGAGTGCATGAGGAGGACGGCCGGCCAATCACGTCCGACCAGCGCCGAGATTATGGTCGCCGACGGAGGCCGGCGAGCCTTTGGTGCGGCGGGGTCCCGCAGATCCGCAGATTGTGCGGCAGTGTGAAAGTCCGGCATCTGCCTCGTGATCGTTCTCTTTCCTCTTTCTCTTAATCTCTCTCTCCCGCAGCCAGACCCTGACGAAAGAGAAAGACTGGTGCGCCGACTTTGACACCGCCGTCCCGCGAGCTGCGGTATCTCCGCGCTACGGCACTTCGTAGACCTCGACGAGCGCGATGCCGCGGGCCTCGCCCGGGCCGCCGACCTGCGCGGTGTAGCTCCCGGGCGGGAGTGTCACCAGCAGAACGGCGTCCCGGCCGTCCGGCGGCAGGGCGAAGGCGCCGACGTCGGCAGCGGCCCGGGCGGCGTCGGCGGATGCGGCGCTGCCCCAGTCGTCGTTGGCGGCGATCGCAGTCGCGGTGCCGGCGCGGTGCAGTTCGAGGCGCGGATCGGATAGAAAGTCGGCGACACCGAAGGCCGCGAGGGCGGGGCCGACGGCGCGAACCAACAGGCGCTGGGGGTGGCGGCCGACCACGGTGAATCCGGCGATGAGCACGTCCGCTCCGCCGCCCACGTGGGTCAGCACGCTGAGATTGGTCAGGCGCGGGGTGGCGGTGTTGAAGGTGTCGTTGGGCGAGGCGTCGTAGATTTCGGCGAGTGCGGTGCCGCCGGGCGCGGCGGCGGTGATGCGGGCGGTGTACCCGGCGCCCGGAACCGGTTGCAGGAGCGCCGCGTCGAGCGATGTTGGTCCGGCGAGCGCAAATGCGCCCACCGCAGAAGCCGTGGTCGCGAGGGCGGCCTGACCGCGCCAGCCGTCGTTGGCGGCGATCGTTTCCGCGCCGTGCAGCAGCGCCAGTTGAACCGCGGTCGCCGCGTCGCCCACGCCGAACGCCGCGAGGGAGGGACCCACGGCACGCAACAGCAGTGGCTTGGTCGCGCCCGCCGTGCCTCCGCTCACGGTCAGGCCAACCGTCAGAGGCGCATCTTCGCCGAGCCGGGCGCGCACCGAGAGGTTGGCGAGTCGGGTGATGGGTGCGACGTCGAGTTCGACCGCCGCGGAGGTGACCGCGCCGGCGGCGTTCGCGATCGTGACGCGGTAGCTGCCGGCGTCGGCCAGGCGCGCGGCGGCGAGGGTGAACGTGGCCTGGGTGGCGCCGGCGAGGGGTTCGCCGTTGCGCTGCCACTGGTAGGTGAGGCCGGTGCCGGTGGCGGTCACCGCAAACGAAGCGGCGGCACCGGTGAGGACGGTCTGGCCGCGCGGTTCGGCGGTGATCGCCGGCGGCACCACCACCGTCAGGGTCGCCGCGGTGCTCACCACTTCGCCGCCGGGGCCGGCCACCCGCACGGCATACTCTCCGGCCTGATCCGCGCGGACGGCGCGGAGCGTGAGAGTAGCCTCGGTCGCGCCGGGCAGGGACACCGAGTCCTTGCGCCACTGATACGACAGCCCGGATCCGAGGGTGGTCACGGAGAAGGTCGCGTCGTCGCCAACGCGGACCGCAACGGCGCGGGGTTGCGCGGTGATGACCGGCGCGGCGGGGTTGGCCCGCCGGATCGGAAAGCGCACCGACCAGAAGCGAGAGGGGTGCGCCGTCAACTCGCCGAACAGGGTCTCGCCCGGTTCCGCGGCCACCTGGGAGAAGGTGTAGCTCGTTCCCCCGAGTTCGACGGCGCCGATCCGATTGGAATCCTCCACGCCGAGGGCCGTGGAGGTGCGATGGAGGGAGAGCAGGAATCGGGTGGTGGCGTAACTCTGGCGCGGCTCCTCGCCTGGGTCGGGTTCGTCCGGTTCCACGCCGCGGACGCGCCAGGTCACCGTCAGGGGACCGCCCTCCCAGGCCTGCAGGGCGGCGAGGTTCTGAATGGGCGCGAGGACGGTCGCCGGACGAAGCGGTGGCAGGGGCAGGGGACGATTGATCACGCCGCGAAATGAAACCGCCCGAAAGGTGGCGCCACCGAGGGCGGGGAACACGGCGTGCAGTTCCGTCGCCGAGGCAAAGCGACGGTCGAGTGCCGGGAGGCTCCCCGCGAGCGGCACCGGGGACGTGATGATTGGGTTGGGTATGCCCCAGGGGGCCAAGTTGTACGCGGAGGAAAGGGGATGGCTGGTCGATCCGACGAGCAGGGAGGCTTGCAGGCCCGAAAGCGGGGCGTCGGCATAGAGGAGGACGATGAAACGGGCCTCGATTTCGCGGACCGCCGGGGAGTCCTCCTGCAGGAAAATCGAGCGCGTCGCCAGGTAGCAGGCGAGGGTCGGTTCCGCGCCCGCGGCCACGATCGGCAGCGCGAGGGCGCCTGAGGCGGCGAGGAGCCGGCGGATCGTAAGAGCGAAGAAGCCGGGGCGGTTGCGGTGCGGGTGGAGGCGAAGGGCCGCGGAGCTCATGAAAGCTGGAGGATGAATTCTCCCGCTCCTCGCTGGTGGATGGCGAACGGAAACTCGCGGCGCCCGGGAGAGGTGCCCCGGACCTGAGGGGACGAACACGGTTGGCGATGCGTCCGCGCTCCCCGCCGCGCCTCACCAGGCGCAGAGCGAGGCGATGTAACCGGCGGAGCCGTCGCGGGCCCAGCCGTCGAGCTGGGCCTGGTCCTTGAGTTGCTGGCCGCGAGCGCGGGGCACGACGGCGAAGACCTGCGCGCATTCGGCCAGCGCGGTCATGTCGCCCCAGAGCTTTTCGAATTGAGCGACCGGATACACGTCCTCCTGTCCGTGGCCCCAGCGCTTCTTGACGTCCTTGAGCGTGATGTAGGTGGGCACGCGGGTGGCGAGGGCGCGCACGGCGGCGGCGGTGCGGTCGGCGTCGGCGAGTTCCGTCCGTGCCAGGCCGAAGAGGGCGAGCAGGCGGTCGATGTCGACCCAGCAGGTGTTGGTGCTGTAGTAGCTGAGGTCGAACTCGTCCTCCTCGCGCGGGAGAGCGAGGCCCTCGATGAGGCGCAGCCGGCCGTCGACCCGCGAGAGGGCCCCGCCGGGGGCCGCGAGGCGGCGGGGAATGACCTCCCAGCCGAGGGTGGCGCCGGAGGCGCGGAACCAGCCAAGCAGCGCGGGATCGACGGTGGCGCCCAGGGTGTCGATGTTGTGCACAAGCAGGGTGCGGAGTTGCGGCCGGGCGGAGAGCAGGCGCGCGAGGGTGCCGTTCTTGAGCAGGTTGGGGATCTCGAACCAGTGCCCGACCGGGTGGAGGCACTGGCCGGGGAGGTTGTCGGTGTAGTCGCTGCCTTCGCCGGTGGCGCGCGCCCAGTCGGCGAGGGCGGCGCGCACGCTTTCGCGCAGCTTCTCCTTCTGTTCGTCGAGCCGCTGCTGCGCGGTCTCCTGCCAGGCGAAGTGCAGATCGCGCACCGTCGGCACGAGGCGCAGGCCGATGGAGCGGCCGGGCGAGAGGAACACGTCGCGGTCCAGCGCCGCGCCGGCGGCGCGCAGGGCGCGCTCGATCGGGGCGTGGGTGAGGTAGCTGGTGGTGAACACGTGCGGCGGCGCGGCGCCGCACTCGGCGGCGGTGCGGCGCGTCTTGGCGAGGTGGACGTCGGCGAAGCTGCGGTGCCGGCCGGCGAACTTTGCGAACGGATGCAGCGCCTTGGCGACGCCGGCGCCCTGGGTCCAGCGGCTGCCCACACCCGCGGCGTAGGTCACCACCGCGACTTCGCCGCTTTGCAGGGCGGCCTCGCCGGCGCGGCGCATCGCGGCATCCGCCGCGGCGGGGTCGAACAGGTCCCGCGCGGCGACATCGTCGATTCTCGTGGTCGTCGGCAGGCGGTTCATGGCCAGCCCGATGCGGCCGGCGCGCAGGTCCGCACGGATCTGCTCATGTTGCGTGCGGTCGAAACCGTGGTCGGCGAGCAGTTGATCCAGATGCCGGCCGGCGGCGGCGCCCGTCTCGGCGGAGGGGAGCAGGCGATCGAGCAGCGTGGGCAGGGCCTGGGCAAACTCCCCCTGGGTGCGGGCCGCGCGGGTGAACTGCTGGAGATCGCCGCGTTCGCGCGCGCTGAGGTCGCGGGCCTCGCGGCGCAGCCAGGCAGGCACGGCGTGCTGGTAGAAGCCCGCCGGCAGCAGCGCGTCGGATCCCTCCAGCAGGGCGGCGACGGTGCCCTCCTCGTTGATCGCGAAGTCGTACACCACCGGGTCCATGGCGAACGGCAGCGAATGCTCCAGCTCGCGTTTGGTGGCGAGCATCAGTTCGTGCAGGCGCGCCTGGCCCTCGGCGCGGCGTTCTGGCGCGAAGATGAAGCCCATGCCGCCGCCGGCCATGCCGCCGAGCATCCAGAAACCCCAGAAGTCGCTGCCGAACGCGGCCCGGGTGCGGGTGATGATCTCCTCGGTGTAGCGATTGGTCACCCAGGGGATGATGGTCTGCAGCGGGCCGAAAAAGTTGCCCGTGAGGGCGTGCCCGAGGCCGTGGAGGTCGCCGGCGGCGAGGAGGGCGAGGATGTCGTCGAGGGTCGCGATGGCCTGGCGGCGCGCGGCCCACTCGGCCGCGCTGCGCAGGAGGTATTTTTCGGTCACCATCTCGAGGATCGGGCCGACGTTCTGGGCCATGCCGCCGTGCACGAGCACGAGCGATTCCTGCAGCGCGCGCCGCGCGGCGTCGGACACCCGGTCACGGCCGAGCAGGGTGTGGCGTGGGAGCAGGCGCCCGTGGCTGACGCCGTACTCGGGGTCGCCGGGCCCGGCAGCGGCCCCCTCGATGAGCTTGATGCCGGGCCAGAGGCCGCCGGAATCCTGCCAGCCCCCGCCGGAGCCGCCGAGCCATTCGCCGAGGATGGCGCGGGCGGCGACCATGCGGCGTTCGGACTCGGCCATCGGGCCGGTGAGGGAGGCGATCTGGCCGGTGGCGCGCATGCAGACGCCGATCAGCGCGCCGAGGAGATTGGTGGAGACGGCCAGGCGTGAGCCCTTGGGGATACGGTTGACATTGCTGACGAGTTCGAAGCCGCGGCCGGGTCCGAGGATGGCGGCGAGCAGATCGGCGAGGCTGGCGCCGGAGCGTTCGATGCCGGGTGGCACGAGACCGGCGGCGATGACGGCGGCCTTGAGCAGCCCGAGGTAGTCGCGGCCGAAGTCGAAGACCTCATCGAGAGTGCTCAGCCGCGCGCTTGCTTCGAGGTCGACGCTGGCGAGGCGAATCACCGGTTCGTCGATCACGCGGAAGTACGCCTCGACCGGCGGGCGGGGGGCCTGGTCGCGGCCGTGGACGCCGAGGTTGATCGAGACATTGAGCACGCGGGCGCCTTCGGGAAAATCCATCCCGAGGAAGAAGATGTCACTCCAGCCGCAGTGCGTGAGGTCCATGCGCACCGGGGTGCGTTCGCGCAGCAGCGGGTACGGGGCGTCGCCGCCCTCGCGCCGCAAGAGTTCGGGGCGGACGCGCAGGGGCTGGTCGAGCGGGTGGCCGAGTCGGAACATCCACGCGTTGCCGTGGGTGGAGCGCACGGTGCGGCGCACCTGATCGGCCAGGGTCTGGAAGGCGAGGGCGTGGTGCGCGGCGGCGAGGGCGCTGCACAGGGTCTCGCTGGGCCCGTGGGCGGCCTGGGCGCGTCCGAAGACGGCGATCGCCTCCTCGAAGCGCCGCTCCAGCAGGTGGCGGAATCCTTCGTAGGGCACGCGTCCGCTCCGCGGCAGCTCGGGGCGGGCGGGCAGGTGGAAGCGGTGGAGGGCGGCGAGGAAGAACAGGGCGCGGACGCGCCGGTAGAGATTGGTTTCGCGCCGGCGGTAGGTGTCGAGCTCCGCGGCAGCGGCGAGCAGCTCTGCCAGCGACCGGCCGGCGCACCAGTGTTCGATCGCGCAATCGCGGAGCGCAGGATCGGCAGATTCGATCAGGTCGAGGATTGGGGCGGTCATGGCGGCGGCACCGGGCTCATTCCGTGCGCACGGCGAGGAGTTCGACGAGCTGGGTGAGCACGCGGTCGCGATCGCGGCCGGCGAGCGAGAGGGCGAGTTGGGCAAAGAGCAGGCCGTAGGGAGCGCCGATGTCAAAGCGGCGGCCGGCGACGCTAAACGCGAGGTAACGCCGCCGCGCGGCGAGCGCGTGGAGGGCGGGGGAGAGCCCCAGCGGCCGGTCCGGCGCCGCGCGTTCCTGCTCGTCGAGCAGAGCGAAGATTTCCGGCTCAAGCACGTGCAGCCCGAAGAAGCAGAGGTAGAAACCGGCCCGCAGGCCGGGCACGATCAGGTTCTGCTCCGCCAGCGTGGGCGTCGGTTTCTCCAGCACGGCCTCGACTTGGTACAGCGGACGCGCCCCGCCCACCAGACGCCCGCCGACGGCCCCGAACGACGTGAGCTGGTTCTCGCGGGTGGGCTGCACGGCGGAGACGGAGGCATTTTCCGCCGTGGCAACCTCGAGCAACTGGCGGGCGCAGCTTACGGCGGTGTTGGACACATGCAGGTGATCGCCCACCAGGTGCAGAAACGCGTCTTCCCCGACGAACTCGCGGCCGCAGCGCACCGCATGTCCGTAGCCGCGCGGTGCCGCCTGCACGAGGAAACGCACGCGTCCGCGCAGCGCACCGCAGGCACCCGCATAGGCGTCCTCGTCGCCGGGGCAGACGACGACACCGAACTCCTCGATGCCGGCGCCGGCGGCCTCCTCGAGGACGATTTGGAGCGCGGAGCGCGGCTCACCGGATGGGTCGATCAGCGTTTGCAGCGGCAGGGTGCGCTGGCGGGGGTTGGCGGCGGTGACGAGGGCTTTGCGGATTCTCATGGGCACGGGCGCGAAACACGACGGTGGTCCGGCCCGCCGCGCGCCTCAAGCTGCATGTGGGGCGGAGGGCGGCGCCGGGCGCAGAGGGATGCGGTCATTTGGCGCTTGCGGCCGGGGCCAGGATTTTAAACCTGACCGCCTTGTAAGTTGCCGCCTGCCCCGTCTGCCGCCGCGTCGGCCTGCCCTAAACCGTGTTCAGAGGACACCTTGGAGGGTGTGCGCCGATTTTGCGGCCGTGAACTTATCCCTGACAAAATGAACACCAACCTACCTCCCTCGCTCGCCGCAGCGCTGCGAATTCTGCTCGCGATCAGCGGTTGGCTTGCGGCCTCGGCGATCGCCCAGGCCCAGGCCACCGGCACCATTCAGGGCCGGGTTTTCAACCCGGTCATTGGGGAATACGCCCGCAACGCCGAGGTGCGCCTCGAAGGCACCAACCAGGTGACGTACA
>CAZDGC010000146.1:0-8990 GCA_964504885.1 uncultured Opitutus sp.
AGGAAGAAGCGGGATAACGTGGCGCACCTGGTCAGCCGCTCGACCGAGTCCTTCCGGGCCGAAATCGCTCAGTGCCGGCTCATCTGCCGTGATTGCCACGAAAAGCATCACGAGGTCCTGAACTCCGAAGCCTGGAGCACGGGGAATTTTTATGATCTCTGATCACGAATTCTCCCTCGGGCGAAGCTGCCCGACGAAGGTAAGTCATGTCGGCGGGCAACTTCCGCGGGCGAACTGTGGCCATGGGATGACGGTCAGGAACTGTGTGGGGTGGAGGTCGTCTTGACGGCGTCTGGGGCCGAGGGTTCTGGCAGGGATTGACGAATGCAGGCGGGGGACGCCAAGGTGCGCGCCGCTGTGAGTACCCCTTCCGTCAACCCCGTCACTCGTGGCGTGCGCGTCCCGCGGTCCGCTCCGCGGGTGGGATTCAAGTGGCGACCGCTGCAGGGCCTGGCGGTGACAGCGAAAGGGGAATTCGTGCTCGAGTTTCCCCCGGAGTGTCCGCTGCGGCTCGATTACAGCCAGTTCTCCAGCCAACTGAAGATCACACCGAACTACCACAGCCACATTGAGATTACCTTGCTATACGAAGGCACGGCCTCCTTTACGGTTGAAAACCGCCGCTATGAATTGCGCGAAGGGGACTTGATGGTGATCGGGCCGGGCGAGTTTCACGTGATGGAGGCCGATCCTCAGCAGACGGTGAAGGTGTTCTCCCTGCACTTTCGGCCGGAGCTCATTCACCGCCCGGGCGGCCTGCCGCTGGACTTCGAGTACTTGCGCCCCTTCGGCCGCCACGGACCTGGGTTTTCGCATCGCATCGCAGCGGAGGAAATCGACGGCGCGATTGTTTTCGATCGGTTGCGCCGCATTCATGACGAGCTGGCTTGCCGGGGCGGGCATTGGGCGCTCGCCGCCCGTACCTACCTGGCTGACATCCTGCTCGAGATCGCGCGGTGTTATGGGAAGGCGGAGGCGGGCGCCGGTGACGGCGATGATCGTCTGTTGAATGTCCAGCGGCTGTCGCGGGTCTTCAATCACATCAACACCTACTGCGGCGAGCCGCTGCCGCCCCGGCAGCTCGCGGCACTGGCGCACATGAGCCCGGGGTATTTCTGCCGCTTTTTCAAGGCGGTCACGGGGCTCACGCCGACCAACTACGTGATGCGCGCTCGGGTAGACCGCGCGACCCATTTGCTGCTCACCACCGCTCAGTCGATCACCGAAGTCGCGTACGCCTCGGGTTTCGGCAGCGCGAGCTACTTCGATCGGGTCTTCAAGGAGATCAAAGGGATGACGCCCCATGATTTCCGTCGCTGCCACCGGGCGTGAGGGCAGGGTGGCGATCCGGTCGCCGTCGGGCGCCGGGCAATGCCGTGCAAGGGCTGGGCAATTGGGTGGTAGCGGGCGCGCCGCGCAATTCGTAGTCTGGACTCTACTGCGAATCGCTCCTCCTCGGTGACTACCCCTGCCATGACATCGCTTCTTTGCCGGTCCATATTCCTCTTGTTCACGGGCGCGACCGCCGTTTGGGCTGAACCGGGTCCGGGTGACGTTTTCAAGGAGTTTACGTGGAAGCGGGATCGGGTGCAGCTCGTCTTCGGTCCCGGGGCCATCGCGCCCAATGCCCCGAAAAATCCGCGTCCCGCGCGGGTGCCGGTGGAGATCGATCTCGCAGGGGCCATTCGGGCGGAGGTGATCGTGGAGCACTGGAGCGGTCACGAGGGTACCTCGGAAAAGAGCATCCGGTTCAACGACGGCACGTGGTTGCGGTTGCCATTGCCGCGGAACACGCCGACCCGTCCTGAGTGTTATTTCGCCATGCTGAACCGGCCGGCGGTCGCGGTGCCGCTGGCTGATCTCCGGCCCGGGGAAAACATCCTCACTTTCACGTGCGGCCCGCAGATCTGCCGCAACTTCGACTACCCGGCGTTCGCTGTCCAAGGCATCACGGTGCGCGTCTACTATTCTGCCGCCCGGCCGCACGCCCGCGGTCGCATGGTCGCTCCGCGGTCTGGAGCCGCCCTCGGTGACGATCCCGTTTTCGAGGTCGACGTCGACCCGGCGGGTGCGCCCGTGCAGCGGGTCGAGTTCTTCGCCGAATACGAGGGGTTCGCCTGGGGGGGCGATGGCAGTTGGCGCGCGTGGCACTACAACTACCGGGGCGGGAAACTGGAGCACCACGTGGGCACTGCCACTGCGGCGCCGTGGCGGGTGACCTGGGCCACCCGCTGGATCGCGGACCAGAGTGAGCCGATGCGCGTGATGGCGCGGGTGACGGACGCCAGCGGGGTGTCCAGCGTGACGCCAGTCGCCGACGGCCTCACGTTTCAGCGGAATCGCGTGGTGAAGTTCTATCCGGCTTCCGGGGTGAAGCAGATCTTCAACTCCCAGTACGGACGGAAGGCGTTCTGCACGATCAACTGGGTCGAGCGCCCGGCGCGGGCCTCAGCCGCGCTTCTCGTGGTTGCCACCTATGGGCCGCATGAAACCGATGGCGAGTTCGGCCTCAACGACCGCCGCCTCGCGGCCGTGGCCGCCCAGCCGAAGGGCCAGGGCAGCAAGGTGTATTACGAGATTCCGGTACCGCTGGAGGTGGTGAAACCCGGCGACAACGAGTTTTATCTCCTTTCGGAAACCAAGGGGCACGCGCTGGAAGGCTCCTGGCCCGGACCGGCGCTATTTCTCGAGTTCAGCAAATGAACCGCGGGTGCCGGCAGTTGCGAAGGTTGACCCTGCTCGCCGGCGGCGCGGTGCTGCCGGCTGCGATGGCGGAACCCAACGCCATCCCCGATCCGTCGTTCGAGGAGCCGGCGGCGACCTCCCGCTGGAGTTCGGCGGATGGGGCCTCGGGACTGACGACCGACCGCGCGCGGTCCGGGCGGCAGTCGCTCTGGTTGCGCAATCATGGCCAGGGCGTCCGCGGGACGGCGTTGCACTACGCCGGGCAGGCCGGCGTGCCGGTGGCCGGGGTGTCACCGGGGCGCGAATACGTTTTCGCGGTGCACGTGCGCGCGGAAGACGTCTCCGGCGTCGGGGCCGGCGGCAAGCCGCTGGTGGTGCTGCGCTGGCGCGATGCGGCGGGAAAGGCGCTGGGTGCGGAGCTCTACGATTGGGCGCCGTATGGCACCTACGACTTCCAGCGGCGAATCCTGCACCTGCAGGCCCCGGAGGGTGCGGCGCGAATCGACGTCGGCTTCAGGAGCTGGTGGGATTGTCTCACCGGCGTCACGTATTGGGACGACGCCAGCCTGGTGCCGCGGACGGTGCCCGGGCGGGGCGGATGGCTGGCGGCCTACGAAGCCGAGGAGGCGGCCGGACGGAGCGACGTGAGGGTGGCGCGGGAGATAGATGGTTTTCATGGCAGCGGCTATCTGGTGCCGACGGCCGACGGTGCCGTGATCGAATGGGACCAGGTCGCCGGGGGAGGACCGCGGGTGCTGGCCGTTCGTTATAGCTGGGAAGGGGCGGCCCGGGCGTTGGAATTGTTCGTCGGCGGCGCCAGTCAGGGGCGGCGGGTTCCGGTTTGCACCGGCCGGCGTGGCAGCTACGCGACAGAGAACTGGGCGGTCGTGCTGCCTCCGGGGCGCAACGCGGTCCGCCTGATGGTGCGGATTCAGGGGGCGCAGGAGAAGATCTGCCCGCTGATCGACCGGCTGGAGGTTTATGAACGGCTTCCCCCGGCGGTGTCCTCCCCATGAACTGCTCCCTGCCACGTCGGGCCTTCCTGCAACACGCCGCCGTCCTTGCCGCCGGGGCCGCCTTGGAGCGCGGCCGCGCGTGGGCGGTGTCTGGCGGTGAGGCGCGCGGTGGCGGCGGCACGGCCAACGCTGCCCGGCTGGGCTGGCGGCTCGGCGTGCACGCGTACAGCTTCCGTCAGTTTTCGCTGCACGAGGCGATTGCGAAGACGGCGGCGCTGGGCCTGCGCCACCTCGGCGCCTACCCCACGCAGGCGCTGGGCCCGGGGCGGCCGGGGGTACAGGTTTCGGCGGCACTGTCCGCGGCGGATCGCCGGGAGCTGCGGCAGCGGCTCGCGGATGCCAGGATCGCCCTCGTCCATTACGGCGTGTGCGGTTTCGATCGGGGCGTCGAACAATTCCGCGCGGAGTATGACTTCGCCGCGGAGCTAGGGGTGGAGGCGATTCTGGCCGAACCGCCCGAGGACGCCTTCGACGCCCTCGAGGCGCTGTGCGAGGAGTACCGAATCGATCTCGCCATCCACAATCACCCGGAGAAGGCGAAGAACTCGCGCTTCTGGCACCCCCGAATCGTGCTGCAACACTGCGCCGGCCGCAGCCGTCGCTTCGGGGCCTGCGCCGACACCGGGCAATGGGCGCGTTCCGACCTGGATCCGGTGGCGTGCCTGCGCCAGCTCGAGGGCCGGCTGCTCGCGTTGCATATCAAAGATATGAATCAGCCCGGCATGAAGGGGCATTGTGTGCCGCTGGGGCAGGGCGGGAGCGACGTGCGGGGCATGCTCGCCGAGGTCCGTCGGCAGGAGGCCCGGCCCGTTTTCATGATCGAGTACGAGTTCAACTGGAACGACAACCTTGGCGACATCGCCGAATGCGTACGGTTCTTCGACGCGACGGCGGCGGCGCTGGCGGGATAACCTGCGGGGGGGGAGCGGCGGGGCCGCGGCCACAGTGCACAGTCCCGGTTACGAGACTCGGGAGTCGATCGCGAAATCGAGCCGGGCGAGTTCGCCGGGAGAAAGGTCGAGCCGCAGCTCGCGGCCCGGGGCTGCGACGGTTTCGTCCGCGGCCGAGCGGTAGGCCTCGGGGGTCTGCGTCGCAGCCGTGTAGTGGGCGTCCGTTAGCCGGCGCAGTCCGATCGGCCCGGCCGGGGCGACTGGCAACCGGAGCCGGATCGACTGGGGCTCGCCGGTCAGGTTGGCCAGCAGCACACGCCGCCGGCGTCCGTGGGCCAGCGACAGGCCCTCCACCCGCAGCGTATCGCCGGAGCGCAGCGGGAGGACCCGCCCGCCCGCGAAGTCGCCGACGTCAGCGAAAACATGATACAGCGGGAAAACCATGCCGGGGGTGGACGGGAAAAGGTCGGGGCGCGGCGGGCCCGCCGCGGTTTCCAACACGCCGAGCCAGCCGGTGGTTTCGAAATAGGTCGCGGCAGCCACGCCGGCCTCGGCGAGGTGTTTGAGGCTGCCGAGCGTCCAGGCGGCGCCGAAGAGCGACCGCTGCCGCGGATCGACGTGGGTGGGGAGTTCGTGCGGCCCGGGTGGCGGCTCTGGCGCGGTGGCGGCGGGGTTGTAGCGCATGCGCAGGGTGATCGGGCTGACGACGACCGGCCGCCCACCGGCAAAGGTGCGCGCGGTGTCGACGGTGGCCGCGTGGACTTCGAGCGTCTCCACCAGCGAGCGGTGATCCGAGGCGTGGACCTGCGGATTGATCGTGTAGCAGACGAATTCCACCGCGGCGACCGGCGGCCGCGACCGGTTGAGGAACACGAAGAAGGTGTCGGTGCCAGTGCCGAACCGGGCACCCGGACAGCGATCCGCCAGGGCCTGGCGCACCTGGGACATCGTATCCGAATCGACGGGACAAGGCTGGCCGGCGGCGAAAACCAGCCAGCGCGCCACCGGCACTGGATCGCGGGCGAGGCAGGAGGCGAGCGCCGCCAGATCGCGCCCGGACTCGCGCTGCAGAAACAGGGCGACCTCGAGGGGACGGTTCAGCGCCCGGGCGCGATCCGCGGCGTACCCGAGCGCCTGCGGCCACCGGGGATCGCCGAGGGTGACCTCGGTGCGCAGATGGGCCAGGTTGAGCGCGCGCAGCCGGGTGACCTCCCGCGCACTCCACGGCGCCTCCTCCCGCGGCAGGGCGAGCCCGAGGGCGGGCAGCGGAGGCCCGGCTTCGGGGGCGAGCTCCAGTTCGATCGCGACGTGGGCTGCCGCGCCACCGGGAGCGGCCGCCACTGCCGGCGCGTCGGGAAGGTTGCCCTCCAGCGCGATCCGCACCGACTGGATCACGCGGGTGCCGGCCGGAATCTCGACGGGAAACGGGCGGCGCAGCGGCGTGCCAAAGGTCTTGAAGGACGCGTCGAGCCAGTTTCGCTGGTCCTCCATTTCGAAGAGTTCGCCGGTGAAGGAGACACGGCACCAGCGGCCGGGGGCGATCTCGTGCGTGAGCGCGCGGATGTCGGTGTGGGGATTGTCGGGCGCAAGACCGAGGGGAAAGCGGGTCCGGACGACGGAGCCGTCGCCGTGCTCCACGACGAGCGCGGCCCCGGGACATTCGCGGGCGGGATGCAGGACGCAGAAGCCGATCCGGTTGCGCCAAAAGGTCGACTGTGCGACGCCGTCGAAGTGGAAGTCGATCGTGCCGTCCGCCCCGCCGGCGATCCGGCCTTGCCACACGAAGTGGAGATCCCCTGCGCGATGATGGGCGGTGAAGGCGATCGCGAAGCTGGTGGGGCGGACGTCGATGCGCTCGGCAGTAATCCGGGCCGGCGGAGTACCCCAGTTGTGGTCACGCACGGCGGCGTAGACGCGACGGATTACCTCGCGATCTCCGCAGCGCACGTAGCGCAGCGCCCCCTCCTCGTAGAAGAGCGTCAGCGGCCCGGCACGCAGCGGGAGGAGCGCGGGCGGCGCCGGCAGGCCGCCGTAAAGGGAGGCAGTCATCGCGGTGCGGGGCGCCGGGCGGTTCAGCCGGCGACGATCGAATTCTCGAGTGCGCCGAGGCCGTCGATCTCCAGCCGCACGACATCGCCCGGGGCGAGGAACACCGGCGGTTGCCGGAAGAGCCCGACGCCCGCGGGTGTGCCAGTCGAGACCACGTCCCCGGGTTCGAGTGTCATCACTTGGGACAGCCGGCTGAGGAGGGCCGGGAGCGGAAAAAGCCAGTCGGCGTTCGATCCGTTCTGGCGGAGTTCGCCGTTGACGTAGGAGCGCAGCCGGAGGGTGGCGGGATCGGGAATCTCGTCGCGCGTGACCAGACAGGGCCCGAGGGGGCAGAAGGTATCGAATCCCTTGCCGAGGGTGATCTGGTTGTCCTTGAACTGTACGTCGCGGGCCGAGACGTCGTGCAGGATCGTGTAGCCGGCGACGGCGGCCGGCACCGCCGACTCCGGGGCGCGGCGCAGGCGGGCACCGATGATCACGGCCAGTTCGACTTCGTAATCGAGTTGCTGGGTTTCCGGCGGCTTGATGATCGGGGCGCCGGGCCCGATGACCGACGACGGCATCTTGGCGAAGAAGAACGGCTCGAGGGGGAGCCGGGCGTTGGGATTTTCCTGGAGATGGCTGCGGTAGTTGAGGCCGGAGCAGAGGATTTTACCGGGGCGCGGCACCGGGGCGAGGAGTCGCACCTGCGTGAAGGCGAAAGACCAGGGTCGGGTGTCGGCGGCGGCGCCGAGTCGGGCCAGCCGGGCGAGCAGTTCCTGGGCGGCCGCGAAGCCGCGCTCCCCCGCGCGGAGCAGCGCGAGCATGTCGGCGGGGACGGCCCCGGCGACGGGATCGAGTTCCGCGGCGGCCGCGGCCCAGTCAATGAGTCGGCCGCGAAACTCGAGCGCGAGCCGCGGGGGGGCATCCAGGGTGTAAAGTCTCATCGGGAGGGAAATGGGAGTGCGGCTTCAGACTCCGGCGGCGGCGGGAACGAGGATGCCCTTGTGCAGCGCCGCCGGATTCGCGGCGAGGCGGCGGAACGTCGCCGGTGCGTCGTCTAGCGGGATCACGGTGGCGAGATCCGGGAGGCGGCTCCGCCCGCCGGCCAGGAGTTGGATCGCCTCGGGGAAGCAATTCACCGAGGCGCGCGAGCCGACAAGGGTGATTTCCTTGCGGGTGAAATCGAGGCCCGGAAACGTGACCCCGACGCCGCGCTTGACGAGACCGACGATCACAACGCGCCCGCCGGCCGCGACGAGGTCGAAAGTCTGCTCCATCGCCGGAACGCTCCCCGTGGCTTCGATCACGATGGGCGCGCCCTCGCCCGCGGTCATCCCCAGCACGCGTTCGACGGTTCGGACGTCGCCGGGAATGGTTTCAGCGCCAAACGAACGGGCGAGCGCGAGGCGGCCGGCGTCAACGTCGATTGCGACCGGGTGGGCGCCGAGCGCGAGGGCGACCTCGACTATGGCGAGGCCGATCGGGCCGCAGCCGAGCACGACCACTTGCTCCCCGGACTGCAGGTGGCCGCGGCGGCAGGCCTGCACGCCAATGGCGAGCGGTTCCGCGAGGCAGGCGGCGGTGATCGGCAATCCCGCCGGTACTGGGTGCAGCCGATCCGCCGGGGCAGCCACCAACTCCGCAAAGCCGCCCGCCTGGTGCACGCCGATGATCCGCAGCCGGGCGCAGCAATTCGGTTTCCCGGCGCGGCACGGGTAGCAGGTGCCGCAACCGAGGAACGGCTCGATGACCACCCGATCGCCGGGCAACACGCCCGTCACGCGGTCGTCGATCGCCTCGACGACGCCGGCGATTTCATGGCCGCCGACGATCGGGTAGACGGCGTAAGGGTTCCGGCCCTGGAAAATGTAGAGGTCGCCGGCGCAGATGCCGGCTGCCGCGACGCGCACGAGCGTTTCGCCGGGCTTCAGCACTGGCGTGGGTTGCTCGCCCAGGCGCACCGAACCGGGGGCGTCGAAGATCACCGCCTTCATGCCGATCGCGTCGTTCCGTCGGCGGAGCGAATCCGTCGCGTGTCGCCGTCGAGCTCCAGCACGTCGCCGGGCGCCAGCACCAGCGAGTCGGGCACGCGTTCGCCGCGCTGTTTCGCGGCGGCCAGGCAGCGTTCAAACTCGCGCACGTCCTCGCACGCTGGGTCGATATAATGGCACGGCAGGATCGTCTGCACGCCGAGCCACTGGGCGGCCAGGGCGCCTTCGCGCGGGCTCATCTCGCCGGTGAGGATCCGGCCCGGTCCGCTCACGCGGGCGAGGATCTCGGTGGGCTGCGTGATTCCGACGCAGCCGATCGTGGGCTGGTAGAGTTCGGCGATGAGCTTGAGATCGCTGAAGAGCGCGGTGTCGCCGTA
>CAZDGC010000146.1:9090-14613 GCA_964504885.1 uncultured Opitutus sp.
TCCGTCGCGGGTGACGATTTCGTAGGCGGCGACGCCGAGGAAGCGGATCTGGGTCATGGGAGGGCGGGCGAGGGAGGCAGTGGCGTCAGCGGGGCAGGGTGCCTTCCCAGGCCTGGATCATCCACACCTGGGTGTCGTTGTACGGCGTCGCGAGGCCGAGTTCGCGGCCGGCGGCGACGATGGCGCCGTTGATGACGTCGATCTCGGTGCGGCGGCGCGCCTCGACGTCCTGCAGCATCGAGGACTTGGCGCCGGGGGCGCAGCGGCGGAGCAGTCCGGTGATCGCGGCCCAGCGTTCGTCATAGTCGAGCCGGATGCCCCGGGCGGCGGCGACCTGGGTGACCTCGCGCAGCAACGCGGCCATGAGCTCCATGACTCCCGGGTGCTGCACGAGCTGGGCAGCTTCGAGTCGCAACAGGGCGGAGGTGGGCAGCGTGCAGACGTTGAGGGCGAGCTTGGACCAGATTTCGTCGACCACGTTGTCGGCCACCACCGTTTCGAGACCGGCGTCCGCAAAGGCGGCGGCGACGTCGTCGGGCGCGGCCCCGGCGGCCTGCCAACGGCCGAGCACGGTCTTCCCGACGCCGCCGTGGCGGACGTGCCCGGGGGCGAGGACGGTGGCGCTGTGGTAGCACACGCCGAGCAGCAGGCGTTCGCTGCCGACCAGGGCGGCGATGCGGGGGCCGTTGCCCCAGCCGTTCTGCAGGGAAAGCACGCGGGTGTGCGGGCCGAGCAGCGGTTGGGCGGCGCGGACGGCGTCCTCGGTGTGGTAGCATTTCACGAAGACAAGAACGAGGTCCACGGGGCCCACGGCTTCCGGCCGGGTGGTGGCCCGGACCGGGAGCCGTTGGATCTCACCCGACTTTGCTTCGATGCGCAGGCCCTCGCGGTTGAGGGCTTCGATGAGGGCCGCGGAGACGTCGATGAAGGTGATGTCGTGGCCAGCCCGGGCGAGGCTGCCGCCGATTACGCTACCCATGGCCCCGGCTCCGATGACGGCGATTTTCATGATGAAGAGAGATTGGGTGTTGAGTTCAAGGGGCACGCGCGAGCACGAGCAGTGCGTCCTCCCAACCGGCGGGCCGGGCGTAGGTGGACCAGCCCTGGACCGGTGCGGGAGCGGAGGCGGCCACGGTCTCGGCGGTCAGCGGATTGAACCACCGGACCGGGAGCGTGGCGGAGGCGACGGAGAGAGCCAGGGTGACGCTGTCGTTGTCCGGCAGATACGCGACCACCAGATCGCCGACGGGGCTGGCCGCGACGGCGATGCGGCGGAGTGGGTCGGTGGCGGGGAAGGGCACCAGTTCGGGCCGTGGCTCGAGCGTCCACCAGGGCAGTCCGGCGAAAAACTCCGCGAGATGCTTCAGGTGCGTGACCGAGGGCAGGGTGAGGGCGGCCGGGAAGTCGTAGGTGGGCATCCATCGGATGGGCGTGCCCCAGTTCCAGATGCCGAAGCAACCGTAGGTGAGGCCCGGTGCGCCGCTGAGGAAGGACCAGTAGCCGGCCTTGTGTGGCGGCAGCGGCAGCCGGCCGTCGGCCTCGATCGGGTGGTCGTAAGGAACTTCCTGGTTGATCAGGGGCTTGGCGGGCGAGCGTCCGTACAGGAGGAGCGGCCATTCCCAGGCGTTCTGGGCGGCCAGCGCGGTGGAAAACGGCTGCTTCGGCAGTTTTTTGTAGGGGTCGTGCATCCAGCCCTCCCCGGACTGGAAGCCGACGATGTCGACCCAGTCGCGGCCGTGGGCGGCGATCGCCGGCTCGAGCAGGAAGCGCGGATGAGCGGAGAGGAGGTGCTGCGAGGTGGCTTCGCGCAGCGCGCGCCCCGCGGCGTCGGCGGCGGGCGTCCAGACGTCGTCCGCCATCGGCGAATACACGACGCAGTCGCCCATCAGTCGGGCAGCGAGGCTGCGGGCAAACCGCGCCACCTCGGCTTCATCGTCCCCCGGGAAACCCTTCATCGGCATGCCGGCGCCCGGCTGGCGGACGGCGCACACGTACACGACGAGCCCGCGATCGTTGGCGGCGCGCACCTTGCGCTCGACGCCCTGCCAGTAGGCCGGATTCCACTGCAGTGCGGCCCCGGTGCCCTGGAAGGGAGCCTCGCCGGCGCGGTCCCGATCGAGCCGGAGGAAGCCCGAGCCGCAGTGCACCTGCACGAGAGTGAACTTGTTTTCCCGCCGGTTATCGAGGTAGCGCTCCCACTCTTCCTGCGAAGCCGCGATGAACGCCGACCAGGGCGTGTCGCCGATCCAGAGAAACGGCGTGCCGTCGGCGTGGACGAGGTGGCGGCGGTTGGCGCTGACCTGCAGGAAGCCGTGTCGGAGCAGGGGGTTGGAGCCGGCATAGCTGCCGACTGCGACCTTCCCGCGGCGGGTGTGCAGCCCGGGGTCGCCCGGGTCGGAGCAGGTGGTTTGCCACGTCCACTCGCCGGGGGCGGGAAATGCGGCGCGCAGGCGGAAGGTCTTTCCGCCGTCCCAAAATCCGTAGCCGGCGAAGTGGCGGCCACCGGGGCCGGCAAAATCCACGCGCAGGGTGACGTCGCGGTAGGGGTTGGCGTGGTCGCGCTGGCTGGTGAGCGAGGTCTCCCAACGCTGCCAGACGGTGGCCGCTTCCGGGTTGGCGGGCGCGGCCGCGAGGTGGCAGGCGACTCCAAATGCGAGGAGCGCGACGGTGAGGCCCGGTCGAAGGGCGGAGGAGGGGAATGGCATGGGGAGGTGGTCGCGAGGTTGGGGCGGTCTCTGGCGGCGGGGCGCGGGGCCGGAGGCGGACGCATTACTTTCGGCGGACGTAAACGAAGTGGGCACCGCAGAGTTCCTTGCCGTCCTGGCCGGCGAAGGCGGTAACCAATCGGGTGCGACCGGGGGGCAGGGCGACGGTGAAGGTGGCGGCGAGATCGCCGACGGCCACCGGCCGGGAGTGACGGGCCCCGCCGATTTCGAACCGGGCCTCGGTGATCGGCAGGGCAACGCCGGCAGGAAACACGCCGTCCCAGTGCGGGCGGGCGGGCAGCCCGGCGGCGATGGCGGCGCCTGCTTCGCGCGGCCAGCGTCGCAGCTCGAACTCGTACTCGCCCGCCCGGGCGACTTCGAGGTGCCACGGGCCGTTCTCCGCATTGCCCTCCAGTACGAGGTGCCGCTGGTCGAGCAGGGAGTCGACGCGGTCCTGCGGCCCGAGCTGTGTCTCCGGCTCCGCGTCGTGGCCGATGACGATGGCGCCAAAGTCGTTCACGGTCGGAGCAAGGCTCTGCCACCAGGTGTCGAGGTGGGCGCGCATTCGAGCGGCCATGGCGGGAAAACGGTCGATCACGTTGGTGTCCTGCCGCGGATCGGTGGCGAGGTCGTGCAACTGGCGGTTCTGGACCAGGCGCCAGCGCTGCCAGATCACGGTGGAATCCTCCAAGCGCGGAACCTTGGTGCGGACGTTGACGTAATTGACCACAAGCAGGCGATCGGGGAGCGCGGGGATTTCGCCCCGCAGGCGTGGCGCGAGGCTAATCCCGTCGAAACGGGCGCCGGCGGGCGGAGGCAGTCCGCACAGGTCGAGCAGCGTGGGCAGGAGGTCCTGCATTTGGGTGGGTTCCGCGATGTCGCCGGGTGGACGCAGCCTTCCGGCGGGCCAGCGCAGGAAGCAGGGCACGCGATGGCCACCTTCGGTGAGCGCAAACTTCGCGCCCTTCATCCCGGCGTTGTAGAGGCGCGAGGCCACGGTGCCGCCGTTGTCGGTCAGGAAGATTACGAGGGTGTCGTCGCGCAACCCGGTGCGGCGCAGGAAGGCCTCGAGCGCGCCCATGTTTTCGTCGACGTTGGCGATCATGCCGAAGAACCGCGCGACTTCGGCGCGCCGCTCGGGCGGGACCCCGGGCAGTTCGAGGCCTTCGTAGGGCCGGCGGTAACGTTCCGGCACGATAAGCGGCGTGTGTGCCGCGGGGGTGGCGATGAAACAGAAAAACGGCCGGGCGGCCGCGCGTTCGGCTTCCATCCATCGCATCGCCTCGGCGAAGAACACATCGGTGGCGTAACCGCGATAGGAGCGGCGGCGGTTGTTGTGGAGATAGATGTCGTCCAGGTAATCGTTGTCCCAGTGGTCGACGGCGCTGGTGACCTGCGAGGAAGGAAACATGACCACTTCGTGGAAGCCGCGATCGGTCGGCCGGTGCGGGTAATTGTCGCCCAGGTGCCACTTTCCGAAGAGGCCGCAGCGATAGCCGCCGGCGGCGAGCAGCTCCGCGAGCGTGGGCACGTCGCGCCGCAGGAAATCTCGGCCGTTGCTGACGGTCTGGGCGCCGTTCCGCAGGGCATCGAGGCCGGTCATCAACTGGCCGCGTGACGGCGTGCAAATCGGGGCCGCGTGAAAATCCGTGAGCCGGATGCTCTCGGCGTGGAGCCGGTCGAGCTGGGGAGTCTTCAGGACCGGGTTGCCGTGGCAGGAAAGGTCCCCGTAACCCTGATCGTCGGTGAGGACGATGACGACATTGGGGCGGGGCGCGGCCGGAAGCGCGGCGACGGCTGCGAGGGCGGTGGCAAGGAGAAGGATTAGCTGGGAAAGGGGGTTGCGCACGGTGGGTGAGGATCGGGGGCTGATGGTCCGGGGCTACGCGCGGCCCCATTTGGCGAAGGCTTCGTCGAATGACAGGCCGCGGGCGAAATCCTGCCGCATGCCCTCCTCGCGGTGTTCGATCTCCTCGGCCACGGGGAGAATCTCGCCGGCGATGCGGTCGGGCACCACCACAAGGCCGTCGGGGTCGGCGACGATCCAGTCGCCGGGATCGATGCGGACATACTGCACGGTGGCGCCGGGGAGGGAGATCGGGACGTTCATCGCCTGCGGGTACCAGTTGCCGAGCGATTCGACGGGCGAGGTGCCGATCGCGCAGGGCGTGAAGTCGGGAATGATTTCGAGGCCGAGGAGATCGCGGATGTAGCTATCGACGACGATGCCCTTGGCGCCGCCCTGTTTGAGGTTCCAACTCGTCATCTCGCCGAACTTGCCGGTGGCAAAGTCGCCGCCGCCCTCGACGACGACGACGCAGCCGGGAAACAGGTGCGGTCGGATGGCCGTGACGCTGTCGACCCAGACGCCCTGGGCCTGCATTTCGGCGCGGCTGCGCGGCTCGCGGCAGCCGCGCACGGTCATCGCCCGCCCGGCGAGGTGGCGGCGCGGAAAAAGCGGGCGCAGGCGCAGGTCGAGGCACTGGTGGAGGTGTCCGCGGGACGCGAGGGCGTCGTAGACGTTGGCGACGCGGATCCGGTCCCAGCGGGCTTGCAGGGCGAGGGTGGTGGCGTGGTCGGGGGAGGCGGGCATGGGGCGCGGGGCGCGGAGCGCGAGGGAAAGGGAGTGAGGGATTGAGGGAATGAGGGGGAAACGATCGCTACGAATGCGAACCGGGGCATTTGCCCGCCAGGCCGTGGTCCGTGGCCAGCGGGTGGCTGCGATCGAGTTCGGGCAGTTCGACGACGCGGTTTTCGGCGGCGGAGAGGTAGGCGGCCTGGATGAGGGCCAGGGTGCGGAGGGTGGCGGCGCCGCTGG
>CAZDGC010000147.1:0-14310 GCA_964504885.1 uncultured Opitutus sp.
CTACGACCCGGCCGGCAACACGTGGCATGCGGTATTGCGCGATGGCACGCGGCTGGGTCCGGAGGATGTGAAACGCCCCGGCTACTACCGGCCGGAGATGTTCGCGCCCTATCCGGCGGGGCCGCTGTGGTTGTGGGTCTATGCGCGGGCCCACCGTCTGACGGAGGACGAGGAACTCGGCCGGACGGCGGGGGCGATTGCGCGCGGTCTGGGGCTCGGCGACTGGTGCAGTGCCAGGGCGACAGCTCCCGCCGGAGTTGCCGATCCGTGGCTGGTGATGGCCCTCCTGGAAGAGCACCGGCGACGGCCACGGCCGGAGTTGCTCCGGGTCGCGGCTGCCGTGGGGCGGGAGGTGTTACGCCAGCGGGAGCATCGCGGGCTCTTCCTCGAGGGGCCCCGGCAACGCTACGCGCGCATCGGCGCCCCGGAGCCGCTGGTGATCCTGCATCTGGCCGCGGCCCTGGAGGGTGCGCCCGACGATGCGGTTCCGCCGGTTCTGCCCGGGGCGAAGTACTTCACGGCCGGCGCCTGGCATCGGGGACGGACCAGCGACTACCTGGAATGGTTTCCCCAGGACTCGGCGTGCGACCGGCCGGTGTCGCGCCGCGCTCCTACGGGAGAACAGCCGCAACCAGCGGGGAGTTCTTGAATCGGGGGAATGATGGGCGCGGACCAACCGCCACGGGCCGGGATCCCGAGTACGGAAAATGCCGCGGTTGCGCCTGGCCTGCACACCTTCCGTGGCGCCATGATTACATCTCCCCGCCGCCTCGCCTCCCAACGCCACTTTCATTCTCGCCGACGATCGGCCACGGCGAACCCGGCCAGCCCGGAGAACCACTGAAGCAGGGCTTCGACACCGGCTTCGGCTACCTCATCAGGGGCACGCGCTCAACCACTCCCCGAGTTTCCTCTGGCGCGACGGCGTCACGTCAGGGTCGGGCTGCCCCATGAGCTCGTGCCGGTCGACCGCGTGCGCTGCGTGGAGGGGGCGGGGGCGATTGTCGGCGACGCCCCCCGGCCGGGCCAGCGTTCCGACGGTCCGGGCGGACGATTGTCGGGGACGATACGTCCGCGCTCCGCCGTTTGTCACTTGATACGTGACAAACTGGATCTGCGCCGAGCGCGGAAGGGAACCGCCGAGTTTTCATTTGTTTTCGGAATCGTCGCCGCGATAGTGCCCGCCATGCCTGTCCCGTCCCCGCAGGCCGCGTTCCGGCGGCTGTTCGATGACATCGGCACCGTCGATCGTGTCGGTGTCGAGGAGCGCGTTGCCAAGTACACCACACGCTCGATCAAGAAGGCCTCCAAGGTGCAGGGGCTGAAGCTGGCGGTGTCGATGGTCGACCTGACGACGCTCGAGGGCAAGGACACCCCCGCCAAGGTGGCGTCGCTCTGCCGCAAGGCGCTCCGTCCGCACGACGACGCCTCGATTCCGCCGGTCGCGGCCGTCTGCGTGTACCCGTCGATGGTCCGCCACGCGCGGCGCGCCCTCGGCGACCGGAGCCCGGTGCGGATCGCCTCGGTGGCGACGGCGTTCCCGAGCGGGCAGGCGCCGCTGGCGACGCGCCTCGCGGAGGTGCGGCAGGCGGTGGCGGACGGCGCCGACGAGATCGACATGGTGATCAACCGCGGCGCCTTTCTGGCGGGCGAGTTTGCCCGGGTGCAGGACGAGATTGCGGCCGTCGTCGAAGCCTGCGGCGCGGCGACGCTCAAGGTCATCCTCGAGGTCAGCGAGCTCGAGACCTACGACAACATCCGCGCCGCCTCCTTCCTCGCGCTGCGGGTGATCCGCGAAGGCGACTTCATCAAGACCTCCACCGGCAAGACGCCGCTCAACGCCACGCTGGGCAACAACCAGGTCATGCTGGAGGCGATCCGCGACCATTATCTGGATACGGGTATCGCCATCGGCATGAAGCCGGCCGGCGGCATCCGCGCCGCGAAGCCGGCGCTGCACTTCCTCGTCGCGGTGAAGGAGACGCTGGGCGACGCCTGGCTGACCAACACCCGCTACCGCTTCGGCGCCAGCGCGCTGCTCAACGACCTCGTGCGCCAGCTCGAAAAGGAGCGCACCGGTGCGTATCAGGCGCCCTATTACTTCAGCGAAGCCGCCGAGTCCTACTGAATCCCCATGGCCACCACCGCCTCCGCCAAGACCGCCGCGCGTCCGCCGGGCCGTTCCGGCCGGCCCGCCCCGGCCCGCGCCCGCCGCGCGGCCCCCGAACTGATCTTTGGCGACCTCTGGGAGTACGATCCCGCGCCCGAGACGGCCGACCCGCGCATCCAGCCGCGGTACGATCTCTTCATCGACGGCCGCTTCGTGCCGCCCGCCGGCGGGAAGTACTTCGATTCGATCAACCCCGCCAACGAGCGGAAGCTCACCGAGCTGGCCCTCGGCGGCCCGGCCGACGTCGACGCCGCCTGCGCCGCCGCCACGCGGGCCTTCGCCGGGGAGTGGGGCCGGATGCCGGGTCGCGAGCGCGGCAAGTACCTGTTTCGCATTGCCCGCCTGCTGCAGGATCGCGCGCGCGAGTTCGCGGTCGCGGAGACGATGGACAACGGCAAGCCGGTGCGCGAGACGCGCGACTTCGACGTGCCGATGGCCGCGGCGCATTTCTTCTACCACGCCGGCTGGGCCGACAAACTCGAGTACCTCGCGCCCGGGCGCCGCGTCGCCCCGATCGGCGTCGTCGGGCAGGTGATCCCGTGGAATTTTCCGCTGCTGATGCTGGCGTGGAAGATCGCGCCGGCCCTCGCCGCGGGGAACTGCGTCGTCATCAAGCCGGCCTCCAACACTCCCCTGACCGCGGTGAAGCTGGCGGAGATCGTCCTCGAAGCCGGCCTGCCGCCGGGCGTGGTCAACGTCGTCACCGGCCCGGGCTCCACCGGCGGCTGCCTGATGGCGCACCCGGCGACCGCGAAGATCGCGTTCACCGGCTCGACCGAGGTGGGCAAGGTGATCATGCGCTCCGTCGCCGGCACGGGGAAGCGCATGACCATGGAGCTGGGCGGCAAGGCGGCCAACATCGTGTTCGACGACGCGCCGCTGGATCAGGCCGTCGAGGGGATCGTCAACGGCATCTTCTTCAACCAGGGCCAGGTCTGCTGCGCCGGTTCGCGCCTGCTGGTGCACGAGCCAGTGGCCGACCTCGTGGTGGCCAAGCTGCAGCGCCGCCTGCGCGTGCTGCGGGTGGGCGACCCGCTGGACAAGAATACCGACCTTGGCGCCATCGTCTCGCGCGACCAGCTCGAGACTATCCAGGGCTACCTCGACTGCGGGGTGCAGGAGGGGGCGGTGATGTGGCAGCCGCCGTTCCGCCGCCCGGCGAAGGGGTTCTACCTCCCGCCGACGATTTTCACCGGCGTGACGCAGAGCCATCGCATCGCCCGGGAGGAGATCTTCGGCCCGGTGCTGAGCATCCTCACCTTCCGCACGGTCGAGGAGGCGATCGAGAAGGCCAACAACACCGCCTACGGCCTGAGCGCCGGCGTCTGGACCGACAAGGGCTCGCGCATCCTGAAGCTGTCGACCGAGCTCAAGGCCGGGGTGGTCTGGGCGAACACGTTCAACAAGTTCGATCCCACGTCGCCCTTCGGCGGATACAAGGAGAGCGGCTTCGGCCGCGAGGGCGGCCGCCAGGGCCTGCTCGACTACTGCCGGTTGAGCTGAACCCGTGTTTGTCCGTAATCCGATCCCTGACATGAGGTCTTGCTGCCTGCATCCTGCCCCAAGCCGAGGGGCCCACGGAACCCACGGAAGCCACGGAAGCAGGTTTTCCGTCTGTTCCGTGTGTTCCGTGGGCACCTCGGCCTTGGCTCTGGGTTGCGGCGGTGCAGACCTTTATTCATCCGTGGTTCACCCAACATGACCCGTATCCCCGTCACCAAGACGCCCAAGCCGTATGTCGGCGGGGCGTTCATCCGCTCGGAGAGCGGCCGCACCTTTCCGCTGGCGGACGCCGCCGGCGCGTTTTTCGCCCACGTCCCGCTCTGCTCGCGCAAGGATCTGCGCAACGCGGTCGAGGCCGCCGCCAAGGCCGGCCCCGGCTGGGCAAGACGCACCGCCTACAACCGCGGCCAGATCCTCTACCGCCTCGGCGAGATGCTGGAGGCGCGACGGCAGGAGATGATCGACACCCTCGCCCGCTTCGGCGCGGCCGCGGACGCCGCCGCCCGCGAGGTCGACACCACCACCGACCGCCTCGTGTATTACGCCGGCTGGTCCGACAAGTATGAGCAGGTGCTGGGCAATGTGAATCCCGTGGCCGCGCCGTACTTCAACTTCACCGTCACCGAGCCGATGGGAATCATCGGGGTGATCGCGCCCGACGCCCCGGCGCTGCTCGGCCTGGTGTCCCTCGTCGCCCCCGCGATCGTCAGCGGCAATGTCGTCGTGGCGCTCGCTTCGGAGCGCACGCCGTACCCGGCGATTCTTCTCGGCGAGATGCTGGCGACCAGCGATCTGCCGGGCGGGGTGGTCAATCTCCTCACCGGCCGGCGCAAGGAGCTCGTGCCGACCTTCGCGACGCATGCGCACCTGCGCGCGATCAGCGCGGTGGCGACCGCCGAGGAGCGCAAGGTCATCGACCTCGGCGCCGCCGAAAGCGTGAAACGCGTGCGCTACGCCGAGGAGGCCGATCTGGACGCGTGGCTGGCCGACGAGGCGCAGAGCCTCTACGCGATCCGCGACTTCGTGGAGTTCAAGACCACCTGGCACCCGGTCGGCGCATGAGTGCCGTTTTCCGATCCGGGCGGCGGTGGCGGAATTCGATCGCGACTTCGACCGCTTTGTCCGCGAGTTGATCTTCCTCACCGAGATTCCCGCGCCGCCGATTTCCACCCATGATTGAAGCCCGCCAGCTCACGAAGACCTTTCGTGACAAGAAGCGCGGCGAGATCCACGCCGTTGATGGCGTGTCGTTTCGCGTCGCACCCGGGCGGATCTACGGCCTGCTCGGGGCCAACGGCGCGGGCAAAACCACCACGCTGCGGCTGCTCGCGACACTGTTGCGTCCGACGAGCGGCACGGCGGTCGTCGCCGGCCACGATGTCCTCGCGGAGCCCGAGCGGGTGCGAGCCGCCGTGGGTTTCCTCGCCACCTCGACCGCGCTTTACGGCCGGCTGACCGCCCGCGAAACCATGGAGTATTTCGGGCGGCTCAATGGCATGGCCGACGCCGCCATCCGTGCCCGCGTGGGCGAACTGTCGGCGCAGCTCGACATGGGGGAGTTCCTCGATCGGCGCTGCGACAAGTTTTCCACCGGCATGAAGCAGAAGACCTCGATCGCCCGCACGCTGGTGCACGACCCGGCGGTGATGATCTTCGACGAACCCACGCTCGGTCTCGACGTGATGACGGCGCGGGCGATCGTGCGGTTCGTGCGCGAGTGCCGCGACCGCGGCAAGACGGTGATCTACTCCACGCATGTGATGAGCGAGGTGGAGAAGCTGTGTGACACGATTGGCATCATCCACGACGGCCGGCTGCTCGCGGAGGGCACGCTCGCTGACTTGCGCGCGCGTTTCGGGGAGACCGACATGGAGGAGATCTTCGTCAAGGTGGTCGGCGCCTGAGCCGAATCGTTCGGCTATCATGTCTGCCCAACGATATCCGATGCCGGCAGCCACGAGCGTGAGCGAGTGGAGCCGTGCGGTCGTCGACTCGCTCACGCTCGTCGCCACGCCGGCCCGCCGAGAACCGGCCGCGTACCATCGGCCCCCTCGCTCATGAACTGGCACAACATCGCCACCGTCTACCTGAAGGAGTTGAAGGACTCGCTGCGCGACCGGCGCACGCTCATCTCGACGATTGTCGTGCCCACGCTGGTGATGCCGCTGATGTTTTTCGGGGTGGGGAAGCTGATGGCGAAGACGATCAGCAAGGCGCGCGAGGACATTCCCAGCGTGGCGGTGCTGGGCGGGGCGGATTCGCCGGCGGTGTTGGAGCAACTGCGGGCCTCATCGCGCCTGCGGGTGGTGCCGGCGCCGGCGGACTGGAGGAAGGCGATCGGCGACAAGCTGTTGCGGGTGGCGATCGAACTGCCGGAGGGGTTTGAAGGGCGGTTGCGGGCGGGCGAAGCGCCGTCGGTCCGGATCTATTATTACGAAGGCGAACTGAAGTCGGAGAACGGGGCGCGGGTGGTCGAGCGCTTCCTGGCCGAATATCGCGAGCAGATCGTGACCACGCGGCTGGCGGCGGCGGGGCTGCCGCGCACAGCGGTGCGGCCGTTCGAGTATCGTCGCGAGAACGTCGCGCCGCCGGAGAAGGTCGGCGGCAACCTCTTCGGCGGGCTTGTGCCCTACCTGATCATCATCCTCTGCTTCACCGGCGCGATGTACCCGGCGATGGATCTTACGGCCGGGGAGAAGGAGCGCGGCACGATGGAGACGCTGCTCTGCAGCCCGGTGCCACGGGTGGACATCGTGATGGGGAAGTTTCTGCTCGTCCTGACCGGTTCGCTCGCGGCGATGGCTTTCATGCTGGTTTCGATGGGGGTGAGCGTGGTGATTGGCGGCACACTGCTGATGGGCGGAGGCGCCCCGGCCAAGGCCGGCGCGGTGGCGGCGGCGGGTGCGACGGTGGCCAAGGGTGGGGGGGCGGGGGCCGGGGCCGCGCTCCCGATGCTCGATCCGCTCGGCGTCGTCGGCGTGCTGGCGATGGTGCTGCCGGTGGCGGTTTTGTTTGCCGCGGCGGCCTTCACGATCTCGCTGTTCGCCAAGAGCTACAAGGAGGCCCAGAGCTACCTTGGCCCGATGATCATCGTCGTCATCATGCCCGGCGTCGTGGGCCTGCTGCCGGGGATGGAACTGAGCGCGAAGACCGCGCTGATCCCGATTCTCAACCTCAGCCTGGTGTGCAAGGAGATGCTCTCGGGCGTCTGGAACTGGGGCTACATCGGCCTGATCTTCGGTTCGACCGCGCTCTACGCCGGGGTCGCGCTGTGGCTCGCCGTGCGGATGTTCAACCGCGAGGATGTCATCTTCCGCACCTGAAGTTCAGACCCGGCCCTCGTTCCTCCCGAGCGGGAGTAGGGAGATCGCCGGAGGGTCGGAGAGTGTAAACCATACGTAAAAACCGGCGGGTTTTCCGGGTCGGACTGGTTAGTGCCGATAATCTGCAACAAGCAGAGGGCGTTCGAAACTCTCCCCCACACCATGAAACCGACCACCTCGCTATCTCTTTCGCACCCGGAACTCGAGCTTGGCGCGCCGGCCGCCGAAAAATGGGCGGTCGTCTTGCGGGAGGAACGGCGGCGGCTGCACGAGGATCAGGAGGCGCTGCGCGAGCGCGAACAAAACCTTCGCTCCTACGAAGCCCGGCTGCGCTCACTCCAGGACGACATCGAGTCTGGTCGGGTGGTGAAGGCCGCGTCGCTGCTGGGTTCGCGGCCGCCTTTCGCCGCGCGGGCCGCCGGCCGTGCCGGCCGCACCGAGTCGACGCATCTGCAGGTCGCGTGGGACAAGGTTCATCGGGCCCGCGAGCTGCTCGAGGCCGAACAGGAGCACCTCCGCAACGACCGCAACTTTTTGCGCGACCTGGAGTCGTCCCTGAAGCAACGCGAGGAGGTGCTGGCGGCCCGCGAGGCGCGCGTGGCGGAACGGGAGGCGCAGCTCGCGGGGCGGGATGGCGTTCGCGGGGCGGAGGCGGAGGAGCCGCACGGTTCCGCCGTCGCGCGCCTCACGCTCGCGCCGTTCAACATGGCGCGGTCGATGCTCAGCGGGAAGAAGTGATCCGGCGCGGGTGATCGCGCCGTCCGGCGGGCGGCGGAGCCGCGGGCCGGGCCAAGCCGCGGGTTGCGTCGGAGCGGGCGGGCTGCTGCCCTCGCGCCATGTTTCCCCAACAGATCATCGCCCGCAAACGCGACGGCCACGCGCTCACGCGCCCGGAGATCGAGGCCTTCGTGCGCGGGGCGACCGACGGTTCCTGGGCCGACTACCAGCTCAGCGCCCTGCTGATGGCCATCTTCCTGCGCGGCTTCAACGCCGAGGAAACCGTCTGGTACACGGACGCGATGATGCGTTCCGGCGTCGTGGCGTCGTTTCCGCGGGTGCCGGCCCTCAAGGTCGACAAGCACTCGACGGGCGGCGTGGGCGACAAGATTTCGCTGCCGCTCGCTTCGCTGGTGGCGGCGTGCGGCGTGCCGGTGCCGATGATCAGCGGGCGCGGGCTCGGGCATTCCGGCGGCACGCTCGACAAGCTCGAGTCGATCCCGGGGTTCCGCACCAACCTGTCGCTGGCGGAGTTTCAGGAGCAGGTGGCCGCAATCGGGTGCGCGCTGATCGGCCAGACGCGCGACCTCGCCCCGGCGGACGGCAAGCTCTACGCGTTGCGCGACGTCACCGCGACGGTGGAGTGCATTCCGCTGATCTGCGGCTCGATCCTCTCGAAAAAACTCGCGGAGGGCATCGACGCCCTGGTGCTCGATGTGAAGTTCGGGCGCGGAGCCTTCATGCCGACGCTCGCTGACGCCCGTCGGCTGGCGGAAACCCTGGTGGCGGTCGGCCGGGCTGCGGGCAAGCAGGTGCGGGCCGTGCTCACCGCGATGGATCAGCCGCTCGGGCGCACGGTGGGCAACGCGCTCGAGGTGGCGGAGTCGATCGCCTGCCTGCGGGGGGAGGGGCCGGCCGACGTGCGCGAGCTCACGCTCGTGCTGGGCGCCCACATGCTCGAGCTCGGCGGGGTGGCGGCGTCGCCGGAGGAGGCGAGGTCGCGGCTGGAGCAGGCGCTGGCGGACGGGTCGGCCCTGGCGCGGTGGCGCGCCATCGTCGTGGCGCAGGGCGGTGACGGGCGCGCGATCGACGATCCTTCGCGGCTGCCGCAGGCGCGGCTGCAATTGCCGGTGCCGGCACCGCGAAGTGGATACGTGCAGGAGGTCGATGCGCGGAAGGTGGCGCAGGCGGCGCTGCTGCTCGGCGCGGGGCGGGCGAGGGCGTCCGACGCGATCGATCCGGCGGTGGGCGTGAGTGGACTGGTGAAAATCGGCGAGCGGGTGGAGGCCGGGACGCCGCTCGGCGTGGTGCATGCCAATGCCGAGGCGGCCGGGGCGGAGGCGGGCGCCCTGCTGGCGCGGGCGGTGGCGATCGGCGATGCGCCGGTCGCCCCGCCGCCGCTGGTGGCGGGCGTGTTATGAAGCGGCCGATCCGAAGGGCTTCGCCTGGAATGGCATCAAGGCAGGGCTGTCAGCGGCGGTCAACCGCCGGGAGGCGCGAGGTGCCGAAGACTCCCCTTGCGCCGGAAATGCAGCACCTGGGCGATGACCGCGCCGCGCCAGAGCGTCATCGTGTGCGAGTGCGGCAGGACGATCCAATCGCGCATGCCCTCGAGGCGGGCCGACACCACGGTCACCGCCCCGTCTTGTCCCCCTGCCACCCCGTGTTCGCTCAGCACCGCGGGCAGGAACCCGCCGGCGATCTCCTCGAGGGCCATCGTGCGCGACGGGTAGGTTACATTTACCGTCCGGTAGCCCGCTTTTTCGAGGGCCCGCGCCAGGGGCCGCATGGCCCACCCACCCAGGGCCACGCCGTGCAGCAACACGACGACTTCCTCGCCGCGGCCTCCGCTCCTCCTCTGAATCGGCCGGCGCCGTGGCCCTTGTGCCGGCCGGCCACGGCAGTGTCGTTCTCCCAGTGGACGAGGCTTCCAGCCCCGCGACCAACGAGGCAGGATGCCTTCTCCATTCTCGCCCTCTCGACCGCATGACTCCTCTCCTTTCCCTCCACCTGCGGGCACTTGCCCTCTCCGCCCTCCTCCTCGGTACGGCGGTTTCCGCCTTCGCCGCCGCCGTCGCCAGCACCCGGCCGAACGTCCTCTTCCTCGTCGTCGACGACCTGAACAACCACCTCGGTTGTTACGGCAACCGCACCGTCCAGTCCCCCCACATCGACCGGATCGCCGCGCGCGGCGTGCGTTTCGAACGCGCCCATGCCCAGTATCCGCTGTGCAACCCCAGCCGCGTCTCGTTCCTGAGCGGACGCCGCCCGGAGACCACCGGCGTCTATATCCTTGGCACACCCCTGCGCACCGCGTTGCCCGACGCGATCAGCCTCCACCAGTTCTTCCGGCAGCAGGGCTATTACACCGCCGGGGCCGGCAAGATCGCCCATAGCAACCGCACCAACGACCGCGAGTCGTGGGACTTTTACGAGGACGGCGCCGGCGAGGATGACGAGGAGAAGGCCGCCATCAAGGCGCGCTACGGCGGCGGCGACGGCCGCCCCGCCTGGCACGTCCTGACCAGCGACGGAGCGAAGACCCGCGACGGCCTCAATGCACGGACCATCCGGCGGCTCATCGCCGAGAAATCCGCCGGCGGCACCCCCTTTTTTCTCGGGCTCGGCCTGCACAAGCCACACCTGCCGTGGACGGCCCCCAAGGAGTTCTTTGACCTCTACCCGCCGGGCAGCGTCACCGCTCCGGCCGATCCTGCGATGCGCGACATTCCCCCGATCGCCCTGCAGACGGAACTCTCCGGCTTTTCCCAGCCGTCGTCACGCGCCGAGGCCATCCGCGCCTACTATGCCTGCATTTCCTTCATTGACGCTCAAATCGGCCTGGTGCTCGACGAGCTCGACCGGCGCGACCTCACCCGCAACACCCTGATTGTCTTCTTCAGCGACCACGGCTTTCACCTCGGCGACCACGGCGGGCTCTGGGCCAAGCTCAGCGCCTTCGACGCCGCCACCCGCGTACCGCTCCTGCTGGCTGGTCCGGGCGTGCCCGCCGGCCGCGTGGTGCGCGCCCCAGTGGAACTGATCGACGTCTATCCCACGCTCGTCGACCTGGCCGGTTTGCCCACCCCCCTTGGCCTGGAAGGGCGTTCGCTGCGCCCACTCTTCGACCGTCCGGACGCCCTCCGCCACGCCTACAGCCTGGTGTATCACTATGATGTCGCCGGCCGGCGCGACATCGCGGGCCGCACCGTGATCGGCGCACAGTGGCGTTACACCGAGTGGGACAGCGGCGCCGCCGGCCGCGAACTTTACTGGCACGCCGACGACCCGGAGGAATACCGCAACCGCGCCGCCGACTCCGCTGTCGCCGCCTCCCTCCGCGAGGGCCAGGCCCTTCTGCGCGCCGCTCCCATTCCGAAGCCGGGCTCCGCCAACCGGCCACGCGCCCTCGATTCCGACGCCCGCAAGGACGGGAAGAAATAACCCGGGATCAAGAGGGGGACATGTCGCGAATCGCGAATTCCCGGCGACCGTTCGCGTTTAGCGACCCCGTGGCTGGCCCCTACGGCCGCTCCATCTCCTCGAGTTTCGTCGCGGCCTCCTCCCAGGCCGTGGTGGCCTCGGCGATCTGATCGACGAGGACCGCGAGTTCGCGGTTGAGGTGGTGAAACTTGCCCTTGTCGGCGTAAGTCTCGGGCGCCTCGAGGGCGGCGGTGATCTCCGCCTGGCGGGCCTCGAGATCGACGACGGCCTTTTCGAGCTGGCCGACGCGCTCGCGGAACTTGCGAATCTCCTTCGCGCTGGGCCGGGCGGGCTGCGGAGCGGGCGGGGGAGCGGCGTCACCGGATTTCGGATTCGCCGCCGCCTGCGGCGGGCGGGCGTCGGTGAAGCCGGCGGTGAGCGCGGCGCGGGCGTCGCCGGCGCGCGATTTCTCGAGGTAGTAGTCGTAGTTGCCGGCGTAGGGGGTGAGCCGGCCGGAGTGCACGTGGAGGACGTTTTGCGCGACGGCCCGGATGAAATGAACGTCGTGGCTGATGAAGATCAGCGTGCCCTCGTAGGCCTGCAGCGCGCCGATCAGGGCGTCGATGGACGGGATGTCGAGGTGCGTGGTGGGCTCGTCCATCAGCAGCAGGTTGGGCGGGTGGACGAGGAGGCGGGCGAGGGCGAGGCGCGATTTCTCGCCGCCGGAGAGGACGCCGATCGGTTTGTGCACGTCGTCCTTGCGGAAGAGGAAGGCGCCCAGGATGGCGCGCGCCTGCTGTTCGGTGAGCTGGTTCTCGTTCGTGCGCAGCTCCATCACGTTTTCGAAGACGGAGAGGGCGGGGTTGAGGTTGTCGAGACGGTTCTGGGCGAAGTAGCCGACCACGACGTTGCTGCCCAGTTCGCGCCGGCCGGCCTGGATGGGCACGAGGTCGGCGAGGATTTTCAGGAGGGTCGACTTGCCGGCGCCGTTGGGCCCGACGAGCACAATCCGCTGGCCGCGCTCGGCGGTGAAGTTGAGATCCCGATACACCACGTGGTCGCCGTAGGCCTGTTGGACGCCCTCCAGCGTGATGACCCGCAGGCCGGAGCGGGGCGGTTGGGGAAACTTGAAATGGATCCGCTTGAGTTCCTCCTGCGGTTCCTCGACCGCCTCCTCCAGGAGGCGTTCGATTTGCTTCTCCTTCGACTTGGCGCGGGTGGCGAGCGAGGCCTTGGCGCCGAAGCGGTCCACGAACCGCTGCAGGTGGGCGATCTCGCGCTGCTGGTTCTTGTAGAGCGCGGCCTGCTGCGCCTTCCGGGCCTCCTTTTCCTGGAGGAAATTGTCGTAGTTGCCGTGGTAGTAGTGCAGGCGCCGGCCGCGCAACTCGAGCATGCCGGTGCAGAGGGCGTTGAGGAAGGCGCGGTCGTGGGAGATGACCACCAGGCCGCCGGGGTAGCGCGTGAGGTAGTCCTGAAACCAGAGCAGCGCCTCCAGGTCGAGATGGTTGGTGGGTTCGTCGAGTAGCAGCAGTGACGGTTCGGCTACCAGGAGGCGCGCGAGGTGCGCCCGCATCACCCAGCCGCCGGAGAACGTGCGCGCGGGCAGGTCGGCGTCGCCCTCCTTGAAGCCCAGGCCGGCGAGAATCTTTTTCGCCCGGGGTTCCAGCGTGTAGTCGATGTCGAAATTGTCGTCGGTGGGTTCGAGGTGCTTCCCGCTGGTGGCGATCTGCAGGATGGTCTCGTCGCCGGCTGGGGCGCTTTCCTGGGGCAGAAAGCCGAAGTCCGCGCCGCGCTCCCACTCGATGGTGCCGGTGTCGGGCTTCTCCTCGCCGAGGATGAGGTTGAAGAGGGTCGACTTGCCGGCGCCGTTGGGGCCGACCAGCCCGAGCCGGTCGGTGCGCGCGATGAACAGCGACACCTCCGCGAACAGTTCGCGGGTGCCGTAGGACTTGGAAACATCGGCGATCGTCAGCATCGAAGCCGGCGACGACACCGGCTTGCCCCGCCAGCGTCAAGGCGCGCGTCCGGTTCTTCCGGCAGCCGGCGGCGCGCAGTTCGCTCATCCGCAGGCGGGCCCGCGCGCTCATCGCGTCGGGTCAAGGACCGGGACCTCGCACGCCTTGAAGTGGGAAAGGCAGTCTGTGTCGATGAGATAGCTCACTTGAACGGGAGGGAATGCCGACCGACCGCGGGCAGTTCGCCCGGGCAGGCGCGCATGGCCGCCAGCAGTCCCACCACGCCGGTGCGCCGCGGTTTCCGTGGCGTCAGCAGCAGGCTGTGTTTTCCGTCCTGGAGGAACCGGACATCCATCAGGCCACCCGTCGCGAGGCCGGCCTTCCGGCGCCATTACCTCGGAAACGTCGATTGCCCGACCCGCGAAAGGGTCATCACGTCGTGTTCTTTCATCCCATTAAGGAATCCTTAGGCCGCCCTCTCCACAAGTTCCCATCGCCGCGCGGTCCGGCCCGGCAGGCATCGTTCAGCCGGACGGGAGTGAGTCCGGATGTGGGCGGCAACACTGGCGGCGGTGTTCGCGGCAAGATCCCGGCCTCGGCAGGATCAGGTGGAAGGCGAGGCACAGGTGCAGCCTGCCCGCACCGGGCCTGACAACCGCCGCACTTTTTTCCGGTAAATCAACCCCGTCCCGTTACATACTCCTCGTGTGCCTCCCGACCCTGCCCCCTCCGACCACGCGGCCCCGCTTTGGCCCGAGCGGCAGGAGGAGTTTGTGCGGCTGCTCAACGCGACGCATGCGCTGCTGCTGCGCTATGTGATGGTGCTGGTGGCCAACCGCCACGATGCCGAAGATGTGTTGCAGCGGGCCAGCGTGGTCATGTGGAAGCGATTTGGCACCTTCGAGACGGGCACCGACTTTGTGGCCTGGGCCACCACCGTGGCGTTTTACGAGGTGCGGAACTTCCAGCGGATCACCGGGCGATCGCGACTGCAGTTCGACGATGAACTGATGCAGACCCTCGCGGCGGAGCGGGCGCAAGATGTGCGGCGGTGGTCGCCGCGGCTGGAGGCGCTGGAAGTCTGCGTGGAAAAGCTCCCGCCGGCCCAGCGTGCCCTGGTGGAGACGATCTACACGCAGGGCGTTGAAGTGGGGGAGGTGGCCTGCCAGCAGGGCCGAGCGCCACAGCGGCGGCAGGATGTCGCCGCCGCCCTGGTCCG
>CAZDGC010000148.1:0-9492 GCA_964504885.1 uncultured Opitutus sp.
GTGTTCCTTCCCGGCGAATACGACTTCTACCGCACCCGCCTGCCGCATTCGATGGTGGTGGCGCAGATCGGTCGCTCGATCTGCGCCTTCTTGGAATCGCGCGGGGCACCGCTGGAGCCCGATTTCCGCATCGACAGCGATCTGGTCGAGGCGGCGTGCCTGGCGCACGATCTCGGGCATCCACCTTTCGGCCACTCGGGCGAACGCACGCTGCAGGAACTGATGGGCCGCTGGGGTGGTTTCGAGGGCAATGCGCAGACCCTGCACCTGCTGACGGAGACGATGTACCAGAACGAGAGTGGGGTCCGCGGCATGCAGCCGACGCGCGCGCTCCTGGACGGCGTGTTGAAGTACAAGAAACTGTTCCGCGAGTTTCCCGCGCCGCCGACGCGGCACTTCCTCTACGACCCGCAGGAGCGCCATCGCACCTTTGTTTTTGGCGGGGCGGAGATTCCGGGCGAGCTGCACACCGGCGAAGTGTTGAACCAGCTCAAGAGCATCGAATGCCAGATCATGGACTGGGCGGACGACGCGGCGTATTCGGTCAACGACATCGTCGATGGCGTGAAGGCCGGCTTCCTCACGATCGAGCGCATCGAGCAGTGGGCGGCCGGGCAGGCGATCGACGCCGAGCGGCAGCGCTGGCTCGATCAGCTTTTGGGAGCGATTCGCGGCGACCGGCTGGAGAACGTGTTCGCGGGTCGGATCGGCGCCTTCATCACCGGCTGCCGGCTGCGCGAGCGGCGGAATTTCATGGCGGCGCAGACCAACCGCTACCGCTTCGAACTCGTGATGGCGCCGGGCGTGGAACGCGAGGCGGCATTCTACAAGCAGATGGCGAACGACATCATTTTCGAGAGCCCGCAGCTCCAGCAGATGGAGCACAAGGCGCGCCGCATCCTGCACCAGCTCTGGGAGTCCTGCTGGCGCAACTACGTCGACCGCGGGCCGCGCGTGATTCGGATCCTGCCGCCGCGGGTGGGCCGGCTCATCGAGGGGGAACCCACCGAGGCCGGCCAGGCGCGCCAGATCTGCGACTGGCTGGCCGGCCTGACCGACGGGATGATCGTGCGCACCTACCAGCGGCTGTTCGACCCACAGTTCGGCAGCATCCGCGATCTGAGCTGAAGGCGGCGGGTGCCGGAGAGGCCGTGCCCGCCGGTTTGGCCAGCCGTTGAGAAGGCGGGCCCCCAGTTGGCGAAATGCGGGTTCGCTTCGGTGGCAGCGGGAGGAACTGGGCCGCGCCATCGCCCGGAAGCGGCCGGTTGCTGCGGCCTTGCGAGTGGCGGCGAGTGCGGTTTGATGCGCTGGCCTCCGCAACACCCATTTCTCATGCGCTCCGCTCTCGCGCCCCTTGTCGGGGTTGTTCTTGCCTCCCTTCCCCTCCTGCCGGCTGCGACTCTCCCGGCGACCTCCGCCTCCCTCGACTTGAGCGCGCTTCGCTCGGCGCTGATTCCCAAACGCGAGGTCGCCGCCGACAAGTTCGTCAAGGACCACCCGACCTGGGATGGGCGCGGTGTGGTCATCGCGATCTTCGACACCGGCGTCGATCCCGCCGCCGCCGGCCTGGCGGTCACCTCGACCGGAGAGCGGAAGATCGTCGACCTGGTCGACGCAAGCGGCTCCGGCGACGTCGACACCACCACGCGCCGCCAGCCGGACGCGGCCGGCATGCTCGCCGGACTCTCCGGCCGCGCGCTCACGCTCCCGGAGGGCGTGACGAATCCCGGCGGCGACTTCCGCCTCGGCCTGAAGCCTGCCGCGGAGCTCTTCTACGGGCCGGTGCTCAAACGCCTCACTGACCTGCGCGCGGCCGAGCGCGCGGCTGCCGTGTCGGTGGCGCGGGCCGCTCGTGCCCGGAGCAAGGAGGCCGCGGCCCTCAAGGCGGCGCTGGCGAAGGCTCCGGAAGATCGCACCCGGGCCGAACGCGATCGCGTGGCGAGAGACATCGCGCTGACGACACTTGAGGACGCCAAACTGCCCGATTCCCTCGCGGCGCTCTATGACTGCGTCGTTTGGCACGACGGCACGGACTGGCGGGTCGTCGTGGACACCGACGAGGACGGCGATTTGCGCGACGAGAAGGTGCTGCGGCCGTTCGGCATCGCCGGCGAGTACGGCTCCTTCGGCGATCTCACGCACGCGACTTTCGGCGTCCAGGTTTACGAGGGCGGCGACCTGCTCTCGATTGTCACGGTGGGCGGCAGCCACGGCACGCACGTGGCGTCGATCGCCGCAGGTCACTTTCCGCAGGAGCCGGCGCGCGACGGCATCGCGCCGGGCGCGCGGATCCTTTCGATCAAGATCGGCGACATCCGCACGGGCGGAAGTTCCTACGGCACGAGCGAGCAGCGGGCGGCGGCGGTGGCGGCGAAGCACCGGGTCGACATCGTGAATGCGAGCTGGGGCGGTCGGTCGTTTTATCAGGACGGTCGCAATCGCAACAGCCGGGTGTACGACATGCTGGTCGAACGCTATGACATCCTGGCGGTGTTGTCGGCGGGCAACAACGGGCCGGCGCTCGGCACCGCCGGATCGGCGGGGGCGGAGGCGCACCGCGTGCTTGGGGTGGGGGCGTACATGTCTCCGGAGATGGGCCGGGTGCTCTACAACACTCTCGCGCAAAGCCCGGAGGCGGCGCAGCAGTTCACCAGTCGCGGACCGACGAAAGACGGCGACTTCGGCGTCGACGTGATGGCGCCGGGGGCGGCGTACGCCTCGATTTCCGCCGAGGTGATGCGCGGGGCGGACATGTTCAATGGCACGTCGATGGCCTCGCCGTCGGCAGCGGGGGTGGCGGCGCTGGTGCTCAGCGCGGCCAAGCAGCAAAAGCTCGATGCCTCTCCGGCGCGGCTGCGGGCGGCCTTGATGCTCGGGGCGTCGCCGCTGCCGCAGGAGGAGGTGCTCACGCGGGGCACGGGTCTCATCCACGCGCCGGGTGCCTGGGCGCGGCTGCAGGCTTTGCAGGGGGTGCCGGCCTTCGGCGGATTCTACGATCTCGAGGTGGATCAGGGGACGTTCACGAGCAAGGGCCGTGGTCTCCTGCTGCGCGAGACGCTGGCTGAGCCCAGGCGGCGGGTAGGGGTAAAGGTTACGCCGGCCTGGGCCGAATCGGTTCCACCCGCCGCCCGGTTCGCCTTTGAGGCCGACCTGGCACTGAAGCCCTCCGCGCCCTGGATCACGGCTCCCGACTATGTGCATCTCGCCAACGGCGCGCGCACGCTGGGCCTGATCGTCGCGCCGCCGCCCGTGCCGGCCGGCGCACTCGGCTCCCTCCAGGTGGCGCGGATCGACGCCTTTCTCGCGGGCCAGCCCGAACTCGGCCCGGTGTTCACGATCCCGGTCACGATCATCCAGCCGGCGCCGCACGCGGCGTTTGTCGACCGCAAGCTCGAGACGACCCTCGAGCTTGGCCCCGCGCAGACGAAACGGATCTTTGTCGAGGCGCCGCCGGGGGCGTCGCGCCTGCGCCTCTGGGTGAAGCACCGGGCGGCGGATTCGCTGACGCGGCGCTTCGTGGTGCAGGCCATCGCCTTCGCGGCGCAAACTCACATCGCGGCGATGGAGACCGACCAGAACCTCACCCTCGAACCAGGGGCGGAACGGACTTTCGACCTCCGTCTCAAGCCCGGCAGCGTGGCGGAGATTTGTTATACGATGCTCTTCAGCTCGGTGGGCGATGCCGCGCTGCAGACCCGGCTGGAGTGGATCGGGGTGGGCGCGTCGGAGGCGCCGCTGGTGCTCCCGGCCAACGCCCCCTGGGCGACCCTCGAACTCAACCCCTACGCCGATCGCGACGTCAAGGTGGAGGCGAAGATCGAGCGCGCCGTGCATGTGTTCCTACCCGAGACCACCTCCCGCCTCAAACTCGACGAACGCGCCGAGTTGCCGGCTTCACCGCTCACGCCGGGGCCGGCCCGCCAGCACCTGTTGCGTCAGCGCTTCACCCTCGAGCTCAAGGAACCGTTGTCGGTGTTCGTGCTTTCACCCGAGGACTATGATTTGGGCGAGTCCATCGGCGGTGGGAGGGTGCAACTCGTGCATGACTCCGGCGAGGTGCTCTTCGACAGCACCGGCAGCAACAGCACCGCGCCCGGGCGGACGGCGGTGCGGCTGCCGAAGGGCCGGACCACGGCCATTCGCGAGTTCACTTCACCGGATGCGGACGTGCTGGCGACGACCGCCGGGGTGCCGCTGCGCCTCGCCGAAGCGTTGAAGACCGCGCGCACCCTGCCGGTGCGGGCCAGCCTGCGCGATCGGTTTTCCGGCAAGGATATCACCGAGTTGAAGCTCGAGGCGCGGCGCGAGGAGGTTCTTTTCCTGCAGGACAAGGCGGTCGAGGAACTGGCGAAACACGAGCCGAAGCCGGCGCACTTCACCGGCGTGGTGACGTTCCGCGACCTCGAGAATCGCGAACTGGCTCGTCAGCCGCTCCTGTATGTTGCCGGCACGGCACCGGGCAAGGTGACCAATGTGAAACCCAAGGCGAAGCCGGTGAAGGACGCCCGCACCGAGATCGAAAAGCTCGACGACACGTGGTACGACAGCCGGCTGGCGTTTGTCCGCGATCAGCGCCACGCCACGGACGAGGCCCTGCGGGCGCGCCGCGGCGAGGTGCTGACGGCCCTGCGGGCCGAGCGTCCGCAGGATGCCGCTCCCGTCTTCGAACAGGCCCTCGATGCCGCGATGGCGGCGGGTCTCGCGGGTGAAACCTGGCGCAAGGGCAAGTCCGCGGGCACGGCCGCCAGCGGCGAAACCAAACCAGCCGGAGAGGAGACTTCCGGCGACGCCCCGGGGGAGTCGGCGCGGCCGGGCGCATCGCCGGAGTCGGCGGCGCCGGTGATTGCCCTGCTCGAGGAAGCGCGAAAGCTGGCGGATCCGGAAACGGTGGCCCGCCATTTCGGCGCACCGCCGGCGGCGCCCGAGGATCCGGCCGCCCGTCCGGCGCTGGAGCGGGAGAAGAAGCGGTTGACCGCGCAGCGCGACCTGCTGGCCCGGATCGAGCGCCTTCGCACCGATGTTCTGCGTGCCACGGGGCAGCGGGACGAATCATGGAAGGCGCTCGCCGAAGTCCGGCGCTGGGAGGCTGAGCCGGGTGACAAACAGACGAAGGCCATCGAGGCAGCCCTGTTCGAGGCGGCCGGGCATCTTGGCCTCGCGCTGGAGGCCCTCAATGCGCGGCTCAAGGACGATCCGGCGGACAAGAAACTCCTCGCGGAGCGCGCGGCCCTTTATGACCGGCTCGGGTGGCGCGAGCCCGCCGCCCGTGAGCGCCTCCGGCTCGCGTTGCACGCCCACCAGCGTAAGGTGGCGGATGCGCTCAAGTAGATCACCCTACAGCAGCCGCTTCACGAGGAAGGACGCCTGGGCCGCGCCGAGTTCCTTGAGGCCCTTTTGGGCCAGGGCGAGCAGGCTGGTGAGTTGCTCCTGGGAGAAGGTCGATTCCTCGCCGGAACCCTGCACCTCCACGAACTGGCCGCGGCCGGTCATGACCACGTTGCAGTCCACCTCGGCGTCCTTGTCTTCCACATACGCGAGATCCAGGAGGGGGCGGCCGCCGCAGATGCCGACGCTGACCGCCGCCACGGAATCGGAGAGCGGGTTTTCCGGCAGTTTCTTTTCGTCGATCAGCTTTTGGACGGCGAGGCGGGCGGCGACATAGGCGCCGGTGATGGCGGCGGTGCGGGTGCCGCCGTCGGCCTGCAGGACGTCGCAGTCGAGCCAGAGCGTGTTCTGGCCGAGTTTTTGCAGGTCGATGATGGCGCGGAGGGAGCGGCCAATGAGACGCTGGATTTCGATGGTGCGCCCGTCGACCTTGCCGCGGGAGCTGTCGCGCGGCTTCCGGTCCAGGGTGGAGTAGGGGAGCATCGAATACTCCGCGGTGAGCCAGCCACCCGGGACCTTCTGCTGCTTCATCCAAAGCGGGACGTTGGGCTCGATGGTGGCGGCGCAGATGACACGGGTCTGTCCGAACGAGACCAGCACCGAGCCGGTGGCGTAGGGGGCGATGTTGGCCTCGAAGGAAACCGGGCGAAGCTGATCGGGCGCGCGGCCGTCGGCGCGGGTGGTGGAGTTGGACATACGGCCGGACGGTAGTGCCAGAGCTTTGGCTGGCGAGCGGCAAGTGGGAAGCGGGGCGCAAGGCACCCGCCTGCGGGAGGGAATTGACGGAGGGGGGCGGACGTATCGCCGGCGACGATCGTCCGCTCGCAGCAGACGAGGCTTTGCCTACGTCTGCGCTCCTAATCGCGCACGATCGGTTTGATCCGGGTGGGGGCGGCTTCCTGCGACTGCCGGCTCATGAAGGCAATGAGTCGATCGTTGAAGTCGCGGGCGGGATCGTGGCCCATCAGTTTCAAGGCGTGGGTCAGGGCGGCGACCTCGACCAGGCGGGCGATGTCGCGGCCGGGGCGGACGTAGAGTTCGATGTGCGGCAGGTCCATGCCGAGCACGGTGTAGAAGTTCTCCTCCAGGCCGGTGCGCTCCTCGATCACGTCGGGCGTCCACTCGCGCAGGGTGATGACAAGGTCGATGCGCTTTTCCAGGCGCACGCATTTCACGCCGAACATCTCGGCGATGTTGATGATGCCGATGCCGCGGCACTCCATGTAACCGCGGTTGAGCGGGCGGCTGGAGGCCATCAATTCGCGCTCGTCGAGCAGGCGGAGCACGGTGAGGTCATCCGCGACGAGCGAGTGTCCCCGCTCGATCAGGGCCAGGGCGCACTCGCTCTTGCCGATGCCGGAGTCGCCGCGGAGCATCACGCCGACGCCCTTGATATCGAGAGTGGTGGCGTGTTCGGTGCCCTGGGGGGCGAACTCGTTGTCGATGGCGAGCGTGGCCAGGTTGACCCAGTGCTTGGTGATCATGGTCGTGCGGAGCACCGGCAGTCGCATCTCGCTGGCGACTGCCTGCATCGCATGGGTCGGCTGATAATTGCGGGTCAGGACGATGCAGGGAATGCCGCGTTTGACCATTTCCTGGAGCACCTGGATCTGCCGTTCCTGCGGGAGGGCTTTCATGTAGGTCATCTCGGCGGCGCCGAAGACCTGGACGCGTTTGTTCGCGAAATATTTGAAGAATCCCGTGAGAGCGAGGGCGGGGCGGTTGATGGTGCCCTCGTGGATCAGGCGATGGAGCCCGGCCTCGCCGACGACGACCTCCAGCTTGAGTTTGTCGCGATAGGTTTCAAGGAAGTGCGAGACGGTGATGCCGTGGATCTCTTTTTGCATGGCGGGCGAGGGGCGGGCGGTGATCGGCGCTCGGGCGGAAAGCGGGGATTCGGAGAAGTTTGCCGGCGGAAGTCAAAGGCGCTCGGCGGCGACCTGAGTCTTCGGGCATTTGAGAGTCCCCCTGAAAAAAGTGCCGCGACCCATCGCTGGATCGCGGCACCCGAGAGAGACAGGGTGATGTGGAGGAGGGCGGTCCGCCGCTTTACGCCGCGCGCCGACGGCGGGCGGAGCGTGATACAACGAAGCCGGCCAGCAGTGTGCTCAGCATGCCCAAGGTCGAGAGGGAGTCCGGAGCGGTCACGACCACGCTGCCCTCGAGGCCCTGGACAAAGGCGAGATCAAATCCGGGCGAACCGCCGAAGTTGTCCAGACCGACGATTTTCACCGCATTCACCTGCCCGACGTAGCTGATGCTCGCCAAATCAAAGCCGGAAACGGTCGAGGTGGTAGCCGTGCCGAGAAGGGTGAAGGTCGCGCCGAAGTCTGATGACACGAAAATACTCGCCGTTTCATTGGCGCCGCCGACCTCGGAAACGAAGATATCGAGTCCGGGACCATCGAACACAAATCCGCCGCTGAAGCCGAGGGTGATGAATGAACCGGTGGGAAGGGAGACAAAGGTCGACGGATTGCCGTCCGTCGCATAAGTCAACGGAACCGGGACCGGGTAACTCCCCGTTAGGATTCCGCCGTAAACATCGGTTGCGAGTGGGAAGGCGGGGTTGACACCCGAATTCTGGTAGCCGAGGACGGTGTCGGCGAAGATGATCGCGGCGGACGAGGAGTGGGTGGCGCCGAGCGACAAGGCTGCGGCGGCAAGGCTGACGAACAGGTTCTTTTTCATCTGAGTGGGAGCTTTTACTTGATGGTTTTTCGGCGTGCTTCCGGGCACAGACCGGTCCCAGCGACCGCGGCCAGGGTGAGAGTGGATTCCGGATGCAATACCCGTGCCACCAAGATGAATCATTAGAATCTAAGATGCTACGGATCAAGCTGTCAGCAACTTGCGCGAGGGAAATTAGCGACGACGGAAAACGCTCCTTGCGCCTGTTGTAAAGAAAGCCGACTTCGCTAGCCGTGATGCGGGTGTTGGATTCGGCCGCCGCCCGAGCCGTCCGTGTCGCTCGATCGCGGCCGCCGATTCAAAGGTTGAATCCTTCGCCGAGATAGAATTTGCGGGCTTGCGGGTCGTTGATGAGGAATTCGCCGGTGCCCTCGGTCAGGACGCGGCCCTCGTGGATCAAGTAGGCGCGATCGACGATGCGCAGCGTCTCACGGACGTTGTGGTCGGTCACGACCACGCCGATGCCGCGGGCCTTGAGTTGGAGAATGATCTTCTGCACCTCCGCGACCGAGATCGGATCGATGGCGGCGAAGGGTTCGTCCATCAGGAGGAACTTCGGTTTGGTGACGAGCGCACGGGCGATCTCGAGGCGGCGTCGCTCGCCGCCGGAAAGGGTGAACGCCTTCTGCTTCGCGACGTGACCGAGGTGGAGTTCCTCGAGGTGGGCGCGGACCAGCGCCGCGCGCTCCCGGCGCGGCACATTGATCGCTTCGACGATGGCGAGGATGTTTTCCTCGACGGTGAGTTTGCGGAAGACCGACGCTTCCTGCGGCAGGTAACCGATCCCGTGGCGGGCGCGCTGATGCATGCGCAGGCGGGTGAGATCGGTGCCGTCGAGTCGCACCACACCGCGGGTGGCGGGGATGAGCCCGACGACCATGTAAAAGGTGGTCGTCTTGCCGGCGCCGTTGGGCCCCAGGAGGCCGACGATTTCGCCGGCGCGGAACTGGAGGCTGACGCCGTTGACGACGGTGCGGACGCCGAAGGTCTTCACCAGGCTGTCTGTCTCGAGCGTGGAGACTGCCGGGGGGGGCGCGCTCATTTCTGCGGGGGCGGGAGCGGGACGGTCACCGTAGCAGGGACGCCAGACGGAGGCGAGGTGGTGGGTGGAGAAGCGGGGCCGGCCGACGCCGGGGCAACCGAGGCGGAGGGGGCGGCGGACTTTTTCTTCTCCGGCACCTTGTCGTAACCGAGATCCTTGAGCGGAGGCAGCGTGGTGCGGGGGCGCTGATCGCCCTCCCCCCTGATCACCGCGCGGCGTTCGCCGCGGAGCAGTTCCATGCGCGGGCCGGTCTGCATCCAGCCGTCCTTGACGCTGCGCACGACGGGGTCGCCGGTGAGCACGACCTTGTCGTCGTCGGGAAACACCTCGGCGCGGGCGGCGGTGGCTTCGCGATCGTCCTGGACGATGCGTAC
>CAZDGC010000148.1:9505-14035 GCA_964504885.1 uncultured Opitutus sp.
AGGAGGGCGTTGGGATCGCCGGCGCGGCGGGCCACGACCACGAGATCCTCGCAGGTGAGAACCATGTTGGTGGCGGTGACCTTCACGCCCCGGCTGTAGGTGAAGACCGTCTCTTTTGCGGTGCTGACCATCTCAAGGGCGCCGCTCTCGATCGTGGTGGGAACCAGCGGGGTCGCCGGGCTGGCGGGCGCGACCGTTGCGGTGGCGCCGGCCGCCGCTTCACCCGCGGCGGGCGCTGGTGCCGCGGTGGCCGACACCCCGGCCGCGAGACTGCGCGCCGACAGGGCGACGGCGGAAACGAGGCAGAGGGACGCGCGACGCGGGCTCATTTGAGGATGTCGTTCAATTTGGCGCGGAAGGTGACGCGCACGTTCTCCTGGAGCGAAACCTTTTTGGCGGCGTGGTCATAGGTCCAGCGCTGGCCGGTCACCTCGACGTCGTCCTGGATGAAGCGCACGGTCTGGTCGCCGCTTGCGCGCTGTTCCTTGGTCTGAAACACCGCCAGCGGACTGAGCAGGATGCTGTCGACCTGGGCCTTCGCATTGCCGGTGAAGACCGTGATGCTGAGGTTGGTGACGGCGATGTCCTTGCCCACCGGGCGAACCTCGGTGCCGCGCAGGGTCATCGTGCGGTGGCCGTCCTTGTCGGCAAACAACGGCAGCACCCAGTTGTACGCGGGGGCCGGCGCGGGCGATGACGGCGCGGGCGCCGGGGTCGCAGGTTCACCGCCGCGGAGCAAAGCGCCGACGAAAAGGAGCAGAACCAGACGGAGTGGCCGCGGGAGGAAAGGCATCATCGCTTCGACTGCGGTTTCCGTCGCTTGCTCCCGTCTCGACGGGGCACTGGCTGCGCCTGGCGGGCGGCGAGAATCCGGTCGCAGACCTCGCGCACGGCGCCGCGGCCGGCGGCGCGTACGGTGACGTAGTCTGCGGCGGCCAAGGCGGACGGCATCGCTCCCGGCGGGGCGATGGCAACACCGGCCCAGCCAAGGGCGGCGGTGTCGATGTCGTCGTCTCCCATGTACGCGCAGTCGGCGGCGGCGAAGCCGAGGCGATCGGCGAGGTCGCGCAGGGCGGTGAGTTTCTCGATCCGCCCCTGGATGACGTGCGGAATGCCGAGCTCCCCGGCGCGCCGGGTGGTGGCGTCGGAGGCGCGTCCGCTGATCCAGGCGGTGACGATGCCGGCGTGGGCGAGCTGGCGCAGGCCGTGGCCGTCGAGGATCGAAAACGCCTTGGCCTCGGAGCCGTCGGAGGAGACGAGGATGGTGCCGTCGGTGAGCACACCGTCGACGTCCATGGCGAAAAGCCGGAGGCGGGCCCAGGCGATTTTCGAGTGACGATTTACGATTGACGATTGAGGCACGGGAGGGCGCCGGAGGGCAGGGGTTTGGGGAAATCGTAAATCCAAAAATCGGGAAATCGAAATTCCCGTCGTGTCTCAGCCCATCCAGGCGGCGATGCGGTCGATGATGGACTCTTTCGTTGGCCGGAAGGCGTGCTCGAGTTCGGGGGCGAAGGGCACGGGCAGGTCGAGGGCGGCGATCCGGAGCGGCGCCGCCTTGAGGGCGGCGAACTGTTCCTCGACAAGGCGGGCGAGCAGTTCGGCGCCGAAGCCGTGGGTGCGGCGGCCCTCGTGCAGCACGATGAGCCGGCCGGTGCGGGCGAGGGAGTCGCGGAGGGCGTCGAGCCGCAGGGGCGCGAGCGCGCGCAGATCGAAGAGATCGAAGCCGAGCTCGTACTCGCTATCGAAATACGCCGCCGCCTCCTCCGCGAAGTGCACCATCTCGCCGTAGGTCACGAAGGTGGCGAAGTCCCCCGGGCGCAGCCGCCTCGGCTGCCAGACGTCGCGGTAGGCGGGATCCCAGGCCACGGGGGCGCGGCCGCGGCGGTAGAGCGCCTTGTGTTCGAAGAGGAGGACGGGGTTGTCGTCCTCGTAGGCGGCGAGCAGGGCATTGAAGGCGTCCTGCGGGGTGCTCGGGTAGAGCGCCTTGAGGCCGGGCATCGAGAGGAAGAGCGACTCGAGCTCCTGGGAGTGGAAGGAGCCGAAGGTGAGCCCGCCGCCGCAGGGCAGGCGCAGGACCAGCGGGCAGGCCGCGCCGGAGCGGAAGTGCATGGTGGCGGCGTTGAGCGTGATCTGCGTGACGGCCTCGGTGGCAAAGTCGGCGAACTGGAACTCCTCGATCGGGCGGCGCCCGCCGAGGGCGAGGCCGATGGCGTAGCCGGTGCATGCGCTCTCGGCCAGGGGCGTATTCAGCACCCGGGGACGCCCGAACTCGCGCAGGAGGCCGTCGGTGACCTTGAAGGCACCGCCATAGGTGGCGATGTCCTGGCCGAGGACGAGCGACTCGGGCCGTTCGGTGAGGATCTTGCGGAGGCCGGCATTGAGCGCCTGGGCGACATTGAGCAGTTGCGGGGCTCCCGGGGGAACCCTGGTCTCGGCGGTGGCCGTCGCGGGATGCGGCACGGTCGGCTCCCACGGGCAGGCCGGGGCGGGCGGCGCGAAGAGATCCGCCTCCATGCCGGCGGGCGACGGCCGGGGCACGGCGAGGGCGGACTTGACGCAGGCTTCGAGAAAGGCGCCGAGCTCGGCCTCCAGGGCTTCGAGGCGCGGCGCCCCGTGCGCGGCGAGCAACTGGGCGCGGAGGCGCGGGAGCGGATCGCGGGCGAAGAAGCCCTCGCTTTCGCCCGGCCGGAGGTAGTCGCAGGTGTCGTAGGCGGCGTGGCCGCGCAGGCGCAGGACGCGGGCCTCGAGCAGCAGCGGGCGGGAGGTGGTGCGGACTTTGTCGATCGCGGCGGCGAGGGCCCGGGCGCCGGCGAGCACGTCGGCCGTGAAATCGACGGCCATTCCTTCGATGCCGTAGCCGGCGGCGCGGCGCCAGAGCTCGGTGCCGGGGGCGAACTGCTCGGCGGTGGGCGTCGAGTAGGCGTAGCCGTTGTTCTCGATCACGAACAACACCGGCACGGAGAGCAGCGACGCGAGATTCATCGTTTCATGCACGTCGCCCGTGCTCGAGCAACCGTCGCCGAAGAACGCGAAGCCGACCGCGGGGCGCCCCTGCCGGCGCTGGGCATCGGTGGTGCCGGTGACGGTGGAGAGCATCGCGCCGAGGTGGCTGATCATCGGCAGCGAGCGGTTGGCGGGGTCTCCGTGGTGGATGTTGCCCTCGCGGGCGCGGGTGGGGCTGTCGGCGTTGGCGAAGTACTGGTTGAGGTGCTCGGCGAGATGGCCGCTCCAGATCAGGTGCGCGCCGAGGTCGCGGTGCGTGAAGGACGCCACGTCGAGCTCCTTGTCGGCCAGCAGCGCGAGCGGCACGATCATGGCCTCGTTGCCCTGGCCGCCGGTGACGGTGCCTCGAATCAGGCCCTGGCGGAAGAGCTCGAGGATGCGGTTGTCGGTGATCCGCGCGAGGTGCATCCAGGCGTAAATCTGCAGGAGGGCATCGGCGGGGGTCTGCTCAAGGTCCGCGGCGCGCAGATCGCGCGCGCCGAGCACGGAGGGAGGAGAGGGAAGGGCCATGAACTTTGGCGCGGAAAGTGATGGCGGCGCCACGCCCGGGCAAGGCGGGAGATCGTTGCGCCCCGATCCGGAGGGGTTTGTCACGCCTTGCGTGGCGAGCAACCGCCGGTGCGACGGTGACATTCCGGTGACACGGCGGCCCGGCTTCGGGCGGCGTTTTCCCGGCATAAATATTTGCCTCGCCCGGGGCGGAGCCTTGATCGCAATGGGCGGCTTCCATGCAAACGCGAGCCACCCTGCCCACCCTTGCCGCCCTCGTTGCCATCGCCTTCCTCGCCCCCGCCCGCGCCCAACAGGCGCCGGTGCGCCCCGCTCCGCTGCGGGACGAGGCGGTCACGCTCGAGGCCTTCGTCGTCACCGGATCCAACATCCGGCGCACCGATGCCGAGACAGCGCTGCCCGTGTCGGTGATCGAGCCGGTGGAGATCGATGCGCGCGGCGCCGCGACGCTGGCGGAACTGTTCGAGACGCTCAATGCCGCCGAGCCCTCGGCCATCACCGAAATCAACAATGGTCCGCAACTCGCCCGTGGCGACGTCGCTTCGGTCGACCTGCGCGGCATCGGCACCGGGAGCACGCTCACGCTGCTCAACGGCCGCCGCATGGCGCCGCATCCGATTTCGATGGCGGAGAACGGGGTGCCCTCGCTGGCGGTGAACATCAACACCCTCCCGCGCTCGCTGATCGAACGCGTCGAAATCCTGCGCGACGGCGCCTCCGCCATCTACGGCGCCGACGCGGCCGCCGGCGTGATCAACAACCGCGTGTCGCGCACTTATGTCGGCCGCTCGATTTCGCTGCGCGGTTCGATGACCTACCATGGCGGCGGCAATGAGGTGGGCGCCACGATTACCGAGGGTTTCAAGAAGGGAAAGACCCACGTCTCCCTGTCGTTCGACTATTTTCACCGCGACGCCCTCGCCGCCTCGCAGCGCAAGTTCGCCCGCAACTCCGATCAACGCCTCAGCCGCGCCCTGCCGGCGCCGTGGAACGGCCTGCCGATCGTCGACGCCA
>CAZDGC010000149.1:0-13400 GCA_964504885.1 uncultured Opitutus sp.
AGCAGCGTGGCATCGCCAGCCGTTTCGTCGCGGCCGGTTACATCGCCATTCCCGTCAGCTACCGTCTGACCGACGAGGCGCCGTTTCCCGCTTGTATCGACGATGTCGTCGCCGCCGCCCGCTGGGTCCGCGCCCACGCGAAGGATTACGGCATCGATCCCGACCGCATCGGCGCGCTCGGCCACTCCGCGGGAGCGCATCTGGTCTGCATGCTCGCGCTCGCCGAGCCGGCCGGAAAATTCGCGCCCGGCTTCCTCGACGGTGTCTCCGGTCGCGCCAACGCCGTCGTCGCCACCGCCGCGCCCGCGGACCTGATGCGGTGGAGCGACGCACCGGCCAGGGAAGGAGACCCGGGATTTCTGAAGGAGGGTCCGGTCGAAACCCGCGCGGAACGCACGCGCCGTTACTCGCCGCTCACGTATGCCGATGCTGCCGCATCACCGCTGCTCCTGATCCATGGCTCGGCCGACCGCGTCGTTCCAGCAGTGCAGACCGAGCGGCTCGCCGCCGCCCTGCGCGCCGCGAAGGCACCGCTGATCGAACGCGTCGTCTTCGACGGCGCCCCGCATGATTTCATCCTGTCACGCGAATCCCTGCTGCTCCCGATGCAGCTTGCGTTCTTCGACCGCACCATCGGCAAGGACGCCGGACGCTACGCCCGCGAGATCGCCGTCGCCGACGGCTCCCGCCCCGCCCGCAACAACCGCGAACTCGCCGCCACCTGGCTCGAAAAGTTCGACACCGATCACGACGGCTGCGTCACCCGCGCCGAGTTCCCCGGCAGCCAGGAACTCTTCGAGCGCTTCGACCGCGCCAACGACGGTCAGAGAATAGCCCTGCCGAAGAAGTAGCCCAAGACTCCAGAGCATGGCCCACGGAACACACGGAATGCACAGAAGGTGACTTCTATTTCCGTGTATTCCGAGTGTTCCGGGGGCGCCTGAATTTCTCCCCAAGATGTTCCCTCTTCATCAAACCATCGACTTGACCGGCACCTGGTTGTTCGCCGTGGATTTCAACCCTGTCCATCTGCGCACCATCGACGACGTCGAAACGAGTGGTCGCAAAATCCGCCTGTGCCAGGTGCCGGGCAATCTCGAATTGGATCTCCACGCCGCCGGCGAGATTCCCGAGCCGTTCCACGGCATGAACATCGCCGCGCTGCGCCGATACGAATCGGCGCACGCGTGGTATTTCCGGCGTTTCGACTGCACCGTGTCTGCCGGCACGACGCCCGTCCTGATCTTTGAGGGTCTCGACTGCTTTGCAGATGTTTACCTGAACGGCCGGCTCGTCGGTTCCTCGGCCAATGCGCTCGTCGAACACACCTTCCCCGCCGAGGGCCTGCGCGCCACCGGCAACGAACTCGTCGTCCATCTCCGCCCCGTCGCCGAGGAGGCGAAAAAGTTTGACTACCCGCCCGGCGCCGTTGCCCAGCCCAATTCCTACGAAAGCCTTCGCGTCCGCAAGGCGCCGCACGTTTTCGGCTGGGACATCATGCCGCGCGCAGTCTCCGCGGGCATCTGGCGGCCTGTGCGGCTCGCATTCCTCCCCTCCGCCCGGTTCGACACCGTCTGGCTCGAAACCACCGCGGCCGACGAGCGCGAGGCGAGGCTCACTTTGCACTTCCGCTCGCACCTGCCCTCCGGCGATCCCTCCGGCTACGAGATCACGCTCGACGCCGTCTGCGGTGATTCTCGCTTCGAGGCACGCACACCCCTCATGTTCGAGGCCGGCCGCATCTCCTTCACGGTCAAAAACCCTTGTCGCTGGTGGCCGCGCCACCGCGGCGCGCAGTCGCTCTACGCCGTGACTGTCCGGTTGCTCAAGGAAGGTCGCGAACTCGACCGGGCGGAATTCCGCCACGGCATCCGCACCGTCGAGCTGCGCCGCACGAGCCTCACCAACGAGGCCGGCTCGGGAGAGTTCTGTTTCTTCATCAATGGCGAGCGCGTCTTCATAAACGGTTCCAATTGGGCGCCGGCCGACGCCTACCATTCGCGCGACGCCGTGCGCCTGCCGCGCATGCTCGCCCTCGCCGAGGAGTGCGGCTGCAACATGCTCCGCTGCTGGGGTGGTAGCGTTTATGAGCCGAAAGCGTTCTTCGATTTCTGCGATGAACGCGGCATCATGGTCTGGCAGGACTTCGCCATGGCCTGCGCCGTCTACCCACAGGACGATGCCTTTGCCCGCGTGATCGACGCCGAGGCGCGAAAGGTCATCCGCCGTCTCCGCCAGCACGCCTCGCTCGTCTGCTGGTCCGGCGACAACGAATGCGACCGCGCCTACGACTGGTATCGCCGCGGCCTCGCCGACAAAAACCGCCTCACCCGCGAGGTTCTCCCGCGCGCCCTTGCCGACGAGGACCCGAGCCGGCCCTACCTGCCATCGTCGCCGTGGATCGACGCGACCGCCGCACCGGCCGACCGCCGCTACCTGCCCGAAGCGCACCTGTGGGGCCCGCGCGACTGGTTCCGCAGCGCCTACTACGCCGGCTCGCCCGCGCACTTCGCCAGCGAGATCGGCTACCACGGCTGTCCGGCCGCCGCGTCGGTGCGCAGGTTCATCTCGCCGGAAAAACTCTGGCCGCCCGGCAACGACGAATGGCTGCTTCACGCCACCTCGCCCGTGCCGGGCGCCGACCTCTGGGACTACCGCGTCGAGCTTATGCGCAAGCAGCTTCGCGAAATGTTCGGCGCCGAGCCGGACAACCTCGACGACTTCGCGTGGCAGAGCCAGTGCGTGCAGGCCGAGGCGAAGAAATTCTTCATCGAGCTCTTCCGCGGGACAAAGTGGCGGCGCACCGGCATCCTCTGGTGGAACCTGATCGACGGCTGGCCGCAGTTCTCCGACGCCGTTGTGGACTATTACTTCGAGAAGAAGTTTGCGTTCGACTTCATCAAGCGCGCCCAGCAGCCGCTGCTCATGATGCTCCGCGAGCCGCAGGGTTGGACGCAGGACCTCGTCGCCTGCAACGACACCCGCGAACCCATCGCGCTGCACTACACCGTCCGCGATGCCGACAGCGGCAAAATCCTTGCCGAGGGCAACCGCACCGCCGCGCCTGACACCGTCACTGTGCTGGAAGCCCTGCCCTTTACCCGCAGCCACACGCGCTTCCTGCTCCTCGATTGGGAAACCCCGGCCAGCCCCGGCCGCAGCCACTACCTGAGCGGCGACCCACCCTTCGACGCCGCGCGCTACCGCGCCTGGCTGGCGAACGCCTATCCATGGATTCACCCAGGGGTATTGCCCCAAAGGGAATCAGCCCTCAGCGCGCAGCCTCCGGTGAACAGGTAAACGGGGCAACCATCAGCCGGTTTGCCGTAGCGGGTAACTTGCCCAGCCTGTGGGCGTCTCCAACCCTCCCAATCAGCCGACGTCATTCGTGCCCAACCGGGCCACGTGGCGCGATTGTCCACCACGCCCATGATCAAGTTCCGCCCTCTTCATCTCGCCTTTCTCGCGATTGCCTCTCTCTCCGCCGCAGCCTTTGCCCAGCCGGCACGGCCACCGGCCGACACCGACTTCGGCGCCTGGGCCGACCCCAATCATGACGGACCGGGCGGCATGAAGTATAAAACCTTTGCCAGCAAACTCGCCGGCACCGACGTTAGCTACCTCATTTACCTGCCGCCCGGTTATGCAACGGACAAGGACCAGCGCTATCCGGTGATCTACTGGCTGCACGGCCGCGGTGGCAGCCAGACCGGTGCCGGCAACTTCACCGTCCGGCTCGACGCCGCCATCAAGGCCGGCAAGGCCCCCGCCGCCATCGTCGTCGGCGTCAACGGCCGCAAGACCTCCAGTTGGGTCGACACCTTTGACGGCAAGTCCCCCGTCCAGTCCGTCATCATCAAGGAGCTGATCCCGCTCGTCGACTCCACCTACCGCACCAAGGCCACCCGCGAGGGCCGCGCCATCGAGGGTTTTTCCATGGGCGGCGCGGGCGCGGCGAAGATCGGCTTCAAGCATCCCGAGCTCTTCGGCGCGGTCAGCGTGATTGCCGGGGCCCTGCATGATCTGGAGAGCTACAAGGCCCGCGGCACCGCCTTCCAGGATATCTACGGCGGCAACGAGGAATACTACAAGGCGAACGACGCATGGAATGTCCTCGAGAAAAACGCCGACGCCATCCGCGACCGCACCTTCGTGCGCGTCGCCGCCGGCGGCAAGGACAACCTCCTGGAGAAAAACACCGCCTATCACGAGCTGCTCACGAAGCTGAAGATCGGCCACTCCTTCGACATCATCCCCAACGCCACGCACAATCCCAGCCAGGTCTACGGCGGCCTCGGCGACAAAACCTGGGCGTTCTACTCCAAGGCCTTCGCCCAGGCCAACCGGCCGGCTGGAGCCAAGCCGCCGGCAGCCCAAGCGGGCTCCCGCCCTCGCGAAGGCCGCGGACCCGGCGCGCCGGGCAATACCCCGGGAGCCTGGACCGGCGTCGGCACCATTGAAAACTGGCAGGTGTTCACCGCCAAGGCGGCGGACGGACATGAGACCCCGGCCATCTGGGTCGCGCCCGAGGGCAAAGGTCCGTTCCTCGCGATCGTCTGGCTTCACGGCGCTCCCGCCGCCCAGGGCGAACGCGGCGAACGCAACGAGGCCGACCGCGGTCGCTTCGACCTCTTCCTGCAAGCCGGTTTTGTTGTCTGCCTCGGCGACTACCGCGGCGAGCCTTCCGCCGGTCCGGAGATTTCCGGCCCCGACGATGGCGCCGCGATCATCCGCCACGTCAAGTCGCTCCCTATGGTCGATCCGAGCCGCGTCGCCCTCATGGGCCACAGCCTCGGCGGTGCCACGACGCTCCTCGCCGCCACGCGCGAGCCGGTCGCCTGCGTCGTGGACAGCGCCGCGGCCGCTTATGCCGTGCTTGGCATGCCGATGGGCAGCCTGCGCGGCAAGCCCGCCGGCGGCGAACTGCCCGAGAACGAATACAACAAGGCGCACGCCCTCTCGATCCTGCGGAAAATCAACGCGCCCACGCTCATTCTCTACGGCGCGAACGACCCGCTCAGCCGCATCAACAAGACGATTTACGACCTGATGAAGGGGCTGGGCAAGGACGTGCGGCTGGAGGTTTTTCCCGACGAACATCACGGCATGCTCTTCCGCCCGGCCGACAGGGAACGCGGCCTCCGCGCCTGGACCACTATGCTGGATTTCGTTTCCGGAGTCCTGAAGCCGCAGCCCTGAGCCGACCAACCATTCCAACGCCAGATTCCCCTCACCCCGCATTCCCATGAAACTCCTCCATCGCCTCCTCCCGACGCTCGCCTTCGTGGCGTTGCTCGCTTCCGCTCCGGCCCAGACGCCCCCCAAGGTTCCTGAAGGCACCAAGGCTTACAGCAACCTCGCCTACGTCACCGACGGTCACGCCCGCCAGAAGCTCGACCTTTACCTCCCGGGAAAGGCCCGAGCACCCACGCCGGTCATCGTCTGGATCCATGGCGGCGGCTGGGTGAGCGGTGACAAGAAGGAGAACGGCGCGCCAGGCAGCGTCAGTCACACCGCGCGCGGTTACGCCGTCGCCAGCATCAACTACCGCCTGAGCGGCGACGCTATCTTCCCCGCCCAGATCGAGGACTGCAAGGCCGCCATCCGCTGGCTCCGCGCCCACGCCAAGGAATACAATCTCGACCCCCGGCACATCGGTGTGGCGGGCGCCTCCGCCGGCGGACATCTGGTCGCGCTCCTCGGAGCCACCGGCCACCGCCGGGACTTTGATGTCGGCGAGAACCTCGACCAGTCCAGCGCCGTGCAGGCCGTGAACGACCTGTTCGGTCCGACAGACCTCCTCCAGATGGACGCCCACGCCCTGCCCGGCTCGCGGCTCGTGCATAATGCCGCAAACTCGCCCGAATCCCGACTTGTCGGCGGCCCCATCCAGGAGAAACCCTACCGTGATCTCGCCGCCCGCGCAAACCCGATCCCCTATGTCACAAAGGACGCCGCACCCCATCTCATCATCCACGGTGATCAGGATCCGCTCGTGCCGCATCACCAGAGCGAGCTCCTCTTCGCCGCGCTGAAACTTCATGGCGTGCCCGTCCGTTTCCACACCATCAAGGGCGCCGGCCACGGGCAGGGTTTCGGTGGCAAGGAAATCTCCGAAATGATCGCCGCCTTCTTCGACCATCACCTGATGGGCAAAAAGACCGCTGCCGACTGGCCGGTCGCCATGACCACCGCCAGCGTCGCCTCCGCTCTGCCGCCCGCCCGGGAAGGCGGCGCGCAGGACCAGCGCCCCGCCCCGCAGGGCAGTCAAGGCCAGTGGCAACGACCAACCTGGATCCAGTTCCTCGAACGCAACGATGCGAACAAGGACGGCAAGGTGACGCGGGACGAATTCCAGGGCCCGCCCCGGATCTTCGAAATGCTGGACCGCAACAAGGACGGTGTCATCATCAAGGAGGAGCACGAGCAACCCGGCCGCAACTGAGCCCGGCGGCCGGGGAGCGGACACCACCTTCGAAGTGGTCGGTGCCACGACCACGATCAACACAGCCATCGCCTGCACCCGCAAAGGCGGCGAGGTGGTGCTCGATGGCAATCTCGCGCCCCAGGTCACCCTGCCCCTGCAAGAAGTGGTGACCCGCGAACTGCGTCCACTTGGTTCCTGCGCCTCGGCAGGCGAATATCCCGCCAGTCTCGACCTCATCGCCTCCGGCCGGATCAATGTCGACGAACAGATCAGTGCCCGCCCCCGCTGGAGGAAGGAGCGGCGTGGTTTCGGGGATTGCAGGCGGCGAGGCCGGACTCATGAAGGTTGTGCTGGGCCCGTAAGCACAGGGCATTTTTTGGATGAGATTGCTGATCTGGCCACGACTGATGGCTGGTGGAGGACTGGTCTTCGGACCAGCCACGGCCGGTCAGGAGACCGGCCCTTTGGCGGGATCAGCGATCCCGCCCTGCAGCAGAACAACGGAAAGACAAGACAGGCGGACTCGCATCCCGCCTGCTTCATGAACCCGGAACTGGAACTGCGGACCAAATCAAAAGGCGAATGTATTCTTGATCTCCCAAGTTAGCGGCGGAGCGACGCGCACCTGCGCGAACGAGCCGTCGGGCTGCGTGCTGATGGGGATGAGGTCGCGGTCACGCAGGACATTGCGCACCGTGAGCCGCACCGCCCAGTCGAGATCGCCCCGGAGCCGACGGTGGTAGCTGAGCCAGGCATCCCCGTTGAGCTCCGCCGGGGCGAAGTGCGGATTCTCCACGTCGGACACCAGTTTGCCGTCCGCATTGGTCTTGAGCGGGTAACCGATGGCCGCCTTGTCCTGCCAGCGCAAGGCGCCGCCCACGCCGAAGCCGCGCAGCCGGTCTGCGCTGAAGTCGTAGTTGGTGACGAGATTCGCGCGCCACTTCCGCTGCTCGGGGGACAAGCGGCCATCCTGGGAGGTGAGCGTGCGCAGAGGCACTTCCAGCACACTTTCATACCATGTGCCGAACGGAATGCCACCGAGGCCACGGGGCAGGTCGTAGATCTTCTTCCAGAACGGACGGCGGAGGTTGGCGTAGGCGACGATGTCGGCGCCCGCGCCGGCGAACAACGTCTCCTGCTTGGCGACATTGAGCATCATGCGCCAGTTTTTGGTCGGATTGTAGATCGCCTCCCACTCAATGCCGCGGGACTTGCGGCTGGACACGCTGCTGCGGCCCGAACCGCCCGGCGTCGTCCAGATGCCGGTGACCGAATCCTTCTTGGCCTGCATGAAGTCGAGTAGCGCCTGCGGGGGCAGGCCGAATTCGTCAATGCGAGCCTTCGTGGTGAGACCGTTGACAAGGAGATCGTTAAGGAAGTTAAGGGCAACGAACTCGCCTTGGTTCACCACGACATTCCAGGCGAGGTTCGTGGCGTCGCCGTTGGACTCGTTGGCCACGATGGTCTCGAACCAGTTGACGCGCAGGTTAAACTTGTCGTCGAGCAGGCGAAGCGAGAAACCATATTCCTTCGTCTCGCCACTCGGTGCACCGATGGCGTCGCCGAAAAGGTTGGTGCGCTGCGAGAGCGGCTGGAAGTTCTCCGACGTGCTGTAGTGGACGCTCAGGCGCGAGTCACCCGGCAGCGTGTAGGGGAGATGGCCGACGACACTGTAGCTGACGGCATTCCCGGAAAGCAAAGTGGTCGGACTTGCCGGCGGGTGGAACTTGTCGAAGATAATGCCGCCGTTGGCATCGAGCGGCAGGGGGGCGAGGCTGAAGGTCTCGCTGTCGTCGGTGCGCCAGCCAACCGTGGTGACGAGGCTCTTCTTGAGCCAGTAACTTTGGAGCACCACGGCTTTGGAGTCGATCTCCTGCCGGTCGACTGTTCCGCCGCTCGGCAGCGCGATCTCCTGGGCCTGTTGCGAGAGCCATGAAGAGGTCTGCACGTCCCAGCCAACGATCGGATAGATCGCGTTGGGCTGCCACATCGGGGTGGACGGGTAGGTGGAGATCTTCACATCGCTGATCGAGGCGGCGTTCAAGATCGAGGGTCCGAGGTAGATGAGGTTGGTCACGCGGCGGCGGAAGCCGTTGAGCGGGTTGTTCAGGTTCTCGAACACCCGGTTGTTCGCACCGACGCCGCCCCACTGCATGCTCCAGTTGACGTTGCGGTTCTCGATCTTCTGCCGGTCCAGCAGGCCCGTGAGCACATGGCGGCCGAGGAGGGAGCCCCAGCGGCTGTCGAGCTTCTTTCCGAAATCCAGCTCGTAATAGGCGGTGGCGCGCCAAGAACCGCGGGTCGTCTCCGACTCGCCCATCAACGGGGTGGCCAGCACGAAGGGCCGCCCGAGATTGGGGTTGTCACGGCCGTCCGGCAGCTTGCTGTTCACGTCGACACGGATGCCATACGAGGCTTGCCCGCCGATAGGGTTGAAGTTCTGGTCGGAGTAGGACTGCTGGTTGACGCTGAGTTCGATACCCGCGTCCTTGTTGAGAAAGGCTTGCTCCCACGAGGCGCCGACGGAGCGGAAATTGGATGTGGTATAGCTCTCGTCACCCGCCAGCAGCTGATGGCGGAAATCGAAGACAGACCGGTCGGTGAAACCCTGCAGGCGTAACGTGCTGGCCGGTTCCGCCAGGTTCCGGCCGCCCCGAAAGTCGAGACGCGGGGCCGGGGCGGTCCGCCGTCCCTGCACACCGTCCAGCGTGGGCGCGGCGGCGCCGGTATCGCCCCAGATGGTGGCCCACTGGAAGAAAAACTCCTGAGTGCCGATGGCACGCTCGAATTCCGCGCCGGCCCCCTGGGCCGAGGCATTCCAAGTCTCCCGGCTTCCCGCTGCGGCGCTGCCCAGCCAGACACTGATGTTGTCGAACGGGCTGGTCAGATTGGGCCGGGCCGCACGGATGTGACCCACCTCGGCATTGAACCGGAGGATGGAGTTCTTGAATGGACGGTAATCGACGGCCAGGTAGCCGCGGTTGTCCTTCTCATAGGTCGGCTCCTGCTCGAACTGCTCGTCCTTATGTAGGCCGGTCAGACGCACCGCCAGCTTGTTGGGAATGAGCACCTGGTTCGTGTCCAACGTGGTCCGGTAGGAGCCAAAGCTGGCGATCTCGGCGCTCAGCTCGGTATGCGGCCGGAAAGTCGGTTTGCGCAGGCCGTAGTTCACGATGCCGGCGGGGCTGCCCAGCCCGAAGAGGATGGCGTTGGGGCCGCGGCTGATCTCGACGCGCTCGACGTTGTAGTCGTCGAAGGGAATGTCCGTCAGAAATAGATCCCGGGTGAGGTCGGCCGCACCAAGCCCGCGCACACGGGTGGCGGTCTGCGGGCGACGCCGCACGGATTCCACCTCCTGCAAGGCGTCGATGCCCGTACCGGCCGCCTGGCCGCCCGTGAAGTTGCCGTTCTGTCCGGCCGTCTCGGTGCCGGTGGTGTAGGTGAGCAGTTCATTCACGTTGTGCACGTTGGTGTCCTTGAGGAATTCGGCCGTGAGGACGGAGATCGCCCCGCCCACGTCACTGAGGTTCGTGCGCAGGCGCGTGCCAGCCAGGGTGGCGGTGGCCTGGTATCCGTTGTCCTCCTCCGCGGTGACCGTGAACGGCGAGAGCACCACGGTTTCTCCCAAAGACGACTCACTCCGCGAGGTGAGCGGATCGGATGTGGTCGTGGGGGTAGTGATTTGGGCGTGGCCGACGGCGAGCAGCAGCAGGGGTAACAGAACGGCCACCAGGCGATGGCGTGGCTGGTGGAATGCACGAGGGCACAAATAGGCTTGGATAGTCATGACTGATTGGTTGTCCGGCGGGCGTGGGGACCGATCATGGAGTTGACTGGCGTGGAGTTGTCCGACTGGTGTGAGGTCAAAGGCGATGCAGACAGAAGCAACTGCATCACGGCTGAACGCACCATGTAAGCTCGCCGTAGCGCCGACAAAATTTTTGCTGTTTTATCCGTTTACCAGCGTCGCTTGCTTCACTTTTCCATAGTGGCGCGGCAAAAACACTTCATTTCGCCCAAGGCATGGGCGCGGGCGGGACGAATTTCGACCGCACGCGCACCGTGGCGCCTGCGGTGGCGGTCGAGCGCTGGAGCGCCCCCACCACCTCGACGACGTGAGCGGCGTGCTCGCCCGCCGCACGGTGCGGGCGACCTGCGTGGATAGCCTCCACCATCTCCGCCACGCCGCGACCGAACTCAACCCCGGCGAACGGCGCGCGCAGCGGCGGCATCGGAGCGTAGGGCTCGCGGCCGGTCGCACACTCGACCACTGCGTCGAAGAGCTGGAAGTCACCGGTAAAGATGCGCCCGTCGTCACCGTGATACTCGAGCGAGCCGCCGCCTTTCGAACGGTCGCGGTCGACATAGAAATTGGCCGTGAGGCGCACCACCGGGCCGGATGCAAGTTCCAGCCACGCCACGACGAAATCCGGCGACGCGATCCGGAATTTGCGCCCGCCCTCGGCCGCGCGATGCGACAGTACTACCCGCCCCCAGCCGCGCGCGCTGACGACCGGCCCGAAGAGGGCCGTGATCGCCGTGAGCGGATACACGCCGACATCCCATAACGGACCCACCGCAAAGAAAGGTTCGGGCGCCGGGTGATACCATTCGATCCGCCCGTGGTTCGCCTCCGCATAGATTACGCGGATCGGGCCGATGCGGCCGGAACGGACGATCTTCCCAGCCGTCTGGTGCGCTTCGCCGAGAAAGGTCGAGGGAGCGCACCCCAGCCGCAGACCGCGGCGCCGAGCGAGCGCGACCAACCGGCGCGCCGTGCCATAGTCCATCGCAAGGGGTTTTTCTGAATAAACATGCCGCCCAGCGCGCAGGCACTGCTCCGTGATGCCGGCATGCGCGGTGTGCGACGTTAGATTCACCACGAGATCCACGGCCGGATCGACCAGCATTTCCGCGAGCGAGCCGTAGGCGCGCAGGCCGTGCTCCACCGCAAACGACCGTGCGCGGTCCGGCCCGCGGCCGGCCACGCCGATGAGATGCAGCCCCGGATGGTTCCGGAGTTGCCGGACATAGGCGGCGGCCACATGACCGCAGCCCGCCAGCGCCACGCCGAGTTTGCGCGATCGGATGTTCTTCATGCGTAATAGATCTGAATCAGTCTTGGCAGGGGATTCACTGTCGCGGCCCGTCCCCGGCGGGGAGGGTCGGGGCGTCGGGCTCCTCCTCCAGAAACTTCAACGGCCCCAGCTTCACCGAGCCCTCGGGCAGGCTCCGCAGCGTCAGCGTGGCGGGCTCCGTCATGTCGCGCCCGAAAATTGGGGCCGCCGCGTTGATCAGAGTCGGCAGGGAATCGTTCTCCGAAATCCCGTCGGCGCTCACGATCATCTTGGTGCGCCACAGCAGCACCCGCCGGTTCTTCTCCAGCGCCGCGGCGGGGTAGGCCGAGACCAGCACGAAGTATGCGTCACCGCCGACCTGCTCGAGCAGGAACTCGTTCTTCGCGCTGCTCTCGCGGAAACGGTTGATCGGACTCATGAACTCCAACTGGCCGGGGCCGAGCACAGGCTCGATCGTCGCGCCATCCAAAGTCATGTGCCGCGTGGCCGAACCGATGGCCGCGTCAGCCTGCGAACTGGCGTCCGCCAACAGTTTCGTAAACTCCGCCTTGAACTTCTCGCCGCCCACAAGTCCTGTGCGGTCCAGCAGGTTGCCGGTGGGGTCGTCGTTCGACACGGTGCCGTCGCGCGGCAGCTGGGCGCTGACACCCCAGCTGGAGACCAGCACCAGCGATGGCGGGATCGGGGAGTTCGAAGGATAGTAGCCGCGCTTGGCTAGCGAGCGCCGCGCAAAGGCGTCCATGGTGTCCGACGGCTGGTTCTTCCCACCGGCGGGCGCACCGACCGTGCGGCGGTAGCCGCCTGATTGCGCGACGTAGTAGGCCGGGTGCTTGACGTCCACCTCGGGCAGTTTTTTGCCCTCGGCGGTCATTTCGGTGATGACGGTCAGATCCAGCCTTGGATTTTGTTGGAACGCTTTGGGCAGAAGCTGGAAGATCCAGTTGGACGGATCTCGTGGCGGCGCCGCCCCGGCAAAGGTCACTCCCCCAGTGGCAGCCGCGCCGACCAGAAGCATGGTGGCGGTGCGTCGGCGGCTCACGGTGCGACCAACTGCCAATCGCGGTCAAAATGCCCGGCGGTGATGATCTTGCCGTCCTTGGCCACGATGAAGTCGGGCAGGAGGTGGAGGGGCATCATCCAGCTGGCCTTAAGTGCCACATCCAGCTTCGCCGCTAGAATCGGGCCGGTCCAGACGACAACGTAGCGCGCCGGGTTCTCCGGGTTCGGGCAGATGAAAACTACCGCGCTCCCCTCGCCCGCCGCGGTCATGAGCGAGGCGGGCAGTTTCGGGGCCAAGCGCGCGATGAGCGGATTGGTCTTTGCCGTGCCAAAGAGAATGAGGTTCGCGCCGGCGATGTCCACCGCCGTGACCTTGGCGGCGGCCTTGAGCGGAAACTCGCCATGGATCATCAGCTGGCTGGGCGGATTGCGGATGGAATCGAGCTCGGCGCGGGCCAGCGGCAGGTCGCCTTCGCCGTAGACGGCGAGAAAGCGTGAGTTGAAGGCGTCGCCGATCGGACCCTGCACGCCGTGGTGCTTGCCGGAAAACGCCGGCCCGGACGCCAGCCGCCACACGCCGCCGGTCTGCACGAGATGCGCGACGACGGGCAGGAGGCCGGACGAGACAGCCGCCCCGTTGACCGTGAGCGCGACGGGAACATCCGCCGGCACGCCGGCCTCGGCGAGCCGGAGCGTGAGGGCGTCGATATTTTCGGTCGTGACTGCGAGGGTCGGGGCGCGCGCCGGTGGCTCAGGCTCGCGTTGGGGCCGGCCGCCGCCACCGCCCGGTTGCGGCCGGGGCTTGCCGTCATCGAAGGTGGCGGTGATACGGGCATCGGCATTGTGCCGGACGAGCCGGTCGAGCGTCACCCAATAGGCGCGGTCGTAGCGGAGCG
>CAZDGC010000150.1:0-13231 GCA_964504885.1 uncultured Opitutus sp.
CATGACGGGAGCGGACCTCAGCTACAAGCAGGCGCTCACCTTCCTGCCGCGCTGGGCCCGCCGCGTGCATGTCTTCGGCACTCTTTCCAGAGTGGCGCCGGTTTGGCACCCGCGAGGTTCTCGCGCGTGAACTTTACGCGCTGCCCGGCGAGGCGCGGAATGAAACCAAGAACCTCGCGGCACTGCCCGGCGAGGCCGCCCGGGTCCGGGCGCTGGCCGCCCGGCTCCCGCCCGGTCCCATCCTGCCGCGTCCGCCGATGAAACCGTAGGGTTGGGCCCGCCGCGGATCCCGTTCCGGCTACGCCGCGGCCCGCGGCTCCGGCCCCCCTGCGCCGCCGGTGTGGCAGGCGGCCGTGGTGGTTCGAAGAAAGAACCGGCCGAATCGCATTTCGGCAGCCGCCGCCGGACCTACGCTGCGGGTGTCCCCGGACCATCCGGTCGGACCGGTGTGCCTCCCATCCGCCACCGCCGCTCCCAACCCCTCCCGGCCATGAACCACCGTATTACTTGCCTCCGCCACTTCTGCACCCGGCTGGCGCTGCCCGTCGCCACTGTCGTCCCGCTGGCCGCCCAGACCGCCCCGGCGCCCGTCCGCCCACCGGCCGACGCCGCCCCGGTGGAGCTCTCGCCCTTCGAGGTCACCAGCAATCGCGACATCGGCTACCAGTCCACCCACGCCGCCGAGGTCACGCGCATGAACACCGCCATCGCGGACATCCCGATGAACGTGTCCGTGCTCAACCAGGAATTCCTCGAGGACACCCTCGCGCGCACGACCGAGGACGTGCTCGAGTATGTGCCGGGCTTCGTGCCAACCTCCAACAACGACGCCTGGACGGTGCGTGGCTTCGCCAACGCCAACACGAAATTCCTGAACGGCTTCCTCCAGCAGGAGAGCATCGGCAAGGTTTCCATCGCCAACGTGGAGCGCGTCGAGGTGCTGAAGGGCCCGGCGGCCGTGCTTTTCGGCCAGGGCGGCTACGCCGCCACGGTCAACCGCGTAACCAAACGCCCGCGCGAGAAGGCGGCGACCTCCCTGCGCGCCGGCTACGGGCCCATGGAGTCGTGGCGCGTCGAGGTCGACTCCACCGGGCCACTGGGCGGACGGAGTTCGCCCTTCCGCTACCGCGTCACCGGGGTGTACGACGACGGTGAATACTACCGCCGCCTCTCCCACGACGAGAAGGCGTACTCGGCCGCGGTGTCGTGGCAGATCGCGCGCGACACGCGCCTCACGGTCGAGCATCTTTACGTGAAGGAGGAGGACGGCGGCGGCGTCTGGCGCCAGCCGATGTACCGCGCGGAGCCCCGCGGTTTCGCCCTGGCCGACGGCACCTTCCTGGCCTACGGCGACAACCGGCAGGGTTACGCCGCGCCGGGCGACCTGCGGCGCTGGGAGCGCGGCTTCGCCATGGCCGACCTGCAGCACGCCTTCAACCGCCACCTGCAGCTCCGCGTCCAGTTCGCCTACGACACCAAGGATCAGCTCTACGACGAGACGCAGCCGGAGCAGGGCTCCCTCACCTTCCTCCGAGACGCCGTGCTGATGCCGAAGCGCTGGCGGGTGCGCATCCAGGACGTGGACAATTACCGCTCGCGCAACGAGCTCGTGGCGCACTTCACCACCGGCCCGGCGCGGCACCGCGGCCTGCTCGGCTTCAGTTGGGACCAATCCGACGGACTGGTGTGGAACCGCGACGGCGGCTACAATCGCGGCGGGCTCGCCCCGACCGCGGCCGCCCTCAACCAGCGCTGGCCGGCGAACCACGTCGGCAGCCGCTTCAACCAGTATCCCAACCTGACGCTGGCGGATTTCCTGGTCGACATCCGCCGCGCGGGCTTCAACCCCAACATGGTTCCGCCCGTGAACGTGATAGATCCCTCGCGTTCGCCGCCGGTCCAGGGCAAGGCGGACCGCCCGCCGCTGCCGGCCGGCAATCGCAACCTCGACCTCACGCGCAACACGGAATTCTACGTCGCCGATGTCGTCTCGTTCCTCGAGGAGCGCCTCTTCTTCACGGGCGGCCTGCGTCGCACCGAGACGGCGGACCGTCGCTTCAACTCCACCACCAACGTCACCAATTTCGACAACCGCGCGGACTCGACCACCTTCAGCGCCGGCGTCGTGTACCACCTCGACCGCGCCAGGAAGGTGACGCTCTACGCCAACGCCAACAGTTCGTTCGTGCCCACGTTTGTGCGGCAGCCCGACGGCACCACGCTCGATCCCGAGGAGGGCAACCAAATGGAGGCTGGCGTGCGCTTCAGCCTGGCCGGGGACCGGATCCAGGGGCTGGTGTCGGTTTACGAGATCAAGCAGCAGAACGTCACCCAGGACGACCCGGACCGCACGGACGGCGACTGGTACATCCAGATCGACGGCATCAAGTCCCGCGGCGCCGAGTTCAACCTCAACGCCCGCTTCACCGCGGGCTGGTCCATGATGGGCGGATACGCTTACAACGACTCGCGCGACACCCGCACCGGGGTGCGCTCGATGTATGCGCCGTACCACATGTTCACCGCCTTCAACAAGTACGCCTTCCGCTCCGGGCCGCTCAAGGGCCTCGACCTCGCCCTCGGCTCCATCTTCCTGGGCGCGCGGCCGATCGACCCCACGCCGCTCACCACGCTCGGCGGCCTCGCCAACACGCCCTCGTGGACCATGCCCGCCAAGTGGCGGTTCGACGCCGTGCTGCGCTACGCCCTGCCGGTCAAGGGCCGCGTGCAGTATGTCTTCGGCGCCAAGGTGCAGAATCTCACGGACAACCAGGAGATCTACAAGCTGGCCGACAGCAACTCGGTGCAGCGCCAGCCGGGTCGCACCCTTCAGACCAGCCTCACGGCGCGGTTCTGAGCTGTCCGGCGGGGACGTCCCGGATCGGGCTCCCGGGCCCGCCTGTGTTCCCGGCGTGCAATGCCGGCCCGGCCGCCTACGGTATCCGCCTGCCGCCGCCCTGACCATGCCGTCCCCGCCCTCCTCCTCCCCCCCGGTGCCCGGGATCCGGCCGTTTCACGTGATGGCGAAGCCGATCGGCTCGCGCTGCAACCTCGAGTGCCGGTACTGCTTCTACCTGGAAAAGGAGCCCGCCCTGTACCCCGGGGCGGAAGTGCGCCGCATGAGCGCGGCCACGCTGGAGCGGTTTGTGCGCGACTACTGCGCGGCGCAGCCGGAAGGGGAGGTGGTGTTCGCGTGGCAGGGCGGCGAACCGACCCTGATGGGCGTGGAGTTTTTCGCCCGGGCGGTGGAGTTGCAGCGGCGCTACGCGGGCGGGCGCCCGGTTAGCAACGCCCTGCAGACCAACGGTACCCTCCTGGACGAGCGGTGGGGCGAGTTCCTGGCCCGGGAAAACTTTCTGGTCGGCCTGAGCCTCGACGGCCCGCGGCTCCTGCACGATTCCTACCGGGTGGACCGGGGCGGGCGGCCGACCTGGGACCGGGTGATGCAGGGTCTGCGAGTCCTCAAGCGCCATCGTGTCCGCTTCAACACGCTGACGGTGTTGCACCGTCGGAATGTCCGGCAACCGCTGGAGGTGTACGAGTTCCTGCGTGAGCACGGTTCGGGTTTCATGCAGTTCATCCCCCTGGTCGAACGCCGGCCGGCGCCGGAGGAGGCGGCGCGGGGCTTTGACTTCGGCGCGCCGCCCTCGGCGGGCGGGGCCTTGGTGCCGCCGGAGCAGTTGGAGAAGGCGGTGTCAGCCGAAGTCGCGCCTCCCGGGACGGTGGGCGATTTCCTGATCGCGGTCTTCGATCGCTGGGTGCGTCGCGATGTGGGGCGGATCTTCGTCCAGTCGTTCGATGTGGCGCTGAGCGCCTGGATGGGGCTGGGTGCGCCCTTGTGCGTGTTCCAGGAAACTTGTGGGCGGGCTCTCGCGCTCGAGCACAACGGCGACGTCTACGCCTGCGATCACTACGTTTATCCCGAGCACCGGCTGGGAAACCTCCACTCGACCTCCCTCGCAGCGATCGGCCATGGAGCGGCGGCGGAGGATTTCGGCGCGGCCAAGGCCCGCCTGCCACGGATCTGCCGCGAGTGCCCGGTGCGCTTTGCCTGCCATGGCGATTGCCCCAAACATCGGTTTGTCGCCACCGGCCCCGGCGAGCCGGGACTCAGCTATCTCTGCCCGAGCTACCGGAAATTCTTCACGCACATCGACCCCGCGATGCGCCAGATGGCGGCTCTGGTGCGTGCCGGCTGCCCGGCGGCCGAGATCATGTCCCCGGGCTTCTGGTCCGGCCGGCGCTGAACCGGCCCGGCCGCCGGCTCCGGTGCTCCGCTGCTGTTTCCTCCGTCATGAACCTCCTCCCTCGCGTTGTCGCCGGCCTGCTGCTGGGCGCCGTTTCCGCCGTCGCCCAGAACCCGCCCCCGGGCGTCATCATCGATCGCAGCCCCGATTTCGAGCGCGTTTACGTCGCCTGCCCCAGCCTCGCGCTCCTGCCCGACGGCACCTACGTCGCCAGCCACTCGTGGTTTGGTCCGGGCACCACCAACGACACCACCGAGGTCTTTGCCTCGACCGATCGGGGTCGGACATGGACGCACCGCGCCAAGGTCGTCGGCCAGTGGTGGTCGACGCTGTTCGTGCACCGGGGGCAGCTCCACCTGCTTGGGGTCGATCGCGAGTACGGCCGCATCGTCATCCGGCGTTCGCACGACGGCGGCCGCACCTGGACCACGCCCCGGGATGCCCGCACGGGGCGGCTGACGGACAAGCCCGGCTACCACGGTGCGCCGGTGCCGGTGCTGGCCCAGGGGGGCCGGTTGTGGCGGGCGTTTGAACTCTCCGGCGGTCTCGCCAGCGAGCTGGCCGCCGAGGCCGCCCGCCACCCGGCCGGGAGCGGCTACAACACCGGCATCTGGGGCGATCTCTACATCCGCCCGCGGCTGCAATGGGCCTCGCTGGTGTTGTCCGCCCCGGAGGACGCCGACCTCCTGCAGGCCGCCCAGTGGCGCCACAGCGAGCCGCTCTTCCACCCCGAATCGGACTCGCAGTGGATCGAGGGCAACGTCCTGCGCGCCCCCGACGGGCGGCTGGTCAACGTCCTGCGCACCAACCCCCGCACCGCGACTGGATCCCCCAGTCGTACCAGCACCGTGGTGACAATCGTCGACGTCAGCCCCGACGGGCGCACGCAGAGCTGGAATCCGGCCACCGCGGTGGTTCCGTTCCCCGGTGGCGGCACCAAGTTCACGGTGCGCTTCGACGAGCAGACGCGGCGCTACTGGAGCCTGCCCAACCTCCAGCAGGATCCCGCCGCCTACCGCAGCGTCGTCGCACTCGCCTCCTCGGTTGATCTGCGCGACTGGCGGGTCGAGGCGATTGTGCTGCAACACCCGGAGCCCCGCCACCACGCCTGGCAGTATCTCGACTGGCTGTTTGACGGCGACGATGTGATCGCCGTCAGCCGCACCGCCTGGGCGGGTTCGAAGGCCGCGCATGACGCGAACTATTTCACCTTTCACCGCCTTGCCGGCTTCCGGACGTTGGGTCATCGCGGCGCAGCGGCACCCGCCCCGTGAAGGGGAGTGGACCGACGACGATGAAGCGAAAAGGGATGTGTCACGACTTTCTTTCCCGCCGTTTCGTTTCCACCTCCCGATTCCCATGCCTCTGATTTCGCTTTGGAGACTGCCTCACCTCCTGCGGGTCTTCTTCGGCGGCGGGGCGCTCGGCGGAGTCCTGTCCGCCCGAGAGAGCGATTCCGAGGCCGGCCCGATGCAAACTCACTTTCTATGAATCCAATCGAATTCTCCAGGGATCCGCAAAGTACCGTGCCGGCGCATCCTCCTGCCGGTCACCCGCAAGATCGCCGACTTCAGGTGCCCCGTTTCGGGAGGCACGCGGTTTTGCGTGCCGCGCTGCTGGCCCTCCTCGGCGCACCCGTCGCGCTGTGCTCCGCCCCGCCACTGGAGCGAATCGATCTCTTCGAGGAACACACCCGCGGCTTTGTCTCCTACCGGATTCCCGGCCTGGTGGTCACGGCCAAGGGCACCGTACTCGTGTATTGCGAGGCGCGGAAATACTCCGGCGCCGATTGGGGCGAAATCGAGGTCCACCTCCGTCGCAGCACCGACGGCGGCCGCACCTTCGATGCCCCGCGCCCCATCGCCCACCTCGGCCCGCGCCTGCCGCGCCACCCGGTCCTCTACGAGAAGGGCGAACCCAAGGGCGTCGGCGGCCGCGACGAACAGACCGTCAACAATCCGGTGGCGATCGCTTCCCGCGACGGCACCGTGCATTTCCTCTATGGCGTGGAGTATATGCGGTGCTTCCACCTGCGCAGCACCGACGACGGCGCGACCTGGTCGCAGCCGGTGGAAATCACCTCCGCCTTCGAGCCCTTCCGCCGCGACTGGCCCTGGCGCGTGCTCGCCACCGGCCCCGGGCACGGGATCGAGCTGCGCTCTGGCCGCCTGCTCGTGCCGGTGTGGATCGCGACCGCCACCGGCAGCCCGCACGGGAACGGCGTCGGCGCAACGATCTACTCCGACGATCGCGGCGCCACCTGGCATCGCGGCGACCTCGCCGTGCCCAACGACGCCGTCACACCCGGCACCAGCGAGACCATCGCCACCGAGCTCGGCGACGGGCGCGTGATGCTGCTCGCCCGCACCCGCGCGGCGCCCAATCGCAAGGTGGCCGTGTTCAGCCCGGATGGCGCCACGCGCTGGACAAAGCCCGCCTTTGTCGACGCCCTGCTCGAGCCGGTGTGCATGTCCGGGCTGGTCACGATCCCCGACGCTCAGGGCCGGCCGACGGCGCGGGTGTTGCACTCCAATCCGGACACGCTCGACCTCGCGGGGCGTGCGGCGAAGCCCGGCGAGCGCCGCGATCGCAAGAACCTCACGGTGAAACTCAGTCCGGACCACGGCCGCACCTGGCCGGTGAGCCGCGTGCTCGAGCCGGGCCCGAGCGCCTACAGCGATCTCGCGGTGCTGCCCGACGGCACGATCCTCTGCTTCTACGAGCGCGGCCGCCCCGGCGCGACCCGCCCCAACTCGAAGCGCACCGACTGGCCCTATGCCCGCCTGACGCTCGCGCGTTTCACCCTCGAGTGGCTGGGAGTGGCGCCGTGAGTTCTGCCCGGCGAAACGGCGCCTCGGACCAGGCGGCATCACGGATCACGCCGGGGGGGCACGGATTCGATCCTCATCCAGGCAATCCGGCTGCCCCAGGGTCGATGGATCGAAAAACCTGAGCTGATCACCACAGCTTCCGCCGCTCAAGGACTCCTGCCGGAAGTTGCCGCCAAAAGAATCCCGAGGTGCAACGAACCTCCGGTCTGGCGCTGCTGCGCGGTCCTGACCGCACCGTTCATCCGCCCCGCCGCATCGACAATGCCTGCGCGCGGTGTCCTCCTTGCGACATGAGCCCCTCCCTGCGTTCACCCACGTGCCTGCTTGGAACCCTGATCATCGCCGCGTCCGCCGCCGCCGCGCCCGGCCTGCCCGAGGGCGTCCGCCGCGTGCGGGTGCTCAACTACCCGGACTGCCTCGAGCTCTCCAACGCCGGCACCACCGTGGTGCTTGGCCATCACGTCGGCGGCCGGGTCTTGAGCTACGCCTGGCGCGGGCGGGAGGCGCTGTTCCTCGATCCGGCCGAGGCCGGCTGGGAAACGCCCGCGGCGCGCCAGCGCCCGCTCGTCACCGCGGGGCGGTTTGACCTCGGGCCCGAGCATCTCGTGCCGCGTCGCGAAATCCTCTGGTCGGGTGCGTGGGCGGCGGAGGCAGTCGGTCCGCGGGCGGCGCGGCTCACGAGCCAGCCCGATCCGGCGACCGGCGTGCAGCTCGTGCGTGAGTTCCGCCTGGATGCCACCACCTCGCACCTCGCCTGCACGCAGATCATCCGGAACGTGTCGCGCGAACGGAAGCGCTGGTGCCACTGGAGCCGCACCTTTGCGCGGCACGGCGGCATCGCGGTCGTGCCGCTCACGCCGGAGCTGACGAAGTTTCCGAATCACTACGTGATGTACACCCCCGGCCCGGCGCCGGCGATCGGCTTCCGGCCGCAGGACCCGCGCCTCCGCGTGCGCGACGGGTTTCTCGAGGTGCTGGGCGTGCCGGCACAGCCGAAACTCGGCTTCGATTCCTTCGCCGGCTGGTTCGCCTACCAACTGCCGGACGATCTCCTCTTCGTGAAGCGCTACGCAGTGTATCCGGAGGGTGTCTACAACGAGATCGCCGGCCTCACGATCTCAATCTATTACCCGGCGGCGGACCGGCTGCGGGCGGTGGAGCTCGAGCCGATCGGCCCGCGCCACGACCTCGCGCCCGGGGAGGAGGCCGCCTTCACCGAACACTGGTGGCTGCTCGACCATCCGTTCCCGCGGGCCGGTGCCAGCCTGGACCTGGCGGCCCTGTCCGCGCGGGTGGCCGCGGAGGCGCCCGCCATTTTGGTTCGAAAATGATACCGGCGGGCCGGGCTTCTCTTCCGGCGCCGACCATCCACGCTGCCCACCGGCCCGCCCGCCAGCGGCGTTCCATTCCTCCCATGAACCTTCCGAAAACTCAGGGGCTCATCGCGGCCCCCTTCACTCCGCTGCACGCCGATGGTTCGCTCCGACTCGATGCGGTCGACGGCTATGCGCGCCACCTCCAGGGCATTGGAGTGATTGGCGCCTTCATCTGTGGCACCACCGGCGAGGGGACGTCGCTTACGGTGGAGGAACGCCGTCGCGTGGCGGAGCGCTGGGTCGCGGTGGCGCCGGCCGGCCTGCGCGTGATCGTGCACGTCGGCCACACCAGCCTGGAGGAGGCCCGCGCGCTCGCGGCGCATGCCCAGGCGATCGGCGCCGACAGCATCGCCGCGCTCGCGCCGTACTTCTTCCGGCCCGACGGCGTGGCGGGGCTGGTCGACTGGTGCGCGGCGATCGCCGCGGCCGCCCCGGCGCTGCCGTTCTACTACTATCACATGCCGTCGATGACGGGCTTTCACGTGGCGGTGGCCGATTTTCTCGCGGCGGCCGCGCCGCGGATTCCGAACCTCGCGGGCGTGAAGTTCACCTTCGAGGACCTGGAGGACTTCGGACGCTGCCTGCGCTTCGCCGACGGGCGGTACGATCTTCTCTTCGGTCGTGACGAGCTCCTGCACTCCGCGCTCAAGCTGGGCGCGCGCGGCGCCGTCGGCAGCACCTACAATTTCGCCGCGCCGCTCTACCGGCGCCTGATCGCGGCTCACGATGCCGGCGACGAAGCGGCGGCGGCCGCGCTGCAACGGACGGCGGTGGAGATGATTCAGGCCTGTATCCACGCCGGCGGTCATCCGATTGCCGCCTTCAAGAGCCTGATGGCCGGGTTGGGCGTTGACTGCGGGCCCACGCGCCTGCCGCTGACCAACCCCACGGCGGAACAGCGGGCGGCGCTGCGGCGGCAGCTCGAGCCGCTGGCCTGCCTGGCGGACGCCGGGGCGCTGGCGGAGTGAGAGGGGGCGAAGGAGTCCTCGATCCCCGGTCGAGGGAGGGCGCCGGTCCCTCGGCGCCGCAGGAACGGTGGCGACGGCGACCGAGAGCCGCCCCCGGGAAATCGACCTGTTCGACGCTTTCTGACACTACTTTGTCACCTAACGAGGCTGCGCCTCAGACCACCTAACAACCACGGATTAACCCGAATGGACACAGATGAGGCGAATATCATCCGTGTTCAGCGGTGTCCGCCCGTGGTTCTCTGTTTGGCGAAACTTGGCTGGTTCAGATCGCCACACGCATCGCCGCTCAAAGACTCCGGTGTCTCGTGGCCGGTTCGTCGGGAACGGGCGCATCGCCGCCAGAGGAGAACACGACTTCACGCAAGCCTTGGGCGGTGAGAATTTTCAGCCGGAGCGGCTGGCCGGCCGTGGCGCGCAGCCGGGCGGAAAATTCCTCCAGATCAGCGACGGGGTGGTCGTTGACCGCGAGGATCACCGCGTCGACGGGCAGGTGGGCGCGGGCGGCCGGGGATTCGGCGGTGACGGACTTGATCAAGATGCCGCGGTCGTCCGCGAGTTCGAGGCTGGTGACGATCGCCGACTCGGCGCCGCGGTTGAGCAGGTTGCGGAGCACGGCGCCCTGCCAGCGATGCAACCGCGAATCGCGGTCCATTTCCCTGCGGGTGGCGAACGCGCGGCCGAGGCCCTCCCAGGTTCGCGACCGGGCCTTCAGCCGCGGGGAGACCACGCCGAAGCGATCCATCGGGAAATTCGCGAACCCGAGCTGTTCCGCCGGCGAACCGGGGCGGACGCGGTAGTCGCCGGCCGCCGGGTCGACGAACTGTGGGTCGGCCGTGAGGGAATGCCGGTCGAAGCCGAGGCGACGGAGCTCCGCGGGGACGACGTAGGTCGCGAACAGGTTGAAATCGAACCAGCCGTCCTTCGCGTCCGCCATCGCCATGCCGCGCGGGTCGTAGGCCTTCGGGCCGGTGAACAGGTTGTGCGTGACGGTGTCGCGACTGTCCGGATACCAGACGTGCGGGCTGAACAGGGGGCTGAGGTTGTTGCGGACCGTGCGGAAGAATCCCTCGCGCAGCTTGATGCCGCCCTCCAGGCAGAGGTTGTTCTCGATCACGTAGTGGGAGGAGCCGTCGTCGAGGTCGATGTCGTAGCCGCGGGCGCATTGGACGCGGTTGAAGCGGAGCCAGGTGGCGTCGACGGCGTCGAGCCGGGCCCAGTCGCGGAGGCGGGCCCATTGGGCGGGCGTGACCGGGAGCTTGGTGGTCATCCGGAGCCAGTAGCGGTCGCGGCCCCAGGTGTTGATCGCGCCGTGTTCGCGGCTCTCGAGGCAGGTATTGAAAACGTCGCACCACTCGACCACGTGGCCGCCCCAGCAGCCGTCGTTGATGTTGATCGCGGCGCGCGGCACGTCGTGGATCGTAAGGTGGGAAAGCGTGATTTGGTGCGCCTTGGACAGGAACACCCCGGAGATCTGCTTCTCGACGGTGCCGAGCTCCGCCATCAGGCAATCGTGCACGAGGCTGCGGGCGGGGTAGCGGTGGTTCCGCGGCCCGGGAAGGGTGTCCACCACGCCACCGTCCCTGGCGGTGGCGAGCAGGTCCTCTGGTAGCAGGGCCATGAAGGGATGGCTGACCGGCTGGCCGTCGACGAGCGGGCGGGGTCCGACGGCGGATTCCGGCCAGCCCCAACTGTGGGCCCAGCGGGAGCGCATCGCGCCGGGATCTCCTTCGAAGAGGACGGCGCTCGCGCCGATCCGCCGGAACTCGCAACCGGTGATTGCGACGCGGCGGGCGTAGTCGCGCACGAAGATGGCGTTTCCACCGATGCCCTCGAACCGGCAGTCCCGCACCGCGCAGTCCTCGACGCCGTCAAAGATCACCGCCGCGCCGCGGTGAATCCGCCAGTCGCCGCCGCTCGGAATGTGATCGGCCTCCATGAACGTGTACCGCGCCCGCCGGAACTCGAGGCCGTGGAACGACAGGTGTGCCACCGGCTGCTCCGGCGTGCCGCGCACCTCGACGAGGTGCGCCAGCCGCACGGCCTCGAAGCGCAGCGCCCGCGGATCGGCGCCGGCGGGCGGAATGAGCCAGAGGCGGTTGGCCGTGCGGTCGAGGAACCATTCGCCCGGGGCGTCCAGTTCCTCGAACACGTTCTCCACGAAGCGCTGGTCCGGCGCGAGGGGGGCCTCCGCGGTGAGGGCGCGTCCCTTGTTTTGCCAGCCGCCGGCGAGCCGGGGATCCTTGCCGGCGAGAAACGTGTAGCGGCCGTCGGGGGATTTCTCGCGGACCTCGAAGTGCACGCTGCCCCAGCCGATGCCGTGGTAGCCATGAATGAACATGCCGACCGGGTTGGCATAGCGGCGGAGACGCTCGGGATCGGTGGCGTCGCGCGAGAGCCCGCCGAAAAACCCGTCGACTGGATTGAAATTTGGATACCGGGCGCGGATCAGTTTCGTGCCGTCGGCGAAAAGCTGGTCGAAGTCGGTGCCGTCCGGGACGGCGGCCTGCCAGCGCCCGGCGGCGTCCGGGGTCCACGCGATGGTGAGTGCCTGGGCGCCGCTGATCTCGGCGGTTTCGCCGGGGGCGGCGGCGTACACCACCGGGGCGCCGGGGCGGCCGCCGTCGCGGGCTTCAAGCACGAGGGTCCGCGCGAGGCGATGCGCGCCGCCGCGCAGCCAGACCGTGGTGCGACCGTCGCGCGGGGCGGCGCGGAGGGCGTCGCGGGCCCGCTCCAGCGTGGCAAACGGTTGGTCGCGCGTGCCCGGGTGGGCATCGTGGCCGGTGGGCGAAACGAAGAACTCGGCCGCGGCAGGGATCGATGGTGCGAACGCGAGCAGTGCCAGCAGGGCCAACGCGATCCGGTGGCGGGGAAAGATGGCAGGCCTTGGTCGGAAAGCCACCGGTAGGGCGGCCACTCCGCTGGCCGCCGCAGGGGCGTGAGACGATCGGATCCGAAACAACGGCGCGGAGCGGAGTCCGCGCCCTACCGCTTTCGAAGGGTTGTAACGAAGCGGGCGGAATAGATCCGGCGTTGGCATGGGAATGTCAGCCCTTTGTCTTTGGCGGCAATTCGAGGCGGACGGTGGCCTGGTTGCGCCGCACCTCGAGTTGCAGTGGCCCGCTTCCGCGAGTGGTTGCGGCGGCGAGATCGGCCCACTGCCGCACCGGACGGCCGTTGCAGGAGACGATCACATCCGACGCCTGCAGGCCGCCGCGCTGCGCCGCGGAGCCGGGCGCGACCGCGCGCACGAAAAGGCCGGAATCGAGCCCACCGGTCGCATCGATGAGATCGCCGTCGCCCGCCACCGGCTGCAACGATGCGCCCAGCCATTCGTGCGCCTCGGCGCGAGTGGCGCGGGCAGGAGTGCTGCCGCCAGCGAGCAACGCGGTCAGCCACGAGGGCCGCGCCAGCGACTCCACGCGGGTGAAGTGCGCGATGTCTTCGAAGCCCACCGGCTGCCCGGCGCGATACGTGCGGGCCCGCACGGTGGTCGAGCGGTCGACCGCCAGCGGCCCGGTGGCCCGCGGCGAGTCGGGCTGCACGGCGCTGCCATCGAGGGTGTAGCGCACCTCGCCGCCGCGGTCGTCGGGGGTGAGCGTCACCGTGAGGCGCCCGGCAAATTCGCTTCCTGCCGGCGCGATGCGGGTGAGGCGATGGCCGAAGCAATCCATCGCAAAGTTGCGGAAGCCGAGCGCCCGTGCGGGAGAGTCCTCCCGCAGGCGGTAATCGCCGGCGGACGGGTCGACAAACCGCGGGTCGGCGAAAACGGATTCGCGGTCGAAGCCCTTCGCGCGCCACGCGGCCCA
>CAZDGC010000151.1:0-12692 GCA_964504885.1 uncultured Opitutus sp.
GGCGGAGGCCAGCGCGCGGGGACGGCGCGGCGCGTTTGTCACGCAATGCGTGACGAGGAGGGATGCGGCGCGCGCGGAGGCGGGGGGGCGGCGTTGTCACGTAATGCGTGACAAGCGGCGGAGGCCAGCGCGCGGGGACGGCGCGGCGCGTTTGTCACGCAATCAGGCCCGGCGGCAAGGCTCACGCTCCGCCGCACCGTGCGCGGATGGCGAAGTAGATCGCTTCGCCGGTGGCGGGGGAAGGCAGCGGGATTTCGCCGGGCCGCTCCGGCGCGAAGGCGGCCACGGCGTCGCGGATCGCCTCGCGCACCGAGAGCGCCAGCATGAACGGCGGTTCGCCGACCGCCTTGCTGCCGTGGACCACGTCGGGCTGCGGGGCGTCGGGCAGAAAACTCACGCGGAAGTCCGCCGGGGCGTCACCACAGGCCGGGATGGCATAGGTGCTGGCGCCGTGCGTGAGCAGGCGGCCGGTTGCGTCCCAGCGCAGCTCCTCCTGGGTGAGCCAGCCCATGCCCTGCACGAAGCCGCCCTCGAGTTGTCCGCGATCGACGCCGGGGTTCAGCGAGGTGCCGACGTCCTCCACCAGATCGACCCGGCGCACGCGGTGCGCCCCGGTGTAACCGTCGACCTCCACCTCCGCGACCGCGGCCCCCGTGACGAAATAGTGGAAGCGCCGGCCCCGCCCGGCCGCCGGGTCCCAGCGCAGCCCGGGCGTGCGATAGTAGCCGGTGGCCGCCAGGCTGACGCGCGCGGTGTGCGCCCGGCGGCAGACCTCGGCGAGCGTCACCCGGCGCAGGGGATCCGCGGGATCGAACACCTGGTCATCCGCGAACTGCAGCCGGTCGGCGACGGCGGCGAGGCCGGGATCAGACGGCGCGGACGGGGCGAACGGTGCGACGGTGGCCGGGTCCGCCCGGCGCGCGAGGAGCCGCGCCGCGATCGGGGCGAGGCGGCCGCGCAGTTCGGCGCAGGCGGCGGCGACGGCGGCGCCGTTGAGGTCGGCGCCGGCCGAGGCGGCGGTGGGCGAGGTGTTGGGCACCTTGTCGGTGCTCGTCGTCATCATCCGGATACGCCCGGCGGACAGCCCGAGCTCGCGCATGGCGAGGCCGAGGAGCTTGGTCTGGAGGCCCTGGCCCATCTCGGTGCCGCCGTGGTTCACCTGGGCGGTGCCGTCGGCGTACAGCAGCACCAGGGCGCCGGCCTGGTTGTAGGGAATGTGGGTGAAGGAGATGCCGAATTTGACCGGGGTGACGGCGAGGCCGCGCTTCACCCGCGGGTGGGTGCGGTTCCAGGTGTCGACGGCCTGGCGGCGCGCGGCGAAGCCGGACTCCGCGAGCGCCTGTCGCCAGCACGCCGCCAGCCGGTGGTCGCCGATCTCCTGGCCGTAGTGAGTGGTGTTGGTTTCGCCGGTGCCCCGGTAGAGGTTGCGCTCGCGCACGCTCTCGGGGGGCAGGCCGAGGCGGCGGGCGATTCGGTCGAGGATCTCCTCGATCACCAGCATGCCCTGCGGACCGCCGAAGCCGCGGAAGGCGGTGTTGGATACCGTGTGGGTCCGGGCGACCCGGCCGGAGAACTCCACCGCAGGCGCGTAATAGGCATTGTCGAGGTGCAGCAGGGCGCGGTCGACGATTGCCTGGGAAAGGTCGAGCGCCCACCCGCCGTCGGCGACGAGGGCGATCCGGGCGGCGAGCAGGCGACCTTCGCGGTCGTGGCCGACGCGGAAGCGGGCGGCAAACGGGTGGCGTTTGCCGGTGGCAACCAGGTCGACGTCGCGATCGAGCTGCAGCCGCACGGCGCGACGCAGCCTGTGCGCGGCCAGCGCCGCCAGAGCGGCGAAACCGGCGGCCTGCGTCTCCTTGCCGCCGAAGCCCCCGCCCACGCGCGGACATTGGACGACCACCTGGTGACGCGGCAGGTCGAGCACGCGCGCGACGATCGCCTGCACCTCGGTCGGATTCTGCGTCGACGAACACACGTGCATGCCTCCTCCTTCGGCGGGTTCGGCCCAGGCGGCCTGGGTCTCCAGGTAGAAGTGCTCCTGGCCGCCGATCGCGATTTCCCCTTCGAAACCGCAGGGGGCGGTGGCGAGCGCCGCCGCACAGTCGCCCCGGCGGAGCACGGAGGGAGGCGTGTGCCAGCTCTCCGCGGCTTCCGCGGCCGCGAGTCCGAGGAGGGCCGGCCGCGGCTCGTAATCGATCTCGACGGCGGCGGCCGCGGCGCGGCAGGCGGCCACGGAGTCGCCGACGACCAGGGCCACGAGCTGGCCGTGAAAGTTCACCTCCGTCGCGGCGAGCAACGGCTCGTCGGCGCGGAGGGCGCCGATCTGATTCGCGCCGGGGATGTCCTCCGCCAACAGGATGGCGGCGACGCCGGGCATGCGCCGCGCGCGGGTGGCATCGCGGCGGACGATGCGGGCGTGGGCGTGGGGGGAGAGCACCGGCCAGACGTCGAGCAGGGGGCGCGGTTGGGCGAGATCGTCGGTGTAGGCGGCGGTGCCCGCCACGTGGCCGGCGCCGCTCTCGTGGGCGAGGGCGCGGGACGGATCCGAGGCGGGCAGGTCGGGTCCCCGCACGAAGCGGCGCGGCGTGTCCTGGGCCTCGCTGGCTTCTCCGGCGAGGAATTTCTCCCAGAGGCTGACGATGAGGCCGCGCCGGTAGGCGGCGCTGCCGCGCAGGTCGTCGATGGGCTGAAACTCCGCCGCGAGGAGTTCGGCGATGCCGGCGGCCGGGCCGTCGAGGGGCCGGCCCAGGAGGGCGGCCTCGGCGCGCCGGGCGCGGCGTGGACGGTCGGCGACGCCGCCGTAGGCGAGCCGGGCGCGGCGGACGTGGCCGGCGGGGTCGAGATCGAGGCTGAAGGCCGCCGCCACGATGCTGAGGTCGAGCTCGCGGCGGCGCGACACCTTGAGGAAGTCCGTGCGCCGGACGACGCCGGTGGCGGCGTCCGCCGGGTCGGACCGCGGGAGCACGATTTCGCGAATGAGTTCGCCCGGGCCGAGTGCGGTGCGGCGGTAGCCGGTGAAGAAATCGGCGAGTGGCACGGTGCGTTCGCCGTCGGCGGAGGCGAGGACGAGGGAGGCGTCGAGGGCGAGCAGCACCGGGGCGGCGTCGCCGATCGGGGAGGCGGTGGCGAGGCTGCCGCCGAGTGTGGCGCGATGGCGGATCTGTCGCGAGGCAAACACGGCCAGCATCCGGTCGAGGGCGGGAAATTCGCGGGCCGCGGTGTCTTCGAGGGCGGTGAGGGGCACGGCGGCGCCGAGGTGCCAGGCGGCGGGCGTGGGTTCGAGGCGGAGCAGATCGGGCACGGCCTCGAGCGAGATCAAGGCGGGCAGGGGCAGACGGCGCTTGTTGGCTTCGACGGCGAGTTCGGTGCCGCCGGCGACGAGCCGGGCGGCCGGAAATTCCGCCAGGAGTTGGAAGACCTCCGGCAGGGAGATGGGGCGGAAGAACCCGCCGGCTCCCTGGCGCCAGTGGCGCGGGCCGGGTGGCGGTCGGGGCGCGGCGCACGGCGGGGGGGCGTCCGGGCTGGCTGAAGGCGTGGCACCCCGGGCGGCGAGTTCCAGCGCGGCGTCGCGGATGGGGCGATATCCGGTGCAGCGGCAGAGGTTGCCGCAGAGCTGGGCGGTGAGACGCTCCGGCGAATCGCAATCGGGACGGGAGTGCGCCTCGAGCAGCGACATCACGAATCCCGGCGTACAGTAGCCGCACTGGGAGCCGTGGTGACGCACGAGGCAGTCCTGCACCGGGTGGAGGCGGCCGGCGGCGGCGAGCCCCTCGACCGTCACGATTTCCCGGCCGTCGAGCATGGGGAGCAGGACGAGGCAACTGTTGATCGCGCGATAGGAGGGCCGGCCGGCGGGGTCGCGATCGACCAGCGCCACGGTGCAGGCGCCGCAGTCGCCCTCGTCGCAGCCCCGCTTGGTCCCGGTGAGGCCGCGGGCGCGGAGGAATTCCAGCAGCGTCGGCGCGGGGACAGTCACCGGCACCTGGATACACTGTCCGTTGAGGACGAAGGCCAGGGCGCCGGGGGCGGGGGCGGCGGGGCAGGGGTCGGGCACGGCGCAGCCAGCTAATCCACGCGGGCGGGTCGAGTCAACGGACGAACCGCCCCGGGGGGGCCGGCGTTGCGCCGCGTGACCTTGCTCCCTCCTCTTTCTCCTTATCTTTCTCTCCGGTGGCCAAACACCTGACGAAAGAGGAAGAGAAAGCGGAAAGAGCGGGAGCGGCCTGCTGAATCGGTCATCCCCCGACGGGAGTCCGGCGGGCGGCCGTCAGGGCGCGAGTTCGAACTCGGCGGAGCCGTCGCCGCGGTCGCGGACGAGGCGGAGGTGCGGGTAACGCGGCAGGTGGGCAATGCCGCCGGCGCCGGAAACGAAACGCAGGCGGACGCCGGGCACGGGACGGATGCGCCAGTTGCCGTCGGCGGACGGGTCGATGGGGTCGACGGAGCGGAGGTAGCGGACGAGGGCCTCGCGGTTTTCGTCGGGAGCATCCACGACGATCTGGGTGCCGTCGAGGCCGGGGAAGCCGCCGCCGCCGGCGGCGCGGTAGTTGTTGGTCACGACGAGAAAAGTGGCGTTGTCGTCGAGGGGCCGGCCGGCGTGGCGGAGATCGACGATGCGGCGGGCCGCCGGGGCGGTGAGTTTTCCGTCGGGGCTGTAGCGCGCGGGCTGGGTGACGTCGATTTCGTAGGTGAGCCCGTCGATGGTATCGAAGTTGTAGGTACGGAAGGATTCGTTGACGAGATCCTGCACCGGGGGGCCGGCGGGGTCGATGCGGCGGAACTGGCCGGCGGACATCTCGAGCCATTCGCGGACGGCGGCGCCGCGCAGTTTCACGGCCTTGAGGGTGTTGGGGTAGATGTAGAGGTCGGCGACGTTGCGGATGGTGACGGTGCCGGCGGGGATGTCGGTGTAGTAATGCCAGCCCTGGCGGCCGCCGGCCTTGAAGGGGGCGGCGGCGGAGAGGAGCGGGAGGGATTCGAGTTCGGTGCCCTGGAGGGCGCGGCGGGCATAGGCGAGTTGCGCCTGCGAGACGAGCTGCACGGAGGGATCGTCGGTCACCTGGGCGAAGTAGCTGATGATGGGGGAGGAGGTGCGCGTGACCGCGCTGCGCACGTAGTGGAGCGTGCCCTCGTGTTCGGCGGCGATGAGGCGGCCGACCGCGGGGTCGGCCTCGACGAGGGGCCGACGGGTGGCGCGGTCGCGAATGGGGCGGATCTCGGCGCGGCTGTCGGCGACCTGCCAGCGGGCGTCGGCGCGACGGAGGACGAGGTCGATGACGCCGAGGTGGTCGCCCCAGCGGCCGGGCATGACGGCGGGGACGCCGTTGATGGTGCCGCGGGCGAGGTCGACCTTGGGGTGGCGGGCGAAGAAGGGGCCGGGAAACTCGCCGTGGGAGTGGCCGAACAGGAGTGCATCGATGCCGGGCACCTCGGCGAGGCGGGCGACCGAGTTTTCGGCGAAGCGCGGGGTGTCGCCGCGCTCGAAGCCGGAGTGCGGGATGGCGACGACGAGATCGGCGCCGGCGGCGCGGATTTGCGGCACGTAGCGGCGGGCGGTTTCGAGGATGTCCTGGGCGGTGAGGCGGCCGGCGAGGTGCTGGCGGTCCCAAACGAGGATTTGCGGCGGCACGAAGCCGATCACGCCGACCTTGAAGGGCACGGGGGCGCCGGCTTCGTCGGTGAACGTGCGCTCGAGGATTACGTAGGGGGTGAAGGCTGGGCGGTCGTTGGTGGGGTCGCCGTCGCCGTCGTCGATCGTGGTGTTGGCGCTGACGTAGGGGAAATTGGCGCCGGCGATGGCCTGGCGGAGGAAGGCGAGCCCGTAGTTGAACTCATGGTTGCCGAGGTTGGCGGCGTCGACGCCGAGGTAATTCAAGACCTTGCAGGCCGGGTGGATTTCGGTGGGCGGGAGCGGGCGGATGCGCGCCACGAAATCGCCGAGGGGACTGCCTTGCAGGAGATCGCCGTTGTCGAAGAGGAGGCTGTTCCTGGCCTCGGCGCGGGCGGCTTTGATCAGGGAGACGGTGCGTGCGAGGCCGTAGTCTTCGGTGGGTTTGTCCTGATAATAGTCCCAGGCCAGCAGGTGCATGTGGATATCGCTGGTCTCGAGAATGCGCAGCCGCAGATCGGCGGCGGCGAAGGCGGAGGCGGGCAGGGTGGCGAGCAACAGGGCGCCTGCGATGGCCGCCAGGAAGCGCTGGAGGGGGAACGGTTGCGTAGGATTTGGGCGGGCCGGGAAGTCGGGTGAACGGGAAGGCATGGCGCGGGCGCGAAGGTGCGGAAGACGAGAGGTTGGAGCCGGGGAAAGTCAATGCGGGCGGGAGGCGTGGAGGCCGGGCGGGGGTACCCGAAAGTGTAGTCAGCGCCGGGAATGCCAAAAGGATGGGTGGAGGTGGGAGTGGGGGAGTCGAAGGACGGGTGCGGATGAGGGAGCAAGGCGGTTCGGAGAATGCGGTTGGAGTGGAGTCAAAAACGGGCGGGCGCCGGCGGCAGGGGTGGCGGGGGTGAACCTTCCGCGTCAACCTCCCGTCTGGCTCAGTTGCTCGGTTGCTCCGTGGTTGATTCCCCACCCGGCTCCCGCGGAGGAGCGGAGCCGCGGAGGAGGAATCCGGTTGCTTTCCGGTCTCTTCGCGGCCTCTTGCGCTTCCTTGCGGCCGCCTACGGGCTCTGGCTGTCAAGCAGTGCCGCGGGGGCGCGGCGAATGGGGCGGCACACGCGGGCTACTTTTCGTCGGGCACCCCTTTTCCGTCGTGCAATCCGGCGCGTTTCGGTGCGTGCTGGGACGGATCCGACATGAAACGCACGCTCCTTCCCCTCGTCGCCCTGGCAATTGCGGCCGCTGCCCCGGCCGCCGAAGACAAGCCCCAGCCGCTGGGGTACACGGACACCCCGTTCATCCCGGGCACGCAGTGGCGCGTGCACGACCTCAACCGCCCGCATCCGCCCGTCGTCCGGCCGGGCGCGCGGCTGGGTGATGCGCCGGCTGATGCGATCATCCTGTTCGACGGCACGAACACCTCGCAGTTCTTTTCCAAGAAGAAGGATGATCCGAAGCGGTACCCGTGCCCCTGGAAGATCGAGAATGGCGAATTGCTGGTGGCGGGCGGCGACTGCTGGACGAATCTCGAGTTCGCCAGCGTGCAGCTCCACCTGGAGTGGAAGAGCGAGCCGCACACCAAGGGCAATTCGCAGAAGAAGGGCAACGGCGGCGTCTTCTTCATGGATCGCTACGAGAGCCAGATGCTTGATTGCGACAACAACCCGACCTACGCCGATGGCATGGCGGGGTCGGTGTACGGGCAGACGCCGCCGCTGGTGAACGCGGTGCGCAAGGCGGGCGAGTGGCAGGTGTACGACATCGTCTTCACCGCGCCGAAGCTGAAGGACGGCAAGGTGGTGGAGCCCGCCCGCATCACGACCTTCCTCAACGGCGTCTGCGTGCAGAACAACACCGCCATCATGGGGCCGACGATGCACAAGAAGACCACGTCCTATGCGGGCACCTTCCCGGCGAAGGCCCCGCTGCGCTTCCAGGACCACAAGAACGAGCCTCCGGTCCGCCTGCGCAACATCTGGGTGCGGCCGTTGCCGTAACCACGCGGCCATGACACGGCGCGAATTTCTGGGGGCGGGCCTGGCGGTCGTCGCGACGGGCGCCAGCGCCGGGGTCCGTGCGGCCACCCGCGAGGGCGCGGTGCCCCTGACGGCCGACGGGCTGCCGCTGGTCGACCTGCACGCTCATCCTGACCGGAGCACGATCGGCGCGATTACGGCGCTGGCGCGGGAGCGGGGCGTGATGCTCGGCCTGGTGGAACATGCCGGCACGAAGGAGAACGTTTATCCGCGCATGCTCAGCAACGATGCTGAACTGCTGGCGTGGACGCGTGAACTCGAAGGCCGGGGTGTCTACAAGGGCGTCCAGGCCGAGTGGATCGACTGGTCGACCTGCTTTTCGAAGCGCGCGCTCGCCGCGCTCGATTATGTGCTGGGGGATGCCATGACCTTTCCGGGGCCGGAGGGTAGGCGGATGAAGCTGTGGGAGAAGGAGGCGGTGATTGAGGATGATGCGCAGCGGTTCATGGACCGCTTCGTCGAATGGCATGTACAACTCCTGCACGAGCAGCCCTTCGATCTGCTGGCCAACGTCTCCTGGCTGCCGGCGAAGTTTGCGGCCGACTACGAACGGCTCTGGACCGAGGCGCGCGTCACGCGCGTGGTCGAGGCGTTTGCGCGGCGCGGGATCGCGATGGAAATCAGCTCGAGTTACCAGTTGCCCAAACTGAGCTTCCTGCGGATTGCGCGATCGGCGGGTCTGAAGTTCACCTTCGGCTCGAACGGCCGGTATCCCAACATGGGCAAGCTGGATTACTCCCTCGAGATGGCGCGCGCGCTGCGGCTGACCCGGGGTGACATCTGGCTGCCGGGCGGCAACGGTCCCCGCGCCGCGGCGTAGCGCGAACCGGCTAAGCCAGCGCCAGCTTGCGTTCCTTGCCGACGAACCAGAGCGGTTCGCCGTCGTCGTCGAGGATGGGCGTGATGTTGATTTCGACCCGGTAACGGGTGCCGTCCTTGTGGTAATTGATCAGCTCCTCGCGGCAGGGGCGGCGTTCGTGCACGGCCTCGCGGATGCGCTGCACGGTCGTCTGGTCGGTGTCGGGGCCTTGCAGCAGATGGCCGGGCTTGCGACCCTTGATTTCGGACAGTGTGTGGCCGCAGAGGTCGGTAAAGGCGGGGTTGATCCATTCGATCAGCCCGGCCTTGTTGGTGACCACCATCGGGTCGGGTCCGGTCTGGCGGGCGCGCGAGTCGAGCGAGGCGAGGACGCGGTGGCGCAGGGAAGGCGGGGGGGCGGTCCGCCGGCGCAGGCCGGAGAGCGTGACGGCGGCGCCGATCTTTTGCAGCGCCGCCACATGGGCGCGGAGTTCCTGGTGGAACTCCAGGAGGAGCTCGAAAGTGTCGCGCTCCGCGGCGGTCATGGCGCCCGCCACGTACAGGGCGGCGCGATCATGGAGGAGTTCGGAGAGCATGGGTGTGGGTCTAAGATTTCGGTTGGTCGGGTCAAAGTGGAAAGCAGGGGGTGGCCGCCGGCGGCTGGGCGGCATAGTGGTCGTGGCGGGGCACCAGCCGTTTGGTCGGTGCCTGGATCTGGGTCGGGCTCAAGGTCATTGTCCCCCGTATAACGTTTCTGATCCGAATTTGGATGCAAGTAGGTGGAGGCGCCGGAACCCGTCCCGTGAGTGCCTCCCGTGCGCCCTGCCCGAAAGTGCGGCGGGCGTCCATTGCGCCCTTGCGGACGCCGGGGTGATGCATCTCCTTCTCCGGCCATGAAACTCTGCTTTTACCCGCTTGTTTGGCTGGCGGCCGCCAGCCTGTTCGCCAGCCCCCAGGCTGTCCCGTCCGCCGGCGCCGCTGCCGGGTCGGGCGAGATCACCGGCAAGGTGGTCGAGGTCATCAATGCTGCGAGTTACACTTATGTGCAGGTCGACACCGGATCGAAGAAGGTGTGGGCGGCGGCGACCCAGTTCCCGGTCAAGTCGGGTGATGCGGTCACGCTTTCCGACGCGATGGCGATGAACAATTACCACAGCAAAACGCTCAACCGCACCTTTGACGTCGTGTATTTCAGCGGCCGGGTCGCGGTGAATGGGCGTCCGGCGGGCGGAGGGATGGGGACGAGCGTGTCGCTGCCGCCGGGTCATGCGACCAACCCGCACGGACCGATGGGCAATCCGCACGGCGGGGTGGCCGGGGCGCCGACCTTGGACCTCAAGGGGATCATCAAGGCAGTCAACGGCCAGACGGTGGCCGAGGTTTATGCCGGCAAGTCCCGCCTGGGTGGAAAAGCGATCTCGGTTCGCGGGCGGGTGGTGAAGTTTAACGCCAACATCATGGGGAAGAATTGGCTGCATATCCGCGACGGGTCGGGCGGCGACGGCACCAACGACCTCACGGTCACGACTTCGGCCCGCGTGAAGGTGGGCGACCTGGTGCTCGTCAACGGCAAGCTTTCCGTGGACCGGGATTTCGGAGCCGGCTACAAGTACGGCCTGATTGTCGAGGACGCCCAGGTCGTGGTGGAATAAGCGCGGACTTTACGCGGGCACGCCAAACACCCGCTGCAGTTCGGCGATCGCCGGATCGGGCATGGGCACGACCGGCCCGAGTGGTCGGGCGAGCAGCACCGCTTCCGCCGTGGCCTCGAGCACTTCCAGGCGATCGAAGGCCTCGAGGACGTCGCGGCCCAGGACAAGGGCGCCTTCGTTTTCGATCAGCACGACCGGGTGGCGGGTGAGTGAAACCTCACGGGCGAGGGTCGCGGCATCCTCGACGATGCGGCGGAAGGGCAGCTTCGGCGCCTCCCGGAGCACGACGTAACTCTCGGGAATGGTGCGCGTGCCGAGCGGGGCGGGCGTCATGCAAAACGCACTGGCGTGGGCCGGTTGGGCATTGATGATCGCTCCGACTTCGGGGTGGCGCTCATAGATCAGGGCGTGGAGCAGTGCGGCGCGACTGGGCTGGCGGCCGGGATCGCAGGCCTGGCGGGTGGCGCGAACCAGGCCGCCCGGGGTCAGTTCGAGGCGGTCGCGGCGGCGCGGCGTGACGAGAAACCTTTCCCCTTCGAGCCGTGCGGAAAAGGCGCCGGCGGTGCTGATGAGCAGGCGCTGCTGGTAGGCGCGGTGGACAAAGCGAGTGATCGCCGTGCGCAGTTCCTTTTCGCGGTTGGAGACCGGCGCGTCCGGCAATTCGGCAAACTCCGGCATCGTCTCGAGTCCGAGATGTGCGGGGGGCAGCGGCCGCACCGGGCCGAGGCTCGCGGCGTGAATCAGGGTTTGCGCCACGAACTCGAGGGTTTCGAAACGCTGGAACGCCTCCCGCAGGTCGCGTCCGCCGATCACCACGCCGTGGTTCTCGAGCAGCACGCAATCGGCGCCGGCGGCAAAGGTGGCGGCGATCTTTTCCCCGAGTTCGGCCGTGCCGGGGCAGGCGTACGGGGCGAGGGCGACCCGCCCGCAGATGGCGTGCACGTGCGACTGCACCCGCGTATCCGGAATCTGGCGGCAGAGGGAGAACGCCACCAGTGCGCCGGGGTGGGCGTGGACGATGGCCTGCAGATCCGGGCGGCGGCGGTAGATTTCGCGGTGAAAAGGGAATTCCGACGACGGCGGGTGCAGGCCGTCGCGCGTGCCATCGGGGCGGACCCTCACGATGTCGGCAGGCTGAAGGCTGCCCTTGTCGACGCGGGCCGGCGTGATCCAGAGGCTGCCGTCGGGGTCGCGAATGGAGAGATTGCCGCCCGACGTGGTCGTCATCCGGTGGCGATAGATGCGACGCATCGTTTCGACGAGTTCCTCGCGGGGGTGGAGCCAGGTGATGTCCATGGGGGCGATGTTGGGGCGCGGCGGAGAGGGGCGCAACTGCGGGCGACGGATCAACGCCCTGGGGCGTGCCCGCCGGGAAGCCCCCTTCGAAACACCCCAATTTCGGGGTATTGAGGCACTGGCGCGCGGAGTCATTCGGCGCCCTGCTGAGGCGCGACCACTCCCTCACTCCCTCACTCCCTCACTCCCTCACTCCCTCAGTCCCTCACTCCCTCAATCCACCATGCCACGCGTAAACCTCCTTTGCCTGCTTGCCAGTTCGCCGGGCTTGATTGCCTCTGCCGCAGCCCTTTCCCTGACCCAGTTTCAGGTGCCGGTGACCGAGAACTTCGACACCCTTGCGTCCAGCGGGACGAGCGCGGTCCTGCCGCCGGGTTGGATTTTCGCTGAATCGGGCTCCGGGGCGAATGCCACTTATGTCGCCGGCACGGGCAGTTCCGGCACGGGCAACACCTACAGCTTCGGGGTGAGCGGGGGGGCGGAGCGGGCGCTCGGGGCGGTTCGCAGCGCGAGCGTGGCGACGGTGTGGGGCGTGAGCCTGACCAACGCGACCGGAGCCGTGCTGGGCGGACTGGAGGTCGCCTATGTGGGTGAGCAATGGCGGTTTGGATCAACCGGGCGGGCCGACCGGCTCGACTTTGCGTACAGCCTCGACGCAACCGGATTGGGGGACGGAACCTGGGCCGACGTGGACGCGCTGGATTTTGTGGCTCCCGTGGCGGGCGGCTCGGTGGGCGCTTTGAATGGCAATCTCGCGGCCCACCGGAGACTGATGTGGTTCACGCTCAGCGGGCTGGCGGTCGCGCCGGGGGCGGGACTGCTGCTGCGATGGACGGATTTCGATGCGCCCGGGGCGGACGACGGCCTGGCGATCGATGAGGTGGTGCTGACCGCAAAGCCGGTCGTACAGGCCCCGGTGCCGGACGGTTTGCCGCCCGGTGCCGGGGCGCTGGCGCTGGCCGGCGTGGCGCTCCTCGGCGCGGCGTGCGGACGCCGGCGTCGTCAAGATCCCCGGGGCCTGAGGTGAGCGTTGGGCGGAGCGGCGCCGGCGCGGGTGGTGCAACGCCCCGGCGATGCCCCCGGTTCCGCGGCTGGCTCTCCTGCTCGCTTTCCTGCTCCCGGCTGCCGCGCCGCCAGCGCCGGACCTGATATTTGCCCCCGGTTCCGCGGCTGGGGGGAGGTCGTGTCGAGGGGGGGGCACCCGTTTGCCGAAGGCATGGCGGAGGTGCAGGCGAACCGCGCCCGGACAGAGGGCGGTTCGGGGCGCATCTGGCGGTTGGCGGTGAATTGCAGTCGGACCGGTTTCGGCGGCGG
>CAZDGC010000152.1:0-12597 GCA_964504885.1 uncultured Opitutus sp.
ACGCGCCCGGGACAGATCGCGGTGTCGGCCCTGACCGGGGAGGCGTTCTTGAGCGAAGCCGGTCAGCGACGGGCGACCAGGGTCGACGAGCGGGTGCGGGTCGACACGACGGTCACGTCCGGCCGCAAGTCGCTCGTTTCTCTGGCGTTTTCCAACGGCGCCGTTCTCGAACTCGGTCCGGATTCCGAACTCACGATCGAAGAGCTGCTGCAAGCGCCGTTTTCCGCCTATCCGAAACCCGAGACGTTGAAGGAGGAGCCGAGCCTGTCGCAGACCCGGGTGCGGCTGGTGCGCGGGGATTTGCGCCTGACGGTCAAGCCGCTGAAGGTGGACCGGGGGTCGGTGTTTGAAGTGGTGATCCCGGCCGGGCGGGCGCGCATCGCGGAGGGGGCGTTCTTCGCGCTGGTGCGGATGACCGAGGCGCGGATCGGGATGTGCGCGATCGAGTTGAGTCGGGGAACAGCGGAGTTCGAACTCGAGGGGGCGGCAGCGGCGAAGGTGCCGGTCGGTCAACGGTTGGCATTTGCGGTGGAGGTCGATCGGTTCAGTGGCGCGGTGAAGGTCGGCGAGATGCCCAAGCCGGCGGCACCGGCCCGCGAGTGACTCGGGTCGGCGGGGGCGCCAACGGCCGCAGGCCGGGGAGGTGGTGGGCTATCCCGCGCCCGGCGGGGCGAACAGAGCCCGCTCGTCGCGCAGGGTCGCCGCTGCCAGCACGCGATGCGGCGGCAGTTGAGTGCGGAACCATGTCCGCTGCTTCTTCACCAGCGCCCGGGTGTTGGTGGCTATCTCGGCTGCCAGGGTCGCGGGCGGCAGCCGGCCGTCCAGCATCGCGCGGACCTCGCGGTAGCCAATCGCCCCTGCTGCGCTGGGGTTGGCCTCAAACCCCGCTGCCCGCAACCGGCGCACCTCGTCCACCAGGCCGGCCTGGAGCATGGCCGCCACCCGCGCCTCGATCCGCCGCGCCAGTTCCGCCGGTTCCCGGTCGAGCCGCGTCAGCTCAATGCGGCACCCGGCGAACGGACCCGGCTGCTGCAGGAACGCCGCGCGCAGCTCCGGCAGCGTCCGGCCCGTGGCCAGGCACCGCTCCAGCGCCCGCGCCACCCGCCGGGGATTGGCCGTATCCAGGGTGCCGAGACCAGCGGGATTGAGCGCGCGCAGGCGGGCCAGCGCCTCCGCCGGGGGGAGCTCCGCCACTTCCTTCCGTACGCCGGCGGGCACCACGACGGCGTCCGTCACCGGTCCGAGAAAGGCCCGCAGATAAAACCCGCTGCCGCCGGTCACCAGTACCGGGCGGCCCCGGGCCGCGATGGCCGCCACCGCCGCGCGGGCCGCCGTCACGTAGCGGGCGATGTCCATCTGCTCGGCGGGTGCGCACACGTCGATGAGGTGGTGGGGCACCCGCGCCCGCTCGGCGGCGTCCGGCTTGGCGGTGCCGAGATCCATCCCGCGGTAAAAGAGCAGGGAGTCGCAGGAGACGATCTCCGCCCCGTGGCGCTCGGCCCAGCGCAGCGCCCACTCCGTCTTGCCAACGGCGGTGGGTCCGGTGAGGAGGTGGAGAACGGGCGAGTCGGGCACGGCTTTTTGCTTTCCATCCGTGGCCGCACCGCGCTGCGTGGTCAAAACGGATTCCGCCGCTGAAGACCTGCGTCATCGTCAACCCCCGTTCCGGTCGCGCCCGGCGCGCCCTGCCCGCCTTGCGGGCCTTCGCCGCGCGCCATGGCGCCACGCTGGTTCTCACCGAGCGTCCGCGCCATGCCACGGAACTCGCGGCGCAGGCCCTGGCCGGCGGTTGCGAACGGGTAATCGCCGCCGGCGGCGACGGCACGATGAACGAGGTGGCCGCCGTCCTCGCCGGCCGCCCGGCCCTCCTCGGCCTCGTGCCGTGCGGCTCGGGCGACGGGCTCGGGCGGCACCTGGGTCTCCACGGTCCGGTGGCGCACGCCCTGCGCGTGATCGAGCGCGGCGCCCCGCGCGCCATCGATGCGGGTCTTGCCGACGGACACCCGTTTTTCTGTGTCGCCGGCCTCGGGTTCGAGGCCGAACTCGCCGCCCGGTTCAACCAGTCCGCCCGCCGTGGCTTCTGGCGTTACCTGGCTCTCGGCGCCCGCGCCTGGAGGGACTGGCGCCCGCCGACTTATGTCGTGAGCGACGAGGCGGGCCGCGGCGAGATCCGGGCCTTCACCCTCGCGGTCGCCAACGCCGGCCAGTATGGCAACGGGGCGCGCATCGCGCCGCACGCCCGGATCGACGACGGCCGGCTCGATCTCGTCGCGGTTCCGCCGCTGAACCTTTGGAACGCCGCGCCGCTTGCGCTCCGCCTCTTCACCGGCGGCCTCCGTGGCGCCACCGGGATGACTTTCCGCACCGCGGCGCGCTTCGTCGTGGAACGTGCGACCCCCGGCCTGCTCCACACGGACGGCGAGGTGCACCAGGCGGGAACGCGCGTCGAGTTTGCCGTCCGTCCCGGCAGCCTGCGGATCCTCTGCCCGGCTTAACCGGGCGTCCGCCTCATTTCCGCCCGACCCCGGCCGCGAGGTCGACGGTCCGGGCGCCCACGGCCGCGAGCAGCCGCGACCGGTCCCCCAGGTGTTCGCGGATGCAGTTCACCAGTGCGCTGCCCACGACAACGCCATCGGCCTGCGCCGCCACCTCGGCCACCTGCGCCCGGGTCCCGATGCCGAAGCCCACCACCGTGGGCAATGCGGTCCGCGCCCGGATGCGCGCCACCGCCTGTGGAATGTTGCCCGCCACCTGGTCGCGCACCCCGGTCACACCCTCGCGCGACACATAATAGAGGAATCCCGTGGTCGCCGCCGCAATCCGTGCGATACGCTCGTCCGGCGTGGTGGGCGCGATGATGAAAACGGTGTCGACCCCGTGCGCGGCGGCGGCCGCCGCCACCTCGCCCGCCTCCTCGGGGGGCAGATCAAGCGTGAGGATGCCGTCGACGCCGGCGTCGCGGGCCGCGCGAAAATACGCGTCCACGCCATGGGCGAACACCAGATTGTAGTAGGTGTAGAAGACGATCGGCGCCGCGCTGAACTCCCGCACCCGCCGCACGAGTTCAAACACCCGCGCCGCCGTCATGCCGCTCTCCAGCGCCCGCTGCGCCGCCAGTTGGTTCGTCAGGCCGTCGGCGAGGGGGTCGGAAAACGGCACTCCCAGCTCGAGAATGTCGACACCGCTGGCGAGCAGCGTGCGGCAGACCTCGACCGAGGTGTCGAAATCCGGATCTCCGGCGCAAACGTAGGCCACGAAGGCGGCGCGGTTCTCGGCCCGGGTGCGGGAAAAGACAGCAGATAGACGGGACATGCGGCGCGAAGTTGGGCGAAAGCCGCCGGATTGACACCCCATTTTTCCCGGCGGTTGCACCCCGGCGGCGAATCCCCCACAACGACCCCATGAGCGAACGCCCCGACGGCCGCACGCGCCTGCTGATGATCGACGACGACCGGAAGCTGTGCCGGCTGGTTGGCAGCTATCTCGAGCCCCTCGGCTTCGACGTCACCGCCGTCCACACCGGCCCCGAGGGCGTGGAGCGCGCCACGGCGCCGGACGTCTCCTGGCATGCGGTGATCCTCGACGTGATGCTCCCGGGGCTCGACGGTTTCGAGGTGCTCAAGCGCATCCGTGCGCGCAGCCCGGTGCCGGTGTTGATGCTGACCGCGCGCGGCGACGAGACCGATCGCATCGTCGGCCTTGAGGTCGGCGCCGACGACTACCTGCCCAAGACCTTTTCCACCCGCGAACTGCTCGCCCGACTGCGCGCGGTGTTGCGCCGCAGCGCGGCCAGTGCGGGGGCCGCTGCCGGCACGGCCAGCGCGCCGCCCGCGGAACTCGTGGTTGGCGCGTTGCGCCTCAACCTCGACGCCCGCTCCGCGGTGATGGACACCCAGCCGCTGGTGCTCACCCCGGTGGAATTCGACCTGCTCGCCAGCCTGGCCCGCGCCCGCGGCCGCGTGAAGACGCGCGAGGCGCTGCTGGATGAATGCCGCGATCGGAATTACGACGTCTTCGATCGCTCGGTCGACGTGCATATCTCCTCGCTGCGGAAGAAACTCGGCGACGACGCCAAGGAACCGCGCTACATCCGCACCGTGCGGTCGGCCGGCTACATGATGGTCGGCCCGGAGTGAGTCCCGGTCGCCCCCGCCGTCCCGTTCGCCCGAGGCGGAGAACGGGCGCGGAGTTCGAACTGGTCGCGACGCGGACTTGCGGAACGGGCAGGGCGCCTTTCCCTTCCGCCGATGCTCCGCCCTTTTCGCTCCCCCGCCGTGTTGTTGGTGCCGCTCCTGCTGGCTGCGGCCGTAGCCGGCTGCAGCCGGCCCGCGTCGTCCGATTCGCCGGGCGCGGCTTCGCCCGCCTCCGCCCCGGCCGCCGCCGGCGGTCCGGTGATCTGGCGCATCGGCAACGGCACGGAGCCGCAGGATCTCGATCCGCAGACCGTGACCGGTGTGCCGGAGCACAAGATCCTCATGGGACTCTTCGAGGGGCTGCTGGCGGAGAACCCGCAGGACCTCAGCCCCGAGCCGGGGGTCGCCGAGCGGTGGGAAGTGTCGGCCGACGGTCTGGTCTACACCTTTCACCTCCGCGCCGACGCCCGGTGGTCCGACGGCACGCCGATCACCGCGCACACCTTTGTTCGATCCTATCAGCGCATCCTCACGCCGGCGCTCGCCTCCGAGTACGCCTACATGCTCCACTACGTGCAGAACGCGCAGGCCTTCAACGAGGGCAAGCTCGCCGATTTCTCCCAGGTCGGTTTCCGCGCCGTCGACGAGCGCACGCTGCAGATCACGCTCCGCGCCCGCACGCCGTTTCTGTTGAAGATGATTGCCAGCCATTACTCGTGGTACCCGGTGCCGCTCCATGTGATCGAGAAATTCGGCGGTCTCGCCCGCAAGGGCACGGCCTGGACGCGCCGGGAAAACCTCGTCGGCAACGGACCGTTCGTGCTCAAGGAGTGGCGGCCCCAGCGCGTGCTGGTGCTGGCGCGCAACCCGCTCTACTGGGATCGGGCGCGGGTGCGGCTCGACGAAATCCACTTTCACCCGGTGGAAAACCAGGACACCGAGGAGCGCATGTTCCGCACCGGCCAACTCGACATGACCTCCGAGCTGCCGCTGGCCAAGATCGACGTCTATCGCCGCGAGTCGCCGGAACTCCTCCGCATCGATCCGTACCTCGGCCTCTATTTCTACCGCTTCAACGTCACCCGCCCGCCGCTCAACGACCCGCGCGTCCGGCGCGCCCTCGCCGTGGCCATCGATCGCGAGAGCCTGGTGAAGAATGTCGTCCGCGGCGGCCAGCAACCCGCCTACGGCGTGAGTTACCCGGGCACGTCCGGCTATACCCCGGTGGCGCGGCTGACCGGCACGGTGGAGGATGCCCGCCGCCTCCTCGCCGAGGCCGGTTTTCCCGGTGGCCGGGGTTTCCCGCGCCTTGAACTCCTCTACAACACGAGCCAGAACCATCGCCTCATCGCCGAGGCGATCCAGCAGATGTGGCGCCGCCACCTCGGGATCGAGATCACGATGCGCAACGAGGAATGGAAGGTGTATCTGGATACCACCGACGCCCGCAACTTCGACCTGCAGCGCGGCGGCTGGATTGCCGATTACGTCGACCCCCACACCTTCCTCGAAATCTGGGCCTCGACCAACCTCAACAACGACACGGGCTGGGCCCACGCCGACTACGACCGCCTCGTCGGCGCGGCCCTGGCCGCTCCGGACGAAGCCGCCCGCTACGCGGTCTACCAGCAGATGGACGCCCTCCTGGTCGAGGAACTGCCGGTGATACCGATCTATTACTATACCCGCATCCGTGCCATCAGCCCCCGCGTGCAGGGACTGTATCCGACCCTGCTCGACAACCACCCGTACAAGTACGTGTGGCTGGAGGGAGGGAAAAGGGAGTGAGGGATGAGGGAATGAGGGTGGACGATCGCCGGACCGGTGATCGCTCCGCTGTCCCGTCTGGCTCGTTTCCTCTCTTCCCTTCCGGCCTTTCTCCCTTACTCCCTTACTCCCGCACTCCCTCACTCCCCTTTCCCTCATGCTCCGCTTCATCACCGCGCGCCTCCTGCAGTCGCTGCTCGCGCTTTTCGTGGTGATCACGGCGACCTTCTTCATGATTCGGTTCGTCCCGGGCGGCCCGTTCACGGCGGAGAAGGCGGTGACACCGGAGATCCTGAAAAACCTCGAGGCTCACTACGGTCTGGATCGGCCCCTCTGGCGGCAGTACCTCGACTACCTCGGCAGTCTGGGCCGCGGCGACCTGGGACCTTCGTTCAAGTACCCGAACCGCACCGTCAACGAGATCATCGCGGACAAGCTCCCGGTGTCGGCGGAACTCGGCGCGCTGGCGCTCGCGTTTGCCCTGGTGTTTGGGGTGACGCTCGGGACGCTGGCGGCGGTCCGCCGCAACACCTGGATCGACTACCTGGCGTCGACCTTCGGCATGATCGGGATTTCGATTCCGACTTTTGTGGTCGGGCCGCTGCTCGTGCTGGGGTGCGCGATCCATCTCGGGTGGTTCAACGCCTCGGGTTGGTACGGGCCGGCCGATCGCGTCCTGCCGATGATCGTGCTGGGTTTCGCCTACGCGGCGCCCATCTCCCGCCTCACGCGCGGCGGCATGCTGGAGGTTCTGCACCAGGACTTCATCCGTACGGCACGAGCCAAGGGAGCCTCGGAGCTGCGCATCGTCACGCGCCACGCGCTGCGCGGCGGGCTGCTCCCGGTCGTCTCGTTCCTCGGGCCGGCGGTGGCCGGCATCCTCACCGGGTCGTTCGTGATCGAGACCATCTTCCAGATTCCGGGCATCGGCCGGGAATTCGTGAACAGCGCCTTCAACCGCGACTACACCCTCGTGCTCGGCACCGTGATTCTTTACGCGGTGCTGATCATGGCGCTCAACCTGGTCGTCGACATCGTCCAGGCTTGGATGAATCCGAAGGTGAGGCTGGAGGCATGAGCACGCCCGCCGCCGCCACGGCGCTGCCGCCGGCCGCCGCCGAGCGCGGCTCCTCGCTCTGGCACGACGCCTGGCTGCGCCTGCGCAAGAACCGGCTCGCCGTCTTCGGCATGGGTGCCCTGGCGGTGGTGGCGCTGCTCTGTCTCGTCGGCCCCTGGCTGCTGCCGTACGGCTACGAGGAGCAGAAGCTTGACCTCGGGGCCTCGCCGCCCGGCGCCGCCCACTGGCTCGGCACCGACACGCTCGGCCGCGACCTCCTCGTGCGCACGCTGGCGGGCGGGCGCATCTCCCTCGGCGTCGGCCTGGCGGCGACGTTCGTCGCGCTCACCATTGGGGTGGTCTATGGCGCGGTCGCGGGGTTCTTCGGCGGCAAGCTCGACGCCTTCATGATGCGCAAGGTCGACATCATGTATTCCCTGCCCTTTCCGATCTTTGTCATCCTGCTGATGGTTTTCTTCGGCAAGAACATCATCCTGCTCTTTGTCGCCATCGGGGCGGTCGAATGGCTGACCATGGCGCGCATCGTGCGCAGCCAGGTGATGGCCGTGAAAAAAATGGAGTTCGTCGAGGCGGCGCGCTCACTCGGGTTCGGACGGCGGCGCATCATCTTCCGTCACATCCTGCCCAACATTCTCGGGCCGATCATCGTCTACACCACGCTCACCATCCCCGCCGTCATGCTGCTCGAGGCGTTCCTCAGCTTCCTCGGCCTCGGCGTGCAGCCGCCAATGAGCTCGTGGGGCGTGCTGATCAAGGACGGCGCCGAAAAGATGGAGGAGTTTCCCTGGCTGCTGGTCTTCCCGGCCGCGTTCTTTTCCCTCACGCTCTTCTCCCTGAACTTTCTCGGCGACGGCTTGAGGGATGCCCTCGACGTGCGCTCGTCGAAGGACTGAGGTCGCGAACCGGGTCTGCGCCGCCCGCGCCGTGCCCTCGCCGGCAAACTCTGCCGTCGACACCGCCGATCCGCCCTTCCACTGATCTTCGCGCCTTCGTGAAGCGTTTCCGTCCCTACTTCCGCTATCTCCACGCCGTCCGCGGCCCCCTCGTGATCGCGATCACGTGCGGACTGCTCTATGGCGCGGCCAGCGGCGCGGGCCTGCCCCTGCTGGTGAAATACGTCTTCCCGCGCATCTTCGCCCCCGGCGAGGAGGTCGTGCCGTTCCTGCAGGTGATGCTGGTCGCCGCCTACATCCCGCTCATCTTCGCGGTGCGCGCCCTCAGCGGCTACGGCAACAGCTACTTCACCCAGTACGCCGGCGTGCGCGTGCTGGAGGCGCTGCGCCTCGACTACTTCCGCAAGCTGCAATCCCTGCCGCTCTCGTTCGTGCAGAGCCGGCAGACCGGCGACCTCATGTCCCGCGGGCTCGCCGACACCCAGCAGCTCCAGTATGCCCTCACGATGCTCGCCAACGACGGCATCAAGCAGCCCGCCACCCTCGTCAGCGCGCTGGCGGCGGTCGGGTACCTGGCGGTGACCTCGCAGGGCGTCTGGCTGGCCCTGGTCTGTCTCGCGGCCGTGCCGCTGACGGTGTTCCCGGTGCGCTATGTCGGCCGCAAGGTGATCAAACGCGCCGCCCAGGTGCAGAGTCAGCTCGGCAGCGTGAGCAGCCACTTTTCGGAAAACCTCGCCGCCGCCCGCGAGGTGCGCGCCTTCGGGCTCGAGGAGCGGGAGACGTCGCGCTTCGCCGCCGCCTGCCGCGCGCTCGTCGGCTCGCAGATGAAGATCGTCAAGTACGCGCAGGCCCTCACGCCCGCCATCGAGGTGATCTCCGCCGCGGGGATCGCGGTCACCCTCGTCTACGCCTACCGCAGCGGACTGCAGCTCGAGACCTTCATCGCCCTGATCACCGCGCTCTACAGCAGCTACGAACCCGTGAAAAAGCTTGGCGCCCTCAACAGCGAGCTCAAGCGCGGCACCGCCTCCCTCGAACGGCTCGAGATCGTGCTGCGCGAGCCCGTCACGATCGCCGACCCAGCCGCGCCGGCCGCCATCGACCGGCTGCGTGGCGAGCTCGCCTTCGACGGTGTCTCCTTTTCCTACCGCGCCGACGCCCCCGTGCTGCACGAGGTGACCGCCCGCATCCCCGCCGGGACGGTCTGCGCCCTGGTCGGGCCGAGCGGGGCCGGCAAGAGCACCTTCGCCAACCTCGTGCCGCGGTTTCACGACCCGACCGCCGGTCGGATCACGATCGACGGCCACGACCTGCGCACGCTGCGCCTCGCCGACCTGCGCCGGCACATCGCCGTCGTGCCGCAGGATCCGGTGCTGTTCAACGACACCGTGCTGGAAAACCTCCGCGTCGGCCGCGCGGACGCCAGCCGGGCCGAGATCGAACAGGCCGCCCGCGACGCCTTCGCCCACGATTTCATCCTGTCGCTCCCAAATGGATACGATACGCTGGTGGGCGAACGCGGCGCGTCCCTCTCCGGCGGCCAGCGCCAGCGCCTCGCCCTGGCCCGCGCCTTCCTCCGCAACGCCCCGGTGCTGATCCTCGACGAGGCCACCAGCGCCCTCGACAGCGAGAGCGAGGCCTGCATCCAGCGCGCCCTGCAGCAGCTCATGGCCGGCAAGACCGTGCTGATCATCGCGCACCGATTCTCCACCATCCGCGACGCCACGATGATCCTCGTCTTCGATCAGGGCCGGATCGTCGCCCGCGGGACCCACGCCGAGCTGCACGCCGGCAACCCGCTCTACCGCGCCCTCTACGAGCGCCAGTCGGGCGGTTGAGATGAACCCCGCGCCGAACGTCCTCCTCCTCCGACGGCGTTACCTCGGCGACGTCGTGCTGCTCGGCAGTGTCGTGCGCAACCTGCGCCTCCACTGGCCGCACGCCCGCCTCACCATCCTCACCGAGGCCGCCTACGCCGCGGTCCCCCCGCTGCTGGCCGACGCCCCGGACGCCCTCACCCTGCCCCGGGGCGCCCCCGCCTGGCCGGGGTTTGTCCGCCGGTTGCGCGCCGCGCGCTACACCCATGTGCTTGACTTCGACAACACCGAGCGGACCGCGCTCGTGACGCGCCTCACTGGCGCCCCGGTGAGGGCCACGTTCGACCGCGAGTTGATCGTGCACCGTTGGCCCCGGCTCTACACCCACGCCGCGAAGGTCACCAACGCGTTCTACGACTCGCACCACATCACCGCCACCTACCTCGCGCTGCCGGCCGCGCTCGGCGTGCCGATCGTCTCCCGCGAGGTCCGGCTCGTGCCGCCCGCCGCGGCTCGCGCCGCCGCCGAACGGCTCACCGGCGGCCCGCGCGGCGCCCCGGCCCGCGGCGGACCCAAACTGCTCGTCCACCCCGGCTCCCGCAGCCCGTTTCGACTCTGGCCGGCGGAGCGGTTCGCCGCCGTGTGCGACCGGGTGCAGGACGAACTCGGCGCCCAAATCTTCCTCACCTCCGGGCCCGGCGAGGAGGCGCTGGTCGACGACATCCGCCGCCGGGCCGACACGCACCTGGTGGCGCTGAAACCGCTCGGTGGCCTCGCCGCCCTCGCCGCCCTCGCTGCGGCCTGCGACGCCTTTCTCGGCCACGACAGCGGCCCGATGCACGTTGCCGCCGCCGTGGGCACGCCCGTCGTCGCCCTCTTCGGCTCGCAGAACGCCACCCTCTGGCGCCCGACCGGCGAGCGGCACACCGTCCTGCAGACGCCCCTGCCCTGCGCGTGTCTCGGCGGCGAGGCGCCCGGCCCGTGTGTCCACGGGGATTCCTACCGCAGTTACTGCGTGCGCCGCCTCGGCGTCGACGAGGTTACCGCGGCCGTGGTCTCGATCCTCCGGACTTCCGGCCGGCGTGAGGGTGCCTGAGTCTCCCGGTTGACGCACCTGCAGGATGAATCCGTTCTTGTCTTCCCCGCCCGGACGCAAAGGTAGAGAGTCCATGGGGAGGCAACCCGGACCAGCATGAGACTCTACTTCATGGGCATCTGCGGCACCGCGATGGGCAACGCGGCGCTTCTGGCGCGCGCGGCCGGGCACGAGGTGGGCGGCGCCGACACGGGGATCTATCCGCCCATGAGCACGGTGCTGGCCGCGGCCGGCATCGCGGTGCGCGAGGGCTACGACCCGGCGCGTCTCGCGGCGGAAGCGCCGGATCTGGTGGTCCTCGGCAATGCCCTGTCGCGCGGCAATCCGGAGGTGGAGTGGTTGCTGGAAACGAAGGCGCTGCCGTTCACCTCGCTGCCCGCGCTGCTGCACGAGTCGGTCCTGAAGCGCCGGCGCAACCTGGTGATCTGCGGCACGCACGGCAAGACCACCACGACCGCGCTCGCCGCCTTCCTGCTGCGGGAGGCCGGGCGGGATCCGGGTTTCCTGATCGGCGGCGTGCCGCAGGATCCACCGGTGGGGGCGCACCTCGGTCGCGCGGAGGATCCCTTTGTCATCGAAGGCGACGAGTACGACAGCGCGTTCTTCGACAAGCGGAGCAAGTTCATCCATTACGCCCCGCACGTCGCAGTGCTCAACAACCTCGAGTTCGACCACGCCGACATCTTTCGCGACCTCGCCGACGTGCAGCGCACCTTCCAGCACCTCGTGCGGATCGTGCCGCGCAACGGCTTCGTGGTGCTCAACGGCGACGATGCCAACCTGCGCGCTCTGGGCCCGCTGCCGTGGACCCAGGTCGTGCGGGTCGGCCTCGGTGAAGAGGGCGACGTGCAGATCTGCGATTTCACCGAGTCGGCCGCCGGCGCGCGATTCGCGCTGCGCTGGCGCGGGCAGCCGTGGGGCGAAGTCGCGTGGTCGCTGCCCGGCCTCTTCAACGCGCGCAACGCCGCCATGGCGGCGATCGCCGCCGGGCTGGCCTTGGACCCGGCCCGGCCTCACGCCGTACCGCTCGCGGCCCTGGCGCGCTTCCGCGGGGTGAAACGCCGCCAGGAGGTGCGGTTGCGCGGGGCCGACACGACGGTGATCGAGGATTTCGGGCATCACCCGACAGCGCTGGCGGAAACGCTGCACTCCCTGCGCGCGCGCTTCCCCGGAGCATTGCTGACCGCGGTGTTTGAGGCGCGCAGCAACACGGCGCGTACGAAGACCATGCAGGCCGGCTTCATGCGGGCGCTCGCGCAGGCGGACGAAGTTTATCTCGGAGTGGTGAGCCGTGCGGATCGGATTCCGCCGGCGGAACGCTTCGACCCCGAGGCGGTGGCGCAGCAACTCGAAGCGCAGGGGATCGACGCGCACCCTGCGCCGACCAACGCGGCGCTGCTCGGGCAACTGGTCGCGCGCACGATCGGGGCGGCGGCTGGCCCCAGACCCCGCGTGGTCGTGTTTTTCACCAACGGCAGCTTCGATGGCATCATCGACGGCTACGTGGCGGCGGTGTCGGAAGCAGTCCGGCCGAAGGGGTCAAGTCCGGCCGAAGGAGTCCGGCCGAAGGGGTCAGGGGTTGACTATTGACAGTCCAGATATCGCCGGGATCCGGCCACGGGCGGTTAGGGGGTGTGGGTGACAAGAATTCCATCCGGCAGCCGCGAGAAGAAACTCGGTGGGGTTTTCCGAGAGGACCGCCGGCGCCCGCTGCTCCCGGTCGTGATGAACCGTAGACGGGATGACAGGACAGGGCGTTGTCAGAATCGGCAAGTCGGTAGCAAATCTGGGCGGGATTGTAGCGTAAGTCGTG
>CAZDGC010000153.1:0-5776 GCA_964504885.1 uncultured Opitutus sp.
GTTTCTCGATCTGCCGCTGCCCGGCCTCGCCCGGCACGTCCTCGGACGGATTGTAGTACGGACCGGTGACGAGAATGGGGGTCGTCGGGTGTTTCGCGCGGAGAATGTCGATGAACCCGGGCAGGGTCTTGCGGTAGACCTCGGTTGTCGGGTTGGCCCAGTAGTCGACCACGAAACACGAGGCGTCGAGTTCGGCCACCGCGCGCGCGAGGGCGGGTTCGCCAAAGCCGTTGCCGCTGAAGCCGAGGTTGATGAAATCGGCGTCGAGCCACCGTCCGAGCAGGGCGAGGTAATTGCCGCCGGGGTTCGCCGCCGCGCTGCCCTGGGTGATGCTCGAACCGTAGTAGACCACCGGCTTCGCCACGGCGTAGGGCCGGGCCGGCCAGAGGCGCGCGCCGACCGGGATCACGATCGCCTCGATCGCCAGCGGGCGGCCGTACGGTAGGTAGATCTCGACCTCCCGCCGCGCCGGCGCCTTTCCGGTGAACCACTCCTTCGCAAGCTTGCCGTCCGCGTCGGGCGCCGCGCTGCCCATGAACACCCCGTCGACATAGAAATCGACCCCCGCCTGCCCGAGCCAGGTCACGTGGGGCACCACCTTGACCGCCGGGTGTTTCGCCAGCAGGCCGACCCGCTCCGCATCCGTGGCGAAACGCAACCGCACGCCGGCCGGGGTCTGCGCCAGGCTCCACGCCCGGGGTGGGAACTCCGCCTTGGCCCGCACCGGCAGGCGGATCAGCGCGGGCGCCTGCTCCCGGTACCAGCCCAGACCGTGTACCGCGACGCGCGTATCGCCCACCTGGAGACGCAGGGCATCCGGTTCCTCCCAGACGGCGGCGGCAGACCGCGCCGGCAGCGACAGCAGGGCGGCAAACAGGAAGGCGGAGGCGCGGGGCAACGGGGGCTTCAGGAGGTTCATCGGCCCATTACGTCCCGCAGGTCGCGCCCGTTCAAGAGCCAGCTCAGGTTGAAGACCGCGACATGTACGGCCTCGTAGCGGTGCTTCGTCCCGCCCTCGTAGTTCAGGAAAATCCTCCCTGCGCTGGCCGTGCCCGGGCGGCCGACTCCGAGATTCGAATACGCACTCGGTCCGCCGTGCACGAGGCGTTTCACCGGCCAGGTCCGGCCGCCATCGAAGCTCGCCCACACGGTGACCTTCTCGCGCTCCGTGGAGATGGAGCCGCCGACCTTCTTCGGCATCACCCCGGCATCGGTGTCGAGGTTGCTATAGAGCAATACGTCCGCCCCGGGGATGGGCAGGCGGATGAGTCCGCCCATGCAGCCATAGGAGGTGCCGCGCGAACCGTCGGGCAGGGTGTCGCTGCGCCAGGGGGACAGCCACAGCTCCCCGCCGTCGTGACTCCAGCCGAAGTAGCGGTTGCCCACGCTCATGTGTTCGCGGGAGCTGTAGAGGATGCGCCCATCGGAGAGCTCGACGAGCGCGGCCTCGCCGGTGCCGAGGACCGGGAAGGGCGCGCTGACCTGCCAGGTGGCGCCGCCGTCGTCGCTGTACATGGAGGTGTTGTAATGGTACGGGCGCCACTCGGTGTCGTTCGATGCGGTCGGCCCCATGATCCGCGTGGCCAGCAGCAAACGGCCCTTCCTCGGGCCGAACTGCAGCGTGATCCCCGGCTGAAACGCGCTGACCGACTGCGGCACGGAGTCGGGAGAGCCATGCCCAAGCTTGTTCGGCCGGACCGTGATGATCTCGCGGGTCCAGGTGCGGCCGTGGTCACGGCTCTTCCAGAGAAACCCCTTGTCGGCGCGGACGTAGAGAATCTCGCCGTTGATCTCGTTGACCACGACCTTCCCGCCCGCGTCCCGGCCGATCACCCGGGCCGGTCCCCACGTCGTGCCGCCGTCGGTGCTTTCGCGCAGCGTGTGGTCGTGAAACGCCAGCACCGAGCCGGTGCGCGTGGTGACAATATCGCGCGCGCCCCGGCCGGCGAAGAGTTGCTGGCTCGACCACCGCGGCGCGCCGAAAAAGTCGCGACCGGCTGTCGTGATGACACTCTCGGGCGAGGCCTGCGACTGCCCTGCCAGCCCGGCCAGGCTTAGCAGCAGCGTTGCGGAACCGAGCATGAAGCGAGTTGTGGCGGTCATGACGAAAATCCGGGGGAGGACACTGAATTTCGCGGGGGTCAGGAGAGAGGAATGGGCGGCCGCCGGGGCCGCAACCGGGGGTGAAGAGCAGATGGCGAGACGTCGGCGGGAGCAAACCTAACCCCTCAGGTCTTGCCTTTTACCTCGCAAGTACGGGGGGGTGAAATTCAGCGCGATATGCTCCGTTTCGCCCATGCACCTTGTCGGCGCGTTGAGGCTGCGGGTGCCCGCTGGCGCCGAGGTAGGAGGTAAAGCCTGAGGTGTTGGGCACCCTCCGTTCGCAGGAGTATCGTCCCCGGGAGCGCCATGCCCCAGCCGGTCAAGCGGGCAAGGCAAAATCGCCGCCGACCCCGGTTCCATGGTCCGTAGCACCGCCCGCTCAAAACGTTCCCTTTACGCCCACCGTCCACAGGGGCCGGAAGTCCGTCCTTTGGCGGAGCTTCGCGTATCCGGGGGTGGAGGGGCCGTAACGTTCCAGATCCTCGGGGGCGTTGAACAGGTTGCGCACGGTGGCATAGAGCGCGAAGCGCCGGGCGAACCGGAACTCGCCCGACCAGTCGACCGTCAGCCGCGGCGCCATATATTCGTAGACGCCGCCCTCCACGCCGGCGCCGGTGAAGGCCGCCCGTCGCTCGCGGCCGCGTTCGTTCACGCTCAGCCGCGTGGTGACGCGGGCCCGGTTGAACGAGAACCCGTAGTTGATCGCAGCCGGATCCCCGCAGCGGTCATGGCGCTCTCCCGGTCGCCTTGTTCACGAGCAGACGGAACCGCGCACTGTCACTCACCGCCCGGCCCGCCGCCACATCCGCCTCGCTGAAAACCGCGAGCAGCACTTCCTTGTCGGCCTTCCGGTTGTAATCGTAGATGAGAAAGATCCGGCCGTCCGCCGCCTGCTGCGCGTCCGGATACGACACCGCCACCCGCTCGTCGAGGACCAGCCCGCCCTGCCACGACCGGCCGTCGTTGTCCGACAGGTACGCAGTGAGATGCGAACGCTGCTGCCAGACATTAGGCACGCTCGCGCCCAGCAGCCACGGCGTATCCATACGGGGATTATGCTTCACCAGCAGCAGCTTCCCGGACTGCAGCCGGGAGATGAAGAACCGCGACGAAACATGCGGGATCGGGGAGGGTTTCGCCTCGGTCCACGTGCGACCGCCGTCTGTCGACATGCTCTCCGCGATGCCGGTACGGTTCCGCGCCAGCAACCACAGGCTGCCGTCGCGGCGCTCGACGATCATGTGTTCGTCGAACTGCGGATTGGGAATCCTGACGCTGCCCACCCGGTGGAGCGTCGCTCCGCGATCCGTGCTGCGGTAAACGTGAGCGCCCACTTGGGCGGCATCCCATTTCCGGTTCGGCGCCGGCACGTACCGAGCGTGCTTCGGATCCTTCGCCGGTTCCTGCGTCCAGATCGAAATCGGCAGCAGCCAGTCGCCGTTCTGCAACACGGTGGGTTTGTTCATCATGATGCCGTCCGCCAGCCGGCGCGGCGCGGACCAGCGGGGACTGGCCCGGTCCGGCTCGTCGGTCGTGACGGCCCACACCCCGGCGCGTCCGTCCCACCAACGGAAGGACTGCGCGTAGAACCACCACAGCCGCCCCTGCGGATCGAGCCACAGCGTGGGATCGTAGGCCCGCACATCGCCCGGGGGATCGATCACCGCCTGAATCTCCGACCACGTGCGGCCGTCATCCGTGCTCGTCACCAGAGCGACATAATTTTCCGGGCCCTCGTCGGTGCCGCCCGCATACCAGGTCGCCCACAGGCGTCCGCCGGGTGCCCGGGCGATGCCAGGGATCCCTTGAAACGGCCGCGTCGCGGCCCCGTAGGCGGCGCCGGGAGCGGCATTGACGGAAGCCGGCTGGAGCGCTGGATCGGTCTGACCGGCGCCGCGCGCCGCCAGCACTGCAGACGCCAGGATCGCGGCCTGAGCCGTCCGGTTCAGGAACGGGTGGAGGATCATGGGGGAAGTGGACCGCCTGGGAGGTGCAGGGTCAGAAACTGCCCTTGAAGCCGAACACCCACTCCGTTCCCCACACTTCCTGCGTCGTCGCCATCGCCGGGCCGGCGAGCCGGTTCGTCATCTGGATCTGGGGCGTGTTGAGGATGTTTTTCGCAGTAAAAAAGAAACTTGCGCGGCTCGAGAGCCGGTAGGCCCCGCCGATGTCCGCATCAAGCCGGTGCCGGGTGAAGTTGTTGCCGTCGGTGCTCCGCGGCGTGTCGGCCGACCAGTTCATGTTTGTGTAAACCCCGACGCGCCGGAACGAGTAACTCAGCCCGCCAGCGATCCGGTGCGGCGCGAGCGACGGATAAATCACCTCGGCGTAAGTGCGACTGTAGTTGGCGTGCACGGTCAATCCCTTCAGCACCCCCGGCAGGAAGGACAGGCTCTGTCGGTACTCGAGTTCCAGGCCACGCACCACCGTCTCATTCAGGCTCTGCACGGCGGAGACGAAGGTGTAGTTGGCGAACTCCTCGCCGGTGTAGCCGTACTCCTGCGCCGTCATCCGGGTGGAGAAATGCAGGCCGGTGACGCGATTCTGGAACACGTTCGCCGCCAGCATGCCCACGGGCTCGAAATAGTAGGCCAGCCGCGCCGAGAGGTTCTTCGAGTCCTCCGGGCGCAAGCGCGGATTCGGCAGCGTGAGCGTCTGCGTCTGCTCGTTGATGACCGTCACACCCGAGATGTCGCGGAAGGTGGGCCGGCGGATCGTCTAGCTGTAGCCGATCTGGGCCTCGAGGCGGTCGCCAAACTTGTACTTCGCCGCCGCGCTCGGGAAGTAGTTGTGGTAATCCGACCGGCGGGTGACTCGCGGCTTCGAGAAGTATTGGTATTGCACGCCGGGCACCGTCGTCGCCAGGCCCGCGGCCGTCACCGCGTAGCCCGCCGCGACCACCGCGGACGGCGGATGCGGATCGAACTCGACCGTCTCCAGGTAGGTGTCCTCGCGCCGCAGGCCGGCCCGGAGCTGCAGCCGGCCCAAACGCGTCGTCCCCATCAGGTACCCCGCGTTCACGTCCTCGGTGAAATCCTTGTGGTTGACGACAAAGGCCGTGTTGAAATTCGCCGCCGTCGCCACCTGCGTGAAATACTCCGGACTGCGCCGGAACAGCGATCCGACGCCCGTCAGGTGCGGCAGAAACACCGGACCGCCCGACAGCGACTTCACGCTCGCCCCGATCGGACCGAGGTCGACCGAGTAGGGCGAAGGATACTGGGCCCACGCGCCCACCCCGCTGCCCGGGCCGGTGTAGCTATAGATGTTCCAGTTCGTCGTCAGGTCGAAGCGGATCGCGATCCGGTTGGCCTTGATCCCGACCTTCCACTCGATCGGCAGCCAGCGGGTGGTCTTGAAGGTGGCATCGAGCTGGCCGTTGTAGCGCCGGGATCGCTGGTAACGCCCATCATCGACCGTGACGTTCGGGGTCGTGAACCGCGCTCCGCTGCTCCAGTCCGGCCCGCCGATTTGCGTCACCTGGAAATCCGCCCGCGTCAGGGACGAACGCGAAACCCGGTACGACACGCCCGTCGAGGCGGGGCTGCCGAAACTCGGCACCGAGCTGTGGTCGCGCAGCGGCGTGTAGAAGCTGGTCGCGTCAGAGTAACCCAGTTTCCCTTCGATCCGCAGATCGCCGCGCTTGTACTCGAAGCGCGGCGAATACGAGGTT
>CAZDGC010000153.1:5786-12432 GCA_964504885.1 uncultured Opitutus sp.
GCGTCCGAGCTTCGAAATGCCCTGGTAGTTGACGTTCACGTTGGACGTCGCGCCCGCGACCGTGAAATCGCGCAGCGGATCCGCGCCGGTCACCGCCGCCCGGCCGCCGGTGGCGAATGCCACCGTCGCCTGCGGCGACCACTGGTCGAGGAAGTTGTAGATGATGCCCAGCGACAGCACCAGCGAAGGCGTCGCCTTGAAATCCGCCGTCAGCGACGCCCCGGTCCGCTGGAACAGCCGCTGGCCATGCAGGAGACTGATCGTATTCACCACCGCCGGCCGCCGGTCGGTGGCGGTCGGAGTGAAGTTGTACGCGATGTTCCCGCGGGTGATGGCGGAAAACGTGTTCGCCTGCGTCAGGTTCACCGCGAGGCCCAGCCGCCGGTCGAGCAGGACGTCGGAATACGACAGGCTGCCACCGGGGAACACGCGGCGCCGGCGCTCCTCGTCCGGTTCCAGCGTCCGCCGGAGCGAGAAGTTTTCCGAAAAAGCCGTGGTGTTGAGCTCCCAGGCAATCCGGCGGCCCTGGCGGTCGAAGGCCCGCTTCATCCGCAGATTGATCGTCCCCGCCGGGGCGCTCGCGTCCTGGTCCGCACTCACCGTCTTCAGGATCTCGACCGACTCGATGCTCGACAGCGAAAGTTGTTCGAAGCTGATCGCCCGGGCGTTGCCAGCCGCCCCGGTGTTGGCGTCGGCCACCGCCGGCGATAGTCCGTCGACGTTCACCGCCGTGTACTCGGCCGGCAGGCCGCGCAACTGCACATTGCGGATGCCGCCCGCCACCCGCGTCGTGTCCACTCCGGCGAGATTCTTGAGAAACTCCGCGACGTTCTGGTCGCCCACCTGCCCGAAGGCGTCGGTCGCCACGCTCGTCGTGATGTCCATCGCCGCCCGTTGCTGCATGATCGCCTTGGCGTTGCCCTCGCGCGCCCCATCCACCTGGAAGGCCTGCAGCAGGATCGGCTGGCCCGCCGCCACCTGCTCCAGGGTGCTGACAAGCGCGAAGTCCTGCACGGTCTCCGCACCAGCCCGCACCTGCACCTCGGCGGCCGGCGCCGTGAAACCCGTGTAGACGACGACCAGCGTGACCCGGCCCGGTGTCACTCCGGAGAGCCGGAAATAACCGCCACCCTCTGACACCGCCGCCAGTTCCGTGCCGGCCACCCGGACCTGCGCATCGCGGACGAACTCACCGGTCGCCGGGATGGAGACGCGGCCCGTCACCACGCCGGTATCCGCCGGCTGGGCGGCGGCCGCCTCACCGACGACCAGGCAGGCGAACAAACCGAGAACGGCCCGACAGACCGCTTGCCTAGGGCGGATCAACGGGCGGAAAGCGGAGGAGTTGAGGTTTGGCTTCAGGTGTGGGACGAGGTGACTGGCGACGGGATTCCGGCACACCTCATGCCAGTAACGCTGGTTGGGGCGTGGTCTCCGCAGGAGGATGTTCAAGTTCATGGATTGGTCGATTCGTGGGTTTTGGGTTCGTTGGGGGAGGCCGGAACGCTGCGGTCCGGCGATTTGCACGGCCCCCAGATCGGGGGCGGCGCGCCCGCCGCCAGGCGCGCCGACTCAGTATGAAAGGGAGCAGAGACTGGGGAAATCGGGGTTCGGGTTCAGTTGCGCAGAGAATACCCGAAGCTCGCGGAGAAGCCATCGGCGGGGATCCAGTTGCCAATCGCATACTGCCGGTCGGCGAGGTTCTTGAGGTTGAGCGACACGTGGTGCCGCCAGCGGCCGGTCCGGACGCGGATCGCGTAACTGGCTCCCGCATTGATCACCGTGAACGCCGGCTTCCAGATCGCCTGCCGACCGTCGTGCGGGTAACGGACGCCGCCGCGCGTGTAGGGGCCGCTGCCGTACTCGCCGATCGCCCGGCCCTGGCCGGAAACGTCGGCGCGCAGCGTAAGCCCGGCCAGCGGCCCGCTCCGCACTCGGTGGACGATCGCCAGCCCGTAGTTGTAGGGCGCCGGTCCCCGTGCCGGGGGCAGCCCCACCACTTCCGGCGCCTCCGGGTTCTTTGTCACCCGCGTATCCGAATACCCATACGCCCCCATTACCTGCCAGCGCTCGTGCGGCTGCCAGTTGAAGTCGATTTCCACCCCGTCGCTGACAATCTGCCCGGACACGTCGGTCACCGCGATGCCCAGTTGCTCGTCGGTGTACGTCTGGAGGACGTTGTTGCGCTCCACCGAATACACGCCAGCGGTGATCGAGAGCTTCCCGCCGAGCCACACCGATTTCACGCCGGCCTCGTAGCCGAGGCCCTCCTCGTTGGGATAGAGTTCCTGCGTGTTCGCCCGCACCTGCGACTGCGGCCGGTAGGCCTCGCTATAGCTGGCGTAGACCGAGACCGGCGCGACCGGCGTCCAGTTGAACCCCGCCTGCGGCGTGAAGGCCGACGCGGTCGTCCGCTGGCGGAGATTGGTGAGGCGATCGACGAGTTCGTTGGTCACGCGGTCCTGCCGGCCGCCGGCGAAGGCCTTGAGTCGGCCATCGAGCAGATCCGCGCGGTGGCTGAAGAAGGCCGCCTCGGTGGTCGTCTCCTGCGTGCGGTCGCGGGCGAGCACGGCGTAACGCGAGCGTTCCGACATGCGCGGGTAGAACCACTGCGGATCGTCAATGTTCAGGTTGCGGTTGATGATGGCGGGGTTCGCCAGGTCAGCCGCACTCATGTTGCGCGTCCAGGTAGACTCGGACTCGCGCGAGCGCGTGAGCGAGACCAGCGTCTTGTGCCCCATGCCGCCTGCCCGGTACTGGGCGAGGACGTCGGCGAGCAATTGCAGGTTGTCGCGGGCGATGTCGGAGATGTTCGGATTCAGGCCGGTGATGACGCGGCTGTTGGTGTAGACGAAGGTGTTGCCGCCCATGGCAAGCGCGGGAGAGCTGCGGTCCCACCAAACGCTGGAAAGCCGCGCCGACCACACCTCGTTGAACTTGTGGTCGACGTAGGCGTACACGTTGTCGTTGTCCCAGTCCTGGTGCACGCGGTCCTTGCCGCTCGGGCCGCTGCGGTTGAAGTAGAACTTGTCGGTCATCTTGCCGGTGTACTGGTTGGTGACGGGGTCGCGCAGGTACACGACCGGCGAAGGGCGGCTCGCATAGTCGTCGAGGCGGGTGACCTCGAGAAGCGCGGTGGTGCGGTCGGTGAACCGGTACGAGAGGGCGGCGGAGTACTCGTCGCGGTAGGACTGCTTGAAGTCCTGCGAGCCGCCCTTCTCGTTGTGGCCGAGATCAACGCGGTAGAGGAGGCGGTCGCCGAGCAGCGGGCCCGTGCTGGAAACCTCGGCGCGATAGTAGTCGAGCGTACCGGCCGTCAGTTCGAGTTCCTGTCGCGGGCGCGCGGCCGGCTTTTTCGTGATGATATTGATGAGGCCACCGGGGAGCGTCTTCCCGTAGATGGCGGCGTAGGCGCCTTTGATCACCTCGACGCGATCGAGATTGGAGCGGGTCATCAGTCCGAAGAAACTCATCCCGTTCCGCAGCGGCGAGGAAGCGCTGAACCCGCGCAGGTTGACCGCGCTCGGGGTGATGTCGTTGCTGCTGACCGAGCTGGTGAACGCGAGTGCATCGCTCATCTCGAACTTGTCGAAATCCTTGATGAATTCCGCGGTCACGACGTTGACGTTGAAGGGCAGTTCCTTGATTTGCGCGCGGATGCGCGTGCCGGAAATCGACTCGGAGGCGGCGTAGCCCTCGGTATTGGCGGCGGTGACTTCGAACGCGGAGAGGCGGACGACCTCCGGCTCGGAGACGAAACGGGAGGCCGAAGGCGCAGGTGCCGTTTGCGTGAAACCGGCGGACGCCGCCAGCACGGCGCCCAGGAGCGACAGGAATGATTGACGGTTCATGGCAGGGTTGGGGTTGCGGATCGCTCCGGCCCCGAAGCAGACAAGCATCACGGACCGCAGCACGCCGCACTCCTCGTTGGTCGTCTGCCCCGCGGCAAACCCGCCGGCATGTTATGCTAACAGCCCGCCCGAACTGGCGGAAGCGAGTGCAGGGGCAGCGCCCGCCCACACCTCGCGCCGCGGGCGCAGGCCGAGGGCGGCGCGCAGGTAAGGTTCGAGGCCGCGGGCGCAGAAATAGAAGCCCATCGAGTTGGCGTGCCGGCCGTCGACGAGGCCGTCGGACTGCGCCCGCGAGAGCATTTCCAGGCCGTCGACAAACGTGATCCGCGTGTCGCCGGCGGCCCGGCGCGCCGCGACGAACTCGCGGGCCAAGGCGCGCTTCTCGATCTGCCGCTGCCCGGCCTCGCCCGGCACGTCCTCGGACGGATTGAAATACGGCCCGGTAACGAGGATCGGGGTCATCGGGTGTTTCGCGCGGAGGATGTCGATGAACGCGGGCAGCGTCGCGCGTACACCTCGGTGGTAGGGCTGGCCCAGTAGTCGACCACGAAACACGAGGCGTCGAGCTAGGCCACCGCGCGCGCGAGGGCCGGTTCGCCGAAGCCGTTGCCGCTGAAGCCGAGGTTGATGAAATCGGCGTCGAGCCAGCGGCCGAGCAGGGCGAGGTAATTGCCGCCGGGGTTCGCCGCCGCGCTACCCTGGATGATGCTCGAACCGTAGTAGACCACCGGCTTCGCCACCGCGTAGGGCCGGGCCGGCCAGAGGCGCGCGCGGGCCGCGATGACGATGGCTTCGATGGCGAGCGGGCGGCCGTAGGGCAGGTAGATTTCCACCTCTGCGCCGCGATTCCGGGCGAACCGATCAGGAGCGTTGCGACGCACAGTCCGAGTCTGGTCGTAGTGAGCATGGAAAAGGCCGCAGGGAAGGAAACGGGATCGGGTTGAAGTTGAAGCGGAGGAGTCCGCCCGGCCCCCGGGCGGCCGCGGTCCCCGCGCCTCACGTGCTGTGCCTGCAGTCCCCGAGGGTTTCGCCGTATGGCGGAACCGCACGCCTGGCCATCCCAATCCGCCGCCAGTGGGATTCCGGGGTTGCCGCGGCGTCCGTCCGCGGTTCTCCGCCCCCGCAGAGCCGTGACGGCTCTGCCACTTTCAACGGTCCCGGAGCGTTACCCGCCCCCCGCGTCGGAAACCTTTGCCCCGCCGGGCCGCGCCGCTTTGGCTGCGCCCATGATGCCCCTGCCCCGCCTCGCGTGGCTCCTCGCGCTCGCCACCCTCACCCCCGTCGTCGCCGCCTCGGCCGACCCGCGCAACTTCGACACCGGCCGCCTCATCCCCGACGAAAGCTACTGCGACCAGCCGTACATCGTCGTGACGAAGGACGGCAACTGGCTCTGCACGCTCACCACCGGGGCGGGGCGCGAGGGCCACGGCGGGCAGCACGTGGTCGCCACGATCAGCTCCGATCAGGGCCGCACCTGGTCGCCGCTTATCGACATCGAACCCGCCACCGGGCCGAGCGCGTCGTGGGTCGTGCCGCTGCTCACCCCGGACGGCCGCGTGTACGTTTTCTACAACTACAACGGCGACCGCGTCGAGGTACCCCAGTTTCCGCACGTCAAGCACCGCCGCGACGACACCCTGGGCTGGTACGCCTGGAAGTACTCCGACGATCACGGCCGCACCTGGTCGGAACGGCAGCGCCTGCCCATGCCGGTCGCTGACGTCGACCGCGGCAACGAGTGGCAGGGCAGAGTCCAGCTCTTCTGGGGCATCGACAAACCGGTCGTCGCCGGCGACCGCGTGCTCTTCGGCTTCAGCCGGCTCGGCGGTTTCTTCCAGGAACGCGGCGAGGGGTGGATCTACCAGTCGGACAATGTCCTGACGGAACGCGATCCGGCGAAGATTCGCTGGAGCCTGCTGCCGGAGGGCGGCCGCGGACTCCGCGGGCACGCCTTCGGCTCCATCCAGGAGGAGCACAACGTCGTCCCGCTGGCCAACGGGGATCTTTTCTGCATCTGGCGCGGCGAGGTCGGGTATCCGATCCAAGCCTACAGCCGCGACGGCGGGCGCACCTGGACCGAACCCGCCCTCGCCACCTACGCCCCCGGCGGGCGCCGGTTGAAGAACCCCCGCGCCTGCCCGATGCTCTGGCGCACCCAGGACGGCCGCTACCTGTTCTGGTACCACCACAATTCCTTTCCGCGCACCGGCGGACCGGCGCGCAACATCGCGTGGCTCACCGGCGGGATCGAGCGCCACGGCTTCATTTACTGGTCGCAGCCCGAGCCGGTGTGCTACCAGCCCGATCGGAAGCGCGGCGCCAGTTATCCGGACCTGATCGAATGGCAGGGCCGGTACTTTATTTCCGCCACCAATAAGTCGGAGGCGCGGATCATCGAACTGGATCGCAGTCTCCTGGAGGGCCTTTGGCGCCAGTCGGAGGTGCGTACGGTCGCCCGCCGCAGCCTCGCCCTCGACCTGCCCGCCGGCACCGGTCGCGACCGGCCGGCGACGCTGCCCCGCCTGCCCGGGCTCCACGCGCAGGACGGCGGGTTTGCCCTCGAACTCTGGCTGCAACTCGACGACCTCCGCCCCGGGCAAATCGTGGCCGACTCCCGCGCCGCGCCCGGCGGCCCCGGGTTCACCGTCACCACCGCGGAGTATGGCACGCTCAAGCTCGAACTCAGCGACGGCCAGCGCCGCACCGCGTGGTCCTGCGATCCGGGCCTGCTTGTTCCCGGCCGCCGGCACCAGGTCGTCTTCAACGTCGACATTGCTCCGCGCCTCATCTCGGTC
>CAZDGC010000154.1:0-11830 GCA_964504885.1 uncultured Opitutus sp.
TACAATCCGTCCGAGGACGTGCCGGGCGAGGCCGGGCAGCGGCAGATCGAGAAACGCGCCTTCGCGCGGGAATTTGTCGCGACGCGCCGCGCCGCCGGCGACACGCGGATCACCTTTGTCGACGGCCTGGAGATGCTCTCGCGGGAGCAGTCCGACGGCCTGGTCGACGGCCGGCACGCCAACTCGATGGGATTCTACTTCTGCGCTCGCGGCCTCGAGCCGTACCTGCGCGCCGCGTTGGGCCTGCCGCCGCGCCGCGAGGCGCGCGGGGCCCCCTGAAGGATTTTCCCCCGCCAACCGAGGCCCGTACACACGGTCTGGGTACTTGGAGTATCGTATACGAAACAAAGAGGTTGATTCTGCGCGAATCGTGACAGTAGTGTATCGTATAAGAGACATGAATCTTGCTGAAGCCGGACTCCTGATTCGAAACGCCCGCCGGCAGGCGGGTATGACCCAAGCCGATCTCGCCACCCGCCTGGGGATGAGTCGTGCGACCGTCTCCCAACTGGAAAACGGAGTGATCGGAGAACTGGGCGTTCGCAAACTCGCCAAGGTTTGCGACCTGTTGGGCTTGGAGGTGGCAGTTCGAGAGCGTCGCCCGCTCACTTTGCACGAGGCTTACGCGCGTAACCGCGAGGAAAGGCAGGCCGCCTTTCAGCAAACGGACACGATGATCGCGAACCTCGGCTCCGAGAAATCCGGTGCCTAACGTCTTCGTCAATCGCCGAGCCGTCGGGACCCTCACTCGCGAGGATCCCGTCAACCGATTTGTCTACGCTGCCGATGTCCCGGCGAGTTTGGCGGTGTCGGTGCTGATGCCGGTCAATCGCACACCCTATTTCGCCGAGCGGACGGCTGTGTTGCATCCCGTTTTTGACATGAACCTGCCGGAAGGCGCGCTGCGCGAAGCGTTGCATGCCCTGTTCTCGAAAGCGCTGCCGGTGTTCGACGACCTCGCGTTGCTGGAGATCGTCGGGCGCTCCCTCATCGGCAGGTTGCGGTTCGGAGCGTCGCCGGATGAATTCGATCGGGTGCCGCCGCAGAACCTGCGGGACCTACTGGCCAGTCGCGGCACCGAGGGGCTTTTCGCCGACCTGCTTCAGCGCTATGCGCGCTACTCCGGCGTCGCCGGTATCCAGCCCAAGCTGTTGATCCGGGATGATGGCAGTCTCGGGAGCAGCAAGTTCAGCCCGATCCCGGTCGGAGAGCGAGTGACTGCCCAAGGAACGACGCATATCGTGAAATCGTTCGACGCGGCCAAGTACCCTGGTCTGGCCGCCAACGAGTTCTTCTGCCTGAAGGCGGCCCGGTTGGCGGGCCTGCCCGCTCCGCCGGCGGAAATCGCCACTGGAGGACATCTGCTGGTGATCGAGAGATTCGACCGGAAGCCCGACGGCACCTATCTGGCCTTCGAGGACGGATGCGCCCTCGACGGACGATTGTCCCGCGAAAAGTACGCGGGCAGTTACGAGCAACTGGCGGCCACCCTGGCGAGTGTACTGCGGGGGCCGGACGGCACGGCGGCTGAACTCGCCCGGTTCTTCCGCCTGCTGGTGTTGTCGGTCGTGGTGCGCAATGGCGACGCCCACCGCAAGAACTTCGGTGTGGTTTACGACGACGCCCTGGGCCTGACGACTCTTGCTCCGGCCTTCGACCTCGTAACGACGGCGGCCTATCTGCCGAATGACAGTCTCGCGCTTACCCTGGACGGCACCAAGCGCTGGCCGGACGCAAAGCGCCTGGTGCGTTTTGGCGTGCAGCGTTGCCAGCTCACGGCGGCAGCCGCCACGGCAATCATCGCCGAGGTCGCCGCCGCCGTCGCGCAAGTATCCGGTGAATTGGATCTGCTCGCGGATCTCGACCCGCAGGCGAAAGAGATTGGCGCTCGGATGCGAATGGCCTGGAGGGAGGGCGTGGCGGCCGTGGGGTGAGCGAGCGAAGGGCGCGTGTTCACTTCCCTCGGTCGGATGTGAACTAACCGACGGCACAGTTTGGCGGCGGCGCATTGCAGCCGGGCTGTTAGCATAACAACAGAGGGGAGTTGCCTCTGGGTGGAGCGCACGCCAGAAGCGACGGATGTTCCGGCTGCCGTGTGTCCCGGGTGTCCGCGGACGACGTGACGCGCCTCTTAACTTAGCCATGCTTCGTACTGTTCTCCTCCTGCTCGGAACCGCCGGCGCCGTGATCCACGGCCTCACCGGATCGGCTGCCGCGTCCGAGCCTGCGCGTTCCGTGGGCGCCCCCACCGCGAGCTTCCTCGCCGCGCCCCAGCACGTCGGTCCGCCGCGGGCGGAACACGGGGTGACGAATCGCGCCTTCCAGGGCATCCCGAGCCTCGCCGTGGCCCCGCGCGGACGGCTCTGGGCCAATTGGTACGCGGGTCTCACCCCGGCCGAGGATCACAACAACTACGTTGTCGTCAGCACCAGCGGCGACGGCGGCGCCACCTGGCGCGAGGTGCTCGTCATCGATCCCGACGGCGGCGGACCCGTGCGGGCCTTCGACCCGGAACTGTGGCTCGCGCCGGACGGTCGGCTCTTCGTTTTCTGGGCGCAGGCCGCCGGGCACGACGGTTCGGTCGCCGGGGTCTGGTGCGTGACGACCGACACACCCGACTCCGCCGCGCCCCGCTGGGGCGCGCCGCGCCGCCTCACCGACGGGATCATGATGTGCAAACCCGTCGTGCTCTCGTCCGGCGAGTGGGCGCTCCCGGCCTCGACCTGGCGCACCACCGACCACAGTGCGCGGATGGTCGTATCGGAGGACCGGGGACAGACCTGGACTCTCCGCGGCGCCGCCAACGTGCCCGTGGCGGCGCGCCAGTTCGACGAACACATGCTCGTCGAGCGTCGCGACGGTTCGCTGTGGATGCTGGTGCGCACGAAATACGGCCTCGGGGAAAGCGTCTCCACCGACCGCGGCCGGACCTGGGCGGAAGTGACGCCGACGACGATCCCGCACCCCAGCGCCCGCTTCTTCCTCTCCCGGCTGGCTTCGGGCAATCTGCTGCTGGTGAAACACGGCCCGCTGGACAAGGCGAGCGGACGCTCGCACCTCACCGCCTACGTGTCGCGCGACGACGGCCGCACCTGGGGCGGGGGGTTGCTGCTCGATGAGCGGACGAGTGTCTCGTATCCGGACGGGCAGCAGACGGCCGACGGGCTGATTCGCATCATCTACGATTTCAGCCGCACGGATGCCCGGAATATTCTGTTCGCGACGTTCCGCGAAGAGGACGCGGCGGCGGCGCGGGACGTGAGCGGTGCGGTGCGGTTGCGGCAACTCGTCAGCCAGGCGTCGGGCGGGCAGGAGAAGCCGAAAACCGCGAAGAAGGCGCCGGCGGCAGCGAAGAAGACGCCATGAGCGGGTCCGCCTCGCCCCCTGGGGATGCCACGACCCGTGCGTCGCTCGTCGTGCAACTGAGCCGCGCCCGGATCGTGGCGGTCGTGACGGTGGACGCCGCCGCCTCTGCGGCGCCGCTGGCGGCGAACCTGACGGCGGGCGGGATCACGGCGGTGGAACTGGCCCTGCGCACGCCGGCGGCGCTCGCGGCGCTGCGGGAATTTCGGGCCGCGGCGCCGGGCGTGCTGCTGGGGGCGGGCACGGTGCTGCTGCCCGAGCAGGCGGACGCCGCGCGCGCGGCCGGGGCGGACTTCGCCCTGGCGCCGGGTTTTGACGTCGCGACCGCGCGGCACTGCGGCGCGATCGGACTGCCGTTCGTTCCCGGGGTGGCGACGGCGAGCGATATCCAGGCGGCGCTGCGCGAGGGGTTCCGGCTGCTGAAGTGGTTTCCGGCGGAGCCGTTGGGCGGGGCGCGCGGGCTGCGCGCGCTGGCGGCGCCGTTCGCCCACCTCGGCGTGCGGTATCTGCCGCTGGGCGGCATCGACGAGGCGAAGGCGCCCGCGTATCTCGCGGAGCCGGCGGTCGCCGCGGTGGGGGGATCGTGGATTGCGCCGGCGGAGCTGATCCGGGCGCGCGAGTGGGAAACGATCCGCGGCCGCGCGGCGGCGGCAGTGGCGCTAGCCGGCGGAGCGGTGGCTTCGGCATGATGGTGGCACTACTTTCTCGGAACCTGGTAGCCACGAGCGTGAGCGAGTGGACGAGGAACCACTCGCTCCCGCTCGTGGCTACGCGGTCCGAGCCGGAGCAAGCTTCGGGATGTCTGAGCTTTTGCGAATGAAGACCATCGTTTGTTTTGGCGAAATCATGGCCCGGCTGCAGCCGCCCGGGCGGTTGCGCTTCCGGCAGGTAATGCCGGGCACGCTCGAGCTCACCTTTGCGGGCGCCGAGGCCAACGCGGCGGTGACCCTCGCCGCGCTGGGCGGCGAGGCGCGGTTTGTCACCGCCCTGCCGCGCCACGAAATTGCGGAGGCCTGCCTCGCCAACCTGCGGGCGGCGCGCGTCGGAGTGGAGGATGTGGTGCGGACCGACGACGGCCGCCTGGGGCTCTACTTTGTCGAGGCAGGGGCGAACCAGCGCGCGGGCAACGTGCTCTACGACCGCGATGGCTCGGCCTTCTGCCGCGCCGGTCCGGGCGCGTACGACTGGCCGCGACTCTTGCGCGGGGCGTCGTGGCTGCACACCACGGGCATCGCGGCGGCGGTGTCGCGCGAGGCGGCGGAGGCGACGGTGGCGGCGGTGGGCGCGGCGCGAGTGGCGGGTGTGCGGGTGAGTTTCGACATCAATCACCGGCGCAAACTCTGGCGCTGGGATCCGGCGTGCGACGCCGACGAACTTGCCCGTCGCACCCTGGCGCGGCTCCTGCCGGCGGTGGATCTGTTGATCGGAAACCCCGTCGACCTCGCGCATGCGGCCGGGGTGGAGCCGCCGGGGGCGGGAGCGGAGACGGAGGACGGTCCGGCGGCGCTGACGGCGCTGGCGCGGGCGGTGGCGGCGAAGTTTCCCGGCCTGCGGCAGGTGGCGATTTCGTTGCGCGACGGGGTGTCCGCGACGCACCAGCGCCACGGGGCGCTCTTGTACTCAGCGGACGACGGTCGCGCGTGGCTGGCGCCCAGCGTCGACGGGCGGTTCCAGCCGTACGAGATCGCGCACGTGGTGGATCGCCTCGGGACGGGCGATGCGCTGGCGGGGGCGCTCCTCTTCGCACTCGAGACCCCGGAACTCGCGGCGCCGGAGACGGCGATCGGCTTTGCCGCGGCCGCGTCCTGTCTCGCGCATTCGATCCAGGGCGATTTCAACTACGTGACGCGCGCGGAGGTCGAGGCACTCCAGCGCGGAGGCAATGGCGGCGGGGTGTCGCGGTAGCATGAGCGGGCGGGACCGAGCTTCCGTCGTCATCGTGGTGGCGCTGCTGGCGCTGCTCGGCGCGATGCGCTGGCAGCGCGGCGCGGGCTCCGGCGAGTTTCCCCAGCGCGGGCTTACGTTGATCTGTCCGTATGCGCCGGGCGGGGGGACGGATCTCTTCTGCCGCGGGCTGGCGCGGGCGCTGGAGCCGCGGCTCGGGCGGACCGTGACGGTGACCAACCAGACCGGCGGCGGGGGGGCGGTGGGATTTTCGGCGGGGCTGATGGCGCGACCGGACGGGCACACGTTGACGGCGGTGACCTTCGAACTGGTGTCGCTGCCTCCGCAGGGCCTGGTGCCATTCACGCACACCGATTTCGATCTGCTGTTGCGCGTGAACATGGATCCCTCGGCGGTGGCGGTGCGGGCGGACTTTCCGGCGAACTCGCTGGAGGAGTTCCTCGTGGTGGCCCGGGAGCGGGGCGGAAAGTTGAGCATCGGCACCTCGGGTCCGGCTTCGCCCTGGCATCTCGCGGCGGTGCGCCTCGGGGAAGTGGCGGGGTTTGAGGCCCGGCTGGTCCCGTATGCCGGAGCGGCGCCGGCCGTGACCGCGCTGGTGGGGGGGCACGTTGACGCCGTGACGGTGGGGCCGGGCGAGGTGCAATCGCAGGTGAAGTCCGGGCAACTCAAGCTGCTCGCGGTGTTGCATCCGGAGCGCCTCGCGGCCTGGCCGGCGGTGCCCACGACGCGGGAATTCGGTTACGACGTGCAGTTCGGCACCTGGCGTGGCATCGCGGTGCCGCGCGGCCTGCCGGCGGCGACGCGGGAGAGGTTGCGCGCGGTGCTGCGGGAGGCGGTGGCGTCGCCCGAGTTCGTGCAGTTTGCGGCGAGCGCGGGGCTGAACCTCGCGGTGGCGGATGCGCCGGAGTTTGCCGCCGCGGTGGCCGCGCAGGCGCGCGAGGTGGAGACGGCGATGAAACGAATGGGGGTGGGGCGATGAAGGGAGGACTGAAGACGGAGAGAGGGAGAGAAGGAGAGAGGGAGAGCGGGGGAGACCGGGAGACGGGGAGATCGGAGCGACACGTCCTCGTAGCCGCGCGTGCGGTAAGTCAACCGAAGCCTTGGCGAAGGCGAAAGCGGAGCGAAAGCGTGGCGGGGCGTGGTGCCAGGTTCGATTTCGGAGCGGCTGCGGTTTCCGGGCGGTTCCCGCTTCTCCCGAAGCGGGCCACGCTAGCGGCGCGTCATCGAAGGTGGGCCGCCTTGGGAGAGGCGGGAGCTTCGAACGGGAGAAATGTAAGTGAGCCCACGTCGTCGCTGTGCTCCGACGCGGCTACTGGGTCGGAATGGTCGTCACGCCAGGGGATAATCGGGTGGCCAATCGGACTGCGGGGGGTGGCGGCATGAGCCCTGAGCGCGTGGCAGGGGCGGCCGTCATCATCGCGGCGGCGATGGCGATCGGGGTCGCGGCGCGCTTTCCGCCGGCGGGTGGGGCGGTGCCGGGGCCGGCGGCGTTTCCGATCGGGATGGCGGTGCTGTGGGGGATGGCGGGGGTCGCGTTGATCGTGACCGGCGCGCGCCGGACGGGTGGAGCGGAAGCACCGCCGCCGCCGGCGGCGACGGCGCGGGCGGGGGGCCGGCCGTGGGCGCTGCTGGCGCTGGGGGTGGGGTATGCGGCGGCGATGCCGTGGCTCGGGTTTATTTCCAGCAGCGCGTTGTTCGTGGCGCTGGCGCTGCGGGCGCTCGGCTACCGGCAGGGGTGGCGTGCCGCGGCGATCGGTTTGTCGGCGGCGTTTCTCGTGTATGGAGTTTTTGGAGTCGTGATGAGCGTGCCGTTGCCGGAGGGCCTGATCGGATGAGCGCGCTGCTGATTTCGCTGCCGGAGGTGCTGGCCGCGTTGGGCTCGGGCGCGGTGTGGCTGGCGCTGCTCGCCGGGGTGCTGGGCGGCTTGTTTGTCGGTGCGATGCCGGGCCTCTCGGCGACGATGGGCGTGGCGCTGCTGGTGCCGTTTACCTTCGGGCTCCCGATCATGCCGGCGCTGGCGCTGCTGATCGGCGTGTATTCCGGAGCGATCTACGGCGGCACGATCACGGCGGTGCTGGTGCGCACGCCCGGTACGCCGGCCTCGGCGGCGACGATCTTCGACGGGTTTCCGCTGGCGCAGCGCGGCGAGGGCGGGCGGGCGCTGGCGGTGGCGGCGGCGGCGGCGCTGGGCGGCGGGTTGATCGGGACGCTGTTGCTGGTCCTGCTCGCGCCGCAGATCTCCGGCTTTGCGCTGCGCTTCGGCGCGCCCGAGTACTGCGCGCTCGCGGTGTGCGGCCTGACCATGATCGTGGCGGTGGCCGCCGACCAACTGGTGAAGGGGGCGGTGGTGGCGCTGGGCGGGCTGCTGCTGTCGACGGTGGGCATCGATCCGATCAGCGGCTATCCGCGGTACATCTTCGGGGCGGTGAGCCTGATGGAAGGGATTTCGTTTATTCCGGCCTTGATCGGACTTTTTGCGGTGTCGGAAGCGTTGCGCCTGGCGCAACCGGCGCGGGAGGGCGGCGCGCCGATCGCTCAAGCGCACGGATGGTGGGTGCGGCGGTTGGACGCGGTGCGGTGTGCGTGGACCACGGTGAAGTCGGCGGCGATCGGGACCTTCGTGGGCGCGATGCCCGGGGCCGGCTGCGACATCGCCGCGTTTCTCGGCTACAGCGAGGCGAAGCGCGCGGCGGGGCCGGGGGAGCGCTTTGGCGAGGGCGAGGTCAAGGGCGTGGCGGCCCCCGAGGCCGCGAAGACGGCCGCGACGTCCGGGGCGATGATCCCGCTGCTTTCGCTCGGAGTGCCGGGCGATTCGGTGACCGCGGTGATGATCGGCGCGTTTGTGATTCACGGCCTGCAACCGGGACCGCTGATGTTCAAGGAACAGCAGGGCCTGGTGCATGCGGTGTTCGCGCTGGTGCTGCTCGCGCACGTGCTGGTTTTCGTGTTTGGCACCGTGGGGGCGCGGGTCTTCCTGCGGCTGGTCACTCTCGACCGCCGGCTGCTCGCCCCCGTGATTCTGCTGTTGTCGGTGGTCGGCGCCTACGCGATGCGTGGCAACCTGGCGGACGTCTGGCTGATGCTGGGATTCGGCGCGCTGGGCTACGGGATGCAGCGCGGAGGCTACCCGGTCGCGCCGCTGATCCTGGCGCTCATCCTCGGCCCGATGGCGGAGGAGAACTATCGCCGCGCGCTGGTGATGTCCGACGGCAGCCACGCGATTTTCCTCACGCGACCGATCGCGGCGGTGCTGTTTGCGCTGGCGATCGCCACGGTGGCGCTGTCGGCCTGGCGACGACGCGGGCTTTGAGGCGACGTCGACGCGGGTGGCGGGGGTCTCTTGCTTACGGCGCGTCTCACGCATTGACTCGCCCGGGGAGCCCGGTTCAAGACGAAGTGTTTTCGCGGGCGCTCGCCGTTCGCCTCCTGTTCCGCCTCCTGCTCCGACTTTCCCCACCCATGAAGAAGTTCAACGTTGCAGTCATCGGTTACGGCTGGGCCAGCACGGCCCACATCCCGGCCATCAACGCCACCACACAGGCCCGGGTCACGACCGTGTGCTCCTCGCGGCCGCTCGACGCGGCGGAGTTGAACGCGCGCCATGGCGGCCCCCTCGACGTGGTCGCGAACCTCGACGAGGTGCTGCGACGTCCCGACATCCACGCCGTCTCCATCTGCAGCCTGCCCAGCCAGCACGCCGCGCAGGTCATCGCCGCCGCCCGGGCGGGGAAACACATCATCCTCGAGAAACCCATCAGCCTCACGCTCGCCGACGCGAAGGCTGTCGCCGCCGCGGTCAAGGCCGCCGGCGTGCAGGTGTGCGTCTGTTTCGAGTGCCGCTACTCCAGCCAGTTCCTCGCCACCAAGGCCGTGATCGACGCCGGCCTGCTCGGCCAGCTCCACTACGGCGAGGTCGACTACTACCACGGAATCGGCCCCTGGTACGGCCAGTTCCGCTGGAACGTGCGCCGCGACGGCGGCGGCAGCAGCCTGCTCTCCGCCGGGTGCCACGCCTTGGACGCCCTCCTGCTCTGCATGGGCAGCGAGGTCGAGAGCGTCACCAGCCTCGCCACCAGGTCCTTCAGCCCCACCTTTGCCCCGTACGAATACCCCTCCACCAGCGTCACGCTCGTGCGCTTCAAGAATGGCGCCGTGGGCAAGGTGGCCTCGGTGATCGACTGCGTGCAGCCGTATTACTTCCACACCCACCTCGTCGGCAGCGACGGCAGCCTGCTCGATCGCAAGTTTCACTCCGCGAAACTCGCCGTCGACAAACACCACTGGAGCGAGCTCTCGATGAAGCTCCTCGATTCCGGCGACGTCTCCGATCATCCCTACCAGACGCAGTTCCAGGCCTTTTTCGACGCCGTTGACGCCGGGCGCGCCATGCCGCTCACCTCGCTCGACGAGGCGATGCGTTCGCACCTCGCCTGCCTCGCCGCCGATCTCTCCGCCGCCCAGCACCGCACCGTCTCGCTCGCTGAACTGCATGGCTGAGCGCGCCGCCATCGCCCTCGCGGCGCATCCGGACGACATCGAGTTCATGATGGCCGGCACGCTGTGCCTCCTCCGGGAGGCCGGCTGGCGCACGCACTACCTCAACCTCTCCACCGGCTCCTGCGGCAGTCTCGTCCACCGCCCCGCCGCGCTGCGTCGCATCCGGCGCCGCGAGGCCATCAAGGCGGCCACCGTGCTCGGCGCCGAGTTTCACGAAAGTATGGCGGACGATCTCGAGGTCCTTTACGGGCTGCCGCTGCTGCGGCAGGTCGCCGCGGTGATTCGCGAGGTGCAGCCCACGATCATCCTCACGCACTCGCCGCAGGATTACATGGAGGACCATACCGAGACCTGCCGGCTGGCGGTCAGCGCCGCCTTCGTGCGCGGCGTGCCCAACTTCGTCACCCGCCCCAGCCGCCCCGCCTGGATGGGCGAGGCCACGCTCTACCACGCCATGCCCCACGGCCTGCGCGACGGCCTCCGCCGACGCATCGTGCCCGGCGCCTGGGTCGACACCACCTCCGTGCAGAAAACCAAACTCGCCGCGCTTGCCTGCCACGAGAGCCAGCACGGCTGGCTGCAGGCCTCGCAGGGTATGAACTCCTACCTCCGCGACATGGAGGACATGGCGCGCGAACTCGGCCGCGGTTCGCGCCGCTTCCGCTTTGCGGAGGGCTGGCGCCGCCACTCGCACCTCGGCTTCTGCGCCGCCGCCGCTGATCCCCTGCGCGACGCGCTGGGGAAAAAATACCTCGTCAACCGCGCCTACGAGCGCGCCCTCGACCGCCCGTGAAGACCGCCCCCACCTCCCAGCCGCGCGAAGACGGACCACCTTGTCACGTAATACGTGACAAGCCGGCTCGGCCCGGAGCCTCACTTCGTTCGCTCGCGCCCCGCGGCGGCGCCGATCCGTCCTACATGTAATACGTGAAAATGGATTGGCGCGCGTCCCCACGCCGAAGCCGACTGCCCCCGCTCTCCTCCTCTCCTTTTCCCCCTTTCCCCCTCTCTCCGTCTCTCCCGCTTCCGTTTCCTCCTCCGCCATGCCCCGTAAACTCAGCACCATCGCCCCCGACTGGTGGGATTACACCACCCTCGATTCCGACCTCATCGCCGAGGCCGCCCGCCTCACGCCCGCCCAGATGGCGAAACTCTCCCGCGACGGGTTCCGCGTCGTGTTCTACGACACCCTGGAGGACTTCTACCTCGCGGAGGCCCTCGAATACCTCACGGCCTGGCGCCAGGCCACCGCCGACAACCCCGTCGGCATCTGCGGCCCCATCGGCCCGACCGAGCAGCTCCCGCTCGTCGCCCGCCTCGTGAACGAACTCGGCCTCTCCCTCCGCCACGCGCATTTCTGGGGCATGGACGAGTGGTATGCCGACGGCCGCGAAGTGCCGGTCACGCATCCGCTTTCCTTCGAGCGGGCCGACCGCGAGCTGTGCTTCAACCGCATCCGCCGCGAACTCGCGATGCCCGAGGCCAACCTCCACTTCCCCAAGGCCGACCTCGCGCCGTACAAGAAAAGCTGGGACGGCGTACGCTGCGCGGTGATGCAGGGCGGCCAGGGCGACATCAAACACTGGGCGTTCAACGATCCGGTGCGGCGCAAGGGCCGTTATCGCGACCTTCCCCCAACGCCCGAGGAGTACCGCCGGCTCGCCACCCGCGTCGTCGAGCTGCATCCCATCACGCTCGCGCAGAACGCGCGCACCTCGGGTGGGGGCAACATCACGCTCGTGCCGACCCAGGCCATCACCGTCGGTCCGGTCGAAACCTGGAAGGCGGAAAAGGTCTCCATCTGGCAGGCGGGCACCCACGACAATCCGCTCGGCCAGCGCCTGACAACCCTGATGATCGCGAAGGGCCTCGCCGACAGCGCGGTGCCGATGTCCCTGCTCGCCGACCACCCCAACGTGCAGTTCAACTTTTACCGCGGCGGCCTCGGCACCTGCCAGATCGAGATGCACTGAGTGGCCGTCTCGCTGCGGCGCGGACGTTATGATGTCTGAAAGGGTGTCTAAAAATTACCTTCACCGTTTTCGTCGGAGGGCGCTGCTCCGTC
>CAZDGC010000155.1:0-11826 GCA_964504885.1 uncultured Opitutus sp.
CGAATCACCCCAAGGCCGTATTGGCTATCGAAAAAAGCTCCGTATAAGGTGTAGGACGGAGCAGCGCCCTCCGAAGCAGGAGGTGCACGTGCTTTTTGGACGCCCTCTAAGATAAGGCTGTTTTCAAGGACGGCAGCGGCGTCCCGCCGCTGCTTTTTCAGAGTGAACAGAGTCGGGACGGCTCTGCCACTTTGGGCTGAACTTAGCGCCATTCCGGCTGAGCCCGTGAGGCCTGCCGCCAACGCCGCTCTTGCCCGCCGCTCAGAACGTGCCGCGCAGGCCGATCGCCATCTGGATGCCGTATTCCTGCTCGGCGTAGAGCCGGGCGTAGGAGGGCGTCAGATCGCCGTAACGAAGAAAGCGATACGGCTGGTTGAGGATGTTGTTGGCGCTGGCGACCAACGAGAGCGTCTTCGAAAGCTGGTACGACCCGTTGACGTCGAGCACGGTGCGGGCCTCGATGTAATCGTAGCCGTTGGGGCCATAGGCGGCCAGCGGGTTGCGCTTGTCGAGGCCGCGGTAATTCCAGCGGGCGGTGAACGTGACGCGCTTGGCCGCGAAGGTGAAACCCCAGTTGCCGCTCTTCGGGATGAAGCTGGTAAAGTTCGCGCCGGGATTGCCGTCGAGCTCGAGCCTGGTCGCATTGCCGAACAGCGTGAAGTTTCTGCCCCACCGGCCCAGCCGGCGCAGGTTCTGGCGCACGTTGATCTCCGCGCCGGTGATGCGGGCGTCGCCGGAGTTGAATTTCGAGTTGATGTTCCAGTCGAGGTAGCGCTCCGGCAGGCCCAGCTCGGCGAGGAGCTCGGGGGTCGCGCGGCGGGAGGCGTTGCCGAAGAAGTTCCGCAGCTCCTTCAGGAAGAGACCGCCGGAAATCAGGCCGCCGTGCTCGGTGTAGTACTCGGCCGAAAGATCGAAGTTGTCAGCCGTCCACGGCAGGAGGGCCGGGTTGCGGATGGTCAGCGTGCCGCGGTACTGGTTGGGCTGCAGATCATCGTCCTCGTCGGGATCGGTGGCGCTGGTGTTGGCCACCGTGCGCGGGATGATGTCCGCAAAGTTGGGACGGCCGTAGGTCTTGGCCCAGGCGGCGCGGAGAAGCAGGTTCTCCGCGGCGTTGAAGGTGAAATGCAGGCTCGGGTAGGTGCCGTCGTACTCCTTCCGGGTGAAGGAGGCGCGGTACTCGCGGATCAGCAGGCTCTCGGCGAGTGAATTGGCCGCGCCCGCCTCGGGGCGGCGCACGCGCTGGCCGGCGGCGTTGCGGACGAAGGAGCCGTCGGGGTGGCGCTGCCAGACGCGCTCGGAGTCGACCAGGCCGCCGATCCCGCGATCCAGGGTCCTCTCGAAACGCACGCCACCGAGGACGCGCAGCCGGCTGTGGAAGAGGCGCGTGTCGGCCTGCAGGTAGGCGGCCTGGACCGTCTCCTTGATGTTCTCGTTGTTGTCGATGTGGGAATTGCGGTCGGAGGCGCGCTGCGCATCGGTCTGCTGGTAAAGGAGGGGATTGAGCTGAAAGGCGCGGAAGGCGCGGCTGGGCGACATCCAGTTGATCGGCGGCATGCCGTAGCCCGGATCGACGTTCTTGTAGCGCTGCATCAGATACGGCTCGATCGACGCGGTCGTGGTCGAGGCGCCGTCGGGGCCCATGAACGTCCACGTCTCGGCGCGGATGTTGGTGTCGAGCATCACGCGCTTCTCCAGCACGCCGGCCTGGAGCGCCGTCGGCATGGGCAGGAAGTCGAGGGTGCGGCGGACGTTGAGGAAGGCCTGGTTGGTGTAGCTGCGATTGTGGAGGTTGGAGTTGTTGGCCGTGTTGCCGCGGAGGTTCGCCGGGTTGTTCCAGTCCACGGGCTGATGGGTGTTGTCAAAGACCTCGATGCGGCCGGGCAGCGCGGCGCCGGGCGCGAGGTTGAGGAAGCTGATGCGCACCGGGAAACGCTGGACGGCGCTCGCCTGCAGGAAGAAGCCGGCATCGAAGTAGCGGCGTTTGGTCTGCGACGCGGAGCGGCTGACGCCGGTCTCGACCCGCCAGCGGCCGTTGTCGTAGCGGTAGCCGACGTTGCTGGTGTCGGTGATCTGGTTGATGAGCTGGTTGGTGCCGTTGTTGTTCAGCGTGCCGCGGCCGGTCGAGCCGAGCGTCTGACTGCCGTCCCAGGCGAGCGTCCGGCCTCCGGCAATCGAGGAGGTGGCGTTGGTGCCGGTGTTCCAGGTGTAGGTGAGCGAACCGATGCGGGTGGTCGTGCGGCTGGCGACGTGGCCGACCGAGAGCACGCCGTTGTCGGTGATCTTCCAGTCGGCCTTGACGCTGAGCGTGTTGCGGGTGAGGTCGCGGGGGCCGTCGAGGAAGGCGAGGGAGTTGAGCAGCGGGTTGGCGTAGTTGATGGGCGTGCCGGCAGGGCTGCCGGGGGGCACGATCGAGCTCCAGGTCTGGAGCGTGCGGTGCTGCTCGTTAAAGGCGCGCGAGTGATTGGCGGCGATGACGACGCCGAAGCGCTTGTTGACCGGCCAGGTGAAGTCGAGGGAGGCGCCCGGGTAGATCTTGTAGTTCAGTTTGTCCCCGTGGGAGTGCGGGGTCTTCTTGAGGTCGAGGTTCTCGTGGTTGCCGATCAGGTTGAGGGAATAGCGGAGCTGCCGGCCGCTCCGCTCGAAGGCGCTCTTGCTCACGAGATTGATCGAACCGGCGAGGGAGTCGGCGGGGTTGGCGGGCGTGGGGACCTTTGACACTTCCATGCGCGCGATGTCGTTGAGCGCCATGGAGCGCACGTCGACGGAGCGGGTGGCGGTTGTCCAGATGTTGGAGGCGGGCGCGCCGTCGTTGGTGACCGCCGTCATGCCGCCGCCGATCCCGCGGATGGAGACGCCGGAGACGTCGGCGAGGTCGCTCTCGACCGTGACGCCGGGGAGAAACTTCATGAATTCGCCGACGGAGCCGCCGAGCACGTCGCCGAGGGAATCGGTGGAGAGGACGTTCTTGATGTTGGGCGCGAAGCGCTGCTCGTTGGTGGCGATGGCCTGCGCGTCGGTCTCGCGCTCCTGGGCGACCACAAAGGCATCGAGTCGGATAGCGCCCTCGGCGGTCATGCCGTAGCGGGAGACGGAGGTCAGGTTGACATCCTGCTGCACGATCCCGCCCGCGGGCACGATCACCTGGACGGTGGCGAGATCGAGATCAGTGAAAAAGACCTCCAGCGTGGCCGGGCCGCTGGGGACGCCGGCGATGCGATAGCTGCCGTCCTTGTCGGTAAAGACGGTGGTGCTCGTGCCCTTCACGGTGACGCGGGCGTTGGTCAGGTACTGGCCGGTGCCGATGTTGAGAACGCGGCCGGCAATGGCGCCGGTCGATTGGGCGGAGGCGGTGGTCGAGGCCGTGGTCGAGGCGTTGCCCTGCGCGGCGGCGGGGGTGGCGGACAGGAGCAGCGCGGCGCAGGCCGCAAACAGGAACGGCAGTGGCTTGGTCATAGTGGGGTGTGGGAACGCGCGCAGTTACAGCAGGAGCGGCGTCGGCAGCGCAATCCGCGATCGCGGCGGCGCCGCTGATTATCCATTCACGACAGAGCGCCGAACCACCTCCGCCGGCCGCCCGGCCGTGATGATCGCCGGCAGCTTGACCTGACATCATGATGCATAAAAGTGATGTCATGGTTCGCACTCAGATTCAACTGGAGGAGTCGCAGTACCGGCAGTTGCGGTTGCTGGGCAGCCGGACGGGCAAGGGCCTGGCCGAACAAGTGCGCGAAGCGGTCGGGCATTACCTGGCACAGCAACAGGCTCGCAGTGAGTCGCTGGAGGCGGTGCTGGGCCGGTTTCGCCCGGCGGCGACCAGCGGACTGAAGCCCCACGATCGGGACTACGCCGCCACTCTCCGGTGAAAACCGTTTTCGTCGACACGTCGGCGTTCTACGCCGCGCTCGATGCCAGCGACGCCTACCACCGCCGGGCGGCCGGCTTGCTGCGCCAGGCCGACACGGAGGGCTGGCGCCTGGTCACCAGCAACTACGTGGTCCAGGAATCGTGGGCGCTCATCCAGGCCCGCCTGGGTTGGGAGGCAGTGGAGGCGTGGCACCGGGTGCTGCTGGCCCGCTGCGAGATCGTCTGGGTGGATGAAGACTTGCATCGGCTCGGCGCCGCCCGCTGCCGCCAGGCCGGCGAGCGCCGGCTGAGCCTTACCGACTGCGTTTCCTTCGAAGTCATGCACCGGGAGCGGATCCGGGAGTATCTCGGCGACGACGAGCACTTCTCCGCCGAGGGATTTTCTCCCGCCCGGTAGGGGCCAAGCAGGAGGATCATCCGCTATTGATGGGGTCAGGCCTAAACTATTGCGATCAGCTTCCGATAATCCGGACATTCCTGCGCCTGGCTGCGGCGCAGCCGGCCGACGTGCACACTCACGGCCTCCGGGCGTCCCATGTGCAGCCGCGCGCTCAGCCAGCGGTTGCTGGCCTGGCTGATCTCCTTCATGCGCCAGGCCACCGCCGCCTTCCACGGCGCGCCCTTCCGGTCCGCCTGGGCCGCTTTTTCGCTTCGGCCGAGGGCCCGCAGGCATTGCTCCAGCGTCGCGGCCCAGCGCATCTCACGAATCTCCTGCGCCCCCTGGCTCTCCCAGGCCCGCGCGTCCGCGGCTGCGCCGTGCTCTTTGACCAGCGCTGCCTTGAAGCCGGCGGTCCCGAGCGCCCATCCCTCGCTCAGCGACACGTACGCCGCGTTCTTGCCCGCCGGTCCCTCGGCCGCCTGCCACGCGAGGTGGGCCGCGTAACTGCGCCAACCGGCGGGGGTGTCGGCCAGCCCGCCCGCCTCCGCCAGCGCCGTCTCAACCCGCAGGCACGACGGGCGCGCCCGGAGATGCACGAGGTGCCAGTAGCTCGAGGTGCGGTACTCCGCCAGACGGGCCACGGTCACCACCCCGGCTCGCACCGGATTGAGGTGCAGGTAATCACACACCTGACCGAGCGCCGTGTCGCCCTCCACGACGAGGGCCTTGTAGCGGCCCTGAAACAGGTGGCCCCGTTCCCCGCGCAGCCGGTTGAACCGCGTGGCAAACGTCGATTGCAGCCACTGCATCCCGGCGACGAGGTTTCCGGCCGGCGTTTCCACGGCGAGATGAAAGTGGTTCCGCATGACCACAAACGCGTGCAGGACCCACCCCGACTTCTGACCCGCTTCGAACAGGCAGTCTTCAAACGCCTGCCGGGCTCCGGCTGTCCCGAAGACGTCCGCCCGGTAATTGCCCCGGTTGATGACGTGATAGATGGCTCCGGGGAACTCGAGCCGCAGCTTGCTGCGCCATGTGGCAACCCGAGTGCCGCATAGCGCGAAGGTCAATCGCAAGTGTTTAGGCCTGACCCCTTTTGATTGGTCCGGCGCCCGCGGAAACTTTTCGCACTTCGGACTAATCCGATCCGCGATCTCGTCCGTTTGGGGCGCCGCAGCCCCCGGGCCTCACGCCAGCGGCATTCTCCCGACCGGAGGGCTGCGCTCCATCGCAGCCGCGCTAACCGGTCCGTTCTTTCCGGCGCTACTTGGTCGATCCAGAGCGGGGCGACAATGCCGCCGCCGGTACCCGTGCCGACGCGGCCTGGCGTTCGCTCGCACGGGCGGGTCGGGCGGCGCTGCAACCCTTGAGGACCGCGGCTTCGTGCGCCCGGCCGCGGTCCGGACGCATCGGCCGGGTTGCCGGTCGCACGGGTTTCGGAAATTCGCTTGCGCGGCCCGGGCGGCCGACGCCTCCTCGGGGCGCGCCGCGATGTTCCGCTCCCGTCCTGTCTCCACTTTGGCGGCACTCCCGCTGCTCGCTCCGTCCGAGTGGTGGGCGATGCTCCAGACCACGGTCCTGGCAACGTACACCGCGTGGGCCTTCGGCGGCGTGATGCGCGGAACGCAGACCGGGCTGCTGGTTCTGGCGCTGGCGGGCCTGGGAGCGGTCGGACTGCGCTGGCGGGAAACGGGGCGGGTGTCCCTCCGGCCGTTCCTCCCGGCGTTCCTCTGGATCGGGTTCGTCGCACTCGCGGCGTGGAACCCCAGCCACGCACCCGTCCCGGGTGGCGGCTGGGTGCCGCGGGCCGGGTGGGTGCGCGCGCTGCCGACGACCGCCGATGTCGACCGCACGCTGGCCGACGGCCGCCTCTGGCTGGCGGTGCTCGTGCAGGGCGGCGTGCTGGCGGCGGTGGTGCGCTCCGCGCCGGCCGCGCGCATAATCTGGGCGGCGGTCGCGCTCAACGGCTTCGCGCTCGCGGCCACGGGGGCGTTCTTCCACTTCGACCGCGCGACGGCCGTGCTGGGCCGGTTCCCCGCCCCGGAGCCGACGTATTTCTTCGCCACGTTCTTCTACAAGAACCACTGGGCGGCCTTCGGCGTGCTGACCGCCGGGGCGGCCTTCGCGCTGGCGGCGCGTTCGTGGCGGTTGGCGGTGCGCGGCGATCCCGTGTCGCGCGGCAAGGCGCTGCTCTTCGGCGGCGCGGGGATGCTGACGGCGGTGACGCTGCCGCTGCCGGGTTCGCGGGCGGGAGCGCTGTTCGCGCTGGCGCTGGCCGGTGCTTTCTGCGTCTGGGCAGCCCGGGCCTGGTGGCGGTCCGGGGGGCCGGCGGATTCACGCGAGCGCTGGGCGCTGCGGGGCGTGGTCGTGGTGACGGCGGCGATCCTCGTTTACGGAGCGATCGCTTATGCGCCGCGGGGGGCGGTCGACCTGCAGCGCACGCAGCGGGAGGTGGCGGCCCTCGAAGGCGCCGACTCAGGTGCGCTCCGCCTGCAGCTCAGCCGCGACACCGCGCGGATGGCGCTGGCGCGGCCGTGGTTCGGCTGGGGACCGGGGACCTTCGAGATCGTCTTCCCGGTCTTTCAGGGGGATTACCTGCGGCGGGCGGATGGACGGTCGGCGGCGCGTTTCGAATTCGCGCACAACGACTGGCTGCAACTGCCCGCCGAGGTGGGAATCATCGGCGCCGCGATCTTCCTCGTCCCGGCCGCGGTGCTCACGGCCCGCGCGTGGCGGGGCGCCGACAGCCCGACGCGGCTGGGGGTGCTGGGGTGCGGGCTCGTCGCCCTGCACGCCGTGATCGACTTTCCCTTCCGCAACCCGGCGGTCGCGTTCACCTGGGTCGCATTGCTCGCGACAGCGCCGCGGCTGCGGGCGGCAGCGGAGCCGCGCGGGTAGGGCGGCCACTCCGCTGGCCGCCGCACGGGCGTGAGGAAAAAGGGAGCCGAAAGAGCGGCGCGGAGCGGAGTCCGCGCCCTACCGGGTGCGGGATTCGGGGGGCTCCGGTCGAGCCGCAAGAGGGCGGGTTGGTTCCGAAACCACGATCGCGGGTAGGGCGGCCACTCCGCTGGCCGCCGCACGGGCGTGAGAAAAAGGGGAGCCGAAAGAGCGGCGCGGGCGTCACCCCCGGCTCCGCTTCGCCTCGTAGTACTTCGCGCCCTTGTAGCTCGAGTGTTTGTAGTAGTACGTGCCCCCGAAGCCGCCCGGCATGCCATTGAGCACGATCCCGGCGGGCTCGAGCTCCGTCTGCCGCAGGCGATCGAGGACATCCCGCACCACGTGCCGCGACACCGCGTTGAAACGGCAGACGAACACCAGCTCGTGGCTCACCCGCGCGAAGGCCGCGGCGTCGGAGAAAATGCCGGCCGGCGGCGTATCCAGGATCAAGATATCAAACTGGCGCTGCAGGGCGCCGAGCAGCCCGGCGAGCGGGCCGGTGTCGAGCAGTTCGGTGGCCCGGCGGCTGGTGCCGCCGGCGCGCAGCAGCCACAACCCGGGCCGCACCTCGCGCAGCCCGAGCCGTTCGTCCTCGCGCAGGCCGGGGGCGTCGGCGCGCCCGCCCGCCTCGATCCAGCGGAGCATGCCGGCGCCGCCATCGAGCTGGAAATTGCGGTGCTGGGTCGGGCGGCGGAGATCGGCGTCGACCAGGAGGGTGCGACGGCCGTGCGCCACGAACGACTGCGCGAGGTTGGCCGCGATGAAGCTCTTGCCTTCGCCCTGTTCGGCGCTGGTCACCAGGATGGTCTTGGGCGGGTCGACCCGGGAGGTGAGGGCGAGCTGGCTGTAGAGCGCGCGGAACTGCTCCACCGCGGTCTCGTCGGCGCCCTCGTGGACGATCACCGGCCGGCTTCGCTCGTCGACTTTGCGCGCCAAGGTGATCTCGCCGAGCACGACCGTGCCGAGGTGGTGCTCGACATCGAGGGCGCTGCGCACCCGCCCGAAGAACATCTCGGCGGTGAACGGGTAGCCAAACACCAGCGCGAGCGCCAGGGCCCCCGTGAGCAGGAGGGTGCGGCGCGGGTTGGGCGAGACCGGCGCGCCGGGCGGCGTGGCGCGTTCCGAGATTTTCAGGTTGAGACCGCGGAGCTGGCTGGAAATCGCCGCGTCGTTCAGCCGCGTGAGGAGCTGCGTGTAGGTGGCCTGGTGACTCTCGAGCGTCCGGCGCCGCACGTTGTACTCGACGCCGAGTTCGTCGAGATCCAACGCCGCCTTCTCCGCCTGCCGGAGCAGTTCGGCGAGCCGGCGCTCCTCCGTGGCGGCCTTGGCGGCCCGATCGCGCAGGCCGGTGACGACGGTGCGGACCTCCTCGTCGCGAAGCTTCTCCAGCGCCTCGAGCTCGCGCTGGTTCTCCTGCATCGCCGGGTGGCGCCGCCCGTAGCGCTCGGCCATCACGGTGCGCTTGCTGCGCAGGTCCGCGAGGCGCCGGGCGAGGGCGCCGAGGTCCTCAGACTCGGTCACGGCGGCGAGGGACGCGACCTCGCCGCCGCGCTTGATTACTTCTTCCGCCTGCTCCAGCCGCGCCTCGGCGGCGAAACGCGCCACCCGGGCGGCGGTGGCGCTCGCGTTGAGCGACTTCAGGTTGTCGACGATGATGTTCTGGTTGTCCTCCAGCGAGACGAGGTTGTAGCGCTGGCGGTATTCCTGCAGGGCGCGCTCGGCCTCCTCGGTCTTGCGGCGCATGTCCTCGGCCTGCTCGCGCAGGAAAGCGAGCGAGGCATGGCTGGAATCCTGCCCGCGCTCCAGCGTGTACTGGATGCACTGCTCGGCAAAGCGGTTGGCGAGGAGCGCCGCCACCGCGGGATCGCGATGGGAGGCGGTGATGACGATCAGCAGCGTCCCCGGCTTGCGCGAGAAGTTCATCGCCCCCCGCACGAGGCCCTCCAGCCCCGGTTCGCCCGGCGCGATCTCCCCCGCATAGGGCGCCAGCACCTGCGCCCGCTCCGCCGGCCCGAGGGTGGCGGCGACCCGCTTGGTCATCTCCAGGCTTCGCAACTGCTCCAGCCGGGTCGAGAGGGTGAGATCCGGGTCGTGACTTTCCGGATACTCATCACGGGCGACCAGCGCCGGCCGCCGCTCCTCCCGCTCGAAAAACAGGACCGCGCTGGCCGCGTACTGGCGCGGCTGGCGCATCATCTGCCAGGCCACCAGCGTGCACACGATCAGGGCGAGCGCCAGCGCCTGCCAGAGGTGCGAGCGCAGCACAATCACCGGATGGCGCAGGTCAAACGCCGGGACCGGCCGGGCGCCGGGGCCGGCCGGGGCCCGGGGGCGGGGGGCGCGCGGGGAGGAGGGCATGGAGGTCAGAAGACTCGTTCCGGGACAAACACCACGTCACCCGGCTGGAGCAGGAAGCCGTCAGCGGCGCCCCCGCGACCGTCGATCAGCCGCTCGACATTGACGGTGAACGACTGCTCGACGCCCTGTTCGTCCCGGCGCGTGATCTTCACCGCGTCGCCCTTGGCGATGCGCGTGAAGCCGCCGGCGGCGGTGATGGCCTCGACGATTGGCATCGCGGTCGTCTCCGGCGGGAAGACCTGCTTGCCCTGCTTTGTCACCTGGCCCAGCACCATCAGCTCCTTCGGGCTGTAGTCGCTGACGCTCACCACCACCTCCGGGCGGATGAAGATTTCCTCGGCGACGTAACGGCGGGCGATTGCCGCCTGGGCCTCGGCGACGGTCAGCCCCGCCACCTTGAACTGGCCCAGCAACGGGATGCTCACCTCGCCGTGGCCGTCGATCCGCCGCTCCACGCTGACGTCCGGCTCGCCCTGCACCGCGATGCGAATCAGGTCGCGCGGGTAAAGCCGGTAGCGGCTCGCCGCGTCACGCGCCGCCCCGGGCGCCGTTTCCGCCGCCGCTTCCGCGCCGGCCGCACCGCGCGCGGCGGGTGCACCGATCGCCAGCGCGGCCGCAAGGAGGCCGGGGAGCAGGAATCCAAACTGGCGCAGGGTCATGAGCGGCAAGCAAGACGCCGGATCGGCGGCGTGGCAATCCGCGGCCCACCGGGGGCGCGGGGTCGGGTGCATCTGCCGTTGGGCGGTGGCATTCCTGGGGGGGCGCCGCTTGGTCGGCGCCGGAAAGAGCGGACCGGGTGGCGCTGGCGGCAGGCGGCTGCGACGGAGCGCAGCCCTCCAGGAAGGGTCTTCTTGCGAGCCACCGCCAACCAGGTGCGCCCCACCGGGTCAGAATCGCACCGTCACCCCCACGCTGCTGTAGGCCCGGCGGTAGGTGGCCAGTTCCTCCGTGGAGCGGTGGTCGCGCCAGCCCGCGGCGGCCTCGAGGGTCGCGCGGCGCCCGACCAGATACCGGATCGCCCCCCGAAGACTCCCGCCGTGGTCATCGCGGTTGCCGGCGCCCTGAAAACCCCGGTAGGCGGCCCGCACATACCCGATGCCGCCCTCCACGCTCAGTTTCGACGTGAAGCTGCGGCCCACCCCGAGCGACAGATCAAACGCCCGCACCGACTGATCCGCCGCGCTCAGGCTCAGATCCTGCATCGCCCGCAGCGTCCAGGTCGTCTTCTCGCTCGCCGCCCACGCCACCCGCGCCGCGAGAAAAAGCGCCTCGTCATTCGCGAATCCCGCCCGCTTCCAATCGCGGCGCACCAGGCCTGCGCTCACCTCCCCCGTGATCTTCGGGCTGAATTCACCCTCGGCGCCCACCGTGAGCCGCCAGTCACCGGCCGCCGCCGCCACCCGCCCGGCGCCGGGCGCACGCGTCCAGGCATCGGCCAGCGTCAAGCCGGCGAGGAGCTTCAGTTTCGGCGAAAAGAGGTGGACCGCGTGCAACCCGGCCTCAGAGCGGCCGACGTCGCTGTAGCCGGCGGTCAGGTAATTGGAGAACACCCACGCCCCCGCCGCCCGCCAGCCGAGCTTTTCGGTCACCTGGTGCTCGAAACGCCCCTCGGCCGTGAACTCGTCCGACCGCGTCCGGTCGCTCACCGCGTCGTTCGCCACCGACTGCCGGCGGTACGCCACCGCGGCCCGGGCCTCGGTCTTGTCCGACGGCCGGTAAGTCGAGCTGGCCTCGGCGAAGGGATCGACCGCGTCCTGCTCCTCGAACTCGCGAAACCGCACCACCTGCAGGCCCGCCGCACTGTCGAGCGACACCAGGCCCGAATCGCGCGTATAGCGCGCCTCCCCCCGCCACGCCGCCGACCAGTCCGCCCCGCCCCGCTGGTTCAGAAACAGGTTCGAATCGTGTTCGACCCGCGCTCCCGCCGACCCCACCAGCCGCCCGCGCCCGAGATTGATCCCGGCCGACACCAGCGACACCGGCAACAGGAGCAGCACCCACACGCCCACCCATACCCGACCGGAAGAGGCACGGACCACGGGCAGCGTGTAGTTGGGAGGCGGACGGACCACGGAGGAGGAGCCGTCGGTGGGACGGCGCGACGGCAAAGAGCGCGGGACGCTTCCCGAACCTCCCCCATCTGTCGACCGGAAAACACCCTAGTCGCGGTGTCACCCCACGGCGCTGTCATGCTCGCGGTCCCGAGGCGTTGCGGGCGGAGGTGGACGAGGCCTCTTGCCTCGTTGGTCACGAAGCCTCCCGCCTCGTCCACTTGGAGGAGGGCACCG
>CAZDGC010000156.1:0-11761 GCA_964504885.1 uncultured Opitutus sp.
TTATCCCCACCCTTTACGCGCAGTTCACCTCCAACCGGCCGCTCAAGGTGGCCGGCACCATCGACGCCGCCCCCGCTCCCGCCCCCGCCGGTGGCGCCGCCGCCTCCGAACCCGCCGGTAAATGAGCCGCGAGCCTTTCACCACCGCTATCCCGCGCTTTTCCGTCACCCGGCCGGTGACGGTGGTGATGCTGCTCGCGACCATCGTCGTTGTCGGCTATATCGCCTACACCCGCGTCCGCCTCTCCCTTTTTCCCGAGGACCTCGAGGGCAAGCAGCTTCACGTCAGCGTCAGCTACCCCAACGCCTCGCCGCGCGACATCGAGGACAAGATCACCCGGAAGATTGAGGATATCATCGGCACCGTGCCCGATGTGCGCCGGCTCACCAGCTACGCCAGCCCCGGTTACTCCTACACCCGCGTCGAGTTCCAGACCGGCACCAACCTGCGCGAAGCCTACGCCCAGCTCAGCGACCGGATGGATCGCGTCAAACCCCTCCTCCCCGACGACGTCGACCGCATCTACATCCGGCGCTACGACCCCGCCACCGAGCCGATGATGAACCTCGTCGCGCAGGTGCCGCGCGAGATGGATGACGCCGCCTACCGGCTCGAGAACTTCGTCAAGCCCGCCCTCCAGCGCATCGACGGCGTCGGCAATGTCGACATCTGGGGCGTGCAGTCGCGCGAGATCGCCATCGACCTCATCGACGAGCGCCTGCGGAGCCATCGCATCGACGTGCCGACGATGCTCAACGCCCTGCGGGCCCAGAACATCGCCGTCTCCGGCGGCTACGTGCAGGAGGCGGGCCGCAAGATTTACGTGCGCTCGCTGGGGCGCTTCAGCTCGGTCGAGCAGATCGCCTCCATCATCATCGACCCCGTGCGCAAGCTGCGGGTCGCCGACGTCGCCAATGTCTCGTTCCGCATGCCCCGTCGCGAGTGGGTCTACCGCGTCGACCGCCAGCCCTCGATCGGCATCCAGATCACCCGCGATTCCACCGGCAACATCGACCGGATCAGCCGCGACGTCCGCGCCACCCTCGAGGAACTCAAGCAGATGCCGCAGCTCGAGGGCGTGCGTTTCGAAATCTTCTCCGATCAGGGCAAGGACGTCCGCGATGCCATCGGGCACCTCAAGGACGCCGGCCTCTGGGGCGGCCTCTTTGCCGCCCTCGTGCTCTACACGTTCCTCCGGGCGCCGCGGATCACCGGCATCCTGACACTCTCGATCCCGCTCTCGCTGCTCTGCACCATCATCTCCCTCTTCTTCATCGGTTGGTCGCTCAACCTGGCCACGATGATGGGGCTGCTGCTGGCGGTCGGCATGGTCATCGACAACGCCATCGTGATCGTCGAAAACATCTACCGCCACCGCCAGGAGGGCCGCGATGCCACCAGTGCCTCCATCGTCGGCGCCAGCGAAGTCGGCCTGGCCGTGGTGATGTCGACGTTCACCACCATCATCGTTTTCCTGCCGCTCATCCTGATGGGCAAGGGCTACGAGTTTTCGTTCTGGATGTTCCGGATTGGCGTGCCCGTCATCATCTCGCTCCTCGCCTCGCTGTTCATCGCCCTGGTCTTCGTCCCGCTCGCCGCCCAACGCCTGTCCCGCGGCCGCCGCCACGAGGACATCCGCCCCGTCGTCTGGGCGCGCGAAAAATACAGCCGCGCCCTCGGGTGGGTGCTGACCCATCGCCTTGACGCCCTCATCATCGTGCTGCTCGCCGTCGGCACCATCTGGCACCCCTACAATAACGTCCAGCGCAGCGGCGGCAGTTTCATGGGCCGCAGTGGCCGCGGCATGCACCTCTACTACGACCTCCCGAGCGGCAGCACCCTCGAGCAGGCCGACGAGTTCTTCTCCCGCGTCGAGGAATTTCTCCAGCAAAACGCCGCCCTCTACGGCGTCGAGCGCATCGAGACGCGCTTTCGCAACAACAACGGCCGCATCCAGCTCAAGCTCGCCCAGAAGTCCAACGACGCCTGGTACGTCGCCGCCTGGGAATCGCTGCTCCTCTCCCTCGACCTCACCAAGCCCCCGATGGATCGCAACGACATCGAGGCTCACATCCGCGACAATTTCCCCCTGCCCGCCGGCATCATCTGCCGCTCCATCGCCCGCAACACCGGGGCCGTCCAGGACGCCGTCATCAGCTTCAGTATCTTTGGTGAGGAAACCAACGTGCTGATCGACCTCGCCGAGGAGGCCGCCCGCCGCCTCCGCACCATTCCGGGCATGCTCTCGGTCGACACCGACATGGAACGCGGCGGCCAGGAGCTCCGCATCCACCTCGACCGCGATCGCTCCCGTCGCCTCGGCATCGATCCGCGCGAAGTCTCCACCGTCATCAGCAATACCATCCGCGGCCTCGAGGTCGGCCGCATGCCCGTGCCCGACGGCCGCGAGGTCCGCATCTACGCGCAGCTCGGCGAGGCTGATCGCACCCGCATCGACGACGTCAAGACCATGTCCTTCGCCGCCGACAGCGGCATGGACGTTCCCCTCGAATCCATCGCCAACCTCACCATCAACAAGGCGATGAGCACCATCTACCGCGAGGCGCGCCAGACCGTCATGCGCATCACCGCCCGCGTGCCGCGCCAGGATTACCGCACCCTCTATGCTGCGATCGACAAAGCCATGGAGGGTTTCGAGATGCCCCGCGGCTACCGCTTCGACCGCGGCAGCTTCTTCTCCCAGAGCAGCCGCGATCAGGAGGCGATGATGTTCGCCCTCACTCTCGCCGTTATCTTCGTCTTCCTTCTGATGGGACTGCTCTTCGAGTCCTTCGTCCTGCCCCTCGCCGTCATCATCGCCGTCCCGTTCTCCATGCTCGGCGTCTACTGGACCCTCTATCTCACCGACACCCGCCTCGACCTCATGGCCACCGTCGGCATCGTCATCCTCGTCGGCGTCGTCGTGAACAATGCCATCGTGCTGGTCGACATGACCAACCGCCTGCGCCTTGAGGGCAAGAGCCGCTTCGACGCCCTGATGGACGCCGGGCGCCACCGTTTCCGCCCCATCCTCATGACCACGCTCACGACCGTGTGCGGCATGATTCCGATGGCGGTGGGCAACTCCAAGATCATCGGCGTCCCCTACTCTCCGCTCGGCCGCACGATGATCGGCGGCCTCCTGGTGTCATCGTTTCTCACCCTGCTCGTCGTGCCGCTTTTCTACACCCTGCTCGACGACCTCCGCACCTATGCCGCCCGGGTCTGGCACTCCGCCTTTCATCCCGATGACAAGGCGCCGGCGCCCACCGGCGAGCCCGTCCCGACCGGCGGTGCCGGCGGGGCGTTGGGCCGCGCCCGGCAGGTCGACTGATCCCCGGGCGGCGTCCGTGCCTCGTCAGGCCGACGTGATCCGGAAGATCATTTCATCGAACGGGCTCGCGGAATCACCATCGCCGGCCCGGATCTCCGAGGCATCGAAACGCGGCCCGAGAAACCCATCCTCGCGCGTCGCGGCGCGGAGTTCGGCGCGCCACGCCCGCGTGTCGCCCTCATCCTCCTCACACAACTCGCGACAGTGAGCGCAAATTCCGCCCTGCAGGACGGGGGCGCCGCAACAATCCGAAAGCACATAACGGCGGCGGGCGACGTGACGGCGGCGGGACGGACGTTCGAAACGTGGGGACGAGGACATGACGGCTGCTCCTTCCTGGGGGATTTCGGGGGTGGTATCCGGATCGACCGGGGGTTGAACGAACGTCGTCAGTATGCCACACCCCGGACCGCCGTGCATCGGTAACGCGTGCAAATCCCCCTGGGCAGAATCGCGGAGCCCCCGGTGCGTAGTGCCACGCCCTTCCGCCGAAAGCGAATTGCTGGGGCGCGGACGTGACCCCCCGCCTTCAACCCGCAAGGCCGGACCACGGCGGTCAGGCCAGGCGATCGTCCAAGGTCGTCGTTCCCGTCTCGGCGTTCGAGTTTGTGCAGCGCCTGGTCGATTGTTGGGCTGGAGTCGGGCCGGCGACTTTCGCTGAGTTGCTCCGTCGTTCCAACGCGCCGTGTTTTCCGTTTTTCGTTCCGACTGCCAATCGCCCATCCTTCCCTGCGATGAAACCGCCCTTGCTCGCCGTGCTCCTCGCCGCCGCCACTTTCGCGGCGCCCATTCCGCCCTCGCTGCGCGCCCAACCCCTCGCCTATGACACGTCCGCCTGGGAGCTGGCGCCCACTTACCCGATCGACGCTGCGCCCTGGACGCACTCGGAACTCGAACGCGAATTGCGTCAGCGCACGGCCACCCAGAAGGCGCGTCGCGAGGTCACGGTCTACTACTACCGCATCGGTCACACCCTCGCGTTTCCGCTGCCCGTCACCCGCCGGCCCGCCCGCGCCGAACTGCCGCCGGGCGTCGCCAACCTCACCTATCCCTGGCTGATCTGGCTGACCTGGGAACTCGAGGAACGCTGGCGCCTCCTGCACGCCGCCTGGCGCACGCTCGGCGACGCCGAGTCCGGCCGCCTGCTCCAGCGCGAACTCGCCGCCCTCGCCGGGTGGGAGAAGTTCACCGAGATGAATGATCAGCTCGGTCTCGGCGGCGCCCACCTCGCCGGCTGCCTCGCCCAGGCGCTCGCCGATCCCACGGGTTGGGATCCCGTCCTGCTCGCCCAGGCCCGCGCCACCGCCCGCCGTTTCCTCGAGGGCGACGTGCCGCCCTGGTTCGCGAAACAGTGGGCGGCCGAACGCCCCTGGATTCCGCAGCGGCTGGTCAACATCCCCGTCATCACCCTGGCCCGCGCCGCCGAACTCGCCCGCGTCACCGGCCACCCGCAGCTCGCCACGCTCGATGCGAAAATGGTCGAGATCCTGCGCACCTGGGCCCGCTTCCGCACCGGTCCCGAGCGCCACACCGAGGGCACCACCTACGACGGTTACCTGCTCGACTCCGTCACCGCCTGGCTCGCCGCCCACCCGCAGCGCGCCGGCCTGATCGCGGAATGCGGCCCGGCGCTGCGCAGCGTCGCCGACCAATGGATACATCTCACCCTGCCCGGCCGCGCCGACCTGCACGCCCCGCTCGGCGACGTCGAACCCGAGATGCCGTTCTGGACCACCGTGCTCGCCCGCGCCGCCGTCTGGCACTCGCTGCCCGAGGCCGACTGGCTGCTGCAGCGCATCCCGCCGGCCCGCCTGCCCGCGGCGATGATCGTCGAGGCGCTCGGCCCCGGTTCCGCGCCGCGCGTGCCGCCCCGCGCCCCGGCCGCCGGTCCCCGTGAGCACCCCCATGCAATCTCGCTCCGCTCGGGCTGGGCCGCCGGCGACGTGGCCGCGATCGTCAGCGCCGTGCGCAACCCGATGGGCCACCTGCAGGCCGACTCCGGCCAGGTGGTGCTCGGCTGGCACGGCCGCTTCTGGATCACCGATCCCGGCTACCAGCAGTACCGGGCCGGTGAGGAGCGCGACTACACCCTCGGAGTCCAGGCGCACAACGCCCCCGTCATCAACGGCACCCTCCAGAAACCGCGTCGTGCCGAAGTCCGGATCGTCGGCACCGATTCAGCCGGCCGGCAACACACCCGCCTGCAGCTCGCCGGCTGCTACCCCGGTTTGCCGCCGGCCGCGGTCGTCACCCGTGACGTCTGGTTGGCCCGGACGGGTGCGGCGGCCGTCGTCGTGCGCGACGCCTTCGACGGCCTGCCGGCCGGCGCGGAGATCCGGCACCACTGGCTCGGCGGCCACCACCTCGCCTGGGCCTTCGTCGACGGCTGGGCGCGCCTCAGCGACGGCCGCCGCGCCGTCTGGCTCGGCCACGCCGCCGCCCCGCTCGCCCCCGCCTCCCTCACCCGCCACCCCGGCAGTCGCGGCCCGATTGCGATCGCACACCCGACGAAGCTCACCGGCACCGGCGGCGCCTCCTGGTGGGTGCTGTGGTGCGATGAATCCGGCGGTTGGATACCGCCGAAGCTCTCCGCCGCGGACGGCACGCTCCAACTCACCGCCCCCGGCGCCACCGCGCCGGCCTGGACTTTCACGCCGTAGCCCGGCCGGAACTGGTCGTCAATCGCGCCACCCGACTCCCGCCCGCCGGCGGTTGCGTGGCGCGGGGTCGTCACCCGCGGCACAGTTGGGCGCAGATGATGCCGGCGGCGACCGCGGCGTTGAGCGATTCGGCGGCGCCGCGGCGCGGAATGGTGACGCACCGGGTGAGCCGGGCGCGCACGCCGGCGGAAAGTCCGCGGCCTTCGCTGCCGACGACGACGACGGCGTCGCGGCAGGGAGGAAGGGCGTGGACGTCTTCGCCGGCGAGATCGCAGCCGAGGATGGGCGTGAGCGGGCCGACGGTGGCGAGCGCAGCAAGGGTGGCGGGGAGATCGGTGCGATGCACGCGGACCCGGGCGAAGGAGCCCATGCTGGCATTGATCACCTTCTGGTGAAACCGATCGGCGCAGTCGGGTGAAAGCAGGACGCGGTCGAAGGCGAACCAGTCAGCGAGTCGCAGGAGGGTGCCGACGTTGCCGGGATCCTGGACGCCATCGAGGGCGAGGGTGAGGCCCCGGGCGAGAGCGGCGGGGTCAAGGGGTGGGCGGTTGATCGGGCCGACCGCGAGTACCGGCGAGGGTGTCGGAAAGTGACTGATCCGGGTCATCTCGGCCACGGAGAGGCGTGTGAGCGGGACGGTGGCTGCGGCGTCCCGTCGCGGCGGAACGGCTGGAAGCGTCCACTCCGGGGTGGCGTAGAGGGCGGTGAAGGGAAAATTCGCGGCCAGGAGTTCACCGACGACCTTCTCGCCTTCAACGACGAAGAGGCCGAGCGCCTCGCGGTGTTTTTTCTCCCGGAGCGAGCGCAGGCGCTGGATTTCAGCCTTGGTCAGCACGGCGGCGGCGTGCGGGCGGCGTCACTTTCCGGCCCGCAAGGCCTGGCTGCGCGGGCCGTCGAGGACGAATCGGTGGCCGGTCATGACGTATTCGGAATGGCGACCGTTTTCGATCAGGAAGCCGACCTGGAAGTTGCCGGTGGGCAGCAGGTCCAGGCGGCGGGCGAAGTGGAACCCGGAGTCGGTCCAGCCGCGCTGCCGGGTGCCGGAAGCGACATCGGGCCGGGAGATGGGCACGGCGGTGAATACGTGGGTCTCGCGGTCGGAGCGAAGCACCAGGTGGATGCTGCCGCGCCGCGAACGCAGGCCGGGGATGCCGGCCCAACCGCGGACGACGGCGGCGGTGCGGTTGACGGCGAGGTCGTCGACGTAATAGGCCACGCGGGTGCTTTCGCGAGCGCCGCGGGGCAGGGCGGCGGGCAGGCACACGGAGCCGAGGCGGTAGACACCGAGTTGTTCGGCGCGGGCGAGCATCGCCGTGGAGTGCGCGGGGATGGGGTGGAGGGAAAACGGCCCCTTGCCGTCGGCCTCGTGCTGCAGGAAGGAAAGCGTGGCGATGTTGCGGCACTCGAGCCAGGAGTCGGTCTCATCCGAAAACTCGCGATTGGCAACGAGGTTGAAGGTGACCAGGCTGGGCAGGAGGGGGGCGAGGAGCTGCCAGGGTCGGCGCGGATGCGTGTGGCGCTCGAGCACCATGAAGATCGCCAGGGCCCAAGCTGTGGCGCTGAGCACATAATAACGGGAGAAGACCTGGCCGCCGGATTCCGCGGCGCGACCGGCGGCGATCAAGCCGGCGGCGGCGATGACGCACCACGCCAGCGGCAGGGCGATGCGTTCGCGGCGGATCGCTCCCCTCGCCATGGCGTAGGCGAGCAGGGCGAGCAGGAGCAGCCCGAGGAAAGGCGCCCAGCCCGGGCTGCCGAGGGCGGGGGCGGCGCCGATGATGGAGATCCAGTAGTGAAGAACCTGGATGAGGCCGTCGAACGAGACCGTGACGAACTTTTCCGACGGATTGGTCCGGAAGCCCGTGAAAAACCCGCCGATGGTGAGAACCGCGAGGGCGCCCCACAGCGCGAAGCCGCGGCGCGGGCGTGCGAACCAGAGCATCGCGGCGCCGATGGGCCAGATGGCGAGGCCGTGGGCGAGGGTGAAGGTGGCGAGCGCACCGAAAAACCCGCCGACCAGAACCGCCGTCGGCGTGCCGCGCGAAAGGGCGACCACGGCGGCGGCCATCAGCAGCACGACCTGGAAATGGTCGATGGAGGCCCCGGACCAGAGGTAGTTCTCGTAGTGCTCGAGTTGGAACAGGGCCATCGCGAGCAGCACGGCGAGACGCACCTTGCGCAGGGTGTGGCCGGCGGTGGCGATCAGCAGCACGCACAGGCCGAACATGGTGGCGTTGCCGATGAAATCGATCGCCGCGAAGTTGATCGTGCCGGTCAGCCAGTACATCCCGGCAAACAGCAGCCGGCTCGTGACCATCCGGTGCTCGTTGTTGATCGCGAACAGATCCTTCAGGAACGAGTCCGCTGGCTGGCCCTCCTTGAGTTTAAGGACCAGCGCGAGCGCGGTATCGAACTCGTCCCAATAGACGACGTCGCGCCGGGCGTCGGCGGTGCGGGCCAGCACATAAAGAACCGGCAGGAGCGACAGCAGCACCAGTGCGACGAGGGCGAGGCGCCGTCGGGCGGGCCCCGGGGCCGTCCACTCGCGCAGCCAACCCGGCAGGCGGAGAGAGCGGGCGCGGGAGGGTGAAAGGGCCATGAAGGACAGGAGACCAGGGAGGAATGCGGCGCATCCCGGGGAGGGAAAGAAGGGGTGAAAACGTGAAGGGCGTGCCGGACCCGGCAAGGCCTAACTTCCGGAATCGTTGCCCGGGGGACAGACGCAAGCGGCGGCACGATGTTGCGGAAGGGCGAGTTTCGCACTTTTGCCCGCAGTGGAAGCGCGGGGGACGGGCGCGGACGTATCGCCATCGGCGATCGTCCGCGAGCTGCAGACGAGGCCTGCGCCCGCGTCTGCGCTCCCGGGTGTGCGGAAAGCGGGAGGTGCCCGTGGCGGCGGGGCGGTCGAGAGAAGTTCTTTTCAAGCCCTCCGCGACCCCTATGCTGCGGCCCGCATGAAACGCCTCGCTCCCTGGACTCTGCTTTGCGTGACCTTGCTGGTGATCGTCGTGCCGTTTGCGCTGGCCGCCGCGACCGCCACACCCGCGCCCGCCAAGTCGTCCGACCGTTCGCCCGCGGCGCCGATTGCCTCGCTAATTTCGACGATGACCGGCATCGCGATTTCGCCGCTCCTGGGCACCGGTGCGTACGGCGTGTACCAGTGGGCGACGGCGAAGGACGAGGCGGCGCGCGCGGCGCTGCCGTGGTATGCCCAGGTTTCGTTCTGGCTGCCGGCGCTGGCGCTGGTGGGGGCTTGCGCGGCGAAGGACGCGATGGGCGCAGCGGTGCCGCCGGGCTGGAAGAAGCCGCTCGATGTGCTGGAGACGATCGAAAACAAGTTCAGCGGCCTGATCGCGGCCGGCGCAGTGGTGCCTTTTGCGGTGAATACCATGACGAAGATGCTCTTCGATGGCAGTGCCGTGGCCGACGCCGGCTCGGTGGAGCTCGCGCACACCGGCCTGGCGTCGATCCAGGTGGCGGCGGTGGACTTCACCTGGTTGATCAACCTGCTGACGGTGCCGTTTGGCTTGGCGGTGTTTCTGGTCGTGTGGCTGGGCTCGCACGCCATCAATGTGCTGATTCTGCTGAGCCCCTGGGGTGCGATCGATGCGGGCCTGAAGGCGGCGCGCACGGCGCTGCTCGGGCTCGTCACCGTGTCGGCGACGTTGAATCCCTGGGTGGGCGCGGTGCTCTCATTGGTGGTGATCGTGGTGGCGTATCTCGTGGCGGGGTGGGCGTTCCGGCTGACGATCTTCGGCTCGGTGTTCTGCTGGGACTTCGTGACCCGCCGGCGGAATCGTTTCACCCCGGAGGCGAACGCCAACCTGATGTTTGCCGGCGCGAATTGTCCGGGGGTTCCCGTGCGCACCTACGGCCGCCTGATTCGCGGCGAGTCCGGCGCGCTTGATTTTAGCTATCGTCCCTGGCTGGTGCTGCCGGAGCGGAAGACGGCGCTGCCGGTGGAGCCGCAGGCGCTCGCGGTGGGCGAGGGGTTGTTCTTTTCGGACATTGTGACCGACGACGGGCGCGCGCTGTTTTCGCTGCCGCCGCGGTATCGCGGTCACGAGGCGGCGGTGGCAGGCACGTATCAAATGGGAGGCGGCGTGAAGCCGGCAGGCCTGCGCAAGGCCTGGGGCGCGCTGCGTGAAATGCTGGGCGGGCGTGCTCTGAAGCCGGCAGCGGGGTAGGGCGCTGCGGGGCGGCGCTCGAGCCGCAGGCCTGGCTCAATTTTCCCGGGCTGGGTGAGTTCACGCACGAAGCGACGTTGCGGTGGGGAATTTTCCACAGCGGCGGCGGCCGTTCACGACGACGCTTGGGGGGCGTTTCCCTCTGGAATTGGCGTGCCAGGCAGTCTGGCATGAAACTCGCGAAGGAATTGGCCTCATGCCGCCCTTGCACGCCTTTGTCGTCGTCGCTTTTCGCTCCCGGATCCGCGGGAGCGAAAATTGGGGCCAACCTTTTCGAAACACTAGCGTCTTGCGATCACCCCGACCGCGGAGCTAACTGAACCACCTGACGGGACTAGCGGCGCTTCGGGCGCTCGTTTTTGCCCCCGCATTTTTATCATCATGGAAACTATGAAGACCCCTGCAGATGGCAGCTTGTCGGTGAACAATCGGCCGCGCTGGTCGCGGCTCGCGATGACCCTGGGAGCGATGGTTCTCAGCCTGGGCACGGCCTCGGCGCAGACGACGTACGGGATCAGTTTGCTGGCGGGCCAGCCGAACTCCCCGGGCACGGCCGACGGCACCGGTGGGGCGGCGCGATTTAACACGCCGTCCAACGTGGCCGTCGATGCGGCCGGGAATCTGTACATTGCCGATACGAACAATCACACGGTCCGGAAGCTTGTGATCAGCACCGCAACGGTGTCGACGATCGCCGGGCTTGCGGGCTCGCCGGGCACGGCCGATGGCACGGGCGGAGCGGGCGGTACGGCCCGTTTGAATTTCCCGCAAGGCATCGCAGTCAATACCGCGGGTACGACGGTCTACGTTTCGGATACCTTCAACCACACGATCCGGGTCATCGATCTCTCCGGTGCGACGCCGGCGATCACCACGCTCGCTGGTTCCGCCGGGAATGCCGGCAACGTCGACAACACCGGAAACCTGGCGCGCTTCAACTTCCCGGTGGGCCTGTCACTCGCCGGCACGAACCTGTTCGTCGCCGACTCGAGCAACCACGCCATCCGCAAGGTGGTCACGACCACGGGCGCGGTGACGACCCAGGCCGGCCCGGTCGGTGTGACCAATACCGCGGGTTATGTCGACAGCGCCACGGCCAGCCTCGCGCGGTTCTCGAATCCGACCGGCGTGGCGGCGGACAACACCAACATCTACGTCACCGACAAGGCCAACCACCGCATCCGGGTGGTTTCCATCGCGACGGGGGCGGTCAGCACGCTGGCCGGTTCCGGCGTGGCGGGTTCGCTGGATGCGTCCGGGCTCCTGGCCACCTTCAATGGCCCGAGCGGTATCGCGATTGACAGTACGGGCACGACCCTCGGCACAACGCTGTTTGTCACCGATGCTCCGTCCAACACCGTGCGCCGGATCGTGATCGGCTCCGCCGCCGTGACCACGGTCGCGGGTACCGCAGGTTCCGCCGGATTTGCCGATGGCCTCGGCACCGCGGCGAAGTTCACCGGCCCCCTCGGCATCGCCCTCAGCGCGGCCGGAGACATCTACGTCGCCGACACCAACAACCAGATCATCCGCCGTGGCACGGCTGCCTCCGCGCCGGTCTTCACCAGCGTGAACAACGC
>CAZDGC010000157.1:0-11664 GCA_964504885.1 uncultured Opitutus sp.
CCGTCCCGCCCCCCTCTCGCCTCCCCGCCCGACTCCCCCACTCCCGCAGAATGGGCGCGCGCCGCGACCGATCGCGACCGACTGCTCTCGCAATTGCAGGCCGCGCTCGAGTCAACGACCGACGCCATTCTCGTCGTCGACCTCGACGGCCGGATTCAAATGTACAACCGCCTCTTCGCGGACATGGCCGGGCTGCCCGAGGAGGTGCTGGACCGGCGGGATGACTCCCTCGCGATTCGGTACGCGATGGAACGAGTGACCGACCCGGCGGCCTTTCTCGACACCATCGAGAGAGCGCGCGCCCAACCGCAGGCGGAAACCTTCGACACCGTGCGTTTCAAGGACGGACGCATCATCGAGCGTTTCTCCCGGCCCCAGTGGCAGGCCGGCACTCCGGTCGGCCGGGTGTGGAGCTTCCGTGACGTCACCCAGCGGCTTCGCAACGAGGAGCATCGCGCGCTGCTCGAATCCTACCTGCGGGAGGCGAAAAAGATGGAGTCGCTCGGCACGCTCGCCGGCGGGGTCGCGCACGACTTCAACAACCTCCTGAGCGGGATGTGCGGCTACGCCGAAATCGCCCGCGAGCGCCTCGCCCCCGACCATCCCGCCGCGCCGTGCCTCGCCCAGATCCTTCACCTCGGCCAACGGGCGCGGGATCTCGTGCGTCAGATTCTGACCTTCAGCCGGCGGACCGCCGGCGAATACAAGCCGCTCGACCTCGGCGCCACCGTCGCCGGAGCCCTGGGTCTCTCGCGCTTTTCGCTCCCGGAAGGCGCGGAACTGCAGACCCACTTCGAGGCCGGATGCCCGCCCGTCGCGGCCGACTCCACCCAAATTCACCAGGCGGTGCTCAACCTTTGCACCAACGCCGCCCATGCCCTGCCTGCGCAGGGCGGCCGCCTCGTCGTCGCCGTGGCCCGCGCGAGCCTCCCCACCCGGCTCGCAGCCACCGAGCCGGTGCTCGCCCGCCGCGAAGTGGTGCGACTTTCGGTGGCGGATAACGGCTGCGGCATCGACCCGGCCGTGCTCGACCGCATCTTCGAGCCTTTCTTCACCACCAAGGAGCCCGGCAAGGGCACCGGACTCGGCCTCGCCGTCGTCCACGGCATCGTGGGAGCGCATGGCGGCGCGATTGACGTGCGCAGCCAGCGCGGCCTCGGCACCACCTTCGATCTCTACTTCCCGGCGCTGACCGAGGCGGTCGCCGCGCACCCCGAGACCGCGGAATCCACGCCGCCGCTGGGGCGCAACGAATCGATTCTCTGGGTCGACGACAATCCCGCCGCGGGCACCGTGGTCGAGGAACTGCTCCGTCTGCTGCATTACCAGGTCACCTACTGCGATTCCGGCGAGGCCGCGCTCGCCCGCTTCCGCGCCAACCCGGCGGCGTTTGCGATGCTCATCACCGACCTCGCCATGCCCGGTCTCAGCGGCGAGGTGCTCGCTCGGGAGGTGCTCGCCTTGCGGCCGGATCTGCCCGTGCTGGTGATGACCGGCCTGGTGGAGCCACGGCAGCAGGCCACGCTGAAACAGGCCGGGGTGCGCGAAATTCTCTACAAGCCCGTGCCGCGGACGGAACTCGCCCGGGCCGTCGCCCACCACCTCACCACCCCGTCGAGGGCGGGTTGAGCCAGGGGGCATCTCCTGATTGGCGGAAGCCCCCTCCGACTCGCGATGACCGTGGCCCGCGGCGGGAGAAGCGGGTCGGAGGCGAAGACACGACCTGCCACGAGACGCGCTCCGATTCGCGCGCCGCCACACTCTGGAGTTGCGGCCCCCCCGATCGGCTTCGCAAGCTGCGGACAGTCCCCTTCCCCGCCCCCGCCTTCCCTCCGCCCATGAAACGCGATCTGTCCCGCCGCCACTTCCTCAAGACCGGCACCACCGCCGCGAGCGCGCTGTCCTTTCCCGCCGTCCTCCGAGCCCAGCCTGCCGGTACCCCCGCCCCCGGCAACCGCCTCAACGTCGCCATCATCGGCGCCGGCGGCCGCGGCGGCGCCGCCGTGCAGGCGATGAAGGACGAAAACATCGTTGCCATCTGCGACGTCGACGAAGGCCGCTGCAACGGCTCGCTGAAGTCGTTCCAGGAAAAGTACCCCGAGGAGGCGAAACGCGCCACAGCGGCGAAACGCTTCAACGATTACCGGAAGATGTTCGATCAACTGGGCAACCGGATCGACGCGGTGACGATTTCGACGCCCGACCACATGCACTTCCCCGCCGCGATGAGCGCGATGTCGCTCGGCAAACATGTCTACGTCGAAAAGCCGCTGTCGCACACCGTGTGGGAGGCGCGCCAGCTCGCGCAGAAGGCGCGCGAGAAAAAGGTCGTTACCCAGATGGGCAACCAGGGTCATGCCGACGAAGGCTGCCGTATCCTCAAGGAGTGGGTCGAGGCCGGTGTACTGGGCGAAGTGCGCGAGATCGTGAGCTGGACCAACCGGCCGTTCTTCCCGCCCTGGCGGGAGCCGGTGGGTTCGTTCAAGCGACCCGATCATTCCAAGCTCATCCCGGTCGTGCCCAAGGGCGTGAACTGGGATGCCTGGCTCGGCGTCGCCCAGGCCCGCGCCTACGACCCCGCCTACCTGCCCTGGAAGTGGCGCGGGTGGTGGGATTTTGGCACGGGAGCGTTCGGCGATGTTGCCTGCCACATCATGGATGGCGCCTACTGGGCGCTCAACCTCGGCGCGCCCACGTCGGTGGAGGCGATGTCCACCCAGGCGACCGACGTGGCCTCGCCCCTCGCCGCGGTCGTGACCAATCACTTCCCGGCCCGTGGCAAGCTGCCGCCGGTGAAATACACCTGGGCCGACGGCGGCCTGATGCCACCACTGCCGACGGAACTCGAGTTCGGCCGCGATCTGAACCCCGAGGCCGGCACCCTGCTCTTCGGCAGCAAAGCAACCGTGCTCTGCAGTTTCTACTATGAGACCGTGCGCATCATCCCCGAAGTGAAGATGCGCGAACTCGCGCCGAGCCTGCCCCCCAAGACGATCCCGCGGGTGAAGGGCGGACCGTTCGCCGAGTGGCTCACGGGAATCAAGGGCGGCCCGAAGCCCGGCTCGAATTTCGAGTATTCCGGGCCCTTCACCGAAGCCGTCCTGCTCGCCAACGTCGCGATCCGCTCGCGGCGGCGCATCGAGTGGGATGCCGCCGCGATGAAGGTGACCAACGTTCCCGACGCGAATCAGTTCATCACCAAGGACTATCGCCCCGGCTGGTTCTGACGCGACCCGGGGCCGGGACGGCGGCGAAGGCGGCGGCCAGGAGACGGATTCAGGCGGAGCGGACGGCGGGAGCAGGGCGGACAATTTCATGGCAGGGAGAACGAGGGCACTCGGTCGGCGCGCCCGACCGGAGACGGGAGTGTGGCGCGCCTGCAGGGCGAACGGGCACATTCCATGCCGCGGGCGATTTTGTTGCCGCGGAGCACAGGCGCATCGCCCCAGGCGATCCACACTGGTATCAACGGCACCCTCGTTCCTCGGGCTCTTTCTCTTTCTCTTTCCTCTTTCTCTTCGGAGACCAAAGCCCCGGGGAATGAGAAAGCCAGAGTGGAAAGAGAAAGAGGGCGCAGGGAGTTTTACGCCCCCCTCGAGCGCTCGGCATTCGCTTCAGCGGATTGCCTTGGCAGCCATCGGTCGCCATGCCGTCCTTCCTCACACCCATGTCCCACGTCCCTGGTCTCCGCAGTCCCTATCTCAAGGTCGGCCGCCTGGTTTACTTCGGCCGGATGCTCGACAAGATCCGCCTGCAGGCCGCCGGCCGGCTGCCCCTCGACGAGTATGGTTCGAACCTCGGCAAGGGCTTTGACAGCCGCTGCTGCAACTTCCTGCGCGTCGACTACGAGGAATTGAAGGTCCGCGTGCTGGCCGGCGACCACGACGACGAGCAACTCCTCGCCTGGTGCCACGAGCGCGGCGGGCCGCGCAGCGACGAAGAGTGCGAGGTCTGGAACAACTTCATGGCCAAACGCGGCTGGCGCGATCCCGCCGCCGCCACGCTCGCCAACCGGATCGCCGAGAGCCGTCTGGAAGGGGCGCCGATCCTCACGATGTTCGATTATCTCGATTACGACGAGGGCCGGGCGTCCGCCCAAGATCGGCCGTGGGAGAAGATCTGAACCCGGCGCGCGGCGATGGTGGCAACCGCCGGGGCTGCCCCTGCTCCCCGGGCCTGTGACCGCGAGGGCGCATGGTGGGCGGTCCGCGCCCCGCGACCGGTTTCGGTCGGCAGGAAGGCGGCGTTGCGCCGATCCTCACGAGCGCATCCCAAAATGTTGTACCCGGGAGCGCAGGCGTAGGCGAAGCCTCGCCTGCGATCAGCGGACGATCACCTGCGGCGATCCGTCCGCGCCCCGCGCACCTGGCTGACGGCAAGAAAGTGAGAGCCGCCCAGTCATCACGCGGCCTCGCCCTGTCGATTGACACCCGTGTGCCTCATTTGTATGCGTGTATGTATGAAGCGTACGACACTGGTGATAGAGGAAGGACTGCTGGAGGGAATTCGCCGGGAGGCCCACCGGCGCGACTGTGATCTCTCGACCGTCGTCAACGACTGCCTCCGGGTGGGGCTGCATCGCCGGCGTCCGGCCGGGGCGCCGCCACCCGCACTGCCCTCCTTCGCGATGGGCCGGCCGCGCGCCAACCTCGCGGACCGCGACGCCCTCGAGGCGCTGATGGACGCCCCATGAGCGGCGTCATCGACACCAACCTCCTGCTGTACGCAGCGAACCGGGACTGCCCCGAACATGCGGCCGCCCGCGCGTTCCTGGACTCCGTCCGGACCGACGGCGGGGTCTGGTTTCTCACCGAAGGCATCGGCTACGAATTTTTCCGCGTGGCCACCCATGTCCGGGTCTTCAGCCATCCGCTGACCGCCGCCGAGGCGCTGCAGTTCTGGCACGTCCTGCTGGCCTGGCCCAATATCGCGCTGCTTTCGGCGGGGCCGCGGCACTGGCAGGTGCTGCGCGAAATCGTCGCCGGCCAGCATGCGCCGGCGGGAAACCTGTTCTTCGACCTGCGCACGGCGGCCCTGATGCGCGAGCACGGCATCCGCGCCATCTACACCGCCGACGCCGATTTTCACCGCTTCAAGGATCTCCATCTCGTGAACCCACTGCAGCCGGAGAACTGAGGCGGCGGCCCGACGCGGGCCTGACCTCACTGCCGCTGGCGTTCGCGCTCGACCTCGGCGCTCCAGGCGTCGAGCGCGCCGCGGAGGCGGGCCACCCGCTCCGGGTGTTGGGCGGCGAGGTCGGTCGTCTCGAACGGGTCCGTCGGCAGGTGATACAGCACGGGCGCCTCGCGCGACGGCTCCTTCGGCACATTGCGCGTGACAAACGGCCGGACGAGTTTCCAGGGGCCATCGCGCACGGCGGCGTTGTGGGTGTAGTCGGGAGTCGCGCGGTTCCACTGCCAGAAGCGCAGCGCGTCGGTGCGATCGCGTTCTCCTGCGATCACCGGGACCAGGCTGCTGCCGTCGCGCGGTCGGGCCGCGGGGGGCACCCGCAGCCCGCAGAGTTCCACCAGCGTCGGGAAGAAATCGATGAAGTGCGCCACCGCGTCGCGCGACCCGGGGGCAAATCGGCCCGGCCAGCGGAAGATCAGCGGCACGCGGATGCCGCCCTCGTAGACCTCGTACTTCATGCCGCGCAGGCCGTGGTTGAAACGTGGTCCGGGGATCGGATCGGGTCCGTTGTCGCTCGTGAAGATCACGAGCGTCCTCCGCGCGAGGTCGAGGCGATCGAGCTCCGCCAGCAGTTCGCCGAGTCCGCGATCCATCACCTCGTTCATCGCGTAGATCGTGGCGATCTTCTCGTCGTGGCCCTGCGCGCGGTACCGCGCGACGATCTCCGGCGGGGCGCCCAGCGGGCGATGCGGCGCGTAATGGCAGAGGTTCAGGAAGAAAGGCCGGTCGCGGTGCCGCCGGACAAACGCCAGCGCGCGCGCCGAGAGGTCGTCGGTGAGGTAATTGTCCTTCACTTCGACGCGCCGCCCCTGCACGTCGAGCGGGTACGCGAAGTAGGTCATCTTCGGCTCGGAGCCCGAAAAGCCCTCGAACTCCGCGAACCCGCGGCGGAGCGGGTGCCACGCCTCCCCGGCCCCGGTGTGCCACTTGCCGATCAGGCCGGTGACGTAGCCGGCGGCGCGGAAGGCGTCCGCGATCGTCACCTCGTCGAGGCGCAGCCGCGTGAGCTCCGGCTCCTTGTTGAGATCGAGGGAGACGACGCCGGTGCGGTGCGGGTAGCGGCCGGTGTAGATCGCGGCGCGCGCCGGCGCGCAGACGGCGGAGGCGGAGTAGGCGGCGTGAAACCAGATGCCCTCGGCGGCGAGCCGATCGATCGCCGGCGTGCGGGTGCGCCCGCCGTTGAAGGCCGCGACGTCGCCCACGGCGAAGTCGTCGGCGACGATGAGGATGACGTTGGGCGGGGCGGCGTTGGCTGTTGCTGCGGCCGCCGGCGCGGAAGTGGCGGTAAGCGCGAGCAAAACCGGGACGAGGGCGAGACGAAGGCAGGCAACGACGGCGGTCATGAATGGGAGCGGGCGCGGGGACGGCGTGACAGTCGGCCAGCGTCGGGCGCCAGCCGATCCGGTTCACCAGGCAAAGTCGACGGTGAACGTGACGCCCCGCGGGTTGCCACCGCGGGCGGCGGGCCGGATTCTCGATGCCGGCTCGGGATGACCTGAGCGCTGGCGGTTCAGCGCGGTCACTCGGCGCCGGCGAAATCCCGCGGGGCGAGCCGGGCCGGACCGAGCACGACGTGTTTGATGCGCTGCCGCTTCCAGGTGTAGGTCACGTGCACCAGCCCATCCGCCGCCTGGATCACAGCCGGGTAGCTGTATTCGCCGGGCGCGCTCTCCAGCACCAGCGCCGCCTGCCAGGCGCGGCCGTCCCGCGACACCGCCACATTCAACGGCGTGCGCGGACCACCCCATTTCCCCGGATTGCTCTTCACGTGGTTGTAGACCACCAGGTGCCGGCCGTCCCGCAGCGTGACCGCGTCGGTGCCTGAGTTCGGGTTGGGCAACCTGCCGAGCGTCACGGGCCCCCAGGTTTTCCCGCCATCGTCCGAAGCGACCTCGAAGAGCTGACTCTGCCGTGAGCGGCCGATCGCCAGCAGGCGCTCGCCGCCGAGGAAGAGGATGCTGGGCTGGATCGCTTGCATCGCCACGCCGTCGTTGACCGGCCAAATCAGTTCCCAGGTCTTCCCGAGGTCACGCGTCCGTTCAAAGTGCACCTTCCACTTGCTCGTCTGTTCGGGCGTCTCGGTGCTCACGGGCGCCAGGATGTCGCCGTTGGGCAGTTGCACCGGCTTGTTCTTGACCGGTCCGAAGATGCCCTCCGGCAACCGCTGCGGCACCGACCAGGTCCGGCCGTGGTCCGCCGACTGCATTTGCATGCCCCACCAGCTCTGCGCATTCGGGCCGACCTTGTAGAAAAGCAGCAACGGGCCCGCGCGCGGCTGGAACAGCACCGGGTTCCAGCTCGGGTACCGGTGCACGGTGCCGTCGGGCCGGCGATACTGGACGCCATTGGCCACTTCGACCGAGGGCGTCCAGCGGCCGCTCTCGTGGCGCGCCACCCAGATTCCGACGTCTGGGTTCTTCTCGCGCGTCCCGCCGAATCACGCCGCGACCAGGCCGCGCGGAGTTTCGACCACGGTCGAGGCATGAACTTGTGGATACGGCGCGGATTCGAAGATGAACTCCGCGCGCACGAGGCCCTCGTCCGCCGCCGCCAGGGAAATGCCGGTGAAACCGGCGAGCAACGCGCCGGCGAGTCGAAGGAAGCAGAGTCGATTCATCAGAGGTGCGGGCGCTTCATCGCCCGCCAGCTCCGGGTCGGAACGGGCGGTCGACGTCCGCCTCCCAGCGGGCGAGGGCCTGCGTGAGTTCCGCGACACGGGCGGGTTGCTGCGCCGCCACGCTGCGCTGCTCGCCGAGGTCCTCGGCGAGATGGAACAGCAGCGGTTCCTCGGCCCCCAGCCGCACGAGTTTCCACGGTCCCTGGCGCACGGCCTTCCTTGTCCCGGCGCGCCAGAAGACCGTCCGGCCGGCGAGCGGCTGCCGTCCGAACAGCACCGGAGCGAGGTCCACGCCGTCATGCGGCGGCGCCTTCACCCCGGCCAAAGCCAGAAAAGTGGGAAAGAGATCGAAACTGAGTGCGGTGTCATGGCTCACGCCCGGGGCGATCCGGCCGGGCCACCAGGCGATGCCGGGCACACGATGGCCCCCCTCGAACAACTCCGTCTTCTGCCCCCGCAGCGGGCCGTTGCTCGAGATCTGGCGAAATTTCTGGCCGTAGTTGAGATATCCGCCGTTGTCCGACGTGAATAAGACCAGCGTGCGGCGGTCGAGCTGCAGGCGTTGCAGTGCAGCGACGATCGCGCCGACGCTGGCATCGAGCGACTCCACCATCGCCTGCACGTGCGGGGCGACATTGCCGGGATCGGGAGTCACGCCCCACTTGTCCGGTTCGTAGTTCCGTGCCTCGGTCCGGTGCGGAGGATCGGCGGGGCCCTGCCACGGAAAGTGAATCGCCAGATGCGGCACGTAGAGGAGGAAAGGGCGGTCCCGATGGCGCTCGATGAAGGCCACGCTGTGGCGCGTGAGCAGATCCGCGGTGTAGCCCTGCTCCGGCACGCGCTGCTCATCGTGCCACCAGTCCTCCCCACCCTCCCGGTCGCGATGCGTGTGGTGATCGCCGTCGCCGGAGAGCAGCCCGCGGAACTCGTCGAACCCCTGTCGCGTGGGCAGGAAGGGCGCCTCGTAGCCGAGATGCCATTTGCCGAAGGCACCCGTGGCGTAACCGGCCTCCCGCAACAGTTCCGCGAGGGTCACCGCTTCCAGCGGCAGGCCGTCGCCGCGCCCGGTGCTGCCGCTGAGCGCGCTCTCGAACTTCCGACCGAAGCGATTCTGGTAGAGCCCGGTCAGCAGCGCGGCCCGCGTCGGCGAGCACATCGCGCCGTTGCTGTGGAAGTCCGTGAACCGCAGTCCCTCGGCCGCGAGCCGGTCGAGCGCCGGCGTGCGATGCCGGGTGTTGCCGTAACAGCCAATGTCCCCGTAACCGAGGTCGTCGGCCAGGATGATGACGAAGTTGGGACGGGAGTCCATCGCCGCGGCCGCGGTGCCCGGTGGCAGCGCGGCTGATGCCACCAGTGCGGCCCCGCCCAGCGCGACCGCGCGCAGGCCGGATAAGAATACAGAAGCGGGAAACGACGACATGGCAGGTTCGGGTTCAAAAACGGCCGCTCACGCCCACGCTGAGGCGGGAGCCGAAGACCTCGCTGAAGAGGTTTCGCCGGGCATCCTGGCCATTGTACACGTTCGGCCACTCGTTGAATACTGCGGCGAGAGCCCCGGATTACCCTGCGTCACGACTTCGGACACATAGTTGATGGTCGTGTTGGGCGTGATTTGCCCGATGCTGGGCCGCGCCATGCTGGTCGAGTACGAGGCCCGCAGCCGGAGGTTTCTCCGGGCCTCGTAGCGGAAATGCACGCTGGGAAAGGACTCGCCGTAGTCCCGGACCACCCGCGTGGTCGTCACGCCGGGGTTGCGCGGATCCGTCAGCCGGCCAAGCGCGTCGACGTCGGTCTCCTCCACCCGCACGCCGGCCACTACCTGGAGCCGTTCCACCCGGAGCCGGCCCATCATGTAGCCGGCAGTCACCGTCTCCGTCACCTCGGTCAACGGCGGACGATCCGTCACGCTGGTCCCCACCGGCGCGAACCAGGCCGGGTTGGCGGCGCGAGCGGTCTGAACCTTCCCGATGTCGAGGAAACGGAACTGCGGGTAACGGCCGCGGAACATGGCGTAACCCAGGCCGGGCTCGAGAAACTGCGCAAGGTTGTCGTCGTTCACTCCGGTCGCTGCGTTGCGTCCGGCCACGCGGTCCGGGCCGACATAGTTCCAGATCGGCCGCCACGTGGCGGTGAGACGGTGCTGTTCGCTCCACATCAGGCCAGCCTTGAGCACGAAGGGCAGGCGCGTGGCAAAGGGGCGCTCGGCATCGACCTGGGCCGCGGCAATTTCCTCCTCGGTGCGGTCGGGCTGCTCGAAGAAATCCGCCGTATACCTCGTGAAGTCGGTGTCGGCGTAGATACTCGGGCCGTAGGTCTGCGTGTAGCGCGGCCGATCGACCTGGCTCGAGTCGATCGCCAGGCCCACTCCCCGCAGCGTGCTGGTGAAGCCCAGGTAATTGTTGTCGTACTCCGCCGGGCTGTAGCTGGCCCGCACCCGCAGATCGACGCCGGCCAGTTCCGTCGTCAGGGCGGCGCCAAACTTGTACTGGTGGCCGCGCCGGATTTCCAACGCCGACTGGTTCACCCAGTTGGCGTTGAGCATTTCCGTAAACGCATCCGTGTAGCCCGGGGCCACGCTGGCGGTCTGGTTCGTGGCGGTGCGCGGCTGAGTGCCGGCCTCGATCTGCGCCCGGCTCACGAGGCGGTAGTCCGCCACCCGGCGGGTGGCCGAGTCGTTGGCCTGGACGTTGTAGCGGCGCGTGTCCGACAAGAAGTTCGTGTAGAGGATGTCGCCGGCGATCAGGGTGCGCGGGGTCAGCTTGTACTCCAGCTTCCCGCTGTAGCCCCAGCGCACGCGATCATAGACGTCGTTCAGCAGGCGGGCTTGGGTGTTGCGCGCGTCGGTCTCGCTGCGCTGGCTCTGCACGCGATCCCGCGTGTTCACCGTCTGGGTGTAACTGCTGGAAAGCGTGACCGCGAGCCGGCGGTCCGACCCGAGGGCGTCCATGTAGGTGAAGGAGCCCGTGGGCGAAAACGGGCTGCCGGAGCGGTAGAGATTCCGGTTAGCGCCGCCGCGGTAGGTGATGACCCGTTGCTTGAAGTCGAAGGCGGACTTCGTGATCAGGTTGGCGGAGCCGCCCAGTCCGTTGACGGGCCGGTCGGGCGTCGGCGCCTTGAAGACCTCGATTTCCTTGATGAAGTCCGCCGGCAGCCGGTCGAGGGGCGGCGCCCGATCGCCCTGCACGTTGGCGGCGGAACCGGCCACCGCGGCGGTCATCAGCGCGCCATCCAGCGTCACCGCGCTCTGGTTCGGCGGAATCCCGCGCAGGCCGACGCCGATGATGTCGCCCTCCGCGTAAATCGCGGAGACCCCGGGCAGCCGTTGCATGAAGTTGCCGATGTTGCCGTCGGCGATGTTGCCGTACGCATCGGTGGAGATGACGTTCACAATGTTGTCGGCATTTTTCTGGCGGGTGATGGCCACGGCGTTGCCCTCGCGCTGGCCGGAGACGGTGAACGCCTCGAGCCGGTACACCTCGGCCGACAATTCGACCGTCAGCTCCGCAGCGCGACCCGCCGGCACGTCGACAGCGAACGACTGGCGGTTCAGCCCGGTATAAAAGACCTCCACCTGCTGCCGACCCGCCGCAACGGCCGTCAGGCGGAAACTGCCATCGCGCGCGCTCAAGGTCCGCAGGTTCGTGCCGGCCACGGCGATTTCGGCCCCTTCGAGATATGCGCCGGAGGCCTGGTTGAACACGCGGCCGGCAATGTCGCCCGTCGCCGAACCGGAGGAGGGCAGACGCGCGCCGGAGGCCGGTTCCGCCGCGGGCGCGAGGCTGAGAACGCCGGAGGAGAAAAGTGGTTATTCGCGGATCTTAGTGGGTGCCAGAGGGGCAGTTTACGGACAGGCCGGT
>CAZDGC010000158.1:0-9170 GCA_964504885.1 uncultured Opitutus sp.
GTCCGGCGGTCGCCCGAGACGAGAATGACCAGCCCGGGCCGCCGGTAACCGCGACGGTCCACCTCGGCCAGCACCGTGCGCGCATCGGCCGCAAAGTGACTGACCACCCGGTGCATCTGGTCAGGGATGCTCGCCCCCTGCGTCACCACCGCAAACTGCCGGAGCGCCACCGGGAAACGTTCCTCCGGATCGAGGCTGCCGAGGCAAAAGACCGCCCGGATGCCCCGCGCGCGCAACACTTCCGCCAGACGCTCCGGCGTCATACCCGGAGCCTTGAGCCAGAAGTCCTCCAACTTGTAGCCGTGCGCCTCCGCCCGCTCCCGCGCCCCGGCGCGCAACTCCCCCAGATGCCAGTACTCCGGCCGCTCCCGCCACGGCTCCTCTTCGGGAAACAACGACATCAGCCCCAGCGTCGCCCGATAGCGCGGCGCTCCCGAGTACCGCACCTCACGCATCAATTCGGTCAGACGCGCGTTCGGCACATGGCCGGCCGCCCGCGCCGCCCGCTTCACGCGCGCCCGCACCGCCGCCGAGATGCGCGGGCTGTCCTGCAGCGCCAGCGATACCGCGGTCGCCGAAAGGCCGAGCTGACGGGCTAGGGCGCGGAGGCTCATGGAGAGTTGACGTAAACCAACACCCCGGTTGCCCGCCGGAGGCAATCGCCAACCGTCGGCGCCGCCAACACCACCCCGCGGCTCCGCTACCCGCGGTTCCACCCTGCTCCTCCCCTTATGCTCCCTGCCCGATCCTCGTCCCCCGCCGCTCTCGCCGCCCTCGCGCTCGCCTGCGCCGCCGCCGCGCCCCTCCCGGCCCAAACCGCGCCCGCCGTCACCCCGCGCCCCGGCACTGGCACTGGCACTGGCGACACCATCGTCACGCTCTCGCCCTTCGAGGTCAGCGCGGCCCAGGACACCGGGTACGTCGCCCAGAACACCCTCGCCGGCTCCCGCGTCCGCACCAACCTCAAGGACATCGCCGCCGCCATCAGCCCGATGACCGAGGAGTTTCTCCAGGACATCGCCGCCACCAACATCATCGAGGCGATGGAGTACGGCATGAACTCCCGCGTCGAAACCGACGACGGCCGCGCCGCCGGCCCCGTGGCCGACAGCTACACCAGCGGCATCCGCGAAATCCGCGTGCGCGGCCTGCCCGGCGGCTCCCGCACCGTGAATTACTTCCGCCTGCTTGGCGAGGTCGACGCCTACAACACCGGCCGCCTCGAGGTCTCGCGCGGCCCCAACTCCATCCTCTACGGCTTCGGCTCGCCCGCGGGCGTGATCAATGCCGGCACCAAGACCGCCCTCACCCACCGCTCCGAGAACACTGTCTCGTTCCGCGCCGACTCCTGGAAGGGCTACCGCGCGACCTTCGACGCCAACGTCGCGCTGATCCGCCATCAACTCGCCGTCCGCGCCGTCCACCTCCTCGGCCGCGAAGGCTCGTGGCGGGCCGCCGGCCACAACCACCAGGACCGCTCCTTCCTCACCGCCACGTGGACCCCCGACCGCAAGACCACGATCCGCGCCGACTTCGAGTACGCCTACCAGAATCGCTTTGTCCCGCGCCCGTTCCACTCCGTCGACCAAATCACCCTCTGGATGCAGGCCGGCCAGCCGTCCTTCACCAACTTCAACCTCGCGCTCGCCGCCGGCGCCGTCGGCACCCCGGGCAACCCGTTCCGCGACACCGGCGCCACCCAGGTCACCGGCGTTGAGGAAATCGCCAACTCCAGCTACATCGTCGTCAGCGACGCCTTTCCCTACGCCCTGGACTACTTCCGCTTCACGCGCTCCGAACGCCTCCAGCCCACCGGCAACTACGGCGCCTTCGACCTCGGCAGGACCAACCCCAAGGCCGTCCTCGAAGCCAACTGGCTGGGCGCGATCTTCCGCTCCCGCCGCTTCGCCGCCGCCGTGCAGCGCGAAGTCCTGCCCGACTTTAATGTCGAGTTCGGCGTCTCGCAGCAGCGTTGGGAGCAGCAGACCCGCAACCTCTCCTCCTGGGACCGCTTCGGCGTGATCGGCGACCCCAACACCCACTATCCGGACGGCACCCCCAAGCCCGCCGCCAATCGCTACTACTTCGAGAACAAGGCCGACATCCGCACCAACCTCCAGGACCTGCGCCAGGTGCGCAGCACCCTCGCCTACGAGCGGGAACTCGGCCGCCTCGGCAAACTCCGCCTCGCCGGCCTCGCCGAATGGACCCAGCACAAGAACCGCACCGACACCCTCGAACCCCACTGGTTCAACGGCCCCTCCGTCACCAGCGGCGGCGCCTTCGCCCCCGATCCCCTCAACGCCGCCAACCGGGTCTACTGGCGCAACTACCTCCCGGATCTCGCGCTGCTCAATGATCCCAACTACCGCATGCCCGGCCCGACCGATGTCTCGCAGGGCGTCACGGTCTACAACGCCGCCACCCGCCAGACCCGCACGATCTACGGGCTCCTCATCAACCGCGCCCAGGGCAACATCGACTACTGGAACGAGCGCCAGGCGTCCTACATGGGCGTCGCCCAGCTCTTCACCCTGAACAACCGTGTCGTCCTCACCGGCGGCCTGCGCGACGACACCCTCAAGCACTACGAAGCCGACGCCATCCGCGATCCCGCCGGCATCGCCGCCGGCAACCCCGGCATCTGGATCCCCGTCTTGCCGCCCGGCACACCCGCCTCCGTCCTCTCCGGCCAGACCTTCACCGCCGGCGGCGTCGTGCACCTCACTCGCTGGCTCTCCGGCTTCTACAACACCTCGAAGAGCGTCAACGTGCCCGGCGACATCCGCGTCTTCGGCGCCGACCCGGCCAACCCGCAACCCAATGTCCTCGCCCCGCTGCGCGACGGCCGCACCTATGACTACGGCCTCAAACTCGATCTCCTGAAAAACAAGCTCTTCGTCACCGCCACCCGCTTCACCACCCAGGCCCACAACGACGTCGGCTTCTCCGGCTTCAGCGCCCGCGGCGACATCGTCCAGATCTGGCGCACGCTCAACGAATCCGGCGCCCTGCCTGCCTCCGAGGCCACGCTCGCCGCCCAGATGTTCGAGTACACCAACCGCACCCAGGGCTACCTGCTCGACGCCAAGACCCGCGGGTATGAATTCGAGGTTGTCGGCGAGCCCCTCCCCGGCTGGTCCGTCTCGCTCAACTACTCGCAGACGGAATCGACCCGCGAGAACATCGCCCCGCGCGTCCGCGCCCACGTCGACCAGTGGAAACCGCTCTGGCTGAAATACCGCGACTTCACCCTCAGCCAGAACGCCAACCTCCCCGGCCCCGAGCGCGGCAGTTTCGCCGATTTCCGCCCGCGCGAACAGGCCGACGCCCTCGCCGACTTCACCGTCAACACCGACACGATCAACGAGCGCGTCGCCGACCTGGAAAACAACTTCTTCAACAATCCCTACGTCTTCGAGGGCAACCGCTTCATCGGCGACAACAAGCACAACCTCAACCTCCGCACCCGCTACGCCTTCCGCCAGGGCGGCCTGCGCGGCCTCGCCGTCGGCGGCGGCATGCGCCTGCGCGTCGGCCGCGTCGCCGGCGCCATCCCGACCTACGACTACGTGTCCAACGACATCACCGAACGCTGGAACGGCCGGCAGATCGCGTCGGTGCGGCTGATCGAGGCGACGGACCAGGCGCTCTTCGACTTCCAGGTGTCCTATCGCCGCAAGCTGTGGACGAAGGTCGATTGGACGATCCAGCTCAACATCGACAACGTCCTCGATGCGGACGACTTCATCGTGAACAACACGCATTCCCGCACCGGCGCGCCCACGACCTACCGCTACCAGGATCCGCGAAAGTTCATTCTCACGAATTCGTTCACGTTCTGAGCGCGGCGCGGAAGGAAACGGAGCGACCGGGCAACGGTTGGTTCATGGGCCAATCGAAGATGGCCGGACGCACGCCCGCGCTCTGGTGGCTCTGCGCTCACTTCCGTGCCTCGGCCGCGTGCTCTTCGGCGAGCGGAAGCGGACGCAGCACGACCCGGCCATCGGCCTCGACGAATCTCCTTTGCCAACGCGGCGCGACGAGGCCAGCCAGCCATTCGTCCGTCCGCCGCGCGAGACTCCGCGCGCGATCGCCCTCGGTGGCGGCAAGTTCCCGGGTTTCCGCCGGGTCGGCTCCCACCTGGTACAGTTGTGGGAGCTGGCCTTCGATCCGGAGGAGCTTCCAGGCTCCGGCACGTATGGCGGTGTTGCCAAAGTAGCGCCAGTACAGCACGCGTTCGTCGAGCGGTGCGGTCGGGTTCCCGCGCAACCCGGGCAGCAGATTAATCCCATCCGGCGGAAGACTGCCGGCTGCCTCCAATCCCGCCGCCGCCAGTGCCGTGGGCAGAACATCCAGGCTCGACACGATCTCCTGCCTCACCTGGCCGGCCCGCACGCGGGCGGGCCAGCTCACGAAGAACGGGACGCGGATCCCGCCTTCGAAAAAGGTCGCCTTGTAGCCGCGCAACGGGCGGTTGTTCGAGAAATTCGGCGTGGTGGAGATTCCGGCGGAGGGACCGCCGTTGTCGCTGAGGAAGAAGATCAGGGTGTTTTCCCGCAGGCGGTGTCGTTCGAGCGCGTCCAGCACGCCGCCGATCGCGTCGTCCATGGCGCTGACCATCGCGGCATAGGTCCGCCGCCCGCCGGTGAGCTGCGGAAAGCGATTCAGAAAACGCGGCGTGGCCTCCATCGGCGTATGCGGCGCATTGAAGGAAAGGTAGAGAAAGAACCGCTGGCGGGCGTGGCGATCGACGAAGCCCGCGGCTTCGCGGCCGAAGGCGTCCGTGAGATACCCGGGTTCGTCGACCACCTCGCGATTGCGCAGGATCGCGGCATTCCGGCCGTTCACGCCGCCGCCCTGATTGCCGGTCCGGCGGATATAGTTGTTGGCCCCGGGCAAAAACCCAAAAAAGAAGTCGAAACCCACGGCGTTGGGCTGACTCCCGGCGCGCAGACCCAGATCCCACTTGCCCACCACCCCCGCCGTGTAGCCAGCCGGGCGCAGGTACGCCGCCAGCGTCTTCTCCGTTTCAGGCAGCCCGAACTCCGGGGCGGAATTCGGCCCGCCGAGATCTTCGAAACCAAAACGCTGCGGATAGCGGCCGGTGAGCAAAGCCGCCCGGGACGGAGCGCAGATTGGGCAGGTCACATAGGCGGCGGTGAACCGGGCGCCGGAAGCGGCCAGCGCATCAAGGTGGGGCGTGCGCAGGTCCGTCGCTCCGTGCACGCCCAGATCCGCGTAGCCGAGGTCGTCGGCGAGTATCACGATCACGTTGGGGCGTTCCCCGACGGGCGCGGCCCGGCCGGTCTCGCCGGGGAGGCTGGCGGCGACCAGCACGACGGCCGCGGGCAGGAGGGACCACATCGGCGCCATGCGGCGGAACGAAGGGGCATCGCGGCCCTTGCCGCTGGGGCAACCGGAGGTCACGGCGCGACGGTGGCGGAGAATTTCCTCCGGCGGCCAGCGCGAACCCCTGGTTACTTTCGTGCACCAGTGGGATCCAGTTGGAATCCGGGTTGACCCGCGGTCCGTTGGGCACCGCAAACGGCCCGGTGCCGGTCACCCGCCGCCGCGGCGCGAGCCCCGCCTCACCGGTCGTTCCCCCCCTTATGCCTCATCGCTCGACCCCACCTTGCTTGTCTTTGGATCCCATGTTCCCGCAATCGCTCCGCTGGTTCACCTGCCTCTGCCTGTTGATCGGAACGCAACTGGCGCCGGCGGCCGACGCGTACCGCACGCACGGCGAGGCCGAGCTGTTCGTGGACGATCGCATTCTCGCCTCGACGGAGAACGTCGAACGCGTGCTCCACCCGGCCGGCAAACTCGATCGCCCGGTGCTCGAGCCCGCGATGCCGTGGGAAGGCGAGCGCATCTACCTTTACGGCACGGTGCACCGCGACGCGGCGAGCGGCCGGTTTCGCATGTGGTATAACGCCGCCGGAATCTGCTACGCCGAGTCGGCTGACGGGCTGCACTGGGTCCGGCCCAGCCTGGGCCTGCACGCGCACAACGGATCCAAGGAGAACAACATCATCCTGCCCGAGGTCATCAATCTCACCGTGTTTGTCGACGAGGCCGCCGCCGATCCGGCGGAAAGATACAAGGCCTTGTTTGGCAGCAGCCGCTTCTATCGCGGCGGCTATTCCGCCGATGGCATCCACTGGAAGCTGTACCACGACGGCGGGAAACTGATCCCCTTTGGCAGCGAGCTGGCGGCCCTCAACCGCGACCCCGCCACCGGGGAGTACCTCGCTTTCATCCGCACGCATCCGCCCAAGCTCCATCCGCAAAGCAGCAAGGAGAAACGGACCTGTGCAATCACGACGAGCCGCGACTTCCGGCAGTGGTCCGACCCGGTGGTGGCGATCGAACCCGACGCCATCGACGACCGCTGGACCCTCGGCGCGGATCAACGCACGGAGTTTTACGGCTGGAACGGGTTCCGGTACGGATCGCAGTACCTCGGCTTTCTCACGGTCTTTCGCATCGTCGGCACCATCGCCGAACGGGCGAAGCCGCAGTCCGCCTTCGACGGGCCGATTGACGTGCAACTCATCCACAGCCGGGACGGACGCGCCTGGAGCCGCACGCGCGTGCGCACGCCGGTGGTGACCAACGGGCCGCACGCCTACGATGCCGGGACGATTCTGCACTTTGCCAACAACCCGATCGTCGTGGGCGACGAGGTGTGGCTCTATTACACCGCGATCAATACGACGCACGGGGGGCCGATGCCACCGAAACGCTGCACGATTGCTCTCGCGAAGTGGCGGCTCGATGGCTTCGCGTCGCTCCGCGCGCACTGGGGGCCGGGTCTGGTGCAGACCGTGCCGCTGACCGCCGGGGACGGGGCGTGCTCGATCGAAGTCAACGCCGACGCCACCCGCGGCCGGCTGGCCGTCGAGGTGCTGGGGGCCGATGGCCGGGCACTGCCTGGTTTCGCCCTGGCGGACTGCCGGACGGTCACGACCGACTCGGTGCGTCACCGAATCGCATGGACGGGCGGGGATCGCCTCGCCTCCCCGGGGCCGTTCGCCCTGAGATTCCAACTGACGAACGCCGATCTCTACAGCTTCCGCGTCGCGCCGGTGCGGTGAAACGCGGCGCGGCGCGAAGTCCGCGCCCGTCCGGAGGTCTCTGGCGGAAACCAGTGCTAGGGGTTCGCCGCGGGGTGCCGTCGGCCTAGCGTGGGGGTGGGTTCGATGCGCGCGCTGCGCACCCGAACGCCTTCCCCCGTATGAACCCCGATGCCGTTCCTCACCCCTGCCGCGGTCCACGCCTTCGCGCCCTGTCGCTCTTCGTATTGGTCGTTCTGCCGGCGCTCCCCGGGTGGGGGCAGACCGCCGCGGTCGAAGGCCGGGTGTTGAACGTCACCACCGGGGATTATCTCCACCACGCCCGGGTCGCCGTGCCCGGGACCGACTTCGTCGCCCAGACCGATGCCACGGGCGCGTACCGGCTCGGGAATCTGCCCGCCGGCCGTACCGTCCTGCGCGTCGCCTACACGGGTCTCGACCCCCAGACGATCACGCTGGAACTCGCGCCCGGGGCAACGGCGCGTCAGGACTTCGAGCTGACGAACGCTTCGCGCTACGGGCCGGCCGCGGAAGTCGTGCGTCTGGATCAGTTCACCGTCGCGGCCTCGCGGGAGATGGAGGCGGACGCCGTTGCGATCAACGACCAGCGTTATGCGCCGAACATCAAGACGGTCGTGGCCGCGGATGCGTTCGGCGACGTCACGGAGGGCAACATCGGGGAATTCCTCAAGTACATGCCCGGGGTCTATGTGGACTTCAACTCGGTGGGCGACGCCAACAACATCTCCCTGCGCGGCCTGCCCAGTTACGCGACCCCGGTCACGGTGGATGGTAACCAGATGGCGAGCGCGGCCTCGTCGGGCTCCAGCCGCCAGTTCGAACTCGAGCAGGTCTCCATGGCCAACGTCGCCCGGGTCGAGGTGGTCAAGTCGCCCATCCCCAGCATGGCGGCCGATTCGCTGGGTGGCGCCGTCAACCTCGTCAGCAAGAGTGCGTTCGAGCGCAGCCGCGCGCAGACGATCCTGCGGACGTTCCTCTCGTTCACCGGCGAGGAGCGCTCGCTCTCGAAAACCCCGGGGCCGGGTTCCCGCCTGACGCCCAAGGTGCGGCCGGGTTTCGAGTTTTCCCACGTGCGGCCGATCACCCGGAACTTCGGCCTCGTGGTCAACGCGATGATGTCCGATCAGGTGAGCCGCGAACGCCGCTCGGCCAACACCTGGGAGTATGCGGCGGCCAACGGCGGCACGGAAACGGCGCCGTTCCTCCGCGGCTACCTGCTGCGCGACGACCCCCGGGAGACCCAGCGGCAGTCCGCCGGCCTCAATCTCGACTGGCGGCCCGTGCCGGCCCTCACGCTTTCGCTGGGCTTCCAGTGGAACCTGTACGACCTGCTCACGAACACCAACGTGCTCACGGTCAACACGGGCGTGCGGCCCACCACCTACGCCGCGGACTTCACCCAGGGGCGGGCGAACGCCGGAAGTGTCACGCATTCGGGCACGCTCATCAGCAAGTACGGCAACACCCGGCATCTCACGCTCAACGCCCGCTATCGCCGCGGCGGCTGGAAGATCGACTCCTCGAACGCGTTCTCCCGGGCCACCAACCACTATCGCGACACCAGCGAGGGTTTCTTTCAGACCCTCACCAGCCGCATCGTGACGCCGACCGTCAACTACGAGCGGAACGGACCGTGGCGCCCCGGGGCGATCGTCGTGCGCAACAGCGCCGGCGGCGACATCGACTGGACGCAGCTCTCCTCGTATCAACTGCTGACCGCGCAATCGACCCCCCGCGACTCCTTCGACGAGATCGTGACGACCCGGCTCGACGTGCGCCGCGATCTGACCCTGGGCGGCCGCCCGGCGGCCCTGCAGGTCGGCGGAGCCTTCCGCCGGCAGTTGCGGGATCGCGTGAACGACACGCTGAACTACAGCTTCGTGGGCGCCGATGGCCGGGCGCAGACGGCCGACGACAACGCGGTGACGGTCTTGCAGGCCCGGCTCGGGCGCGGCGAACTGGAGTTGCCGATGGCGGGGCCGAGCGGTCGGTTGCGGGCGCTGCTGGCGGCGTTGGCGATCCCCGAGAGCAGCCAGACGCTGGTGTTCAGCAAGACCAGTCTGCAGCGGC
>CAZDGC010000158.1:9180-11509 GCA_964504885.1 uncultured Opitutus sp.
CAGCGGACAAAACCCCTACTGGGGCTGGCCCCACACGATCCAGTGGCCGAGCCTGGAGAAGTACCATCAGCTTTATCGGTCCAACCCCGCGTATTTTGTGCTCAACGAGGCCAACGCCTGGATCAGCCATGCGACCAATTCGGAGCGTATCCAGGAGTCCGTCACGTCTGCCTACGTGCAGGGCGAGCTGAAGCTGCTCCGGAACCGGCTCGCGCTCATCGGCGGGGTCCGGTTCGAACGCACGGCGGACGAGGGGCTGGGCCTGCGGCGCGATCGCGATGCGATCTACCGGCGCGACGCGGCGGGCAACGTGATCCGCGGGCCGAACAACCAGCCGGTGCTGATCACCACCGACCCGGTGGCCCAGGCAAAACTGCAATACCTCGAGCGCGGCGCCCGGGCGTCGGTGGCCTACCACGACTATTATCCCAGCCTCAACGCCGTCTGGAATGTCCGGGAGGACTTCATCGTCCGCCTCGGTTACGCCCGCACGATGGGCCGGCCCAACTTCGGCAACATCATTCCCAATCTCGATCTCGACGAGAACGAGGCGGCCGCTCCGGGCCAGCCGGGCGGCGCGGTCCGGATGCGCAACCCCGCGCTCAAGCCGTGGACCGCGGACAACTACGATCTGACTTTCGAGTACTACTTCAAATCGACGGGCCTCGCCTCCGTCAGCGTCTTTCGGAAGGACATCGCCGATCCGTTTGCGAGCAACGTCTCCCTGCTCGACGCGGCCTTGCTCGCGCAGTTCGGCCTGGATGCCGAATACGAAGGCTGGGAACTGACGACCACGACAAACAGCGGGCGCGGGCGGATTGCCGGAATCGAGCTGAACTACCAGCAGCAGCTCACGCTGCTCCCGGCCTGGGCGCGGGGCGTGTCGGTTTTCGCCAACGGCACGTTTCTGGATCCGGACGGGCAGTCGGAGTCGTCCTTCGGCAACCCGGTCAGAAAGACCGGCAGTTGGGGCCTGTCCTATTCGCGGGGCCGGGTGGGTCTGCGGTTGAAATGGAATTATGTCGGCTGGCGGTATGTCTCGAATCCCACCTGGGCGCCCGACGCGGTGCGCTACGTTTCGCACAAGACGCTTTTCGACACCAATGTGGAGTTCAGAATCGATCGGCGTTTCAGCGTCTTCTTCAATGCCCGGAACCTCACGCACCAACCCACCGACACCCGGAATTGGAGCTCCCAATCCCCGGGCTACAGTCACCCGAGCCAGCGGGCCTACGTCACGACCCGGTGCTCCGTCGGCGTGAAGGGGACGTTTTGAGGCCGCGCCCGCGACCTGCCGCTATGAGGACCGGCGGGAGTTCGTCCTCACGGATTCGTTCACCTGCTGAGCGCGGCGCGGCGCATCCGCAGCGTTCGCGGCGTTTTCCGTTTCCCGCGCCACCGCGCGGCGTCACCGTCAGGCGCCGCTCATGAAACTCCCGCTGCTCGTACCCCTCGCCTTCCTCGCCGCCGCCGCGGCCGCCCTGGCCGCCGATCTCTCCAAACCCAACGTCATCGTCATCCTCTGCGACGACCTCGGCTACGGCGACGTCAAGGCCAACCACCCCGACTCCAAGATCCCCACGCCGCACATGGACCGCCTCGCCCGCGAAGGCGTACGGTTCACCGACGCGCATACGCCTTCGTCCGTCTGCACCCCCACCCGTTACGGCCTCCTCACCGGTCGCTACAACTGGCGCACGAAGCTGCAGCAGGGCGTGCTCGGCGGCCTCTCCCCGCGCCTGATCGAGCAGGGACGCGAGACGCTCGCGTCGCTCCTGAAAAAGCAGGGTTACCACACCGCCGTCGTCGGCAAGTGGCACCTCGGCATGGACTGGGTGAAGCTGCCGGGCAGGGAGGTCTCCGAACTTTCCGTCGAGACCGCCGCGCAGGTGCGCAACGTCGACTATACGAAGCCTTTCACCAACGGCCCGCTCGCCGTCGGGTTTGACCGGTACTTCGGCATCGCCGCCTCGCTCGACATGGTGCCGTACACGTTCCTCGAAAACGACCGTGTCACGGTCCAGCCCACGCTCGACCGCACCTTCCCGCTGCATCCCGGCTACGATCCGCAGTGCCGCGTCGGGCCGACCGCGCCCGGCTTCGAGGTGGAGCACGTGCTGCCGGAGTTCACCCGCCAGGCGGTCCGTTACATCGAGGATCGCGCCCGCACCGGCCAGCCGTTCTTCCTCTACCTGCCGCTCGCCTCCCCGCACACGCCCATCGCGCCGAACAAGGAGTGGATCGGGAGGAGCGGCCTCAACCTCTACGCCGATTTCGTGATGGAGACCGACTGGGCCGTCGGCCAGGTGCTCGCCGCCCTCGACCGCAC
>CAZDGC010000159.1:0-11462 GCA_964504885.1 uncultured Opitutus sp.
GTCGCCGTTCGTCGTGGTGACGGATCAGGACAACGGCTATATTGCCGCCGACACCATCAATGCCGGCCGCCTGCGCACCAATCTACTGATGACTCCAGGCACGATGGAGGTCTTCACCCGCGACCTGCTCGACGATCTCGGGGTCTTCAACATCGATGAGGCGTCGGCCTGGCTGACCAGTTCCCATCCGCTGGAAGCCAACGGCATCAATGGGAACAGCATGAATCCGGCGAGCTTGGACACGACGGACTCCGGAACCAATGTCAGCTTGCGTGGTATGGCCACCGAGCCGAGTACCCGCAACTACTTCAAGAGCGCCACGACGCCGATGGAGTACAACGTGCAGCGCGTCGAGGCGGGGCGCGGGCCCAACGCCATTCTTTACGGCGAGGGTGGCCCCGGGGGCGGGGTGAACTACCTCACGAAGAAGGCTGAGCGCCGGGCGTTCGGCAGCGTGCGGCTCCGCACCGACACGCTGGGGACCAAGGGCCTGTCCCTAGATCTCAACCGGCCGGTTACGGAAAAACTGGCCGTGCGCTACAATGCCAGCATGCTCGAGCAGCATCATTACGTCTCGCGGGTGCGATACAAGAGTTTCGGAAACGCCGCGAGCGCCGCGTATCAACCGTGGGAGCGCACGCGAATCAATGTCGATGTCGATTTCACGCGCACGCAGCGCCCCGGTTATGTTTCGACGAGTTCGTCCGACCGGACCTCCGGGTGGAACCGTGTTCCGGTCACCCGCAATCTCACCACCGCCCAAGCCTCAGCCGCGGGTCTGACCCTCCGGACCGGATCGAACTACTGGACCTACGTGGAGGGGTTGGGGATGGTCGATTTACGGGGTACGGCGGTCACGACCGGCTCCGGCATTCCCCTGCTCTTTTCCCATCCGTTGGGGATTGCCGATGTCCCGGACCCGGGCAGGAGCTTCAACATCAACCCCAGCGAGATCAACGTGCGGGGCCGCACCGTCGATCTGCAGGCCACGCTGGACCACAGCTTTCGCAACGGCTTGTCCTTCCAGTTGGCCGGCCAGTACGCGAAGTATCGCGCCGAGGGCGGCAACTACGCCTTCACCGGTGCGTATACCGATCCCAATGTCTACCTGCCCGGCGGCTTGCCCAATCCGAATTTTGGCAAGGTCTACAGCTCCTCCTTTTTCGGGCGCAGCAACAACGGTTCCCGACGCGGATCCAAGACCCTGCGGCTAGTCTCCGCGTATCCCCTCAAAGGTTTCGGCGGCAGCACCAGTCTCAGTGTCTTCGGCCATCACCAGGAGTCGGAGTCGCGCGCCGTCTATTGGGATATGCACATCGTCAATCCGAGCTCGACCCTCTCGATTACAGACAATGCAAGCCGCATCAACGTCTACCGCTACTGGGACAACCTCCCGCCCAGCCTGCCGGACTTTGCCACCCTGTACGATCTGCGCGCGGTGCCGACGGCCGACGGGAGGACCAGAGAAAAGAACGATGCGTTTGAGGCCGCCGCCTCCGGCAGTTACCTGCGCGGCCGTCTGACCTACGTCGCGGGCTTCCGCCGCGACAGGTCCGACCTGAACACGAGCAACGGCGTCAACGCCTCGCGGGACCGCGTCACCGGAGCCTACGGTTCGTTCACCGTTGAGGACCGCGTGGCCTACAACAACACCACGACCTTCGGCGTGGTCTACTTCCCCTGGGAGCGAATCGGAGCCTACGCGGATTATGCGGAAGGATTCACCATCCAAAACAACGCCAATCCGAAACTCGACGGTACCTTCGCCAAGGCCAACATCGTTCCTTCCGAGGCCAAGTCCGCCGGGCTGCGCTTCCACGTCGCGCGCACCGACGTGATGACGATCGTGGGTTCGGTCGGTTATTATCAGGCCGAGCAGAGCAACAGTGCGCTCAACATCAATGTCGGCGCCATCAACACGCTTTGGTCGAATCACGGGATGCCGGAGCGCTATATCGAGACCTTTAGCGCGTCACCCACCGTCACGGCGGCGGCGAATTCCATTCAGAGCACCCGCAGCTACTCGGGGCAGGGCTGGGAGGGCAACCTCACGGTCAACGTCGCCAATGCGTTTCGCCTCGTGGTCAACGCCGCCTTGCCCAAGACGAAACAGTACGACACCGGGCTGGATTTTCGTGACTACGTGGAGCGGAACCTGCCGCAGTGGCAGCAGTGGGCCAATGACCTCGCGAATCCGAGCCGGGCCAGCGATGCCAGCAGCATGGTTACCGTCCAGAACCAGGTGACCAATTTCGAGGACGGGCGGACGCAGAACGGCACCTACAAGTATCGCTACAACGTGATGGGCGTCTACACGGTGCGGAGTGGGGCGCTGAGGGGTCTTAGGATCGGCTCCGGGAGCCAGTTCTATGGACCGCGGCTGATCAGCAACGAAATCGACCGTCCTTTTGCCTACATTTACGCTCGGGCCTATCACCTGATCTCCGTGTCGCTGGGGTATCCGTTGAAACTGGCGCGCGTCCGCCTCGATCTGCAGCTCAACGTCGACAATGTCCTCGACTATGACACGCCGATCTACAACGGTATGAACATCTATCAAAACCAGCGTTATCCCTTTGGGTTCCGCCGGCAGAATCCGCGGGCCGTTCGCCTCACCTCAACGCTGAAGTTTTAGTCCGTCGGCGAAAACCTTGCCGCTGGCCGGGTTCGCGGCGGGATTCGATCGCCCGCCGCAGACGTGCTCAACCCTTCCCGTAATCTTGCCTGCCCCTATGTTCGTCCCCACGACTTCGCTCCCTCCGAATCGGCCCCGGTCGGCGCCCGGCCTGACCCGCCGCCAGTTTGTCGGCGCCACCGTGGCAGCCGGCACCCTGGCCGGGCTCCGCCACTCCAGCCAGCTCCACGCTGCGAGTCCCGGAATCGGTCGGCAGTTGTTCTGGGGCGATCTCCACAATCACAACGCCGTCGGTTATGCGAAGGGCTCGCTCGAGCGGTCGATCGACCTGGCCCGGGCCCACCTCGATTTCTTCGCCTTCACCGGCCATGCCTCCTGGCACGACATGCCGAAGATGGAGGGGGACCGGCACATGGTCTGGGTCAACGGCTTTAAGGCCCACTCCGACCACTGGAACAAGACCCGGCGGCTGCTTCGGGAGGCGACTACCGACAAGTTCACGGCGCTCCTCGGCTACGAATGGCATTCGAGCTTTTTTGGCGACTACTGCCTCCTCTTCGATCGCGATCAGCCGGAGCTCTTCCTCCCGGACCATGTGGACAAGCTGCTCGATTTTGCGGAGGCGAAGGACGCGCTGGCGATTCCCCACCATCTCGGCTACCTGCAGGGTTGGCGCGGCGCCAATTGGAAGTATTTCCGTGGCGGCCGGGTCTCGCCCGTCGTTGAAATCATGTCCGAGCACGGCTGCACCGAATCGGATCGCGGCCCGTTCGATTACATTACGCATAGTTTGGGCGGTCGATGGACCAAGAACACCGTCGCCCCGCGGCTCGCGCTCGGCGATCGCTTCGGCTTCGTCGCCTCGACGGACGACCACCTCGGTTATCCCGGGGCCTACGGCGAAGGGGTGCTCGGCGTGTGGGCGGATGACCTCCGGCCGGCCAGCCTGTTCGAAGCGATTCGGGCGCGTCGCACCTTTGCCGTCAGCGGCGATCGAATTGTCGTCGAGATGACGCTCAACGGCCGACCGATGGGATCCGAGCTGCCGTTTGCCGGCGAGCGCGAGATCGACGTGCGAATCGAGGGACAGGATCCACTTGAGAGTGTCGAGTTACTGCGCAACGGCCGCGTGATCCAGCGCCATTTCCCGGACGACGACTTCGCCACGCCACTGCCGCTCCCGGGCCGGGCCAAGTGCCGGATCCGTTATGGCTGGGGCCCCTGGGGCCAACTGGCGCTTGATCGAATCTGCCACTGGGACATGAGCCTGCGGATCGTAGGCGGGACTTTCCTGCGGGCTCAGGGCTGCTTCCAGCACGCGCCCTTTGGGGAGGCCCTTCGCGACAAACTCACCTGGGCGTCTCCCACGGAAATTCGGCTGGAGTCACCCACGACGCGCCCCGGTGCCTACCGGGAGGATCCGACGAAGTCGGTGATCCTGGATCTCGATGCCAGGGCGGACGCGGAGCTGATCGTCGAACTGCGGCAGCCGGTTCGGAAGATGGTGACCGCGAAACTGCGCGATCTGGTCGAGAGCAACCTGGTGACGCTCACGGGCGCTTTCCCGAGCGAAAGCTTCATCATCGAGCGACTCGTCAGCCCGAGCGAATCAAATGCCCGGGTACGCTGGCAGGATCACCGACCGCGCGGGGCAGTCGCGGATTATTATTATATCCGCGTCCGCCAGCACAACGGCCACGTGGCCTGGGGTAGCCCGGTCTGGGTGGGTTAAGCTCGAGGTTCCTTTTCATTCTGGTCGTCGGCTGCGCACCGGAGCTAAAGAAGCTGCGGGAACAGGTGACGACGTAGGACGCAGTTGCGCGTGGCAGTCTGCAAAGTAAGGCGCAGGAAGTAAGCCGAAAACCCCAGGCCTTACCTCTTAGCTTTCCGCCCGTGGAGACTGGCTTCGCGGGCGCGGCCATCGCTGGCGGGACCGGGAGCGTCCGCAGCGGCCTATTCCCGGCCCCGGATCCGGGGAGGTAAAGGGTCAGTCCTGAGGTCCTCGGTTTGCGGTGCCGCTCGACTCCAGCGCGGAGCTTGGCGGCCGCGGCGGTAGTGGGTGAGGGCCGAACGCATTGGGACATCACTTTCCCGATTTGTCCATTGTGCGCCCTGCGGGCCGATCGGTAGGATTTCCGACGCATCTTACCCCTTCTTGAAGGCTCGAACTTCACCGCAGCAGCGCCCTGCGCTTTCGCCCGCAGATTTCCTTGGGAACCTGGGGCCGTGGTTCCGCCGCGCGCTCCTCCTCTTGAGCTTCGCCAGTGGGCTGGCCCTGGGGCGGGCGGCTTCCTTGGAACTCGAGGAGACGTCCCGGGTGGCGGCCAACAGCATCATCTTCTCCGATCCCAGTTTCGATCGGAGCATCCTCGGCGTTTCCTCGCCGCTTTCCTACCAGGGACATCAGTTCGTGGCGTTCTTCGATGAAGGCGCAAAGCTCAGCCTCGCCCGGCGTCGCGACGGCGGGCCCTGGAAGGTGCTCACCTTTGTCCACCAGCTCGCCAACCAGGACTCACACCGCACGGCCGAGCTCGGGATATCCGGCGACGGGCGCATTCACGTCGGTTACAACCATCACGTCGATCCGCTCCGCTACATCGTTTCGACCGCGGGTGCCGCCACGGTTGCGGACAGCGAGTTCACGACGGCGCTTTTCACCTCCCGCCTGGGCTACCTGAATCCCGCGCAACCCCTGGCCAACGTCACCTATCCCTGGTTCGTCCCGGTCGGCGAGGGGGGGCTGGCCATGACGTGGCGGGAGGGGTTTTCCGGGGACGGTGACCTGTATTTTGCCACCTATCGAAACGGCGCCTGGTCCACCAAGGTTCGCCTCGTCCAGGGTGGCTCCGGCAGCGGCACCTACAACGGCGACGTCAACCGGGGCAGCACCACGCGCAATCCGTACGGAACCCTCTGCAGCCACCGCGGGGTTCTCTACTACGCGTGGATGTGGCGCGAACAGGCGGGCAGCGCGGTCAACCATGACCTGATGTTCATGCAAAGCTCCGACGGAGGCAGCACCTGGACGGCGAACGATGGCACTCCGCTGACCCTCCCGGTGCGGCTGACCACCGCCGCCGCCAGGATCTGGAGCATCGCCGAGAGCGAGGATCTGTTCAACGCGATCTCCTGCAGCTTCGACCGCCGTGGGGATCTGCACCTCATGCTGCGCCACGACGAAAACGCGCAAGTCGAGAGCAACCGTTATTGGCACTACTGGCGCCGGGGCGGCGTTTGGAACCGCCGGATCCTGCCGGCGACGCTGCCGGTCGGCGGGCCGCCCGAAGTCGTGGTCGATGCCGTCGATGATACCGTTTACGCGGTCGTTCGCGCCAACAATCGCCTGCAGGTCTACGCCTCCCCGCGGCTCACCGAGGAATGGGGCCAGTGGACCCAGGTTTTCACGAGCTCCAACACGTACATGTCCTCCGGCCGTGCCTACCAGAGTGATGACGGACGTTCCCTTTGGTGGCTGGGCCAGCGGGCTTCCACCGCCGCCTCGTCCGCGCTTGAGGTGGTTCGCCTGCGCCTCCGGAATGCCCCGCCCCCCGCCGCGATCACCTGGAACGCCCCCACCTACCTGATCCAAGGGCAGCCGCTTGGCGCCAGCCAGCTAAACGCCACCGCGCCGGTTCCCGGTACCTTCACCTACACACCGCCAGCGGGAACGCTCCTTCCCCTGGGGCCGCACCGGTTGTCCGTCACCTTCACGCCGTCCAACGATGCGCTTCAGGGCGGCGGCACCGCCAGTGCCACGGTCACAGTCATCCCGCCGGAGCTGGCGGCCGCGCAGACGCCTCCGACCCGCAGCTACTTCGGTTCCTTTGCTGGCGGCCAGGGTTACTTCGGCCTGATCCTGTACGCGGACCGCACCGGCGTGTTTCTTGGATACGACACCGCGGCCCGGGTCGCGCTTTTCAGCCGGGCGGTGACGATTGACCCCGAGGGCCGATTCGCCGTCACCGCACGGGCCGTCAATGCCGCGGGCGGAGAGGTGGCCCTCGAAGGAGTCGTCGGTGCCGACAGCGCTCTCAGAGGCGCGATTCCCACCCTGGGCCTGAGCTTCGCGGCTCCGGGCACAGCGACGGGCGCGACCGCCGGCCTGGCCGGTTGGTATCAGGCCGGCGCGGCCGGAAGCTCCGCCTCGATCCAGGTCTTGCTCGGGCACAGCGGCGAAGCGCTCATCGTTACCGAAACGGGCGGACGGGCCGATGGTGGTCTCGGCAATGTGTCCGCCACCGGTGCCCTCTCCGTCACCCTGACCACGGGCACCGCGCTCAGCGGCCGGATGACCGAGGACACCCTCACGGTGTCCGCCGCAGGCACGACCTACCTCGGGTCCCGGGACAGCCGCGAGGTCCGGCTGTCAAATCTGGCGGCCCGTGGCGCCATCGCCACGGCAGCGGACAGCCTCATCGCCGGTTTTGTCATTGGCGGCGCGGTGCCCAAGCCGGTGTTGGTGCGGGGCATCGGACCGACGCTCGCCGCGCTCGGGGTTGCGCCCGCGCTGGGTGCGGTCCGCCTGGAGATCTTCCGGGGACAGTCATCGATTGCCGTCGGTGAGGACTGGAGCGCGTCGGTCGACGGTGCCGCCGCGGTTTCGGCGGTCACCGCGCGGGTGGGAGCGTTTTCTCTCCCGCCGGGCAGCCGGGATGGCGCGCTGGCGCTCGATCTTGCTCCTGGCAGCTATACCGCCGTGGTGACCGGCCGTTCAGGCGCCACCGGGGTGGCGCTCGTCGAGGTCTACGACGCAACCGTGGGGGCCATTCCGCCCTCTGCGCGGGTGGTCAATCTGGCCACGCGGGCGACGGCGGGTCGGGGCGACGACGCGCTGATCGGGGGTTTTTACATCTCTGGCCGGACTCCGCGGCGCGTGCTGATTCGCGGCGTGGGTCCGGGGCTGGCTGCCTTCGGCGTTACCGGAGCGTTGCTGCAGCCGCGGCTCACCGTGATGGCCGGCGTGTCCCCCGTGGCGGAGAACGCCGGGTGGTCGAATACTGCCGACGCCGCGGCCCTCGCAACGGCCGCGACCCAAGTTGGGGCTTTTGCGCTCTCCCCGGGCTCCGCCGATGCTGCCATCCTCATCCATCTTTCCCCTGGCGCCTACACCGCCGTGTTGGCGGGCGCAGGCGGTAACCCCGGCGCCGCCCTGCTGGAGATCTACGAGGTGCACTAGCTCGACTGACGCCCTGCGGGTTTGCCTTGCGCCGCGGGCGGGCGTTTTGTTCCTCGTCCGCTCCCAACCGTGCCCGCCCGCCGCTCCCCACGTCCCTCCGCCGCGCTGCCCGCCGCGCCCCAGCGGCAGGCGATCGTCGATCATGGTTTCATCCCGGTGCGGGCGAAGCTGATCGAGGTGGCGGCGTTTCTCGACCGCGTCGAACGCTACGCCGTGGCGGATGACTTCCGCTGCGCCGCCCTCCGATCCGCCGCCAAGCTGCTGGTCGACGGCAAGCCCGAGCGCGCCCGCCGCATCCTGGAGCGACTGAGCGATCTGACGACGCGACCGGACGCGAAATCCACGGGCAAGGCGGCCCTCGGCGCGTGGGGGAGGCCGCGGGGGAGAAAGGGAGTGAGGGAGTAAGGGAATGAGGGAGTGAGAAGAAAGAGCCCCCTCATCCGCGCCAGCACCCAGACTATTCCTTGCTCCAATTTTCGGCTCCCTGACGCCCTCAGTCCCTTACTCCCTCAATCCCTCAGTCCCTCAGTCCCACCTCCGCCCCCCATGCGCTACATCGAGCCCCACGGCCACATGGTGAGCCGCACCACCGACGACTACCAGGCGATGGTCACGGCGGGCTGCCGCGCGGTGTGCGAGCCGGCCTTCTGGGCCGGCTTCGACCGGGGCTCAGTCGACGGCTTCCGCGATTACTTCCGCCAGCTCACGGAGTACGAGCCGGCCCGCGCCGCAAAATTCCTCCTGCCGCATTTTTCCTGGCTCTGCCTCAACCCGAAGGAGGCCGAGGATCTCGCCCTCGCTCGCGACGTGCTCGCGCTGATCCCCGAGTTTCTCGCGCAGCCCAACGTCCTCGGCATCGGCGAAATCGGCCTCAACCGCAACACGCGCAACGAACTTGCCGTGCTCGAGCAGCACATCGCCCTCGCGGTGCGGCACGACCAGCTCATCCTCGTCCACACGCCGCACCTCGAGGACAAGCTGAAGGGCACGAACCTCATCCTCGACGTCCTCGGCGCGCACCCGGGCGTGCAGCCGGGCCGGGTGATCATCGATCACGTCGAGGAGCACACCATCCGGCGGGTGCTTGATCGCGGCTACTGGGCGGGCATCACGCTGTATCCGGATTCCAAATCGTCGCCGCCGCGCGCGGTCGACATGCTGGAGATCTGCGGACGCGAGCGCATCTGGCTCAACTCGGCCTGCGACTGGGGCGTGAGCGACCCGCTGGCGGTGCCGAAGACGGCGCTGGAGATGCGGCGGCGTGGGCACAGCGAGGACTTCGTCGACGCCGTGCTGTTCCGCAACCCGGTGCGTTTCCTCGCGCAATGCCCGAAGTTCACCGTGCGCGACGAGACCGCGGGATGAGCGGAGGGGTTCATCCTGTAGCCGCGCTTGGGCGCAGCGAAAGCGTGGCCGCTCGTGAGACCACGTGGTCGCTGCGCTCCCACGCGGCTACGCGGCGCGAAGAATCGTCGCGAACCGGTGGCCAGCAGAGCGTGGGTCGCCCATGAGACTCTCCGCCGGCCTGCACCTCGCCTACTGCACCAACGTCCACCGCGGCGAGTCGTGGGCGGAAACCTTCGCCGCGCTCGAACGCCACGTGCTGCCGGTGCGCCGGCGCGTCGCGCCCGGCCGGCCCTATGCCATCGGGCTGCGGCTCGGGCAGCGCGCGGCGGCGGAGCTCGCGACGGGGGACGCCCTGCCCGCGTTCCGGCGCTGGCTGGCGGCGCACGACGCGTATGTTTTCACGATCAACGGCTTTCCCTACGGCAGCTTCCACGGCACCCGCGTGAAGGAGCAGGTGTACGCGCCCGACTGGTCGACTCCCGCCCGGCTCGCCTACACGCAGCAGTTGTTCGAGCTGCTCGTGGAACTCCTGCCGCCGGGCGTGGCGGGCAGCGTCAGCACCGTGCCGGCGTCGTTCAAGGCCTTCACCGCCGCCGAGCCGGCACGCCGCGCGGCGATCTTCGCCAACCTGACCGCCTGCGGCCGCTTTCTCACGGCGCTCGCGGCGCGCACGGGGCGCGATCTGCACCTCGGCCTCGAGCCGGAACCGCTCTGCGAAATCGAGACGACGGCGGAGACGGTGGCGTTCTTCGCCGCGTGGCGCGCGGCGGAGCCGGCGGTGGAGCGCGAAGGACTGCTCCGTTTCATCGGCGTGAATTACGACTGCTGTCACCTGGCGGTGGAGTTCGAGTCACCGGGGCCGGCGCTCGACCAGTTGGCGGCCGCCGGCCTGCGGTTGAGCAAACTGCACCTGAGCTCCGCGTTGCGCGTGGCGCCAACGCCCGCGGGGCGGGCCGCGCTGGCGGCGTTTGTGGAGCCGGTTTACCTCCACCAGGTGGTGGTGGGCGAGGCCGCGTCCGGCGCCGTGCGACAACGGTTCGTCGACCTGCCCGATGCGCTGGCCCATGCCGCCGCGGAGCCGCCGGCCGGCGGCGACGAATGGCGCGTGCACTTCCACGTGCCGCTGCACGCCGCACCCGGAGCGCCCTTCGCCGACACGCGCGACCATCTCCTTGGCGCGCTCGACTGGCTGGCGGCCCACCGCGGCGCCTGCGCGCACCTCGAGATGGAGACCTACACCTGGGAGGTGCTGCCGCCGGCGCTGCGCCTGCCAATCGAGGAGCAACTCGTGCGCGAATACGAGTGGACGCTCGGCGAACTGGCCGCGCGCGGGCTGGCCGGCGGCGTCTGAGCGGGAGGCGCCATGCACCTCCGCGTCTGGCTGGATCTGGCGCGCGCCGGGAATTTTCCCTCGGTGGCGAGCAACGTCCTTACGGCGCTCGTGCTCTCGGCCGCGGGCGCGGGTTACGCCTGGCCGGGCCCGGGCGAATTCGCCCTCGTCCTGCTCGCCAGCCTGCTGGTTTACGCCGGCGGCGCGACGCTCAACGACGTCGCCGACGCCGCCTTCGACGCCCGGCACCGCCCGGAGCGCGCGATCCCTCGCGGGGCGATTTCGCGCGCCGCGGCGGCGTGGCTCGGCGGGGGGGAACTGGCCGCCGGGCTGATCTTGCTGGTGTCGGCGGGTGCGGCGTGGGGCTGGGCGACGGGACTCGCGGCGGTGATTCTCGCCTACGACTGGGTGCACAAACGCTGGAGCGGATCGGTGGTCATCATGGCGGGTTGCCGCGGGCTGCTGGCGCTGACGCTGGCCAGCCTGCCCGGCCACACGCCGGGGCCGGCGTTGCTCGGTTGGGTGGCGGCGCTGTTCGTTTACATCGTCGCACTGAGTGCGATCGCGCGGCGTGAATACGCACCCGGGGCGCCGGCCGAGAAGCTCGGACGCTGGGTCGGCCGCCTGCTCGCGTTCATCCCGCTGGTCGACGCCGCCGCGCTGCTCGCCGTGGGGGCGTGGACCGCCGCGCTGGCCGCCGCGGCTGCGGTGCCCCTCGGCCGCCTCGCGCAACGCCGCCTCGCGGCAACGTGAGTCGGCTCGCGCGCCGCCCGTTCAGAGCCGGAAATTTCACACCCGATTGCAGAAATGTAGGAGCGGCTTTATGCCGCGAAGACTCGGAGGGAGTTCGGCCTCGTGTATTCGCGGCGTAAAGCCGCTCCTACAGCGTGGGAGAGATCGTCCAGCAGGCATGAATTATCCGGCTCAGAACCGGAGCTGGCTGAGGCGAACGGTGGTCTTGGTGCGCACGCGGC
>CAZDGC010000160.1:0-11394 GCA_964504885.1 uncultured Opitutus sp.
AACTGACGTCGGCGTTCAACCTGAGCGAATCGGTGTCGCGGTTGAACCACGGCGACCCGGGGCCGTTCGCCGTCACCGCCGTCCTGGCCGTTCCCGTCCGGGTGTCCTTCGCCGGGATCGGCGAGGAAGGGCCGTCCTCCATCAGGGTGTTCAACAACGCGAACCAGGAGATCGATGCGTTCGATGTGAACAACTACCGGATGGCGACGGCCACCGGGAACATCCGGACGAACCGCACGGCGGCCCGTTTCGCGAAGCTCGACCTCGGGCGCCGGCTCGGGGCGCTGCCGTTTCCCGCCCGCGTGCAGGTCGGCGGCCTCACTCGCATGCAGTCGCGTGACCGGCGGGAGGTGACCACCACCTGGGCCTTCTCCGGGACAAATCCGAGCCCGGCGCCCTTCCTTTACCAGTCCTACGTTGTGCAGGAGCGCAACCTGGGCCTGGGCAACTTCCCCGCGCCCTCGGCCGTGCGCGTCGCACGCGCGTTCCAGCAAGACGCCGCGGTGTTGACCCGGACGGCCGCGCAGGTCGTGGCGGACGAGAACGCACGGAAACTGGCGTCCGAATTCGCCCACGAAACCGTGTCGGCCTGCTACCTGCAGGCCGACGCGCGGCTGCTCGGCAACCGGCTGCACGTCCTCACCGGGGTGCGTTTCGAGCACACGGAGAGCGGTGGAGAAGGCCTGTTGTTCGACCCCGACGCGGCCTTCGTGCGCAACGCCGACGGCACCTTTGCCCGGACTGCGGCCGGTGCGCGGATTCGCAAACCGGAGGCCGGCGCGGCGGGATCGCTGCAGGAAGGCGCCCTGATCAGGCGCGAGCGCGCGGCCGTCGGCTCGCGCTCGTATTCGGGTTACTATCCGAGCCTGCATTTCAACTACAACGCCCGCGAGGATCTCCTGGTGCGCCTGGCCTATGCCCACACCTACGGCCGGCCGGATTTCGTGGACATCATACCGAGCATGACGGTGCGGGAGGCCGATCTCGACGAAGAGGATCTAGGGGACCCGACGGTCGCCCGGGGCACGGTCACGATCCGCAACACCGGCCTGAAGCCCTGGACCGCGCACAACATCGATCTCTCAGTCGAATACTACACGCCGCAGGGCGGACTGTTCAGCGGTGGAGCCTTCCTGAAGGAGATCTCCAATTTCTTCGGAACGGAGGTGCGCTTCGCGACTCAAGTCGACGTGCAGGCGCTCGGCCTCGATCCCCGCTACGTGGGCTGGAACGTGAACACCAAGTTCAACTCCGGCAGCGCGCGGATTACCGGAGTCGAGATAAACGCCCGGCACTCGCTGCGACCGCTGGGTGCGTGGGGCCGGCATCTCACGGTCTTCGCCAACGCGACGCGGCTGCGGCTGGAGGGCAATCCGCACGCCTCCTTCAGGAGCTTCGTGCCCAAGACGGCCAACTGGGGATTGTCGTTCAACTGGAAGCGGCTGACGGTTTCGCCCAAGTGGAATTACCGCGGCCTCAACCAGTTGGTCGCGCAGCCGGCGTTCGGACCGGACGGTTTCCAGTACATCAAGGCTCGCACGATCCTCGACGTGAACGCCGAATACCGGCTGACTCCCCGCCTAGCCCTCGCCGCCAGCGTCAGCAATGTCTTCAACAACCGCCTCACCCAGCTCCACCATGGATCGGCGACCCCCGGTTACGCGCGCCGCTCGCTGGAAGGCGAGTACGGCGTCGCGTTCTCGGTGGGCATCAAAGGGAGTTTCTGAGGCAGCTTGCCGGAGCGCAGCACCCGGCCCGGTCCCCATGTCGCTTTTCGCCCCCTTCGAACACCGCCGCTTGCTCCTGCGTCTGCTGCTCGCGTTCGCCGTCGGAAGCGCAGGGTGCCTTCCGACGCTCCCGGCCGCCACGACCCGGCCGGCGGCGCGCGGTGGCGACGGAGGACCGCAACGGATCCTGCGAGCCGGAGCGGCGATGAGCAACGTGACGCCGCCGCTCGGCCTGCCGCTCAGCGGCTTGATCGGGCAGCGCGGCCCGGCCACGAGCATTCACGACGAACTGCACGCGCGCTGCCTCGTGCTCGACGACGGCGAAACGCGCGTCGCCCTCGTCGTCGTGGACAACACCGCGATCTCCCGGGAAATCTTCGACCAGGCCAAACAGCGCGTGCAGGCGGCGATCGGATTTCCGGCGGACCGGATCCTCGCCGCGGCCACGCACACCCATAGCGCACCCCAGGGCCTGGTGCTGACGGGGACACCCGAGGAGCGCGACTATCATGCGTTCATCGCCAGCCGGATCGCGGATGGCATCCGCCGCGCCGTCCACCAGCTCGCGCCCGCCCGGATCGGCTGGGGTTCCGGCCGCCGGCCCGAGTTCGTCTTCAACCGCCGCTGGTTCGTCAAACCGGACCAGCGCGTGCCGAATCCGTTCGGCGAAACAGCCGACGAGGTGCAGATGAATCCGCCTCCGGCCAGCCCGCGGCTGATCGGGCCGGCCGGGCCGGTCGATCCCGAAGTATTCGTCCTCTCCGTGCAACACACCGACGGCCGGCCGCTCGCCGTGCTGGCGAACTACGGACTGCACTACGTGGGCGGCACGGCCGGCGCGGTGAGCGCCGACTATTTCGGGGCGTTCGCCGACTCCCTGCGCGAATTACTCGCACCAGGGCGGCAGGATCCGCCATTTGTCGGCATCCTGTCGAACGGCACCAGCGGCGACGTCAATTCCGTCGACTACTCACGGCGGGCGGCACCCCAGCGTCCCTACGCCCGCATCCGGCAGGTGGCGGACAGCCTGGCGGCGGAAGTGCTGCGGGTTTGCCAGTCGATCGAACACCAGCCATGGGTGCCGCTGGCGATGCGCGAACGGGAGCTGTCGATCGCCGTGCGCCGTCCGACCGCCGCGCGACTGGAATGGGCGCGCGAAATCTGGTCGAACCGGCCCGCGCAGGCGGAGTTGGATCGTCGGGCGGTCTATGCCCGCGAAACCCTGGCCGTGTCCAACTATCCGGCGAGCGTACCGGTCAGGCTACAGGCCCTCCGTATCGGCGACCTGGGTATCGCGGCCGCTCCTTGCGAGGTGTTCGCGGCCACGGGACTGGAGCTCAAGGCGCGGAGCCCGCTGCGGTCGATGTTCACCGTCTCACTGGCCAACGGGTACAACGGCTATCTGCCCACGCCCCGCGACCATCGCCTCGGTGGGTACGAAACCTGGCTGGCCCGCTCCAGTTACCTGGAGGTCAACGCCTCGGAACTGATTCGCGATGAACTCCTGCGCCTGCTGGGGGAACTTGCCCCTCCCCTGCGCCCCTGACGCCGTTTTTCAGAGTTCGAAAGCCTGGCCGGGCGGTCGCAGGGGTCCATCTCCGGATCTTGGATACCAACCTCCTCCGGCCGCAGCCGCCGGCCAATCCGGCGCAGGCGGGCGCAACATTGCCGGTCGGGCGCGTGATCAGCGACTCGCCCAGGCCGCCCGCGCCCACGCCGCCGGGAACACGCCTGGGCGCGAATGGTCGGCCGTCTGCCGGGAGCGCAGGCTCCCGTCCCCGGGTTCGGGTCGTCCGACTGCGACTGCCCCACGCACCTGTTCTGGTTACGCACCCGACCCCGCTGTCCGTTCCGAGGCGCGCACTCGGCCAATGCCGGCGAAGCCGAAGGGGGCAAAGTGAAAGTACCCCCGCGAAGCGGCGAAGGCGCGAAGCAACCCCGCCCGACTTCGCCGCTTTGCGCTGCCCCGCGGAAAGTTGATGGAGGCGTGATCCGCCGGGCAACGGAGCAAACGAGACCACACCGAGGCAGGCGACCCCGGCGACACCGCTCGTGCTCATCATTCCCCGACTGATCCACAACACCTTCAAGTTCGACCGCGCCCTGCTCGGCGAACTCCACCACGCCGCCCGTTCCGCCATCACCGCCTGGCTCCGCCAGCGCACCGGACAACCGGAAGGCCAGCCGGGCCTCGTCGTCGCCGGCCAGACTTTCGGCGATTTTCTGTTCTGGCGCCCCCACGTGCACGTGCTGGCGGCCGCCGGCGTGTTTGCCCAACGGCGATTTCCACCTCGCCCCGCCTGGCGGCTGGCACCCACTCGCCGAACTCTGGCGCCACACGGTCCGGCGTCGCCCTGACGCCGCCGGTGTGAGGCAAGGGCCTCACCCTTTCAGCGGTCCGGCAGTGGCGAGAGGATTCCACACCTTGCGAAACCCCAGCCCCTCGAAGTCCTTCACATTCACCGTGGCGAACTCGGTCACGCCTTGCGAGGTCAGGGTGAGGGCGGAGCGGGTGTCGTAGAGTTTGCGGAAGGCGAAGTCGGTGGCGCGGGCGCTTTTCCAGAGGGCGTCGTGCAGCGGGCGGCTTTCGATGGGAAAGCCGATCAGCCGCCAGCGCGGATGGGTGCGGTAGGTTTGGATGACATCGACGGCATCGTTGCCGGAGAGGGGATGTTTGGACGTGGCGGGGTTGCGCAGCAGTCCGTAGAGTTCAGCGAGGATGAGTTCGGAGATGGCCACGTCTTCTTCCCCGGCGATGGACACGAGCCAGGTGTGAGCCGCCGTGTGGCGGGGAGAGTCCTCGTTGAACCCGTGAAACAGGATGTTGGTATCAATGGAGAGCATCGGGCTATTTCTTCCGGCGGCGAGCGAGGGCGAGTTCCGTGCTGGTCAGTTGTGCTTCGAGTTTCAGCTCGGCGTCGCTGACGCCCTTCCAGCCCAGCTTGCGCGGTTTGGGCGGCTGCCACTCGCGCTTCGCGTCCGGTTCGGGCGCATAGACGCTGAGGATATATTCGATGCCGCGCCGGGCGAGTTCGGCAAAGGGGATTTCGCGGGCCTCGCAGATCTTCCTGGCGCGCGCGTAGGTTTCGTCGGGGAGTTGGATTTGGGTTCGAGTCATGGTGGCAAGGTGGCGGCACGCCATGATACCGTCAAGTTGACGGCATTGCCCTCATCGCATGAGCCGAAGCGCCCCCTCTCCGGGGCTTCGCAGGAGTCGGATCGGGGGAAGATTTTCCAACGCGGCCGCCACACCGAGCGCGGAGCTGGTTATGGGTTCGCCCGCGCGGCGGCCTGCGGATCGATCGCCCGGAACGCCTGGAGGAGGTTCTCCCGGTTGCGCACCGTGATGATGTCGGTGTAGGCCCGGCGCGGGGTGTTGTCGGCATTCACGATCCCGGCCGTGCTGTTGGTGCCCGGGCGATCGACGTACTGGCACTTCCCGAAACCAAGGATGTATCCGGTCTGGAAGGCGCTCGCAAGGTAGTCGCCCAGCCGGTTGGCGCGCTCGGCCCGGGCCTCGTCGATCTGCGGCCGCGAGCTGCAGGTGTCGCCGTCGCAAATCATGATCGGCTTGCCCGTGAGGGCGTGGATCCTGGCGTAGTCGGCGCCCGGATCGGCGGAGAATTCGCGGCACCACTGCGATTCGACGCTGATGACGTCCACATGGCGCGCGGCGGCCCGCAGCACCGGCTCGTCCGGGAGGGAGTTGGGTTCGCCGGAGTAGACGTGCGGCTTGTCCCCGAGGATGAGGTGGTGCGGGTCGTAGGTGCGCACGGCCCGGCAAATCGTGGCATAGTATTGCTCCGCGATCACTCCGTGGAACAGCAGATCGTCCTTGAACTCGTGGCCTCCGACCTCGGAAAGCGCCGGGAAGGGATGCGCCAGGACGTCCTCGAACGAGGCGAACGATGTGCCATAGGCGGCGTTCAGGGCGTCGACCCGCTGCGCATACCGTTCCCGGAGAAACGCGACGTAGGCGATCTTTCCCGGGGCGGTGGGACCCAGCCGCTTCATGAACGCCACGTAATCGTCCTTCCCGGCGGCACGGGTTCGGACCAGGTTCCACAGCGGAATATCCATGAAATAGTAACCCACGAGCATGCGGTTCTCGCGGTGAGCGGTGCAGGCCCGCCGGATGATGTCGTCGTTGCGGGCGACGACGGCCGGGTCGAAGACATCGTGCCAGATGAACTGCCCGCCGGTCCCCGCCCGGTTCTTCCGCGGACCGAGCACGTAGATCTCCTCCAGGTAGGGGAAGATTCCGTTCATGTCCGCAGGGACATTGTAGCCGGCGCAGGTGTAATTGAACGCCTTCAGGTTTTCCGCGATGGCCGCCCCGGGAAGCCGGGCGACTGTCAGGTGGCATACCGACAACGCCAGGTAGGGATGTCCGGTGGGAGTGATGAAGAAGTGCCGGTCGCCGATCTGTTCGAGCCGGAACCACCCGGTCGCCTTCCGTTGCACCGGAGTATAGCCGTGATAGGGGTCGCTCGCGCGCAGGCCGCACCACGGCCCGACAGCGAGGATCGCGCCCAGTGCGGCCACGCGCAGCGGACGGCGGATGCCCGACGGGGAGGAACGTCGGAAACGTAGTGAAAGCGAAGCGAGGGCAGAGCGCATGGCGGGTGGAGCGGTGAAGTAGGGGCAACTCAGGTGAAGTGGAAAACGCTTCCGTCTCCGGGGTCACTCACCGGCTCCGCTCGATCCGCGCCGGCACGTAATCGACCATGCGGTTCACGTATTCGGCCACGTAGGCCTGCGCCTGCAGGGCCGGCTGCACCCCGCCACCGGTGCGGGCGACGCCGGCGATGAACTCGGCGGTCTGCTTCTCCAGCACGATACGGGCGGCCCGCAGTGCGGGCAGCGCCGGCGCCGCCTTGGCCCCGAAGCGATCGAGCACGTTGATCGCCTCGAGCCGGACCAGGGGCGCTTCGTGTCGCAAGGCCAGGGTCAGCACCGGCAGGGCGGCGGCATGGTCGCCGAGATTGCCGATGGCCTCGGCGGCGGCGATGCGCACCGGGGGAGACGTATCCGACAGGGCGCGACGCAACGCGGCCTCCGCCGGCCGGGCGTCACCGCGCAATGCCACCAGCCCGACCGCGCCCCACCAGCGGATGGCGGCATCGGGCTGCGCCAGCAGGGCGGCGAGTCGCATCGCGTTGGCCGGCTGCATTGCGTTGGCGAGCGCCGCCGCGGCGAGCAGGGCGTCGAGCGGGTTGCGCTGCGGATCGGTGGCGATTGCCCAAGGGGTCGAGCCGCTCGCGCGCACCAGCATCTCGGATTCCGGCAGCAGGCCGAGGTCGCCGGACTCCTTCATCCAGCGGAGACACTCGGCGCGGAGGCGTTCGAGCGTGGCACGGTGACGCGGGTCGGCGGCGAGGTTGTTCACCTGATCCGGATCGGCCTCATGGTCGTAGAGCTCCTCGATCGGTTTGGTGGGCGCGAAATAGCGCGCGGCCGGGGCCGCCAGCCGGCCCTCCTCGGCCAGCCGCCGCCAGGCCTGCATCGTCGGCATCTCCTCCGTGTAGCTGCTGAACTGCGACCAGCTCAGGTGCGGCAGGAAATTGCGGTGATACTGGTAGCGCCCGTCGCGCACCACCCGCACGGTGTCGAACCGCTCCGCCATGCGGTCGCGAATCGCGTGCACGTAGGCCCGGGGTGGGCCGGCCTGCGCGCCCAGAAAGGCCGCGCCCTGCAGGTGCGGCGGCAGGGTTACACCCGCCAGGCTCAGCACGGTGGCCGCGAAATCCACGAAGCTCACCAGCCGGTCCGTGGTCTGCCCCGGCGCGGCCGGCGCGAGGTGCTGCCACTTCTTCGGGAAACGGATCAGCAGCGGCACATGCAGGCCGCCCTCCCAGATCCACTTCTTCATGCCCGGCAGGCCGGTCCCGTTGTCGCCGAAGAAGAAGACGATCGTCTCCTCGGCCAGGCCGGCCTCCTCCAATTCCTTGAGCCGGTCCGCCACCTGGTAATCCATCGCCGTGATGTTGTCGTAGTAGCGGGCCCAGTCGCGCCGCACCTCGGGTGTGTCGGGGTGAAACCGCGGCAGGGGCGCCCGCGCCGGATCGTGGCGCTGCGCGGGCGTGAGACGCGCGGTGTTCTTCCGGTACTCCGCCTCCGACACGCGGATCTGGCTCTCGTGGCAGACCTCGTGGTTGAACACCGCGAAGAAAGGCTGGCCCGGCCGGCGGTCCCGGTAATGCGCCGTGCGGCTGGAGGCGTCCCAGGCCCCCGGCGGCACAGCGAAGTTGTAGTCGGTCTTGGCGTTGTTGGTGCAGTAATAGCCCGCCTCGCGCAGGTATTCACTAAAGCACTTCACCGCCGCGGGCAGGGTCGTGTAGGAGCGCATCCCCTGGCTGCCGAGCCGCGAGGGAAAAACCCCGGTGATGAGGCACGACCGATTCGGCGCGCAGACGCCGGTGATGCCGTACGCCTGCGTGTAGCGCACCGCCTGCGTGGCAAAGCGATCGAGCGCCGGCGTGACGGCGTAGGTGTCACCGTAACAGCCCAGGTGCGGACAGATGTCCTCCGCGGTCAGCCAGAGGATATGCGGGCGATCAGCCGCGGCCAGCAACGACGGGAGCCCGGCGGCGGCCGCGAGCCCGCTCCAACGCCGGAGAAGGGAGAAATGGCGTGACATAAGAGTGGCCAGCGGGGCCGGCGTTCTTCTTGGGCGGCCGTCGCGGCGCGTCGAGGATCGTTGCGCCCCGGCCGCACTTGCCGTGGCTTTAGGCTAAAACGTGGAAGACGTCGTCTCCGGCCGCCCTCCGTCGTGACGATTTGCCGCGCACCCTCCTCCTCTTCATCTCGCCTCCCATGCCGCCCTTTTTCCTGCGCCCGATCCTCCTCGTCGCGCTGCTCTTCGGCGGCGTCGCCGCCCTTCGCGCGGGGGAAACCACGCCCTCCACCTGGGCCTTCCCAGCCGGCGCCACCCCGGTGTACCACGTGCGCACGATGCGGCCGGAGCCCGGCGCCCGCGCCGTCGTCACTGTCGGCCTCGACGGCGCCACCGCGTGCTTCACCCCCGAGGGGCGTCCGCGCTGGAGCGCCCCGGCCACGGGCGGATTTCCCTTCGACCTCGCGGTCGCCGACCTCGACGGTGACGGTCGTGACGAGGTGCTGGTCGCCTCGGGGGACGGCACACTTTACGTTTACGGCCCCGACGGCGCCCCACGGTGGCGGTTCGCCCGCACCGCCCCGCTTTATCAGGTCTGCGTCGCCCGCGACCGCCAGGGCCGGGCCACCGTTTTCACGGGCGGTGTGGAACAGGTGCTCTACGCGCTTTCGCCGGACGGCCAGGTCCTCCGCAGCCTCAAGACCGAACACTGTATCCGTCACCTTAGGACAGGAAACGTGCTGGGCGGAGGCGACGACTCCCTCGCCATGGTCACAACTTCCAGCGGTCTGACCGGCATCTTGAAACTGTTCCTGCTCAACCCGCGGGATCTGTCGGTGGTGTGGCACCACCCCAACCTCAGCGTCCCCGGCATGAATCCCGGCAAACGCTTCTTCAGCCTGCTGCTCACTGATCTGGATCGGGACGGCCGGGACGAGGTCGTGCTGGGCGGCGGCTGGCGCGAGAACGGTGCCGTCCACGCCTACAACCACCGGGGCGAGCTGCTCTTCTCGAAGTCCGACCGCCGGATCCCCAACATCCCCTACCGCATGAGCCTGCTGCGGAAAGTCGCGGTACCGGGTGACGAGTATCTCCTCGGTCATTTCGGCAACCTGCTCATCCTTTACGGCACCGACGGCACCCTCCGGGAGCTGATTCCCGGCCCGTATTCGTTCGCCGATTCGCATTTCGATCCGGAGCTCAAGACTCTCTTCCTCGGCAGCGCCGTCTCCGGCGGCACCGAGATCTACGCCTACCGCCTCGATCAGCCGGGCTGGAAGCAGGCGTTTCGCGAGCAGCGGGCCACGGGTCGGTTGCGGGAAATCGAGGCCAACCTCGCCACGCTCGACCGGCAGATCCGCGACTTCCGGGCCCCCGCCTACCAGCCGGCGCCGCGCCGGAGCCTCGCCATCACGCAAATCAAGGACCCGCGCGAGTTCCGCCACGTGCAGTTCGCCCGCAGCGTCACGCTCAGCCAGAAGGTGGAGAACCCCGCCGAGCTCTGGTGCCGCGAGCGCGACCGCCGTATGCCTTACAAGGATACCGCCGACGAACTGGTGCAGGCCATCGCCGCCCGGGAGTCCGCCGGCGAAAACACCCTCGTCTGGGCCGGCCACGGCAACGCGATCTTCTTTCCGCTTTCCACCTTCGAACGCCTGCTCCAGGCCGGCCCGAAACACCTCCAGGGGTTCGTCTTTGCCGAGATGGAAGGCACCAACGAACACACCCAGGAGGTGGTCGAGAAGATCATCCTGCCTCTCGCCGAGCTGTGCCGGCGGCACGGCAAGATCGTCTTTTTCCGCAACAAAAACATCTTCTGGAACGGCACCTGTTACCTGCCCTTCTGGAGCCAGGTCCTCTTCAACGAGCGATTCAAAGACGTCTTCGTGCCCGGGCTCGAGGAGACCAACTGCCGCACGCAGGAGCTCAGCCTGGCCGGGCGCGTCGGGCTTTGGCAGGCGGGCTACTTCACGCACTGGGCCTGCCGGACCGTCACCGACGACGCCAACTTCAACCGCATGTTCGAATGGGGCGGGCAGCAGATCCTGTCGCACCATCTCCGCGGCCTGGTCGCCACCGCGTCGCTGGGGGCCGACATGTTCCTGAGCGATATCCACGCCGGGCTCCGCGGCGTGCAGCGTTATGTGATGGATGGGGAGGAGCCCGGGGCAGATCGCGGCTCCGCCACCGCGGCGGCGAAGCCGGCGCCGGTCGAGGATCTCTACGATCAACTGGTACCCTTTTACCGGATGCTCGAAAGGGGCATCATCCAGATTCCCACGCCGGAGCAGCTCCTCTCCGGCTCCGACGTTGCCGTCGTGATGAAGACTCCGCCCGCCGCCGCCTATTTGAAGCACGGCACCAACGGCCACCGCTTCTCCTTCCCGCAGGACCAGGATCCGGAAATGGTCTTCAGCCGCATGGACACCTACTGGGGCGGCAGCGTCACGCGCCCGGAGGATTTTTCCGCGTACGCCATGAACGTCCGCCAGCGAACCTGCAACTTCCTGCCGGAGCTGCCCCACGGACTCATCCCCATCATTCCCGAGCACGCGGCCGTCCGCGGCCGCTTCCGCCAGCCCCTGGTCACGGACGGAGCCGTTTTCTATGACGCGGACGGGGCGCCACACACCGCCAGCGTCTACCGGCCCCACGCCGAGCAGGCGCTGCGCGAGGCGGCCGCCCGCCTGCCGCTGCGCGTCGTCGGCCCCGCCCACTGGTCGGCGGTGCGCCTGGACGCGAAACACGTGCGCGTGACCCTCATCGATCCCGGATACCTCGATCCCGCGGCCCGCCAGGTGGAGATCGTCTTCCAGCACCTCCGGCCCGTGCAGTGCCGCGATCTTCTCAGCGGCGAAGTCCTCTCCCCGCGCGCCGGCCGTCTCGCCGTGACGATCCCGGCCGGGGTGTTCCGCATCATCGATCTCGAACTGCCATGATCGGCACCCTCAGAAGGTGTCCCAAAAGCACGTGCACCTCCTGCTTCGGAGGGCGCTGCTCCGTCAGCGCCGCTCGCAGGACCACGGCGGCGACGGAGCTCCGCCCTCCAAG
>CAZDGC010000161.1:0-1699 GCA_964504885.1 uncultured Opitutus sp.
CGTTCTCGTCGTCACCCTGCTTGGCCTGTCCGCCTTCGGGCTGCACGCTGCCCCCAAGGCTCATCCCGACGCCCGGGGTTGGGCGCCACTGTTTGCCGCGGATCTTTCCAATGCCGTCACCAAGCCCGGCGAATGGGCCTTCGAGAACGGCGTGCTGGTGGCGAAGAACCACGTCACACTCTGGACGCAGAAGTCTTACTCCAACTTCATCCTCGATCTGGAATTCAAGGTGGCGAAGGAGTCCAACAGCGGCGTGTTCCTGCGCTCGGGCAACATCAAGAGCGTGCTCGCCGCCCTCGAGATCCAGGTGCACGAAAACCAGGACAACGCGCTCTACGGCATGGTCGGCGCGATCTACAACGCCCAGCCGCCGTCGAAGCCGATGGCCAAACCGGTGGGCGAGTGGAACCGCTTCACGATTACGTGCCGCGACAGCCGCGTCGCGCTCATCTTCAACGGCGAGGAGGTCTACGACGTCGACCTGAACAACTGGAAGGAGCCGCGCCTGAACCCCGACGGCACGAAGAACAAGTTTGCCACGGCGCTGAAGGACTTCAGCCGCCAGGGTCCGATCGGCCTGCAGGGCCTCCATGGCAAGGCGCAGGCGCCCGTGTGGTATCGCAATTTGCGGATCAAGGAACTGAAGTAGCGCCGCGGGCGGGCGATGAACTCGCGGTCAGGCCGGGCGCAGCGCCGGCCCGGCCGAAGGTTTCCCCACGCGGCTCGAGGGCCGCATCCCAAGGGCCCGCCCGGCTGAGATCGTTCCTCGTTCCCGAGCCGGGAACGAGGATATCGTCGCGGATCGGCGCGAGGTGGATCGATAGTTCACACCGGAACGCAGGAAGGTAGGAGCGGCTTTACGCCGCGAAGAGTCGGAACGTGTTCGGCTCGGTGTTTTTGCGGGATAAACCCGCCTACAGCACGGAAGTGATTCTCCGGCAGGGATGAGGTTTCCGCGCCCGGCCGGCGCCCCGGGGCCCGCTCAGCGGCGGCGGCCCGGACCCGGGGCGGTGCGGCCCGGTATCCATCGGCCGGCGACAAGGTACATGCGCGCCTGTTCGTGCGGCTCCAGAAGGTTCTGCTGGAGGCGACCGATGAGCTGCTCGACGGCGATGCGGCCCAGCAGCGCGTGGTCCTCGAAGATGCCGGCCTGTTCCCCACCGGGAAATTCGACGGAGAGAAACGCCACCCCGATCCGCCGCGGGATGAGCCCGGGCAGTTCAGGTTCGGCGTTGCCGAGGATGACGACGTCGGGCCGCACGGTGCGCAGCCAGCCGGGCAGGGCGGCGGCGAGCTCCCCGGTGCGCGCGGGCATGAGGGGCGGCAGGCGCGACTCGAGCCCCTGCCGCTCCAGCGCGAAGCGGAAGCCGCCGAGCCAGCGCTCCTCGAGGCGGCCGGACGTTTCCTGGCTCAGCACAAATCCAAGGCGGCGGTAACCCAGCGCGACGCAGTGTTCGACCGCGTCGCGGGCGGCGCGGAAGAGATCGACCGACACCCGGTCGATGAGGGGAGCATGCACGCTCAGGCCAAGCCCGGTGAGGGCCAGGCCCGAGCAGTCGAAGTCGAGGCGGGTTTCGTGGTACGGCAGCGGGGCGACGATGGCGGCGCGGATGTGGCGGGCCGCGAGAATGGCGCGGACGCGGGCGGGGGTCATGCCGCGGGCGCGGAGCGCGAATTCCTCGAGCCGGAAGCCGAGCTC
>CAZDGC010000161.1:1799-11356 GCA_964504885.1 uncultured Opitutus sp.
ACGGTCGCGCGGGCGTAGCCGGCGGCGCTGGCGACATCCTGCATGCGGGGGGCGCTCTTCATGGCGGCGGGCGGGCGGGCGCGGCGGTGGCGGCCGGGGCGGCAAGATCGTCCGCCGCCGCGAAGAGAAGGCGGGCGTAGAGGTAGCCGAGCCACTCGCTCAGGACGATGCGCACCCCCTGGCTCGAACGCCACCAGCGCGGCCCGTCGTACTGCTCGTCCGGGACGGCGACGATCCCAATCCGGGTGCGATCGCCAAAGGCCTTCGCGAAGAGGAGCCGCGAGCGCCGGGCGTGGGCATCGGTGGTCACCACATTCAGGGCCGCGGGCAGCTTTCCCTGCCGCGCCAGCCAGTCGCGGAGAGCCACGGCGGAGGCGAAGGTGCGGTCGCGCCGGACCTTCGGCGCGGGCACCGCCTGCAGGCGGTCCGCCGGCACGCCCAGCCGCTCCAGCGTCGCCCGGCCCACCTCGGCATGGGAGCCGTAACCCACCAGCAGGTCGCCTTTCTCCAGCGGCACGCCGACGACGTAGATCCGCCCGTAGCCGCCGCGGAGAAACTCCGCCCGCGCCGCCCGGAGCCCGAAGTCCGGTATCCATCCTTCCACGACGAGGGCTTCGGCCGGCTCCCGGGCGGTGACGGCCAGGAAGGGATGCAGCCCCCGGACGATGCCCGCGACGCCAAGGCCCGCGGCCAGGGCGAGCGCGAGCCAGCCCCGCCACGTGGGCACCCGGCCCGTCCGCGGGTGGACGAACTTCCCGCGCTCCAACACCGCCATGAACTGTTGCCAGTGCCGCATACGGGCGGAGGAAAGCCGAGTGCCAGGCCAAGCCGTGCGAGCCGCCTCAGAAGCCTGCCACCCGCTCGGCCGGGGCGCCGGGGCGGACGTACTCCGCCTCGAGGACCGGGGCGCGGCCGGCCCCTCCGGCCGCGAGGTCGACCCGCACCACGGCGTCCGGACCGGCGCCGTCGCCCGGGGCGACGCGGAGGGTGATGTGATCGCCGGAACGTTCCACGCGGACCGCCGGCCGCTCCTGTTCGTCCGCGATGGTCATAATCGCGAGGATCCGCCGCGCGGCGGCGGCAGAGCGGGTGTCGGCGGTGAAGTGCCACTGGGCCCTGGGGAGGGTTCCCTTGGCGGTGGGAAAGCCCTTCCTAGGGTCCACGGGCCAGGCGTCGGTCTGGCGGAAGGCGAAACCGCCGCCAGTGAGCAGGTCGACCGTCATCGTGGCGCCGGACTTGCGGGAGACGAGGCGCTGGGCGGATTCGTCGAGGGTGAACTCGTGGTGGGCGTGGAGCAGCCACTGGAAGGAGGCGGGCGCGGGTGTGGCGAGGTCGTCGACCACGATCACGACCCCGGGCCGCACGAAGAGCAGGTGCCGGTGGTGGCGGAGGGCGCGCCCGCCGAAGCAGTTGGTGGCGTCGCCCTTCACGTAGCCGAAGCGCCCGGTGGACTGGAAGTCGCGGAGTTCGCCGCCGCGGCGGACGTCGCGGTTCACCTGGCCGGCGCCGTCGATCAGCACGGCGTTGTGCGCGAGGGTTTGCTGGGTGTATTCGGTGTGGAAGGGCGATCCATGGTGCGGGTAACGCTCGCCGGCGGGAATGGCGAGCGAGCGGCCTCCCTTCAGGATGGCGAAGCTCGCCTGGTCGGCGTGGCTGTGGCTCACGCCCCCGTACGGCGAGCATTTGAACATCACCATCGTGTCGCGCTCGGGCGCGAGCAGATCGCTGTGGAAGGTCGCCCAGCCGATGCCGAGGTAGGCGCGATCGTTCGGCAGCGGGGTGGCGGGTGCGACCGGCTTCACCTCGTCCGGCAGCCAGATCCCGGGGATGGCGTTGACGCCGCCGTCGTCGCCGGCTTTCAGGCGACCCGCCCACCAGGCGAGTGTGGTGTCGCCGAAGCGATTGGCATAGAAGTGGAGCAGCGATTTCAGGTTGCCGGCGAGGCGCGTGGAGGGCGCCGCCTCCGTGTCGCCCCACGGGCTGATGTCGCCGAGCGGGGAGACGTGGTGCAGGAAGAAGTACCCGATGCCGCGGTAGAACGGCCGCTGCCAGAGGTCGACGCCGGTGGCGCGGCGAATCGCTTCGAGCGGCGTGAGGTAGGTGGCGTTGTAGGAGAGGCCGTAGTTGATGCCTTCGGCCCAGCCGCCATCGCGGCCCGCCCAATGCGGGTAAACGGTGAGGAAGGTGCGCATCGCGTAGTCCATCCATGCGACCGCGGCCGGCTCCTCGGCGAGGGCGAGGGCGTATTCGGCGAGGTAGCCGGGCAGGCGGCCGTTGTGGCTTTCGGTGGGATTCGCGAGGTAGTCGGCGCGCTGCAACCGCCGCAGCATCTGGTCGCCGCGGGCGATCAGCATCCGGCGGACGGTGGCGCGTTCGGCCTCGGTCAGGAGATCGTGGATCCAGTCGTAGGTTTCGGCTGCGGCGCGCGCGAGGCCGAGGCCGATCTCGTCGCCAAAGGGCGACAGCACCGACGAGATGCCCTCTGGATTCCAGGCGGCGGCGCCGAGCAGGAGTTCGCGCGCCTTCTCGCCGTACTTTCGCTCGCCGGTGAGCGCGTAGTAGAGGGCGCAGTGGCGCATCGCGCCGTCGTGGTAGCGGCGCATGCGGCCAAAGGCCTCGCTGTACCCAAGGCGTTGTTCGGCGCGGGTCGGCAGCTTGTCGTAGGAGGGCTCCTCGGGGACTCCGAGTTTCAGGCCGCCTTCGGCGCTCCGCCGGAGGCTCTCGAACGCGGCGCGGCGGCTGGTGCCGAGCGTGGCGCGCACCTCCGGCAGCGTGGCCCGGGGAAACAGCAGGCGCGGGTGTTCACGCGGCACACGGGCGAGGAGCTCGGCGGCCGGCACCAAGGGCAGGGGCGCGGCCCCCGGCGCGATCTCGAACTTCTGCGCCGGCCGCGTGGCGCGCACCGCGCCGCTGGCGTCGAGTGCGTCGACTTCGAAGGTGTAGGCGCCCGCCGGGAGCACGCGGTCCGGGCAATACACGGGATCCGCCAGCCGAGGCGACTCGTGGATCACCTGCCCGCGGGTGTCACGGACGCGCAGGCGGTAGGTCACCCGACCCGCTTCGCCGGCGCGCCACCAGGCGAAGCCCGGGGGCGACACATCGAGGCGTTCGCCCGGCCCGGGCTGGTTGAAACCGGCCCGCGCGGGCATCTCGGTCGGAAAGGCGATGACGCCGGCGGAGCGGTGATCGGCCCCGCGGGTTCCCTTGGAGGCGGCGGCGAAGGCGGCGATGCCCGGCTGGTCCGGACCGGGGAGAGGAACGAGCGACACGAGTGCAGCCACTCGCAACGCGACCCGGAGCGACCGACGGAGCAGCGGGGGTTTCATGCCAGCAAAGCACACCGGCGGGCGACGGGGGTCAACCGGCAACACCTTGCGGCCGGCGCCTCTGCCGGCGGCCGCATTCGGGCAGCCGTCCGGTTTCTCGCGGGGAAGCGGACCCCCGATCGCGGCGCGCCGAAATGAGGCGCCGGCATCGCGGGGGGAGGCGTCAACCGGGTCTGCGCCCTCGGCCGGCAGGTGGGCGGCGATCCTTCCTCAGCCGTAGCGGCCCTCGATGTATTCGGCGGTCTTGGGGTTTTCAGGGGCGAGGAAGAGATCCTCGGTGCGCCGGTGTTCGACCATCTGGCCGAGGAGCATGAAGATGCATTCGTCGCTGGCCCGCCGCGCCTGCGCCATATTGTGCGTGACGATCACAATCGTGTAGCGGCCCTTGAGGGAGAACATCAGTTCCTCGATCGCGGAGGTGCCCTCGACGTCGAGCGCGGAGCAGGGCTCGTCCATCAGGATGATCTCGGGCTTGAGGGGCAGGAGGCGGGCGATGCAGAGCTTCTGCTGCTGCTCCAGCTGGAGGCCGGTGGCCTTCTGGTGCAGGCGGTCCTTCAGATCGTGCCAGAGGTTGACCTCGGTCAGGGCCTGCTCGACCGCCTGGTCGAGTTCGGCGCGGCGCAGGCGGTGATCGGAGTGTATCCGCAGGCCGAAGACGACATTTTCGTAGACGGAGATCGGGAGCGGGTTGGGGCGCTGGAAAACCATGCCGACGGCGCGGCGCAGCGAGATGAGGGAGACATCGGGATCGTAGATGTTTTTCCCCAGCACCTGGATCTCGCCCGTGGTGGTGACGTAGCCGTAGCGCTCGTTGACGCGGTTGAAGCAGCGCAGGAGCGTGGTCTTGCCGCAGCCGGACGGGCCGATCAGCGAGGTGATCAGCCCGTGGCGGATGTCGAGACTCACCCCCCGCAGGGCCTGGAACTTCCCGTACCACAGGTTGAGATCGCGGGTGGAGATGGAGGGGCCGGCGGCGCTCATCCGAAGATGCCCTCCACGTAGTCGCGGGTGCGGGGATCGCGGGGGTTCTCCCCAAAAATCACCTCGGTGCGGTCGAGTTCGACGATTTCGCCCTTCCACAGGAACATCGTGCGGTCGGCGAGGCGGCGGGCCTGCTGGGTGAGGTTGGTGACGAGGATGATCGTCATGTGCCGGCGCAATTCCTTCAGGACATCCTCGATCCGCATGGTGGTGACGGGGTCGATGGCGATGCTGAATTCGTCGAGGCAGAGGATCTCGGGCTGGTGGGAGAGGGCGCGGGCGATGGTGAGGCGCTGTTGCTGGCCGCCGGAGAGTTTGGTGCCGAGGCTGTCGAGGCGGTCCTTGACCTCGTCCCAGAGGGCCGCCTGGCGGAGACAGTGTTCGACGAGGCGGTTGAGTTCGTCGCGGTGGGTGAGGCCGGCGCTGCGCGGGGCGAAGGCGACGTTGTCGTAGATGGTGAGCGGCAGGCCGACCGGGAGGGGGGCGACCATGCCGATCTTGCGGCGCAGGCCGTAGACATCGCGGGTCTTGCGCACCTCCTCCCCGTCGATCCGGATGGTGCCGGCGACGTGGGCGTCGGGGGTGAAATCGATGGTGCGGTTGAGGCAGCGGAGCAGCGAGGTCTTGCCGGACTGGGCGGGGCCGATGATGCCGAGGATTTCGTTCCGGTGGACGTCGAAGGAAATGCCGTGCAGAACCTCCTTGAGCCCGTAGGAGAGGCGGAGTTCGCTGACCTCGATGTGACGGGTGGCGGGGTTCACGCTTACCACTTTTTGCGCGAACGCAGGTACACCCGCAGGGAGATCGCAGCGGCGTTCACGAGGATGACGAGGGCGAGCAGGACCACGGCGGTGGCGAAGGGGATGGATTCCTTCACGCCGGGCACCTGGGTGGAGAGGGTGTAGAGGTGCATGGAGAGGGCCATGCACTGTTCGTCGAGGTAATAGGGGAGGAGGTCGCCGCGCTGGACGGCTTTGAAGAAGACGACCCCGGTGAACATGACCGGGGCGGTCTCGCCGGCGGCGCGGCTCACCTGGAGGATGACGCCGGTGAGGATGCCGCTGATGGAATTGGGCAGGACGACGGCCTTGATCGTCTGCCAGCGGGTGGCGCCGACGTTCCAGCAGGCCTCGCGGAAGCTACGCGGCACGCTGGCGAGCGCCTCGCGGGTGCTGGCGACGATCACGGGCAGCGTCATGATCGCGAGGGTGAGGGAGGCGGAGATGATCGAGTAGCCGAAGCGGGCGGCATAGACGAAGGCACCGAGGCCGAACAGGGCGTGCACGATGCTGGGCACCCCGGCGAGGTTGATCACCGCGAGGTTGATCACGCGGTTGAACCAGTTGTCGCTGGCGTATTCGTTGAGGTAGACGGCGGCGAGGATCCCAATGGGGGCGGAGACGGCGAGGGAGAGAAAGACAAGGTAGAGGGTGCCGATGAACGCGGGCCAGATGCCGCCCTCGGTCATGCCTTTTCGCGGAATATCGATGACAAACTCCACGCTCAGAGAGGGCGCGGCCTTGTAGACGAGGTAGCCGATGATGAGGAGGAGCGGCAGGATCATGGCCCCGGCCATGCCGGCGAAGAGCCACTGGGCGGCGAGTTCCTGGCGCAGCCGGCGGCGCACCGCGGGGGTTTCGGCAAACAGGGCCTGGCCGGAGTGGGCGCTCATTTGCGACGGATGCCGCGCACGATGGTGTCGGCGATGAGGTTGACGCCAAAGGTGAGCGTGAACAGGAGCACGCCGGTGAGGAACAGCACGCGATAGTGGTCGGAGCCGGCGGGGGCTTCGCCGAGCTCCGCGGCGATGTTGGCGGTGAGGGTGCGGACGGAGTCGAGCGCACTGTGCGGGATGTGGACGGCGTGACCGGTGGCCATCAGCACGGCCATGGTCTCGCCGACCCCGCGCCCGACGCCGAGCAGCACGGCGGCGAGCAGGCCGTTCTTGGCGGCCGGCAGGAGCACGCGCCAGATGAGCTGCCAGCGGGTGACGCCGAGGGCGATGGCGGCCTCGCGGTAGGAGTCGGGCACGGCCTTGAGGGCGTCCTCGCCGATTGAGACGATGATGGGCACGCTCATCAGGGCGAGGATGATGCCGCCGTTGAGCACATTCACGCCGACGGCCGCACCGGTGAAGTGCACGATCAGCTTGCTCATGACCGTCAGGCCGATGAAGCCCCACACGACGCTGGGCACGGCGGCCAGGAACTCGATGACGATCTTCAGGGTTTCGCGCGTTTTCTGGCCGCAGAACTCGGAGAGATAGATGGCGGCGCCGAGGCCAAAGGGCACGGCGATCAGCATGGCCAGCAGGGTGACGCTGGCGGTGCCGGCGACCATGGCGAGCACGCCATAGCGCTTATTGGTTTCCGAGGTGGGATACCACTCGGTGCTGAAGAGAAAGTTGGAGAAACTGAAGCCCTCGCGGGTCGCGATGGGCGCGGCTTCCTTGAAGACGAAGACAAAAATGCCGAGGACGAAGATGATCGCGCTGATGCCGCAGACGTAGATGAGGATCTCGATCAGGCGCTCGCCGGCGCGGGCCCATCCGGCGCGCCGGGCAGCGCGCACGGGGAAGTGGCCGGAGGGAGGCGGGGTGTACGCGCGCGGCTTCATACGCGGGGAGGGACGGCGCCGGCGACTCCGGCCCCCCTGCGGCGGTGTTTCCGAGCAGTCCGGTGCGCCGGGAGCACGAAGGCGCGTCGGGCGGGCGGGACCGGGAGCATGCGCGGCGGGGCGGGGAAAGGGCTTACTTACTTGGTGCGGGCGGATGCCGGCAGCGGCACGTAGCCGGTGCGTTCCACCACCTGCTGTCCGGCATTGGACATGATCCAGTCGAGGTATTCCTTCACCGCGCCCGAGGGTTCGCCCAGCGTGTAAAGCAGGAGCGCGCGGGCGATCGGGTATTCCTTGCTCAGGGTGGCCTCGATGCTCGGGGCCACGGCGGGTTGGCCGGGTTTGGCGGCAACCTTTAGCATCCGGACCTTGCCCGGCTCGTTATAGCCGAGGCCGCTGTACCCGATGGCCGAGGGCGTGGTCGCCACCAGCTCCACCACTTCCTTCGAGCCGTTCATGTCGCGCGAGCCGAGCTTGAAGTCCTTCTTGTCGAGCACGTGCTCGCGGAAGAACTCGTACGTGCCGGAACTCGACTGGCGGCTGATCCTGACGATCTGGTCCTGGCCGGAGGGCAGCTTCACGCCCAAGTCGGACCACTTGGTGATGCGGCCGCCTTCCGCGAAGATCGCAGCCAGTTGCTCGTTGGTGATCTCGGTGAGTGGGTTGTCCTTGTGGACGTAGATCGCGAGGGCGTCGAAGCCCACGATGAACTCCTTCGGCTCCTGGCCCGTATTCCGCTTGGCCAGAGCCTTCTCCTCCGCTTTCATGTCGCGGCTGGAGGCGGCGATATGGATGGTGCCCTTGATCAAGGCGGCGATGCCCACGCCGGAGCCGCCGCCGGAGACCTCGATGTCGACGGTCTTGTTGATCTTCTTGTACTCTTCGGCCCAACCTTGGGCGACGTTCACCATCGTGTCGGAGCCGCGAGTCTGGATCGAACTGCGCCCGCTGCCGCCGGCGGCGCCTCCGTCCCGGGGTTTGCAGCCGCTGACGGCTAGGGCGGCGACCGCGAGGCTGGCAAGCAGGCAGGTGCGGGAGGTGGGTGCGTCGGTCATAAGTGGGTGGCGGAGCGTCAGCCCTTGAGGATGGCTTGCACGAACTGGTTGATGTTCTCGGTGATGTGCGTCCAGGCTTTGTCAAAGGCTCCCCGGGCCTCTCCGGGCGAGCCGCCGACCGCAGTCGGGCTCTTGATATTCCAGTCGAGGTAGACGCCCTTGCGAGGCCGGCGCGGGAAATGTTTTTTCACTTCCGGAGAGAGCGCGATGATCAGGTGATAGTGCTCAAGGTTGGGCACCTGCAGCAGGGAGCGTGAGACCAGTCGCGTGGGATCGAGGCCCTTTTCCTGAATGAACCGAAGGGTTTCGGGGGTGACCGGGCGAGGGTCGAGGCCGGCGCTGGTGAAGATGAACTTGGGTTGCTCGAGCGCGTTGGCGGCTGCCTCCGCAATCTTGGTGAGGCAGTCGTCGTGCTCATCGACGAAGATCACGCGGAACGCCTCGGCCCCCGGGTGTTTGGAGTACTCGCCGGTGCAGAGGTAGAGCACCTCGCCGCAGATATTGCGCGCCTGGTCAGACACCCGTTCGTACCGGCGCACCATGATCGTGAGCGGATCGAGGGCTTCGAACGGCAGCCGGCCCTCACGGAAGCGGTGGGCGAGATCCTTGATCAGCGCGCTCTTGCGCAGGTCGATGCCGTCTTCCAGTGCGATGGTCTGCCGGGCGAGCTCCTCGTTTTGTTCGACGAATGACTTCACCGCATTCTCCAGCATCGCAATCGAGCTGCGTGCCAGTTCCTCGAACTCGGCCCGGGGAAAAGCCGCCGGTAGTTCGGGCAACTTGAGGAGTTGACGGGAAATGCTCTCGGCATAGTCGCCCACCCGTTCGAGCTCGAGGTTGATTCGGAGCGCCGAGTAGGCCAGGCGCAGCGGCAGAGCCACCGGCTGCTGCCGGACCAGAAATTCGAGGCACAGCCGGTCGATTTCCTTCTCCTTCTCGTCGATGTACTGGTCCCGCAGGATGACGGCATAGGCGAGTTCGCGATTGAGCTCCGTGACGGCTTTGAGGCAGTCGCGCAGCGCGCGCGCCGACAGCGCACCCATTTCCGCCACCTTGCCCCGGATACGCTCGATGTCGCGCTGGAGTGACATTTCAAGAAAGGAGGACATGGGCGCCTACGTTCGAGCGGCCGGGCGAACGTCGACAAGCACAATTGCACCGGGCGCAGCGGATTCGCCGGGGCACGCGTTTCCCTGCCGGGTTGTAGGTCCGGTTCGGCAAAGGCGGAGCGGGAGAAAAGGTCATCACGCCAGTCACCACGACAGGCAGCGGCTTCGTCGCTGCCAATCCCAATTCCCGGCATGGGGGTCCTCGTTGCCGAAATGTAACAATCTGCGTCGGCGGGGCCCGGTGGCCGCCGCGGGACGGAGCAGGGCCCTCCACGCCCGGGAGGCCGCCGACTCAGCGGTAGCGATTCAGTTTAACCGCGAATTCACGCGAATGGACGCGAATACGGCGACCAACAAGACAACCAATGCCGGAGCCGGACGGCGGGTCACCGTCTGGTGATTAGCTTCGAAGAGTCGATGTGAACAGCGTAACCTCTGAAATTCGCGTCGCTTGGCGTTCATTCGCGGTT
>CAZDGC010000162.1:0-11304 GCA_964504885.1 uncultured Opitutus sp.
AGGTGCCATGCAGATTGCCAAACGGGTGGAAGGCGGAATTGCCGTCCGGACCGTTCAGATACAGGCGCGTGTGGAGATCCCGCCGGCCGTCCGTGGCCCAGTTGCGCGTGCCGGTGCCGGTGGGACTGCCCACCGAGCCGGTGGTGTAGGGCACGCCCGGCAAGTTCGGCGCCGGCTCCAGGAGGCCGCGCTGCAACTGATGGCCGCGCCGGCGATACTCCGACTCCGCCGCCAGCAGGGCGATGCGGTTTCGTCCCAGCCATTTCAATACGCGGTTGCCGGCATGCTTCCGCCCGAAATCGTACTCGTACGACAGGGTCGCCCGCCCGTCCTCGCGGTTCTCCCAGAACTGCTGCCCGGTGGCGCGCCCCTGGATGTAGTGTCGGCCGGCGTTGGGGTTCGGCGTCACTCCGTCCGGCAGGTAGCGGTTGGCATCGACGTAGATCCGGTTTGGCCCGAAGCCCGAGTCCGCCGTGATCTCGTCGAGATCCTCGCGGTTGTACGCCAGTTCCAGGAAGAGATCCGGCGCGAGGCGCTGCTCGACAAAGAGGTTCATCAGGTCCGAGCGCAGTTTCTGGCCGCGGCTCAGGCCGTAGAGATTGGTGGAGAACGGCGTCACCCGCTCGTCGCCCAGCGTGAACGCCTGGCGCTCGAGAGCGTGGTACGGGTTGAGCGCGGCCGGGATGTTCTGCGGCTCGCGCGTCTCCACCGCGTTGTTCCACCCCTGCACGTTGCCACTGAGGTCGCCGGCGCCGAAAAGCCAGACCGCCGGGTTGCCCTGCCGCGCGAACACCGGGTGGTTGGCGAGATTGCCCAGCGTGAAGTTGCCCGGATTGCTCGCGCCCGTCGCGCGGTTGTCGAAGATCGGGCGGTCCGCCGTGTAGGGGCTGCCCCGGAAGGCCGAGGCCCGCTCCCAGACCGAGATCGCATCCACCGGTGTGATACGCGGCGCCCGGTTGCTCATGCGCTCCACCTTTTCGCCGTGCAGCGAGATCGTCGTGTGCCGGAACGGCTTGGCCGTCAGCACGCCATAATAACGATCCTGGCGGTCGAGGTTCGGCTTCACGCTGGTGACGTTTTCCTCGGACAGCACCGCCGCCCGCAGCGCGAGCCGGTCCGGCAGGATCGGCTGGTTGAAGTTCAGCGACGCGCGGCGCGAGTCCTCCGAATTGTACTGCAGCTCCGTCGCCACGCTGCGCTTGCGCAGGTTCGCCCGTTGCAGGCTGACGTCCACAATGCCCGACGGGCTCCCCAGCCCGAAGAGAATCGCGTTGGGCCCGCGGGCGATCGTGATGCGGTCGAGGTTGTAGTTGTCCGTCGGCATCTGCGCCTCGAAGAAGTTGCGCGAGAGCGTCGCGCCCGTGAGGCCGCGGACGCGGGTGACGTTGCGCGGCTGAAAGACGCCGAAGCCCAGCCCGTCCCCGTCGATGAACTCCTCGCGGCCCTCGATGTTCGTCGAGTAGATCAGCGCCTGCTCGAAGTTGTTCGCCCCGAGATCGCGCATGAAGTCCATCGTCAATACCTCCATCGGCTGCGCGAGGTCCTTGAACTCGGTCTTCATGCGCGAGCCGCCGAGCGTCTGCGTGGCCACCCAGCCCGTCTCGGACGAGGCCTGGATCACGAAGGGCGAGAGCTCGACGACCGTGTCGTCCACCGCCGGCGCGGCGGATGACGGCGTCGCCGGCGCGGTCTGGGCCGGCAGGAGGGAGGCGACAGCGGCCGCCAGCAAGGCGGCGGCGGCGAGGAGCGAGCGGAGTGACGGCAAGGGGGAGGACAGCGGGGTGTTCATGGGGTTGGGGACCAGGGAGACGTCGCGCGCCCACTGCAGGCACCGGCGGGTCCGGTCGTTCGAGGTGATGGGGAGACGACTACTGTCGCGCCTCCGCCCCGGTAAAGCGGGGCTGCGTTAAACCGTTGACGCCGGACTCCCTCCACCTTGCCTAGCCGCGGACCGCCCCGCCCATGCCGCAAGTCACCATGGCCCAAATCGCCGCCCGCGCCGGCGTCTGCAAGGCGACCGTGTCGCTGGCCATGCGCAACGACCCGCGCATCTCCCCCGCGGCGCGCGCCCGGATTCAGCAGGTGGCCGCCGATCTGGGTTACACGCGCAATCCGGTCATCGACGAACTCATGAGCCAGTTGCGGCGCTCCCGCGCGGCGACTTTTCAGCGGACCATCGCCCTCCTCAACGCGCACCGCGATCGCCACGCGTTCGTCGACAATCCCACCGTGCCCGCGTGGGTCGAAGGCTGCCGGCGGCGTGCCGAACAGCTCGGGTGTCGGACCGACGAATTCTGGTTACACGATCCCGAACTCGACGGAGAGCGGCTGCGGCGCATCCTCGCCGCCCGCGGCATCCGCGGCGTCGTGGTGATTGGCGCGTTTCACGTCGACTGGATTCCCGCGCGGTTCGCCCCGCTCTGGCCCGAGGTCGCCAGCGTGGTCACCGGCATCCGCACCCACTCGCCCGCCCTTTCCTTCACCTGCGTCGATCATCACCACCTGGTGCTCGACGCGATGGCCGCAGTGCGGGCCCTCGGTTACCGCCGGCCCGGCCTCGTCCTCAGCCACACGGTCGACCAGGTCACTGACGGGCGTTTCACCTGCGCGATGTGGCTGGCCCAGCAGGGGCTGCCTGCGGCCGACCGCGTTCCCGCACTCACGAGTTTCCCCACTGACGACGAAGGCGCCGACGCCTTCACCCGCTGGTACCGCGAACACCGGCCCGATGTCGTGCTGACCCTGCACACGGTGGTGCGCGACTGGCTCGCCACCCTGCGGCGGCAGGCGCCGGAGGACATCGGACTCGTGCACCTCGAGCGCACGCGCGCGACGGCCGACTGGGCGGGCATGGACCAGCACAACGAGGTCGCCGGGGAAGCCGCGATCGATCTATTGACCGGCCTGCTGCACCATCACGAGTACGGGATCCCCGGCTTCCCGCGCGCCACCTTCATCGGCGCCTCATGGGCCGCCGGGAGTTCGGTGCGGCCGCAGACCCCCGCGGCGAACCGGCCGGCCGCGGCGGCGCGCTCCCGCCGGCCGCGATGAAAGGCCCCGGGGGATTCGATCAAACCGCCCGGCAGGTCTGCCCGATGTTTGCCAAGTCTGGTAGCCGCGAGCGGGAGCGAGTGGACGAAAAACCACCCGACCCCGCTCGTGGCTACACCGACCAAGCCAACGCCCGCCCCGGGCCATCGGAACCCAAAGGAGTGAACGGGTTACCGACGGCGGGCTTGGCCGGCCCAGGGGAGGCTCCAGCCTGGACGCGGCATGTCCTCCTCCCCCCGCCCCAACGTGCTGGTCTTTTTCACAGACCAGCAGCGCCACGACACCACCGGCGTGCACGGCTGCCCGCTGGGGCTGACGCCGAATTTTGATCGGCTGGCGGGCGCCGGCACCCACGTGGCGCAGAGCTTCACCTGCCAGCCGGTGTGCGGACCGGCGCGTTCGTGCCTGCAGACCGGCCTCTACGCGACCCAGACCGGCGTGTGGCGCAACGGTCTGCGCCCCCACGCACACCTGCCGCTCCTGGCTCACTCTTTCAATGGCGCCGGCTACCACACCGGCTACATCGGGAAGTGGCACCTGATGCCGCATGAGTTTCCCGGCGCCGTGCCCCGCGAGGCCCAGGGCGGTTACCAGACCTGGCTCGGCGCCAACCTGCTCGAATTCGTCAGCGACGCCTACGACACGCGACTCTGGGATCAGGACGGGCGCGAACACCGTCTGCCGGGCTATCGCGTCGACGCCCTCGCCGACGCCGCCATCCGCTTTCTCGACCAACGCGCCCGCGCGGCGGAGCCGTTCTTTCTCTTTCTCTCCTTCCTCGAACCGCACCACCAGAACCACCGCGATGATTACCCGGCACCCGCGGGCGCCGACACCGCGTACGTCGGCTCGTGGCTGCCGCCCGATCTCGCGGCCCTCGGCGGCACCGCCCGGCAGCACTGGCCGGGCTACTGCGGGATGATCAAGCGGCTCGACGACGCGCTGGGCCGCGTGCAGGACGCGCTCCGCTCGCTCGGCCAACTCGACCGCACCGTCATCCTCCACACCTCCGACCACGGCAACCACTTCAAGACCCGCAACGCCGAGTACAAACGATCCTGCCACGACGCCTCCCTGCGCGTGCCCACCGCCCTCGCGGGTCCGGGATTCGACGGCGGTGGTCGGGTGCGCCAGTTGGTCAGCCTCGTCGATCTGCCGCCCACGCTGTTGGACGCGGCCGGCCTCCCTGTGCCGTCGGGGATGAGCGGTCGCTCGATTCTGCCGCTCCTGGGCGGCCGCCCCGCGCCCAACTGGCCGGAGGAAATCTTCGCGCAGATCAGCGAGAGCCAGACCGGCCGCTGTGTCCGCACCCGTCGTTGGAAATACAGCGTGCGGTGCCCCGATCATGACGCGCAGGGGCAGCCCGTCTCGCTCCCGGCCGCCGCGCTCTACGCCGACGACTGCCTCTACGACCTTGCCGCCGATCCCTGGGAATTGAACAACCTCGTCGGGCTGCCCAGCCATGCCGCCGTCGTTGCCCGAATGCGGGAACGCCTCGTCCGTCGCATGACCGCGATCGGCGAAGCCGCCCCGGACTTCGTCGACGCCCCACCCCGCGCCTGCTTCCAGCAGCGAGTTGCACCCGAAGAAGCGGACGAGTGATCCGCATCCGGGATTGCCCGCGCTGGCGGATAGGGCTGCACTTGCCGCCTTCGCCGCCTCGCCGCGGCTGGACGTACTTTCACCCCTGCCCCCATGTCCACGTTCCTCGCCGAGGTCATCGGCATCCCCGTCCTGATCACGCTCGGCAAGGGTGTCGTCGCGAGCGTCGTCCTCCAGAAAACCAAGGGCCACGCCGGCGGCTGGGCGCTCCCATGAAATACCTCCTCGCCCTCGACCAGGGCACCACCAGCTCCCGCGCCATCGTGTTCGACCACGCCGGCAATCCCGTCGCCACCGCCCAGCGCGAGTTCCGACAGATCTTCCCCCGCCCGGGCTGGGTCGAGCACGACGCCGACGAAATCTGGGCCTCGCAGTCCGGCGTCGCCGCCGATGCCCTCCGCCAGGCCGGGCTCGCGCCCACCGCCATCGCCGCCCTCGGCATCACCAACCAGCGCGAAACCACCGTCGTGTGGGACCGCGCCACCGGCCGCCCGATCGGCCACGCCATCGTGTGGCAGGACCGCCGCACCGCCACCGCCTGCGATCGCCTCAAGCGCGACGGCCACGCCGCGGCCATCCGCCGCAAGACCGGCCTCGTAATCGACGCGTATTTCTCCGGCACCAAGCTGCAATGGATCCTCCAGCACGTCCCCGGCGCGCGCGCCCGCGCCCGCCGCGGCGAACTCGCCTTCGGCACCATCGACTCGTGGCTCGTGTGGAACCTCACCGGCGGCCGCGTGCACGCCACCGACGCCAGCAACGCCTCCCGCACGATGCTGTTCAACCTGCACACCGGCGACTGGGACGACGACCTGCTGCGGCTCCTCGGCATCCCGCGCGCGATCCTCCCGGCGGTGCGCGCGTCGAGCGAAGTGTACGGCGACTGCACGCTGTGGGGCGCGCCGATTCCGATCGCGGGCATCGCCGGCGATCAGCAGGCCGCCCTCTTCGGCCAGGTCTGCACGCGTCCCGGCATGGTTAAGAACACCTACGGCACCGGCTGCTTCATGCTGATGCACACCGGCCCCCAGCCGATCGCGTCCAAACACAACCTCCTCACCACCGTCGCCTGGCGGCGCGGCGGCCGCACCGAGTTCGCCCTCGAAGGCAGCATCTTCATCGCCGGCGCCGTCGTACAGTGGCTGCGCGACGGGCTCGGGTTGATCAAGTCGTCCGCCGAGGTCGAGGCCCTCGCCGCCCAGGTGCCGGACAGCGGCGGCGCCTACCTCGTCCCCGCGTTCGCCGGCCTCGGCGCCCCGCACTGGGACCAATACGCCCGCGGCCTCGTCGCCGGCCTCACCCGCGGCACCACCGCCGCGCACCTCGCCCGCGCCGCCCTCGAAGGCATCGCGTACCAGGTGCACGACGTGCTCCACGCCATGCACGCCGATTCCGGCATCCGCCTGAAAGAGCTGCGCGTCGACGGCGGCGCCGCCGCCAACAACCTGCTCATGCAGTTCCAGGCCGACCTGCTCGGCGTGCCGGTGGTGCGCCCGCGTGTCACCGAGACCACCGCGCTCGGCGCCGCGTACCTCGCCGGGCTCGCCGTCGGCTACTGGCGCGACGAGGCCGAGATCGCCGCCCAATGGCAGGCCGACCGTCGTTTCTTCCCGGCGCTGAAGCCCGCCGCGCGCCGCCGCCACCTCGCCGGCTGGACCCGCGCCCTCGCCCGCGCCAAACGGTGGGAGGAGCCCGGCTGAACCCGGCGCGTGAGACCGACCGGGCGGCTGCGACGGAGCGCAGCCCTCCGATGTTTTGGGGAATCAGTCGCGGGTCTCCGGTTCCGCCCAGCGGAACCGCACCGTGCCCCGCTGGAGCCCGCTCGCCCGCGCGGGCTGGCCTGACGGCCCCGCCACCTCGGCCGGGTTGAACTTCGATCCCATCGCAGGAATGGCGTGCAACAGCGAAATGTCGCCCGCCGGAAATTCCACCATCGTGTGCGGATGCGTCGCCCGCGGCGTGCCGACCCGCAGCCAGACGCCCTCCGGCAGGCCGTCGACGCCGAGCGGACCCGCCCGCGTGTCGATCCGGGCCCACCGCACGCCGGCGAAGTAGCCCTCGAATTCCGGATACTCCCACGATTCGCCCGGCTGCGGATCGCGCCGCACCGTGGCGTGCACGCCGAACCAAGTCCCGCGCGTGCGGTTCTGCCACCCGCGGAACGGCCCCTCACCCAGCCACTGCATCCCGATCAGTTGCTCCTCCGGGTGATCGAACGTGATCCCGTGATAGAGAAATTCGCCTTCCAGCGCATACGCATAATCGAGCTGCAGCTCCCCGGCGGCGGACAGGGTCCAGCGGGCGGAATCGAGCCCCGCGGCGCCGCGGCTCTCCAGCCACGCAACCGTCGCTCCGGTGGCCGCGTCCCGGTCCGTGCCATGCGACACTGCCCCACCCGCCACCGGCGCCGGGAAACGCCCGGCCGCGTAGCCGACGCGCAGGCCGTTGGGCGTCACCGCCCGTCCATCCGCCGTGCGCAACCCCGACAACCGCACCGCGGCCACCGGCTGCGGCGGAAACGTGAACCGGAAAGTATCCCCCCGCCGGCGCGACGAGTCGAACAGCGTGCGCCACGCCGTCCCGTCCGCCGAGATGTCGAGTTTCAGTCCGACCCACGGCTGATCGCGGTCGAAGGTCAGCGCGACCTCGAGCACGTTCGCCGGCTCCGGTCGCGCCAGCCGGTACCACGATCCGCGGTCGGCTCCTTCCGCCACGGCGAGCCACCCCACCGGCGCCGCCGGCACCGGCCGCGCGAACGCCAGCCGCGGCCCCTGCGCGAGCCCGGCCGTCCGCGCGCCACGATGCCAGCCCCGCAGCAGTCCGGTCGCGGCGTCGAACTCCGCCCGCACGCCGCCCGCGCGCAACGTCACGACGTCGCCCGCCCGTTCGACCGTCGGGCTCGCACTCGCCACGTCCGCCGGCCGCTTCGCCTCGGGCGGGACCGCGCGCCCCGGCACCGGCCACGTCCAGGTCCAGAGTTCCTCGCCGCGGGGATCCCGGGCGGTAACCGCCAGGGCCTCGGCCTCGCGCCAGCCGGCGGGCAGCGGCAGTTCCAACACCCCGCTGGCCTGCGGGGCCACGGTGGGACCGGCCAGGTTGCCCGCCACCAGCGCTTCCGGTCGCGACGCAAGCTGGTGCAGCAGGCGCCATTCGAACCGGCAGTCGGCGAGCCCCGTGAAGTCGTAGCGGTTGTGCACCGCGAGCCGGCCCGTGAAGCCGGCGTCCAGCCGCGGCGGATCGATCTGCACCGGCGACCACAGGTCGCGCACGGTGTGGTAGCCGGCCTCCTGCTCGTGCCGCGGCCCGACGACGCCGTCGGGCCCGAAGGTACTGAACACGTCGATACGCCCGCCCTGATCCGTCCGCACCACGCCCTCGTCCGCCAGCACCCAGAGGAAGCCGCCCGCCCCGAAGCGCGAGCCCGCGATTGCCCGCCAGTAGTCGGCCAACCCCGCCCCGGTGCCACCGTCGTAGAGCCCGTGGAGGAACTCCGTCGGCATCACGAGATGCGGCCCGCGCAGGCGGCGCACGAGCTCCTCGTACGGCGGGTAGTGGACCGTGTCGATGCCGCCGAAGAGGTGTTGCGGATGCAGCACGCGACGGCGCTGGGGATCAAGGAGCGCAAAGTCGCCATCCAGTTGGCGGTTCCAGCCGCGCTCATTGCCGTTGGCCCAGAGCAGGATGCTCGGATGGTTGACGTCGCGTTCGATCATCTCGCGCACCAGCCGGCGGCCGACAGGCGTGCCATGGGCGTGCTGCCAGCCGCTGAGTTCGTCGAGCACGTAGAGGCCCAGTTCGTCACAGGCGTCGAGGAAGGCCTCGTCGGGCGGATAGTGCGACATCCGCACGGCGTTCATGTTGAGCGACCGGATGAGGCGGGCGTCGGCGTAGCAGTCCTCGCGGGTCAGCACGCGGCCGGTGTCGGGGCGGAAGCTGTGGCGGTTGACCCCCTTGAGCAGAAGGCGCCGGCCGTTGAGGTAGAGTCCGTCGCCGTCGCGCACCGCGAACGTGCGGAAGCCGAAACGCTGGCGAAACCGGTGCAGGACTTCCCCGCCGCGGCGCAGGGACAGGTGCAGGGTGTAGAGGTGCGGAGTCTCGGCGGTCCAGGCACGCGGCGCCGGCAGCCGCGCGCTGAGCCGCACCCGCCCGGCGCCGCCGCCCGGCACCGCGGTCGCGAACGCCGGGCCGTGGCCCGACCCATCGGACGCCTCCACCGCCGCGTCAATCCGGTCGGCGTCGTGGACGAACGCCAGCGTGACGTCGGCGTGAAATTCGCCGTCGGCCCGCGCGTCGATCGCCACCTGTTCGATCGCCTGCGCCGGCAGCGCCTCCAGCCAGACCTGGCGGTAGATGCCTCCGAACACCCAGTAATCAGCGGAACGTTCGCCGCGCTCGGTGTCCGGATCGGCCGATACCTTCGCGACCTCGACTTCGAGCACGTTTTCGTTCGCCGCTCCCTCGCCGCAGCGGAGGAGTCCCGAGACGTCGTACCGGAAGCGCGTGAACCCGCCCTGATGAACCGGCCCGGCGGAGCGGCCGTTGAGCGTCACCGCCGCGTCGGTCATCACGCCGTCGAACACCAGCCGCACGCGGCGGTCCTTCCAGTCCGCCGGCACCCGGAACCGCGTGCGGTACCGCCCGCGCTCGTCCGACTTTTTGGGCTGCTGGCGGTAGTGGTAGGAGCCGAAGCCGTGCAGTTCCCAGTGCGAGGGCACCGGAATGGTCGCGGCCTCTCCCGCGCGCCGGCCGGCGCTGACGGTGAATTCCCACGGCACCGCGTCGGCCGGACCGTGGCCGGAAAGCTGCTGGCGCTGGGTCTCGGACGCCACGTCGGCGCCCGCGGCGGGCTGAAAGGCGAGGGTCGGGAGCAAGAGGAGGAAGGGCAGACGGGAGGACATGGAGAGAGTCGCGAACGGGCCCGCCGCGCCGGGCCTGAGACCAAGTCGTCGCTTCGCTCCCACTCGGCTACGAAATCCGGCAAAAGTTCGCGAGACCGTTCGCCGTGGATCAACCCGGTCCCGGTGATCACGGCTGCTTTCTTCCCCCCTGCGAGTTCCTCCGCGCGATCCCAGGAGAAGCAGCGGCCCGTTGCACTTGCCACCGCCGGGCCGTCGTGATCCGCCCCGCGAATTTCCCTCGTTTCCGGTCGCGCGCGACCGCAGCCTCGCTTCCTCCATGCCGCGTTACCGCACGCTCCTGCTCGACCTCGACGGCACCCTCGTCGACGCGTTCACCACCATCCGCCGCGCTTACTGCCACGTCCTGCCGCAGTTCGGCCGCCCGGAGCCGACCGTGGAGCAGGTGCGGCGCGCCGTCGGCGGCGGCCTCGAAAACGCCATGCGGCACTTCCTGCCCGAGGAACTCATCGCCGAGGCCGTGCGACGCCACCTGGCCTACACGGACGAGATCCTGCTCGACGACGTAACCCTGATGCCCGGCGCGCTCGAACTCGTCCGCGCCCAGCACGCCGCGGGCGTGGCGCTGGCCGCGTTCACCAACAAACGCGGGGACCACTCGCGCCGCGTGTGCGCGCACCTCGGCGTGACCCCGTTTCTGCGCGGCGTGTTCGGGGCCAAGGACACCCCGTGGCTCAAGCCTCAGCCCGAGTTTGCCGCGCACGTGCTCGGCCAGCTCGGCGGAAGCCCGGAAAGCACGCTGCTAATCGGCGATTCGCCCTTCGACGTGCAGGCCGCGCACCACGGCGGCTTCGCCTGCTGGTGCGTGACCACCGGCACCCACGACGCCGCCCAGCTCCACGCCGCCGGCGCCGACGGCGTCCACCCGGATCTGTTCCACGTGCAGGCCGCACTGGCGGAGGCGTAGCAGCGCCCTGCTTCCACGACCGCCTTGTCGCGAAAGTCAGGCACGGATTTCCCTTCGCCCGTCCCCTGCCTCCCGCGGAGGCGCGGGACCACGGTCTGACATTTTCGACGCCGCCTAGCAGCCTGTCGGACTTGGAACACAGCATTCTTTGATACTCGCTGGCTGCGCCGGCAGGCGAGCGGGCCGGCTCGACAGGCTGCTAAACGAAAATGCCCGTGGCATTTTCGCGAAAGGCGTACTGATTTCGGGACCAAAATATTCCGCTTTTGTCAGTGTATAGTGGTGACCAACAACATACTATATACTTGTTTCTCTCCATGGCCACCCGCTTCGTCTCCGTCGATCGCCACACTCCACTGCTGTTGCCGCCGGACCTGCGGGACTGGGTGCCCGCCGACCATCTGGCACACTTCGTCATCGCCGCCGAGCTGGCCGAGCACGAAAAGAAGCTGGCCGCCCGGCAGGCCCAGGCAGCCGAAGGCAAGAAACCCCGCGGACCTGGGCCCGCCGCGCCCACGCCCGAGCCCAAGCCCACCGACCAATACAATTATACCGACCCGGAGAGCCGCATCATGAAAGACGGCACCGGCTTCGAGCAGAGCGACAACGCGCAGGCCGCCGTGGAGGTCGAGAGCCGTTTGATTGTCGGCGCGCGCGTCAGCCAGGCGCCCAAGGTGTCCACCGAATGGACCTTGGTGTGCCTGGCGTACAACCTCAAGCGCCTGCATCGCCTCGGCGCCGGTCAAAAACTCGCTCTCGCGGGGTAAAACCGCCGGGCCAAACCGTATCCTCACCCAAATTACTCGAAAATCCGGATCTCCCGGCCGG
>CAZDGC010000163.1:0-10945 GCA_964504885.1 uncultured Opitutus sp.
TTGCGGCGGTGGCGAGCAGCAGGGGGCGGAGGAGGTGGCGGAACATGGCGGGGGCGGAAGAGGGAGAGAAGGAGAGAGGGAGAGAGGGAAGGGAGAGAGGGGAAATTGGGGAATGGGGGATGGTGGGAGGGAAAGATGGAGGGAGAGGACGGGGCGGGGCAACGCCGGCGGCGCGGGTCACTTCTTTTTTTGCTTCTGCTTGGCGCGGGCCTGGCGGTGGGCGACGAGAGCCGCCTGCTCCCAGACGCCGCAGCGTTGGGCCCACGCCTGCCACTGCGCGGCCAGCTCGCGCACCCGGTCGGGCTGGGCCGCGGCGAGGTCATTGGTTTCGGTGGGGTCGCGGGCGAGGTCGTAGAGCTCCCAGGCGCCACGATGGGGGGCGACGACCTTCCAGTCGCCCTGCCGCAGGGCCTTGTGGCCCTCGTGTTCCCAGGCGAGCTGTCGGGAAGAGGGAGAGACAGGGAGCGGGGGAGACTGGGGGAGGAGGAGGGGCTTGAGACTCTGACCCTCGAGGGGCAGCGGGGGCTGGCCGCGGTGGGACTTCGGATACGTCGCCCCGGCGACGTCGAGCAGGGTGGGCATGAGATCGATGATGTGGGCGGGCGTGTGCACCAGTCTCCCCCTCTCTCCCTCTCCCCCTCTCTCTGTCTTCATCCCGGCCGGCCAGTGGGCGATGAGCGGGGTGGCGATGCCGCCCTGGTGGGTGCGGGTCTTGTATTTCCGGAACGGAGTGTTGGCGGCGTTGGCCCACTCGAGGCCGGCGCTGGCGTACGAGCTGCCGGTGCCAATCGGCGCGCCGGCCTTCCCGCGGCTGAAACCGCCGGGGCCGCCCTCGGCGGAGGAGCCGTTGTCGGAGAGAAAGAGGATCAGGGTGTGGTCGAACTGCCCCAGTTCCTTCAGGCGGGCGACGAGGCGGCCGACGTTCTGGTCGAGGCAGTCGATCTGGGCGGCGTAGATCGCCATGCGGTGGGCGAGTTCCTGGCGCGCGGCCGCGGGCAGATCGTCCCAGGCCTTCGCCTCGGGCTCGCGGGGCGCGAGGGCGGCGTGGGCGGGGACAATGCCCAGCTCCCGCTGGCGGGCGACGCGCCGGGCGCGGACGGCGTCCCAGCCGACCTGATACCGGTCGGCGTACTTCGCGATGTCGGCGGGTTTGGCCTGGAGCGGCCAGTGCGGGGCGATGTGGGCGAGGTAGAGAAAGAACGGCTTTCGGGTGCGGGTGACGGCCTCGGTGACGAAGTCCAGGGCGCGGTCGGTAAAGACGTCGGTCACGTAGGCGCCGGCGGGGAACTCGACGCGTTCGGCGCCGGCGACGAAGAACACCTCGGGGCGGATCGCGAGGGTTTCGCGGAAATAGACCCCGCCGCCGGTGGGTGTGCCCCAGTAGCGGTCGAAGCCGCGGTCGAGGGGCCACTGGCCGGGGGCGGAGCCGACGTGCCACTTGCCGGCCATCAGCGTGGAATAGCCGGCGGGGCGGAGGGCCTCGGCGAGGGTGACGGTGCGGTCGTTGAGGAACCCCTGGTAGGACGGAATGCCGTCGTTGGCCACCATGTGGCCGATGCCGGCCTGATGCGGATAGAGGCCGGTGAGGACGGCGGCGCGCGTCGGGCAGCAGCGGGCGGCGTTGTGGAACTGCGTGAAGCGCACGCCGCCGCGGGCGAGGGCGTCGAGGTGCGGGGTCTCGATCTCGCTGCCGTAACAGCCGAGGTCGGACCATCCCATGTCGTCGGCGAGGATGAGGACGAGGTTGGGGCGCGGGGCCGGCGCGGCGGCGAAGGCGGCCGGGGTGGCGGCGAGGAGGAGGGCGAGAACCCCGGGCGGGGCGCAGCGAAGAAGCCGGGGAGGAAGCCGGGGGCGCATGGTGGAAGAAGCGAACGTGCTCCGCCGCCGCGAGGCGAGTGCCTTTCCTGATGGTGGCATCGCGGCTTGCCCCGGGCGCGGCGCGCGGCGAGGGTGGCGGTGCCTCCTTCCTCCCGTGACTTCGCGTGTCGCCTTCCTCGATCTTGCCGTGTTGGTGGGTTATTTTGTCCTGACCCTGGCGGTCGGGCTGGCGTTCTGGCGCCGGAGCCGGACGGTGGAGGGCTTTACGGCGGCGGAGCGCAACCTGCCGGGCTGGCTGCTCGGTATTTCGATTGTGGGTACGTACGTCAGCAGCATCAGCTTCCTCGCCCTGCCGGGGAAGGCGTTCGCGGCGAACTGGAATCCCTTTGTCTTCAGCCTCTCGCTGCCGTTGGCCACCTGGATTGGCGTCCGCTACTTCCTGCCGTTCTACCGCCGCCGCACGCAGGTTTCGGCCTATTCGCATCTGGAGGAGCGTTTCGGCGCCTGGGCGCGGACGTACGCGAGTGTGTGCTACCTGCTGACCCAACTGGCGCGCATCGGCACGGTGACGTACCTGATGGCGCTGCCGATGCACGTGTTGCTGGGCTGGGACATCCGCCTGATCATCGTGGCCACGGGGATCACGACCACGCTCTATACGTTTGTCGGCGGGATTTCGGCGGTCATCTGGACGGACATGATCCAGACGGTGATTCTCGTGGCGGGGGCGCTGGCCTGTGCCGTCCTGCTGGTCGCGGGCCTGCCCGAGGGCCCGGGGCAGTTGTTCCGCCTGGCGGCGGAGCACGACAAGTTTTCGCTGGGCAGCTTTGGCCTGGGGGTGGGGGAGGCGACCTTCTGGGTGGTGCTGCTGTACGGCGTGGTGATCAACCTGCAGAACTTCGGCGTGGATCAGAATTTCGTGCAGCGGTACCACACGGCGAAGTCCGATGCCGCGGCGCGCCGGAGCCTGTGGCTGGGCGGACTGATGTACGTGCCGATCTCCGCGATGTTCTTCTTCATCGGGACCGCGCTGTTTGCCTATTACACCGGCAATCCCGACGCCCTGCCCGAGGCGTACCGCGACCCGGCCCGGGGGGACTACGTGTTTCCGCACTTCATCGTAACCGCCCTGCCGGCGGGAGTCCGCGGGCTGCTGATCGCGTCAATCTTCGCCGCGGCGATGAGCACGCTTTCCAGCAGCCTGAACTCGTCGGCGACGATCATGTTGAATGACTACTACCAGCGTTACTGGCGGCCGCAGGCGACCGAGGATCAGAAGATGCGGGTGTTGCACGTCGGCACCGTGACGGTCGGCGTGCTCGGCACGGGAATTGCCCTGGCGATGATCCAGGTGAAGAGCGCCCTCGACGCGTGGTGGATGCTGGCGGGAATTTTCGGCGGCGGCATGCTGGGGCTCTTCCTGCTCGGGCTGCTGGCGCGCCAGGCGACCGCCGCGGCGGGACTGGCCGGCGTGGGCGTCGGCGTGGCGGTGATTCTCTGGATGAGCCTGTCGCCGCGCTGGACGGGCGCGCTGGCGGCGTGGAGGAGTCCGTTCCACAGTTTCCTGATCATCGTGTTCGGGACGGCGGTGATCCTGCTCGTCGGCTTTGCGGTGACGCTGCTCGGGCGGGGGAAGGCGGGGGGCGGCCGGGAGGGAGGAAAGGCGGGGACGTCGTGACGCCGCCGGAGCGTCTGCTCACGTCCCTGCGCGGGGGACGGCCGGATCGGGTGCCGGTCCTTCCGAAAATCTGGATCGATACCGCCTGTCGCCTGGCCGGCGTCGAACTCGCGGCGATTCTCGCGGATCCCGGGGCGGCGACGCGGTTGATTCCGACGGTGGCGAGGGAGTTCGGGTTTGACGGGGCGCGCCTGCACCTTTTTCCCGCGCGGCGGTGCCGCGTGGAGGGGGCGGAGGCGTGGGAGCTGGATGCCGCGGGCCGGAGGATTGGGCGACTCGACCTGGCCGGCGGCCTGGCGATCGAGCCCCGCCCGGCCGAGACGATGGACTGGAGCGATCCGGGAACGCTGGCCGCGCTGCAATTCCGTCCGGTGCGGCTGGAAGAGGAGGCGGACTTTGATTGGGCGGCGGTCGCGGTGCCGGGGGTGGAGTTTTACGAGCGGTGCTACGGCGCGGCGATCCGGGCGATCCTGGCGGACTTCCGGGACGATTTGATCGGGGTGGGCGATTGCGACACGGCGTCGTTGCCGTTCCTGGCGCGCTTCCGGGGCGTGGAGGGGGCGATGACGGACCTGGTGCTGCGGCCGGAATTTGCCCGCGACTGTTTCCGGGTGGGGATCGAGTTTGTGCTGCAGCGGGCGCGGTTCTTGGCCGGTTGCGGCTGCCGGGTGCTGCGGCTGAACGACTCGATGGCGAACATGAACCTTATCTCGCCGGCGCAGTGGCGGGAGTTTGTGGCGCCGGTGTTTGCGGAGGTGTGCCGCCGGGTGAAGGCGGAACACCCAGGGATGCTGATCTACTGCCACGTCTGCGGCAATGTGATGCCGGTGCTGCCGGAGTTGCAGGCGACCGGGCTCGACTGCATCGGGCCGCTGGATCCGCTCGGGGGCATGGATGCGGGGCGCGCCCGCGAGATCGTCGGCCCCGGTTACTGCCTGATGGGCGGGGTCAACACGCTCACCCTCGCCCAGGGCTCGGCGGACGACGTGCGGCGCGAGAGCCGGGAGCTCTTGGAAAAAGTGCGCGCCGCCGAAGGAGCCTTTGTCCTGGGGTCGGGGTGCGCGCTCTCGCGCCTGACGCCGGCTGCGAACCTGCGGGCATTGCGCGCGGCGGTGGAGCCGGGCTGAGGGGGGGGGCGGTCTCGCGGCAGAGTCCCGCCCGGGACAAGGCGGGCCACGCGAACCGGCGAGTTGCGGGGCGGAGGCTGCGACTCGCTCACGCTCGTCGCCACCTGCACGTATCGCTTACCCAGGCTCGGCGCGGCGCCGGCGTGGATCGCCGCCGGCTCAGCGCTCCCTTTTCTTCTTTTTCGCAGCCTGTCCAGCGTTGGCGCGCGGGCGTTCCAGGTAGGTCTTGAACTCCCAGCGTTCCTTCCAGGCGGGCAGGTACTGGGCGTACTGGGGAAGGTCATACCAGAAGACGCGCTCGGCGTCGGCCGGTGTCACGCGGCCCTCCGGGTAGTCCCTCCCGGCCACGCTGGCCTCGACGGTGGCGTTCCAGGCGACGAGGGCGGCCTGCAGGCGGGCGGCGAGCTCCGGTTGCGCGGCGGCGAGGTTGCGCGACTCCTGCGGGTCGGCGGCCAGGTCGTAGAGCTGCACGGCGCCCCGGCCGTGATCCTCGGCGATGATCTTGTACTGGTTGTCGATGTAGGCAGCGCGGGAGGTGTAGCGGAACGGAATCGGCTGGGCGCGCCGCGGCAGTTCGGCGCTGAAGAGCGGCTTCAGGCTGGTGCCATCGACGGGCCGCACCAGCACGGAGGCGGGCAGGCCGACGATGTCGGCGACGGTGGGAAACAGGTCCATGGTGCACGCGGGGAACGAGGTGATGCGCGGCTTGATCGCGGCCGGCCACTCGATGATGCCGGGCACGCGGACGCCGCCTTCGAAGAGCGTGCCCTTGTTGCCGCGCAGGCCGCCCACGGAGCTGGGTTTGACCTCGGGCAGGCCGCCGTTGTCGCTGCAAAAGACGAGCATCGTGTTGTCGGCGAAGCCGAGCCGGCGCAACGCGCGACGCAGGGTGCCGACGCTGCGGTCCATGGCCGCGAGTTCGCCGTAGTGGTGGGAGGATTTTTCGTCGAGCGAGGTGAAGGGGGCGCGGTCGGCGTCGAGGGCCTTGAAGGGCGAATGGGGCGTGCCGTACCAGATGACGGTAAACGTCGGCTGGCCGCTGCTGCGCTGCCGTTCGAGGTGTTTCACCGCCTCGTCGACAATGATCTCGGAGGAGTCGCCCTTGAACTCCTCGAACTTGCCCTTGCGGCTGAGAATCGGGTTCTGGTCGAAGAAGTTCGAGACGGAGAGCCATTCGTCGAAGCCGAAACGGCCGGGGCTGCAGGGATCGTCGGCGAGGATGGGGGCGCCGGGGCCGGCGTGGCCGTTGAGGTGCCACTTGCCGAAGTGGGCGGTGACGTAGCCGGCGCCCTGCAGCGCCTGGGCGATGGTCTTCTCCTGCGGGCGCAGGCGGTAGCCATGGCTCTTGGCACCGGTGCGGTCGTGGCTGCGGCCGGTCATCACGGTGGCGCGCGTGGGCGAGCATACCGGGCCGCCGGCGTAGAAGCGTTCGAAGCGCAGACCGTTGGCGGCCATGGCGTCGAGCTCGGGCGTCTTGAGCACCGGGTGGCCGCGGTAGCCGGTCTGGCCCCAGCCCATGTCGTCGGCCATGACGAAGATGATATGGGGGCGGCGAAGGTCGGCGGCGGGGGCGAGGGCGGCGCCGGCCAGCACGAGGAGGGGGAGGAGACAGCGGGTTTTCATACGGTTAAAGGAAGGCGAGGGGGGCGGGGAGCAGGCGGGTGCACCGGTTCACGGGGCGAGTTGCGCCGGGAGGTAACCGACCATGCGGCCGACATAATCCGTGGCGTCCTTGTGGGCGGGATCCTTCATTTGCGCGGCGCGGATGTCGTCGATCAGGGGCCGGGCGAGCGGGCCGAGGCGGCGGGCGGCGATCAGGGCGGAGAGGCGGGCGTGGATGTCGTTCTCGCGGAGGGCGGCGCGCAAGGCGGGGAGGGAGAGATCGAGACTGCCGAGGTGAGCGAGCGCCTCGGCGGCGGCGAGGCGGACATCAGGTGACGCATCGCGGAGGGCGGCGGTGAGCGCGGCGCGGGCGGGTGTGGCACGTTCGCGGAGGGCGAGCAGGCCGGTGGCGCCCCACCAGCGCACGGCGGCGTCGGGGGAGCGGAGGAGCGCGGTGAGGGCGGGAAGGTTTTTTGCGTCCCTTTGCCCGGCGAGTTCGGCGGCGGGGAGGAGTTCTTCGAGGGGGTTGCCGCGCGGATCGGTGGCGAGGGCGTACGGGGTCCTCCCGGCGGCGCGCACATGGAGTTCGCGTTCAGGCAGCAGACCGAGGTCGCCGGTCTCGCGCATCTGGGCGAGCAGGATGCGGCGGAGCCGCGCGAGTTCGCCGGCGTACGCGGGATCGAGGGCGAGGTTGTGCACCTGCCACGGATCGCGCTCGACGTCGTAAAGTTCCTCGACGGGTTTGGTGGGGGCGAAGAAGCGGGCCGGGGGGCCGGTGAGCTTTCCCTCGAGGTGGAGTCGCTCCCAGGCGCGCATGCTTTCGTGCTGCCAGACATAACTCATGTACTGCCCGTAGGGCAGGTGTGGCTGGAAGTTGCGCAGGTACTGGAAGCGGTGGTCGCGGACGTAGCGCACGGTGTCGTAGCACTCGCCCTGGCGATCCTTGCCGCCGAAGATGAAGGTGCGCGGCGCGGCTGCCCGGGCGCCGAGGAAGGGACTGCCCTGGAGGTGCGCGGGCAGGGGCACGCCGGCGAGGCTGAGGACGGTCGGCGCGAAATCGACGAACATGACGAGGCGGTCAACCGCGCTGCCGGCCGGCGCCGGGGCCAGGTGCTGCCAGCGCGGGGGAAAGCGCACGATCAGCGGCACGTGGATGCTCGGTCCCCAGGCCCACATCTTCACGCCGGGCATCCCGGTGCCGTTGTCTCCGAAGAAAAATACAATCGTGTCGTCGGCGAGTCCGTCGCGCGCGAGCTCGGCGAGCAGGTCGGCGACCTGGTAGTCCATCGCGGTGAGGTTCTCATAGTGCCGCGCCCACTCTTTCCGGAACTCGGGGGTGTCGGGGTGGAAGGGTGGGATCGTCACCTGCGCCGGATCGCGGCGCTGGGCCGGGGTGAGGCGGCGGGTGTTCTCCTGGTATTTCTTTTCGGTGCAGAAAATCTGGCTCTGGTGGCTGACGGTGAAATTGAAGACGGAGAAGAACGGCTGGCCGGGCGCGCGGTTGCGCCAGTGGGCGCGGTTGCTCGATTCGTGCCAGGCGGTGCGCGGGGTGGCGAAGTTGTAGTCCTCCTTGACGTTGTTGGAGGTGTAGTAGCCGGCGGCCTGGAGGTATTCAGGAAAGCACTTCACGCCCGCGGGCAGGCGCGTGGTGGAGCGCATGTGGTGGCTGCCGAGGCGGACGGGCAGCACGCCGGTGATGAGGCAGGAGCGGCTGGGCGCGCAAACGCCGGTGTAGGCGAACGCCTGCGTGTAGCGAACGCCTTCGCGCGCGAGGGCGTCGAGGTTGGGCGTGACGGCGTAGGTGTCGCCGTAGCTGCCGAGGTGCGGGCTGGTGTCCTCGCAGGTGATCCAAAGGATGTTGGGGCGGGCGGAGGGCAGGGGGGCGGCGGCGGGAGCGGACTTCGGCGCGACGGCCGCGACGGCGATCCAGGCAAGCGATTGGGCGAGGGGGAGGAGGCGGTGCGTCATGAAAAAAGGCGGGGCATCGGCGGCGGAACGGCGGCGGGCGGGGGCTTCGGGCGCCGGCGGCACGTCACGTAATACGTGACGACGCGGCGGGGGCGGGAACCGGGGGCGGCGGGCATGCCGGGGTCTATTGCGGGTTGGCGGAGGCTTTCTTCTTCGCCTTGCCCTTGCGGTTGGCGCGACGATCGGCCGCCGCCGAATCGGACTTCGCAGCGTCCGAGGCGGGCGGGGTGTAGGCGGGGGAGTCGGACACGGCCCAGGCGAGGTCGGCCTGCACGCGGGCCGCCTGAAGGTGGGGGTCGCCGTGGCGGCGGGCGTATTCGGCGAGCTTGCGGCCGAGGGTGCGCACGGTCTCGCGGTGCGCGGGGGAGGAGAGCAGGTTGGTCAGCTCGTCGGGATCCTGCTCGAGGTCAAAGAGGCTCGGGGCGGCGTTGGGGGCGACGATGAACTTGTAGCGCCGGGTGAACGCGCCGAGCCAGCCGGAGCCGCCGCCGCCTTCCCCGTCGTCCGCCGCGGCGGCGCGGCGCGGCCCGCCGCCGATGCGAACGAAGGTGACGTCGTCCCAGCTCGCGGGCGCACGGCCGGAGCGGAAGAGCGCGGAGGCATCGCGGCCCTCGACGGGGCCGCGGTCGCCGGGGGCCGCGCCGAGAAGCGAGAGGAGGGTGGGTTTGAAGTCGACGGTGCCGAGCGCCTCGCGCACGACGGTGCCGGGCGGCACGATCCCGGGTGCGTAGACGAGGAAGGGGATGCGTGCCGAACCATCCATGGGCACGCCCTTGTTGTCGCGGCCGTGTTCGCCGCAGAGGTCGCCATGGTCCGAGGTGAAGACGATTACGGTGCGCTCCAGCACGCCGAGTTCGCGCAGGGCGGCGAGGAGGCGGCCGACGTTGTCGTCGATGCATTTCACCATGCCGAAGTAGCGCGCCATCTGGACCTGGTTGAACGCGCCCGCGAGGGTTGCCGCGTAGCCGGGCAGAGCCTGGCCGGGGGAGCGGGCGCTCCGCGGCTGCTCGAATTTCAGCCCGAGGTACATCGTGTCGTACGGCGCGCGCACGGTGTTGGGCCCGTGCGGATCGGGGATGCTCAGCATGTAGCAGAACGGCCGGTCGCGATGGGCGCGGATGAAGGCGAGGGCGCGATCGGTGAGGAAGTCGGTGGTGAAGGACTTCGCGTCGGCGCCGCCGACCTCGTAGTTGGGGTTGCCGCGGGCGTCGACGGTGCCGACGCGCGGGCCGCGCTCGTCCTCGGCGAGGTTCTTCCAATGACCGCGGTTGAACATGTAGCGGTTGTCGTCGAACCCGAACTTCCGCTCCGGGCCGAATTGCGGCTTGCCGTCGCCATCGAGGTGCCACTTGCCCGCGTAGCCGGTGGCGTAACCGGTGCGCCGCAGGACCTCGGCGAACGTGACGATGTCATCGCGCAGCGGGAGATCGTTCTGGATGGAGCCGGTGTTCTGCGGGTAACGGCCGGAAACGAAGGAGGCGCGCGAGGGCGTGCAGACGGGCGAGGTCGCGTAGTACCGGTCGGCGAGGGCGCCGTGGCGCGCGAGCCAGTCGAGGTGGGGAGTCTCGACCGCCACGCCGGCGCCCCAGGGGAAGGCCTGGTCCGGCGGCAGCAGGGCGCGGTAGGCGCCGAGGGTGCGGAAATTGTGTTCGTCGGTTTGAATGACGAGCAGGTTGGGGCGCGTGTTCGCGGCGGGCGCCGCGGCAAACAGCGGTGCCACAAGGAAGACTGCGGCGAGGGGCGCGCAGCGGGTGAGCCGGCGGGGCAGGCGGGGATGTTTCATTGGCTTTGGCTTCGGACTCGCGCCGCGCGCTGCGCCCGGGTCTGGCCGTGGCCACGAGCGGGAATCGTCGCAGGTTGCACGTTCGGAAAGGTCAAGTGGCACCCGAAGGATCGTGGGCCGATTTACTCCCTTTGGGTCCGAGGCCCAGAAGCTGGCGTCGGCTTGATCGGTGTAGCCACGAGCGGGAGCGAGTGGTTTTTCGTCCACTCGCTCCCGCTCGTGGCTAACAGGATTGGCAAGCATTGGGCGGACATGCTGGGCGGCCTGATCAAATGCTCCGGGGCACTTTCACTTGTTGCCTGTTTTTGCCCTCTTGCCCTGCCCGGCGGCCTTGGCCGCGGTGGCGGAGACGTGGCGGGCGAGGTGCTCGGGGCGGGAGCGGGCGTACTGATCGAGCACGGCCCGGAGCTTCTTCGCCTCGGCGGCGGCCGGGCCGGCGGCACTCGCGACGGCGAGCGGCTGGTTCTCAAAGGGATCGCGCGTGAGGTCGAAGAACTTGCCGTCGCGGTAGAGCTTGTGGGTCTTGCTCTGCGCGTACTCGAACGTCGCGTCGCGGCCGCCGTTGCGCGCGTACCAGACGTAATAGGAGTCGCGCGGCTGGCCGCGCTGGCCGAGGAGCTGCGGCAGGAAGCTGCGGCCATCGATGGCAAGGGCGGCCGGCACGGTGATGCCGGCGGCCTCGCAGAGCGTCGGCAGGAAGTCCACGCTGGCGATCAGATCGTCGTTCACCCTCCCGGCCGGGATGCGGGCGGGCCAGTGCGCGATGAACGGCACGTGGTTGCCGCGGGCGGTGCTGGTGCCCTTGCCGCCCTGGTAGTCCGTGCCCCGGAAGCGCGAGGTGACGGTGGGGTGGGTCCCATTGTCGCCGATAAACATGATGATCGTGTTTTCGCGCAGGCCGAGCTCGTCGAGCTTGGCGACGAGCCGGCCGATCATCTTGTCCATGTACGCCGTCATGTCGGCAAAGTG
>CAZDGC010000164.1:0-10627 GCA_964504885.1 uncultured Opitutus sp.
CGACCCCGTCCGGCCTCACCCGCGCTTCCAGTCCTCGCGCTCGGTGCGGCGCGTGCGGCGGTTGGCCTCGGCATCGCCGAGGAACTCCTCCTTCACCGGATCCCACTTCAGGGTCCGTCCGAGGTCCATCGCGATGAGGCCGGCGTGCAACGGGGTGCAGAGGCGGTGCAGCGTTTCCGCGGAATAAGTCGGCACCGTCGCGCCGCGGACGGCATCGAGGAAGTTGCGGTGTTCACCCGGCGGCAGCGGCCCGTGCTTCGATTCGCCGGGGCCGTACTTGAGCTGCAGGATCGCCGGGTCGCTGGCGGCGAACTTCCCCCGCCAGCCCGTGTTCGAGATCCAGCCTTTGGCGCCGAGCAGGCGGATGGCGGCATTCGCGCCGAGATCCGTCTGCTCGCCCGTCTGCACCGTGAGCGTCACCCCGTTGGCGTAGCGATAATGCACCTCGAACACCGCCGGGATGTCAGTCTGCGCCCCGGCGGGCGGCGGCTGGCCCCACGCCCTGATTTCGACCGGCCAGCCGTGCGGATCGCCGGCCGCGACCTGCGCCGTATCCACAATATGGGTGCCCCAGTCGGTGATCATGCCGGTGGAGTAGTCGCGGATCATCCGCCAGTTCATCCAGTCGGTCCGCGTCGGCGTGTAGGGGTGATGCGGCGCCGGGCCGAGCCACATCCGCCAATTGAGACCGGCCGGAACGGGGGCGGAGGGCTCGCCCGGATTGATGCGCCCGGGCGGCAGGGTGACGTCGATATGGTATAAATCGCCGATGGCCCCGTTGCGCAGCCACTCGATCAGCTTGTGGTACTGGATGACCGAACGGTCCTCCAGGCCGGTGGCGAACACGCGCCCGCTCGCCGCCACCGCGCGCGCAAGCGTGCGGCCCTCGCCGATGACATAGGTGGGTTTTTCGCAGAAGACGTGTTTGCCCGCCGCGAGCGCGAGCCGCGCCATCGGTACATGCCAGTGGTCCGGCGTGGAAATCACCACGGCATCGACGCCCGGATCGGCGAGGATCTCCCGGAAGTCGTCCACCTTCCGGCACGCCGTGTCGCCGTACTTCTGATTGACGGTCGTCGCCGCCCTTTCGGTGCGATCGCGAAAGGCGTCGCACACCGCCACGGCGCGGCAGTCGTCCTGGTTGAGGAAGTGTTTCAGGTTGTAGTTGTGGCCGTGCCCGCCAACGCCGATGAAGCCGAGCTGGAGCAGCTTGGACGGGGCGCGGGCGCCGCGGAGGCGCGCCGGGACAATCAGGGGCGCCACGCCGGCGACCAGGGCGGAGCGCAGGAAGGAGCGACGGGACGGGGCGGCGGAGCGCGGGGTCTTCATGGCAGGGGTCGGGCCGAGCCTTCACCACGAACCCGCAAAGGACACGAAGAAAGTGGCGGGGGCGCGGACGTATCGCCGCAGGCGATCGTCCGCCCGCGGCAGGGGAAGCTGTCCGCCTTCGTCAGGTCAAGGCGGACCAGCCACCCGGCCCGGAGTCTCATGCCTGCTGGAAAATCGCCCGCCGGTTGTAGGAGCGGGTTAATCCCGCGACAAAACCGAACGAAACACGCTCCGGTCCTTCGCGGCATAAAGCCGCTCCGATAGGTCAGTTGAAGCCGGCGGGATGTCTGCGCCGGGCAGCGAGCCACCATCCGGGAACACTGGGCACCGCCGCAGTCAGCGCCGCGCCCAGTCGACCAGCGCTCGATAGCGGTGCGCCTCGGCGAGCGGCTGGCCGGTGTATTCGATCGCGCCCCACGCGCCGCGATCCTTTGCGCCGCCGAGATGGGTGTAGTAGCAGAAGTGATCGAAGTGCCGGCTCATCTCCTGGAGGTACTCCGTCATGAGGGCGTACATGACCGGCTGGCGATTGATCACGTCGGCCTTCTTCACCACGTGTTGTTCCAATCCATGAAGCGCAGGCTGCGGTAAGTCGCGATCTCGCGCCGGAACTGCGGATTCCACGGGTCCTCCCCGGTCACCTGCCGGAAGTCCTGGAAACAGTCATTCGGCCGGTGCCAGCCCAGGTTCCAGAAGTTGGCGCCGAGGGTCATGCCGGTCGCGGCGAACGAACGCAGCGGAAGGAGGACGAAAGCGAGCAGGGTGAGGACCGTTTTCATGGAGCCCCAGACCGGATTATCGATGGACCGGGACCACCGGGGCAATTCGGCAATCGGGCGCGCCCGCGACCGGGCGGCAACGCTCCCGCCGTTCCTCCCCTGAGGAAACAGCCGCTCGACCCGGGCAGGCAAAGGAGCGAGGTGCAGAGCGGCTGCAATCCGGAATTATCCCGTGGGTCGGTCATCGCCCGGGCCTTTTCGGCGGACGACGAACCGCATCGGGAGGCGTGAAAACACTGCCTCGCCGCGCCAACTTGCCAAACCCTCGCCAGCGGCGGTCCAGCCGCCCGGATATGTTTCCGTCGAACACCCCCGCCAATCTCTCCCCGGGCGACACGGCTCGGTCCGCGACTTGCGATGACTCCAGCCTGTCCCGGTGGTTCGCGGCGGAGGCGCAGCCGCACGATGCCCCGCTGAAGGCGTACCTGCGGCACGCTTTCCCGGCGGTACGCGACAACGACGATGTCGTGCAGGAATCCTACCTGCGCCTGTGGCGGGCCCGGCTGGCCGGGACCGTCCAGTCGGCACGCGGCTTTCTCTTCTGTGCCGCCCGCCGCCTCGCGATCGATTTCCTCCGCCGCCACCGACGCTCCCCCCTGATCCCACTAGGAGATCAGACCCCGGAAAACGTCATCGATGAAGGACCGGATACGCGCGCGCTCGCCTCCGAGCAGGAAAAGATCCTTCTGCTCGCCGAGGCGCTCGACGCGCTGCCACCGCGCCAGCGCCAGATGGTCATCCTCTGCAAACTCCAGTCGAAGCCGCACCGCGAAGTCGCCGCCGCCCTCGGTCTCTCCGAGAAGACGGTCACGGAACATGTGTACCGCGGAGTGCAGCGGCTCGGCCTCGAATTGCAGCGACGCGGGATCGAGCGGTACACCGCATGACACCCTCCGGCCCCTCGGGCGCCCGTCGCCCTCGACCCGCCGGCCACGAAACCGGCCCGACCGAAACCGGCTTGGACGCACTCGCTTGGGCGGTCTCGAGCGGTACTGCCGCCGAAGTCGTCCGGCTGGCCGAGACGCGCCGGAAGCGACGCGCCCAACGACGCCTGGCGGGCGCCATCGCCCTGGGTGCGATGGTCGCAGCCGCCGCTTGGATCGCACCTCGAATACTTGCCCCATTCGGCCCTCCAGGGGCCTCACCGCGGGATTCGGTCCTCGTGATCGCACCGGAGACGCGCACCCTGGACGACGGCACCGTCGTCGAACTGCGTCCGGGAGCGGAAATTGCCCTCGACTACCGTCCGGGCCTGCGCCGCGTCGTGCTGCAGTCCGGCGAAGCGCACTTTCAGGTGCAAAAGGATTCCTCCCGCCCCTTCGTCGTGGCCGCCGCCGGCGTCGAGGTGCGCGCGGTCGGCACCGCCTTCACGGTCGATCTTCGCCGCGCGACCGTGGAAGTCGTCGTGACCGAAGGAAGGGTTGCCGTGGCCGGTGGGGCCTCCCCCGCTCCCGGTGAGGCGGCCCCACCTCCGGCCCTGGTTGCGGCGGGGGAACAGGCGCTCGTCCCACGGGCAATCACCGGGCCGGTGGCGGTGCGACCGCTGCCGCCCGACCAGCAGCGCCTGCGGCTCGGCTGGCGGATCCCGATGCTGGATTTCGCCGGGACTCCGCTTCGCGAGGTGATTCCCCTTTTCAACCGCACCGGCAACCACCGGCTTTCGCTCGCCCCGGAGCTAGGTCACCTGCGCGTCAGCGGAGTCATGCGCGCAGACGACCTCGATTCCCTCCTGTTCCTGCTGAAAAACGAGTTCGGCATCAAGGCGTCCAGCTTCCCCGACGGGAGCCTGGTGCTCGGGCGCTAGCCGTCGGCCGCGCGCGGAATCCAGGATGGGGCGGCGCGCGGTTGCATCCCGGCGGTTTTTCGTCTTTTCCGTGTATTCCGTGGGCAACCCTGTCTTGGCTCTGGGGTGCGGCTAAGCCGCGTTAGGTTCATCCGTGGTTCCAGCGATCTGAAGCGCAGCCTCGCTAGGAGATCGGCGCCGGTCCGGCGTCTTCCCTATGATGCTCACTCCCCTTCTGTGCTCTCACCCCAGGCACCGCGTGCGCCGCAGTCTTTCCCTCTGCCTGGGTGTCTCCGTCCTGACTCTCGCCGCCTTCAACAGTCCCGCCGGCGCCGCTGACCGGGAGACCGAGACGCGCCGCTTCGATCTGACCGCCGACACCGCCACGACGACGCTCCGGCAGTTCACCGAGCAGTCCGGCATCCCGGTGGCCTTCGGCACCGACACCGCGATGCAGGTGCGCACGAACCCGGTGCAGGGCGAGTTCACGCCGGCGGAGGCCATGGCCCGCCTGCTCGACGGCACCGGTCTGACTGCCACCATCAACGCCAAGACCGGCGCCATCACCGTGTCCCGCACCCCTCTACCGCCCCAGGGGAGCCTGAGCCCGGCCCGCGCCCCAAGCCCGCCCCCCCGGGGGCCGGGCGTCGGGTCCACAAACGCCCCTCCGCCGGACGATGACATCCTGAAGATGAATCCCTTCACGGTCGAAGGCACCCCCGAGAAGGGCTATCTCGCCACCAGTTCCCTCGCCGGCACCCGCCTCCGCTCTGAACTGCGCGACCTCGGCAGTTCCGTTTCCGTCGTCACCCGCGATTTCCTGGAAGACCTGGGCGCGACGAATTCCCAGTCGGTCCTGTCGTACACCACGAATTTCGAGGTGGCCGGCGCCAACGGCAACTACCTCGGCGACCGCAGCGAGCTCGGCCAGATGATGTCGCCGGGCAACGCCACCCGCGTGCGCGGGCTGGTTCCCGCCATCAACACCCGGAATTTCTTCCGCACCAACATCCGCTGGGATTCCTACAACGTGAGCCGCGTCGACCTGCAGCGCGGCCCCAACAGCGTGCTGTTCGGGCTTGGCAGCCCGGGCGGGGTGATCAATGCGGGGATGGACGCCGCCGAGGTCCGCCGCAACGAGTCGCGGGTGGAGCTGGCCTTCGACCAGTTCGGCACCGCGCGGGGCGCGTTCAACCACAACCAGGTGGTGAAGGCCCGGGAGCTCGCGGTGCGCGTGGCCGGCCTGTATGAACGGAAGAAATACCGCCAGGATCCCGCGCACGAGAACGACGACCGCCGGTTCGTGGCCGCGCGCTACGTGCCGGCCTTCCTCAACCGCAACGGCCGGACGTTCGAGGTGTCGGCGGACTACGAGTGGGGCCGCGCCGGCAGCAACCGCCCGCGCTTTTCCACGCCCATCGACCAGTTCACGTTCTTCCTCGAACCGTCCCACATCCGCCCGATCCAGCTCCCAACCGGCACCAACTGGAAGTCCTACCCCGACGGCCTGGTTCCGGGCGCCACCCTTTTCCTCAACGGCTACACCGCCGACTACGCGGCCAACCTCACCGGCAACGTGCCGATCGCCGCCCAGCGCTCCTCCGACGGCAACGCCGTGCGGCAGATCTGGTCGGGCGCCGGCCCCTACTGGAGCTTCGGCCGCCTCAGCACCTATGGCGCCCGGCTGGCCAACGGCACCACCTTTACGGGCACACCATTCACCCCGCGGCGTCTCTACGGGGCCAACTACCAGGATGTGATTCCTGCCCTGCTCAGCAACTTCGCGGGCGACGCCGGCCACCCGTTTGCCAACTATTTCCAGCCCGTCGCGCTGACCGACCCGAGCATCTTCGACTTCAACCACCTCCTCCTCGACGGGCCCAACAAGCGCGAGTGGGGCGACTTCGAGCAGTACCGCGCCACGCTCACGGGCACCTTCTGGCAGAACCGGCTGGGCTTCGAACTCACCGCCTCCCGGGAGCAGACCGAACAGGCGCAGGCAACCATGCTCGGGGCCAACAGCCGGATCTTCGTCGACCTGAATGAACGCCAGATCGACGGGCGGCCCAACCCCGACGTCGGACGCGCCTACCTGCAGGAGACGACCTTCAGCGGCAATCGCCACGCCTGGGATGAAATCACCGGGCTGCGCGCGTCGGTGTTCTTCCAGCATGACTTCGCCCGCGGCAAGCAGACCGGCCGGCTGCGGCGCCTGCTGGGCCGCCACCTCCTTAACGGTGTCGTCGCGCAGGAGACCGTCGAAGGCGAATCGCGCTCCTGGGAACACTACGTCTACAGCGACGACCTCCTCCGCCAGCTCGGCTGGGTCAACCCCACTCGGCGTTTCGACAACAACACCCGCGTCGCCTTCCGCTATTACCTCAGCGGCGACCTGCGCGGGCGCTCCACCGCGGCCGGCACGCACCTCAGCAACCTTTCCCGCTACATCCTGCCCTCGGGCGGACCCATCCCCCTGCGCTATTTCGACTACACCTGGACCGCGCCCGCCAGCGTCTCGCCCGCCGCCGCCTGGCGCAATCCCGACGGCGCCACCTGGGAGCAGGCCGCCAACCCCGACAACTACCGCGGCTGGACCACCGGCAACTTCACGCTGGTCGACGCCCTCAGCGGCAATCGCGCCGACTTCGACCTTGCCACCCGCCGCGCTCTGCTGGAGCGGAACCGCACCCGCTCCCGGATGTTCAGTTGGCAGGCCCATCTGTTCGAAGGCGGCCTCGTCGCCACCTACGGACGGCGCTTTGACACCAGTGTCTCCCGCCGGCACGACGCCGGTCTTCGGCCGGACCAGGGGGCCAACGTCGACCCCGCGGTTTACAATCTGAACCTCGCCCCCGATCAGCGGATCGAGGCGCCCTCCACCGGCCTGAGTCTCGTGGGGCACGTCACCCGGCTGCCAGTCCTGCGCCGCCTGCCGGTCGCGGTGTCACTCACCTACAACCGCGGGGAGAACTTCGACCCGGTCGCGGGGCGGCGCGACGTCCAGGGCTTCGCACTGCCGCTGCCGGAGGGATCGACCCGCGAATACGGCGTCCTGTTCACGACGAAGGAGAACCGCTTCAGCCTGCGCGTGCAGCGGTACGAAACCTCCGTGCTCAATGCCTCCAGCGCGATCCGCAACTTCTCGAACTTCTTCGGCGTCGGCGCCCGGTCGGCCTACAACACGCGCACGGGCCTCCTGCGCCAGGAGTGGGAGAACAACCCCAACCGCACCTTCAGTCTGGACGATCTCGAGAATATCTACGCCCCGGCGTGGTTGAAGTTTGAATACGACTTCGCCGCGAAATTCCCCACTTTCGTCGAAAACTGGAAGCGTTTCGGCACCTGGGCACCCGGCAGCCCGGAGACCGACTTCTCCTCGACGCCCCCGGGCATGATCGGCACCGCCGACATCCTTTCCCGCGGCTACGAGATCGAACTCGTCGCCAACCCCACCAGTCAGCTCCGCCTCTCGCTCAACGCCTCCCAGCTCACCACCGTCGTGGATCACGCGCCCGGCCGGGCCTACCGCGAGGTCGTGGAATACGTCTACGATGCGATGTTCGACCACGGCGTGCCGTCGGCGGCGGGCCGGATCCGCGGCTCGACCATCGCTTCGACCACCATGGCCGACTACTGGATGCAGTTTGTCTACGGCCGGTACCTGGAAACACTCGAGGTGAACGGGCAGGCCCGCGACGAAGTGGTCAAATGGCGCTGCAACGGCGTCGCCAACTACACCTTCGACCGCGGACCTCTCCGCGGCTGGAGCCTCGGCGGCGCCTACCGCTGGGAGGGCAAACTGGGCCTGGGCTACCCGAAGATGTTCGACGACCTCGGCTACGCCACGTCCGACCTGGATCGCCCGTACTACCGCGATCCCGTCGACCGGGTCGACCTCTCCCTCCGCTACCGCACGCGGCTGTTCCAGCGCTACAACTGGAGCGTCCAGCTCAACGTCTACAATATTCTGCGCGGAAATGAACTCCTGCCCGTGCGGGTCAACCCCGACGGCACGATCGCCATCTGGCGCATCCAGGAGGGCCGCAGTTGGCGCGTGAGCAGCACGGTGCGGTTTTGAACCGGAATCATCATGTCTCGAGGGAAATCACTCACCCGGTGTAGGAGCGGGTTTATCCCGCGAAAACGCCGAGCCTATTTCGTTCCGCCTCTTCGCGGCATGAAGCCGCTCCTACAGCTCGGCCATTGTCTGTGGCCCTCGATCCACTTCGGACCGTTTTGCGACGATTCTTTGGATCCCGTAACCGCGTTGGAGCGCAGCGACAATGTGGCCCCCGGACGGCCACGTTTTCACTACGCTCATGGCTACGCCTTTGTCTGCGGGCTCGGACCGGCGTTGGGAATTCACCGGGCGAAGCCCGCGCGCCACTCGGCCACTCGATCCGCCCGCCTGCCCTCCCCTTTGTCGCCCTCCGCCATGCGCCTCCCGCCACTCCGCCTCCTGACCACCGCCGCCCTGTTCCTTCTCCCCACCTTCGCGACTCTCGCCGCCGCCCCCGCGCCCGAAAAATCCCTGCCCTTCTGGGACCTCGCCCGGTTCGACGCCTGGGAAAATCTCGAACTCGTCCAGACCCAACCGCACTACCACCGCGAGGCGGCCTACACCGACCCGACCTTTCCGGAAGCCGGAATGGTCTTCCCCTCAGTGTGGCGCGACGCCGCCGGCGCCTGGCGGATGATCTATTCGCTCAAGTGGAATCCATTCACGCTCCTCGCCGCCACCAGCGACGACGGCATCCACTGGCGGCCGCTCGCCATGCCCGACCTCCAGCCCAAGGGCGGCAAGCTCGCGCCGCATCATATCTTCACCTTTCCACACGGGCAGGGCAGCGGCGTCTACCGCGATCCCGTCGCAGCCGACGGCTTCCCTTTCAAAATCTTCGGCCGCCAGGATCCCGACGGCGTCTTCCCGCGGGCCCTCGCCGACCCCAAGCACCGCTGGCACGCCATCGCCAAGGCCGAGGGCAAGAAGCGCTACATGAGCGAGGCCGTCACCCTCGGCTCCCGCGATGGCCTGCGCTGGCAGATCCTGCCGGACAGCGACTGGGCCTGCGACGACTGGGCGCCGGAGCCGCCGGTGTTCGCCTTCTTCCGCGAATCCGATCGCACGCACGTGCTGACCGCCCGCCCCGGCTGGGGCGACCGGCGCGTGGTCCTGCGCGAGACGCGCGATTTCCGCACCTGGACCGAACCCACCCTCCTGCTCCAGCCCGACGCCCTGGACACCGACGGCCCGGTCGGCTTTTACGGCATGCCCGTGCTCCGCAGCGGCCCCGGCTACGTCGGCGTGCTCTGGATGTTTCGCAACTCGAGCAGCGTCCCCGTCAACAGCTTCAACCAGTTCTTCGGCGACTTCGACTCGCAGCTCACGTTCAGCTACGACGGCCGGAGCTTCCAGCGCGGCCTGCGCCGGCCCTTCATCGCGTTGAACCCGATCCCGGAACACGGGTGCGCGCAAATCCGGGTCGCCAGCCTCGTGGCGACCGACACCGAGATCCGCCTCTACTCCGAGGCCCACCGCGGCGCCCACGGCCGCGAACGCGCGCTGCGCCAGCCCGGCCGCGCTCCGACCAGCGCCGTGTTGGTCCACACCCTGCGCCGCGACGGCTTCATGCACGTGCGCTCGCGCGGCGACTTCGCCCGCCTGCAGACCAAACCCATTTTGCTCCAGCACTCCGTCATCGCCCTCAACGCCCTCGCCTCTTACGGCGAGGTGCGCTTCCAGGTGACCAACGTGAAGAGCGAGCCGCTCCCGGGCCTGGCGTACGCCGATTGCGTCCCGCTCCGCCAGGGCGATTCCCTGCGCCACGAACTGCGCTGGAAATCCGCCACGCTCGCCGAGCATGTGGGCAAGGTCGTCCGCCTCGAGGTCTCCTTCCGCCAGGCCAACCTCTTCGCGCTCTACGGCCGCTGGCACTTCATCGACGCCGAAGACCTCTGGATGCTCGAGGACGGCAAACCGATCCCCGCCAAACGCTTCGACAGCCACTGACGGCGGGGCCGACCGCCCCCTCCCGCCGCACCAGCCTTCCGTAGCTCATGAAATTCTTCCTGCTCGGACTCCTTGCCGTCCCCCTCGCCGACGCCGCCGACTCCGCCTGGCGGCCCGGCCCCGCCGCCGGCCCGCCGGAGTCGCGCCGCGTGCTCGTGGTCAAGCAGGGCATGGAGCACAACCGCACGCTCGACGGCAACGCCCATGGCATCAACAGCTACAACCGCTACCGCATCGACCGCGACCCCGCCACCGGCCTTTGGAAGATGCGCACCGCGCCGCAGGATCTGCAGCATTTCCGCGACCTCGACGTCGATGGGGATGGCCGCGCCGACAACGACGCCGTCGCCGCGCATGTCTGGGATCTCAACCTGCGCAACCCGCTCAGCATGGTCGCGCCGTGGTACGACACCACGGTCGGCACCCAGCGCTTCACCGGCGGGATCGCCGTGTATCAGGCGAACACCGATTCCACCTCGCTCACCGAGGATGGCATGAACGATGCCGAAGAGGGCCCGGCCAACCAGCCCCGGCGCAACTGGGCCATGCACCGCGCCATCATCGATGTCTTCAGTCCGTTTCGGATGTGCGCGGCCCTCGTCTGGCAGAAACCGGACTTCCTCAACGGCGGCGCGATCGGCCGTGTCAGCCTCGACGACACCTGCACCTTTCGCCTCTGGCCGGGCCGCTATTTCATGGGCATCGACGCCATGCGGCTGCTCGTGC
>CAZDGC010000165.1:0-10583 GCA_964504885.1 uncultured Opitutus sp.
AGGCGGCGGCGGCGAACACGCTCACCAGCGCCGGCAAGGGCAGATGCGGCAGCACTTCGATGCCCAGCCAGATGCCGGTCGGCCCGGTGTCCTTGCGGTTCACGCCGAAAATCTGGCCGAACAGGTAAATCAGGAAGAACGGCACCGCGAAGGAAAGAACCACCGAGGCGGGACTGCGGAAGAAGGTCAGCAGATCCTTGCGCAGGAGAGCGAGGACGGGGCGCATGGGGGAGGAGAGGGAGAGAGGGAGGGACGGAGAGACGGAGAGAGTGGGAGAGGGAGAGAGTGGGAGAGGGGGAGAACGTCGGGGAGGGAAGAGCGGTTGGAAGGGGCGGGGAGTCGGGTCGTGGTGGGCGGTGGACCTCCCACTCACTCCCTCACTCCCTCATTCCCTCAAGCCCCTCCCGGTGAGGTGGAGGAAGACGGCTTCGAGGGTGGGGCGTTGGGAGGTGAAGAGGCGTGCGGGCAAGGCGAGCTCCTCGGCGAGGGCGAAAAAGTGCGAGAGCCGGCAGCCGGATCCCGGCCGGAAACGGTGCTGGCCGTCGTCGGTGGCGAGTTCGCCGAGACCCGCCAGGCGGGCAGGCAGGTCGGCCGTGGCGGCGGGAGGAGCGAAAATCGTTCGCCGCGATCGACACAAGCCGCGGGCGACCGTTATGGCGAATCGACGGGGGGGACGATCGTGCGACGCTGGTTGCTGGCGGGGACCGCGTCCGTGGTGCCGGCGGGGTTGCGCAGGGTGGCGGTGATGGTGCGGGCGCCGGCGGGCGGGGCGGCCGCGGGGTCGAGCGGCGTGCGGGCCACGTAGGTTTCGCCGGCGGCGAGGGCGGGCACGGGCAGCACCGAACGCCGGTCCGCCGCCTGGAGCTCGAGACTCAGGCCGCTCACGGTGCGTCCGCTGCGGTTTTGCACGACGGTGACGACTTCGCCGCGGGCGGGGTCGAGGGTCTGGCTGGAAATGGCCGTGTCGACGTAGGTCGGGTTGTGGCGGTTGAGGGCGGTGGCGAGGTTGACGATGCCGTGGCCGAACGCGGGGTCCGCGCCGGGAGCGCCGGCGTCGTTGGCGGTGGCGAGGAGCAGGTCCGCCGCCTGCCGGGGGGTGAGCGAGGGCTGAAGGGACAGCAGGGCGGCGACGGCGCCGGCGACGAGGGGGGCGCTGGCGGAGGTGCCGCTCAGGGAGACGCGCCGGTCGTCGAGCCAGGCGGTTTCGACGCCGTAGCCGGGCGCGGTGAGCTGGAGTTGGGCGCCGGAGTTGGAGAACGCCACTTGCTGTTCGGCGCGGTCGACGGCGCCGACCGAGACGACGCGGGGGTCGGCGGCGGGCCAGGTGAGCTGCGCGGCCTGGTCGTTGCCGGCGGCGGCGACGACGAGCGCGCCCCGTTCGGTCGCGTAGGCGAGGGCGCGATCGAGCACGGCGCCGGTGGCGTGGGCGCCGAGGCTGAGGTTGATCACGGCGGCCCCGGCGTCGGTCGCGGCCACGATCGCCTGTGCGACGGTGAACAGATCGCTGGTCGACGACGCATCCGTGACCCGGATACTGAGCAGGCTGGCGGCCGGAGCCACCCCGGGGGCGTCGCTGCTGCGGCCGGCGGCGAGGGCGGCGACGGCGGTGCCGTGTCCGTCGGCCTCGCCGTGCGCTGGAGTCGTGCCGAAACCGAGGTCGAGCGTGCGGATGGCGCCGGGCGTGAAGGTCGGATCGGTGGCGGCGATGCCGGTGTCGAGGATGGCGAGGGTGACGCCGCGTCCCCAGGCGGAGCGGTCGCCGGTGGCGCCGAGGAAGTCGAGGGCGGTGCGGCCGAACGGCACCGGGGTGACGTCGGGGCGGTCCTCGCGGGCGGGCGGGAGCGGCAGGGTGACGAGGAGGTTGGGTCCGAGGGTCGCGACGTCGCGGCCGGCTGCGGCGAGGGCGCGCCGCAGAGCGGCGGGGTCGTCGAAGCGAAGGCGCAGCGCGCCGAGGGCGGGGAGTTCGCCGGTGACAACGAGGCCCGGCGACGAGGCCCGGGCGGCGAATCGCCGCAGAGTGGCGGCGTCGCGGAAGCCCAGCACCGCTTCGCTAGGGCGGGCTTCGCCGCGGGTCAGGGCGAGCCGGAGGGCGGCCAGCGCGGCTTCAAGCCCCGGATCGAGCGCGGTGGCCGGTGAGACCGAGGGCGGCGGAATGGGTGGGGCGATGAGCCCGGGGCGATCCGCGGTGGCGAGGTCGGAAGTCGAGGTCGGCGGCGCCGGAGGCGAGAGCCAGATGACGAGCGCGACGACACCGATGGCGAGACCGGCGAGGCGGGCGGCGATGCGCGTGGTCATGCCGGGAAAGACGGCGGAACGAGGCGGAAGTTCAGCGGTGCGTCCGGGCGCCAGGGCGGCGCGCCGGGAGAGCGAGGTATGGAGGCGAGAGGTTGCCGTCAGTGGCGGGGGACCAGACTGGCGCGCGCATCACGGCTTCGTCGGGCGGGCAGCATTGTTCCTCAAGGTCCTTGTAGCTTGCCGCAACCCGCTTCAGTTCGGACCGCCAGTGGGCGAGCAACCGGGGATCGCGTGCCAGGGCGGGAGGCGTGCTTCCGGCGGCTGAGGACTCAGCGAGGGCCACGAGATCGCGCCAGGCGGCGAGGGCGTCTTTTTCCGCGTAGGTGGCGGCGACGAGTTCGGCGAGCTTCAGGCCGCGTTTGAACAGGTTGTAATGCACGGCGGCGGCGGCGCGGCGGGCGTGGAAGCGGGCGAGCTGGGCGGCGATTCGCAGGTCGGCGGACACGGTAGCGAGTGCGGCGGGGCGGGCGGAGTGGGGGAGTCGCGAGGGGGTGCCGGCGCGTTCGGCGGTGTGCACGGCGGTGAGAATGCGGTCGGCGGCGGCGTCGAGCCATCGACTGGTGGCGGCGGGCGAATGACCGGCGGGCGGGGTCGCGGCGAGGATGCGACGGGCGGCGACGATGAAGCTCTCGAATTCTCCGGGGGCATGGCCAGGGTTGCCGGCGTAGTCGGCGAGGTTGCCGCCGAGGGCGTGGCCCCGCGCCCAGGTGGCCGGGGTGGGGGCGAAGGCGGCGGCGAGTACCTCGAGGATGCGGTCGGCTTCATCCAAGGCTGGAGCGAGGATGGCGGCCGTGTCGGGGTTGAGTTGGCCGGCGTGCTGGCGGGTGGTTTGCAGCCAGTCGGCGGGATCCGGGACGGCATCGGCAGCGGTGGCGGGTGAAGCGCAGAGGGCGCAGAATGCGAGAGCGACGGCGGCGGGACGCATGGGAGGCGGGAACGCGGGCGGACGACGGGACGTTGGCGCAGGTGGAGAGGGGGGCAAGCTTCGGACCGGCGGAGTGTGCCGGCGTCCAGGCCGGCCTCTTGAGTCGGCAGCCGGATTGCGCCGGAGTTTTCCGATTGTGGTGGCAATGAAATTGCCACGGGCCGGTATCTGCGTTGAAACCGGGGTGCCGACGGGGCGTCTCCCGCCGCGAGATGCGTCGGACTTTCCATTTCCGTTCGGGTCCAGTCTCCTTCGTAACCACACCATGAACACGGTCGCCCCAGGTTCCCGTACGAATACAGGTTCCGGCGGAAGCTTCATCCGCGGGTTGCTGGCGCTGCTGGCCGTGATCGTGGGAGCAGACTTGCGGGCCGCGGCGACGGCGGGCGGGCCCAACGTGATCCTGTTTTACGCGGACGATCTCGGCTGGGGTGAGCTTGGCTGCCAGGGCAATCCGGAGATTCCGACGCCGCACATCGACGCGATTGCGCGCGACGGGGTGCGGTTCACGCAGGGTTATGTGGCGGCAACCTACTGCAGCCCGTCGCGCGCGGGGCTGCTGACCGGCCGGTACCCGACGCGTTTCGGCCACGAGTTCAACAGCGTCGCCCTCCAGTCGGGCCTGCGCCTCGACCAGAAGACGATCGCGGATCGGCTGAAGCCGTTGGGGTACGCGACGGCGTGCGTGGGCAAGTGGCACCTCGGTGGCGGCCTCGACTACCGGCCGACGCGGCGGGGGTTCGATGAGTTTTTCGGGACGCTGAACAACACGCCGTTTTTTCATCCGACCAATTTCGTGGATTCGCGACTCTCGGAGGCGGTGCGGGGGGTGACGGATCCGGCGTTTTACACGACGGACGCGTTTGCGGAGCGCTCGGTCGACTGGCTGGAAGGCAACCGGGAGAAACGCTGGTTCCTTTACCTGCCGTTCAACGCGCAGCATGCGCCGCTGCAGGCGCCGCGGAAGTACCTGGAGCGTTTTCCGGGAATTACGGACGCGCGGCGCAAACTCTTTGCCGGGATGCTCGCGGCGATGGACGATGCGGTGGGGCGGGTGATGGCGAAGGTGCGCGAACTCGGGCAGGAGGAGAACACGCTGGTGTTTTTCATCTCCGACAACGGCGGTCCCACCCAGAGCACGACTTCGAAGAACGGGGTGTTGCGCGGTTACAAGATGACCACCTACGAGGGGGGGCCGCGCGTGCCGTTCCTGGCGCAATGGAAGGGCCGGTGGCCGGCCGGCAAGACCTACGACCTGCCGGTGATCAACCTTGATGTGCTGCCGACGATCCTCGCGGCCGCGGGGGCGACGATCGATCCGGCGTGGGGGCTCGATGGCGTGGATCTGACGCCGTACGTGATGGGCGGAAAAACGGGGCGTCCGCACCAGACGCTCTACTGGCGGTATGGTCCGCAATGGGCGGTGCGGCACGGCGACTACAAGCTGGTGGTGTCGCGGGGCGGCAGTGCGGCGCCGGAGCTCTACAACCTGGCGGTGGACGTTCGTGAATCCAACAATCTGGCGACGCGTCAACCGCGCCGCGTGAAGGAGCTGCAGGCGTTGTGGGACAAGTGGAATGTCGCGCAGGAGGCCGCGAGCGCGCCGGATGCGCCGTCCGGCAAGGCGAAAAAGTCGACAAAGACCGCCAAGAAAAAACAGCCCGCCCGTTGAATTCATGAGTCACGCTTACCGCAGCCCTCGGGCGCAGCAGAGCTGGGGCCGGCCGGTCATTCCGCCGGCCGGCGCGCCGCGGGACGAGCGTACCCCCGGCCCGATGACGTCGCCGGGCGAGGTCCGCGGCACGGGACGGCGGAGGTCGGGTGTCGCGGCGCGTTTCGCGATGGGCAGGATGGGTGGGTTGGGTCTCGTCCTCGCGTTGGCGGGCGCGCTGCGGGCGGCCGAGGTGAAGGTGCGGGATGCCGCGGGGCTGCGGGCGGCCGTGACGGCGGCGCGGCCGGGCACGCGCATCCTGCTGGCGGAGGGGAATTATGGCGGCGGCTTCGCCTTTGCCAATCTGCGCGGGGAGCCGGGGCGGCCGATTGTGCTGGCATCGGCGGATCCGAAGAAGCCCGCGGTGTTCCGGGATGCGAAGACGGGGCTGCATCTGTCGAACCCGAGCCACGTGGAGCTGCACGACCTCGAGTTCACGGTGCTGTACGCGAACGGGCTGAACATCGACGACGGCGGCCGGCGGGAGGAGAACGGGGCGCACCACGTGGTGCTGCGGGGGCTGCGCGTGCGCGACGTGGGCGGCGGTGGCAACGAGGATGGCATCAAGCTCTCGGGGCTGACCGATTTCCGGGTGGAGAACTGCGTGGTGGAGCGCTGGGGCGCGGCGGGTTCGGGGATCGATCTGGTGGGCTGCCACCGCGGAATCATCACCGGCAGCACCTTCCGGCACACCAACCCGCCGGCGGCGAACGGCGTGCAGTGCAAGGGCGGCTCCTCGGACATCGTGATCCGGGGTAATCAGTTTCTAAATACTGGTGGGCGGGGCGTGAACCTGGGCGGGAGCACGGGGCGGGCGTTCTTCCGGCCGCCGCTGGCCGGGCCCGGGCCGCACGCGGAGGCGCGCAATCTCCGGGTCGAGGGCAATAACTTTGTCGGTGCGCTCGCGCCGGTGGCGTTCGTGGGGGTGGACGGCGCGGAGGTGCGCTACAACACGATCGAGCTACCGGGGCGCTGGGCCCTGCGGATCCTGCAGGAGAACCGCGCGCCGGACTTGGTGGCCTGCCGCAACGGCCGGTTTACGGACAACGTGATCCGGTTTGAATCCTCGCGGTGGGCGGAGGGAGGGGTGAACGTGGGGGCGGGCACGGCGCCGGAGACGTTCTTCTTCGCGCGCAACTGGTGGTACGCGATCGATCGCCCGGCGCGCAGCGAGCCCAAGCTGCCGAAGGAGGAGATGGACGGCGTGTTCGGCCGGGATCCGGCGGAGGCGAAGGAAATCGCCGGCGCGACCGCCTGGCGCGAGGGGCGTTGAGCGGTGGGTGGCGCGCAAGAACCTCCAGCAAAAACCCGGCCCACGCGGACCGGGTTGAAACAGGGAGGCGGGACGATGCGCAGGGCGGTGTCATGCTCCCGCATCCGCGTGCTCCCCCGGTGGACGAGGCTTCCAGCCTCGGATTTGCTGCCGTGAAGACGAGGCACGATGCCTCGTCCACCTGGGATGACACCGCCGTGGACGATGCGCCGACGCCGTCAGACCGTCTTGATCGCGCGCTTGGCGGGATCGTAGATCGTCTTCTTGCCGGTGTCGTAGGAGATCACGGCCATCAGCACGGCGATGGCGTGCTGGTAGCCGGCGTCGATCGAGGCGTGCGGGGTCTCCTTGGTGCGCAGGCACTGGAGCCAGTTGAGGAAGTGGTCCGGGCGGGGCACGGGGGTGACGTCGACCTTGCCGCGGATCTTGCCGTCGCGCTTCGGGCCGCCGTCGGCGCTGTAGGAGGGCGCGTTCCAGTTGTCGACGGCGAGGGTTCCTTTGTCGCCGTAGAACTTGCGCGTGTTGCCGGCGCTGTTGCCGAAGTTGTTCGAGCTGGTGACCATGAAGCCCTCCGGGTACATCCAGGTGGCGATCACGTTGTCGGGCGTGGTGAAGTTGTTCTCGTCCTTCCAGTAGGTGACGCCGCCCATGCACATGCAGGACTGGGGCAGGCCGCAGTCCATGACGTAGTGCATGAGGTCAAGGAAGTGGGCGCCCCATTGCGGGACGGGGCCCTGGCAGAACTCGTAGTAGCCGTACCAGGCGGCGTACTTGCGGGCGTCGAAGGGCTGGGGCTTGGTGCTGCCGAGGAATTCCTTCCAGTCGACGTCGCCCTGCTTCAGTTCGCGTTTCAGGTAGCTGTACCAGTAGGGCGGGGTGGAGTTGCGGGTCTCGTCGATGCGGGAGATCTTGCCGAGGACGCCGCTCTTCATGAGTTCGCGGGCGCCGGCGATGCCGGGGAGGCTGCGGAGCTGGGTGCCGACCTGGATGATGCTGCCGTTCTTCTGGGCGGCCTTGGCGGCGTCGTAGGCGCGGAGCAGGGGGGCGAGTTCGGTGGCGAGCGGCTTTTCGACGTAGATGTGTTTGCCGGCCTTGGCGGCGGCCTCGAGATGCGTGGTGTGAAGGTGGTCGGGCGACGCGATCATGACGGCGTCGACGTCCTTCAGGGCGAGCACCTCGCGGTAGGAGACGAAGGCTTTGGCCTCGCGGCCGAACCATTCCTTGACCTTGGCGTTCGCCTTTTCGCGCTGCTGGCGCCAGGGGTCGGCGAGGGCGACGATCTCAAAGTTGGTCGACTTGACGTGCTTGTGGATGCCCTCCATGTGCGCGCCGATGCCGCGGCTGCCACAGCCGATCTGGGCGATGCGGATGCGCTCGTTGGCGCCGATGGAGCGGGCGCGTTCGGCGGCGGTGAGGTAGCGCGGGGTGGTGGCGAGGGCGGCGCCGGCGGCGAGACCGGCGGACGATTTCAGAAAGCTGCGGCGGGGCAGGCTGGTCGGGGACGAGGCGGGGGGCTTCATGAGGAGTTGGGAGGGCGGTTGAGGTTTAGGATGCGAGGATGCGGTCCATCTGGCCGGAGAGGCGGGTGAACCACTCGGCATCGGTGAGGTTGGGCGTGCGGTATTGTTCAGAGGTGATCCAGCCGCGGTAGCCGGTGGAGTCGAGGGCGGCCATCACGGCGGGCCAGTCGCTATCGCCGGTGTGCAACTCGGTCTGGAAACCGAAGCGGGGACCCTTTTCGTCGCGGATTTTCCGACTGTATTCCTTGATGTGCACTTTGGCGATGCGCGGCCCGAGGATGCGGACCCACTGGTCGGGCCAGCCGTAGTCGACCACATTGCCGACGTCGAAGTACCACTGCACCCAGGGCGACTGGAACTGGTCGACGTAGGCGGCGGCTTCGCGTGGGCTGAGGAGGAACTTGTTCCAGACGTTTTCGATCGCGATGACGATGCGGAGCTCGGCGGCGAGAGGCAGAGCCTGGCGGATCGCCGCGATCGAGCGATCCCAGGCGGCGTCGTAGGCGACGTCCTTGTTGACGACGGCGGGGACGAGCAGCACGGCGTCGGCGCCGTAGGCCCTGGCGTCGCGCAGGCCCTGGAGCAGGCCGTCGAGACCCTGTTTACGGACCGAGGCGTCGGGGGAGGAGAGCGGGTGGGTCCAGTGGTTGGCGATGACGACGCTGTGCACCTTGAGGCCGGCGGCCCCGCTCGCGGCGAGGACCTCCTGCTGGTTCATCCCGCTGTTGACCTCGACGCCGGCGAAACCGGCAGTGCGGAGCAACTGGAAGGTTTCGCCCATGGTGGGGGCGGTGGTCTTCTTCTTGGGGTCGCGCCGGGGGCCGCCCCCGTACATGTAGCCCTTGGACAGGGCGCGGCGAGGCCGGGAGGCCGGGGCGGGTGCGGCGGCGGAGGCGGGCCGAGCGAGGGTGGCGAGCAGGCCGGCGGCAGCGGAGGACTGGAGAAAGGCGCGGCGGTGCATGCTCAGAGTTTCTTGATCAGGAGATTCTTGAATTCCACGGGATCGTTGTGGCCGGCGAGGCCGAAGAATCCGCTGGTTCGATTGATTCCGGGGTGCTTGGACTTGCCCATGACGGTGGCGAGGTCGACCTTGCTGACGTCGGTGTCGAGGATGACGGTGCCGTTGAGTTCGACGCGGAGGGTGGAGCCCTTGACGGTGACCTCCTGGAAGTTCCATTCGCCGATGGGGCGGAGGTAGCCTTGGTGGGCCGGAACCATGCCGTAGACCGAGCCGTGGTATTGGCGGAGATCGAGCTTCTTGGTCGGCTGATTGCGGGCGGCGTAGTAATTTTCGTCGATAATCTGGAGCTCGGTCATGCCGTCGTAGGCGGCGTTGCCCTTGCCGGGGTAACGGATGGCGAGGCCGTTATTGCCGCCGGGGGGGATTTTGACGAAGAGGCGGGCCTGGAAGTCGGCGAGTTCTTCGTTCCAGTAGGCGGTGCCGCCCCGGCCGGCGCGCCAGACGAGGGTGCCGTTGCGGATGTCCATGACGTCGCCGGGGGTCTGAACGGGGCCCTTGGCCTCGATGGCCCAGCCGGAGAGGTCGCGGCCGTTGAAGATCGGCTTGAAGCCCTCGCCTCCGCGGGAGGCGAGAAGCCGGTTGGCCTCGTCGCTGCCGATTTCACGGATGAAGAGGTTGCGCCAGTAGGTGTAGCCGCCGTGGGTCTGGAGCTGGACGGGACCGCGGGCCGGGATGGGGCGGCGCTCCTCGGGCTTCAGCTTCTTGTTATTCCGATCGTAGTAGTTTTCGAGGATGACGTGGTCGACGACGAGTTTTTGGTTGAGCCAGACGCTGACGCGGCTGCCCACCATGACGACGCGGAGGGCGTTCCACTCGCCGATGGGTTTGTCGGCCTTGACGAGCGGGTCGCGGCCGGGCGTGCCCTTGGCGTTGTTCCAGAGGCCGCCGGAGCCCCTCGCGTAGCCGTGCCCCTTGGGGTCCGGCATGGTGGGATCCCAGAGTTGAATCTGGGGCACGCCGCGGAGGTAGACGCCGGAGTCGCAGCCCTGGGCGAGTTTGAATTCAAGCCGCAGTTCGAAATCGCCGTAGTCCCGGACGGTGGTGGCGTAGCCGCCGATGCCGTCGTTGACCAGTTCGCCCTTTTCGACGCGCCAGTGGGGCCTGCCGTCCTTGAGCTCCGTGAGGCTGGCCGTCCACTTGGCGATGAGGGCATCGCGTTCGGCGGCCGGCAGGGAGAGCAACTGGCGGTGATCGTAGGTGGTGCCGCCGCGCCAGCCGGAGAGGTCGCGGCCGTTGAAGAGCGACACAAATCCAGCGGGCGGAGTGGCGGCGGTGGCGGTGGCGGCGAGGGCCAGACTGCAGGTGAGCGGGAGGAGGGCGGCGGGCAGACGGGGCATCGGAGTGGTGATTGGGCGCGCCACCGCAGGGGTGATCGCGACGTGGCTGAATGAACTACTTGGTTACCTTGGCGCGGCAACCCGAATCTGGCCGCGGGAGTCGGGGCGGAGCTTTCGAGGCTCGCGCTGGCGGCGACGGCGTGCCAAGTGTTTCTGACCGACTCTGATTTTTTCCCATGAAACACCTCCGCCTCCTGCTCCCCCTCGCGCTCCTCTGTGCCGCCGGCCCCCTGGGCGCGGCCGACAACTCGCTCACCGCTGCGGAAAAGGCGGCGGGCTGGCAATTGCTCTTCGACGGCAAGACCCTGAACGGCTGGAAGTCGAGCGAGAATCCCGGCGTGTTCACCGTGCAGGACGGGGTGCTGGTGGTGTTCGGCAAGCGATCGCATCTCTTCTACACCGGTCCGGTGGCGAAGGCGAACTTCAAGAACTTCGAACTGTCCCTCGACATCAAGACGTTCCCCAAGGCGAACTCGGGAGTGTATTTTCACACCCAATACC
>CAZDGC010000166.1:0-10381 GCA_964504885.1 uncultured Opitutus sp.
CGCCGCCGCGCCTCAGTCGACGTCGACCGCCCGGCCACCCTCGCGTTTGTCGTAGCTGCGGAACGCAAACATCGTCTCGCTCTCGAGGATGCCGTCGATCTTCAGCAGCTCATCGGTGATCACGGTCTCGATGAGATCGATCGATCCGCACTTGAGGATGACCAGGAGGTCATGGCGGCCGGAGACCGAGTAGACGTCGGTCACATCCCGAATCTCGAGGATTTTCTCCGCCGTTCCAGTGACACGTTTGCGATCGGTTTTGAGCAGGACGATGGCGGTGGGCATGGCGGTAAAAGGGCTGCGGCCTCCTCCTTGCCGGACGGAGGCGCGGGCCGCAAGCCGGCGCCGCGGCCCGGACTCAGCTTTCGGCCGGAGAGGCGCACGAGTGGGCGCCGGCCCCGGCGGCCTTGGGCAACGCCCTGCCGCCCCCCGGGCGGGCGATCGGCGCTGGCAATCCCGCCCGCCCCCGGTCGCGGCGGGCCAGCGGGGAGATGGATTCCGCCGCGCCCCACCCCGTGGTTTTTCTCGTCGCCACCGCCGTGCGCCCTGTGCCGTGATCTCCGCATGGAGCCTAAGCACTGGGTGCACAATCTGAGTCCGTTCCTGGTCGAATTCAGCGAAGGCATCGGAATTCGCTATTACGGGCTCTCGTACCTGCTTGGCTTCGTGACCGCCGGTGCGCTGCTGGTGCTCTACCATCGCCGCGGGCGTTCGCCCCATCCTCTCGGCCCGGTGACCGACCTGATGACTGCCATCGTCTTCGGAGTGCTGCTGGGCGGGCGGCTCGGCTACTTTCTCCTGTATCAGCTCGACTCGCTGCGCAGCGATCCGCTGGGGATCTTTCGCGTCTGGGACGGCGGGATGGCGAGCCACGGCGGCTTCGTCGGCGTGCTGGTGGCGCTCTGGTGGTGGTCGCGCCGGCATCGGGCGCACCTTCTAAGCGTCAGCGATCTGGTGGTGACAACGGTGCCGGCCGGGCTGTTCTTCGGGCGGATCGCGAACTTCATCAATGGCGAACTGGTGGGACGCGTGACCGACGTCCCCTGGGCCGTGATTTTTCCGCACAACGACTTCGACCGCGGACTGCTGCGGGCCTTTCCGCGGCATCCCTCGCAACTCTACCAGGCCGCGATGGAGGGCGCGCTGCTCTTCGCCTATCTCCAGTGGCGCTTCTGGCGGCACCCGGCGGCAACGGCTCACCCGGGCCGGCTCAGCGGTGAATTCCTGGTCGGTTACGCGATTCTCCGCGGTGTCGGCGAGCTGTTCCGCGAACCGGACGCGCCGCTGCTGGCCGGCCTCTCGCGCGGGACGTTCTATTCCCTCTTCCTGGCGGCGGCCGGGGGATACCTGATCGCGCGATCGCGTCGCGCGATCGCGCCTTCCTAGCCGTAAGAATTCATGGGGGAACCATGGGGCGACACGAAGACACACGAAGAACTCCGCTTCGCACCGTGCTCACCTCCGGGGGAAGGACAGACGGCCCGATCAAGCCGCGAATACTCGTTCGGGTTCCTTGGTGTCCCATCGTGGTTGAACTGAATTGAGCCGGCTGGGCCCGGGCCGGCCCGGCACGCTCCGGGACCACGACCCGCCCGGACGGACGGAGCCGGGATTCCGGCCCTGGCAACCGTCGCTCCCCGCGTATCCGCCCGGCCTTGACGCCGCGCCGCCCCGCCCCTTGCCTTGGCGCCCGATGCTGCCCAAGCGCCGCCTGTCCCATGCCCAAGGATACCTCGCGCTCGGCCTGCTCGCCGAGGCCGAGGCCGAGGTGGCGCAACTCGCCGGCCCCGACGCCGAGACCACCGAAGCCCTCGCCGTGCGCGCGAGCATCGCCCAGGAAAAGAGGGACTGGCCCGCCCTGCGCGACGTGGCCCGCGAACTCATCCGCCGGGAAGGCGCCGATGTCGCCGCCTGGGTTTCCCTCGCCTACGCCACCCGCCGCGCCAATTCGGTGCTCGCCGCCGAGATGATCCTCCTGCAGGCGGAAAAGCTCTTTCCCCAGGAGGCCATCGTCCAGTTCAACCTCGGTTGCTACGCCTGTCAGCGCGGCGATCTCGCCACCGCCCGCCGGCGCGTCGCGCAGGCCATCACACTCGATCCCGCCTACCGGGACTGCGCCGCCACCGATCCTGATCTCGAGCCCTTGCGCGCCTCCAATCCCACCGGGCTGCTGCCGCTCGAATAACCCGGCCGCCGGAACGATGAGCCCGGCCACCGCACCGGGCACCTCCCGCCGCCGACCGGGCGTCCGCCCCGTTCACGCCAGCACCAGGGGCTTGAGCCCGCGCTCGATCGCCGCGCGGCGCGGCTCCAGGAAGGGCGGCAGCGCCAGGCGCTCGCCCAGCGCCTCCAGCGGCTCATCGGCCGCGAACCCCGGACCGTCGGTCGCGATTTCGAACAGCACGCCATTCGGCTCCCGGAAGTACAGGCTGCGGAAATAGAACCGATCCACCGGTCCGCTCACGCCCACGCCGAAGCGCGACAGCCGCTCCAGCCACCCCTGGTACTGCTCCGCGTCCGGTGTGCGAAAGGCCACATGATGCACCCCGCCCGCGCCGGAACGCGCCGGCGGCAGCTCCGGCTGCACCAACACGTGCAACTCGCCCTGCGGCCCCGCCGCCCCCATCTGATAGACATAAGCCCTGCCCCCGTCCGGGCCCGGCCAGGCGTACTCCCGCCCGCGCCGCAGGTTCATCACCCGGCTCAGCATGAGATCGGTCGGCGCCAGCGCCGGTACGCTCATCACAATCGGCCCCAGGCCCAGGATCTGGTGCTCGACCGGCACCGGGCTCCGCTCCCACGGATGCGCCTCGCCGCCACTGCTGTCCCACACCAGTGCCAGCCGCTGCCCCTCGCCATCCTCAAAGTCAACGGTCGCCCGGCCGTCCGTCTCGTGGATCCCGGAAACCGGCACCCCGGCCCCCGCCAGCCGCGCGCGCCACCACTCCAGGCTTTCGATCCGCGCCACGCGCAGCCCCGTGCACACCACGCTCCGCGTGCCCCGGCGCTCCCGCCCCACCGGCCAGTCGAAGAAAGTGAGATCAGTGCCCGGTGACGCCAGGCCGTCGGCATAGAAAAGATGATAGGCCGACACGTCGTCCTGGTTCACCGTCTTCTTCACCAGGCGCAGCCCCAGGGTCTGCGTGTAAAAGGCGTGGTTGCGAGCCGCGTCCGCCGTGACGGCGGTGAGATGGTGAAAACCGTGCAGTTGCATGCGGTACCCTGCTCAACCCGGCCGTTTCGTCCAGCCGGACCCGCAGCCAGCCCTGCCACCGAAAAAAGGCCGGCTACTACCGCCCATTGCCCGGATGAACTCCCGCTCCGTCCGCAGGCCGGACCCTTGCGAAATCCTCCTCGACTCCCGTACACCTCGCGAAAACGTCCATGCACTTCCGTTTCACCCGTCCTTCCGCCCTCCTCCTTCTTCTCGCCGTGCTCCCCGCCTGCCCCGCTGACGCCACCGACGCCAATCCCCTGCTCCAGCCCAGCCCACTTCCGTTCGGCCACCCGCCGTTCGACCGGATCAAGGACGAGCATTTCGCGCCGGCCCTCGAACATGGCATGATCGAGCAACTGGCCGAGATCGCGGCCATCGCCGGCAACCCGGCCCCGGCCTCCTTTGACAACACCCTGGTCGCCCTCGAGCAGAGCGGCCGCCTGCTCGCGCGGGTGCGCAGCGTCTTCTCGAACCTCACCGGCGCCCACGGCAACGACACCCTCCGCGCCGTCGAAAAGGCGATGGCGCCGAAGTTTGCCGCCCACGCCGATGCCATCCGCCTCAATCCGGCCCTTTTCGCCCGGATCGACGCACTCTTCCGCCAGCGCGATCAGCTCGCGCTCGACCCCGAGTCCCGCCGCCTGCTCGAACGCACGCACAACGACTTCGTTCGCGCCGGCGCCCGCCTCGCCCCGGCCGACCAGGTCCGCCTGCGGACCCTCAACGCCGAAATCGCCACCCTCCAGACCACGTTCACCCAGAACGTCCTCAAGGAGACCAACGCCTCCTCCGTCATCGTCGACCGCCGCGAGGAACTCGCCGGCCTGACCGACGCCGAGATTGCCGCCGCCGCGGCCGCCGCCCGGGCGGAGGGCCAGGCGGGCAAGTATGCCCTCCGTCTGCTCAACACCAGCGGCCAGCCCGTGCTGACCTCGCTCAGCCACCGCCCGCTCCGCGAACGCGTTCACCGCGCCTCCCTCGCCCGCGGCGCCCGCGGCGGCGAATTCGACAACCGCACCCTCGTCGCCCGCCTCGCCCGCCTGCGCGCCGAACGCGCCCGCCTCCTCGGTTACCCCAACCACGCCGCCTACTCCCTCGAGGAGCAGACCGCGCGCACCACGGGCGCCGTCAACAAACTCCTCGCCGATCTCACGCCCGCCGCCGTCGCCAACGCCCGCCGCGAAGCCGCCGCGATGCAGGCCATCATCGATCGCGAGGGTGGCGGCTTCCGCCTCGCCGCCTGGGACTGGAGCTTCTATGCGGAAAAACTCCGCCGCGAACGCTTCGCCTTCGACGAGGCCGAACTCAAACCCTACCTCGAACTCGACCGCGTGCTGACCGACGGCGTGTTCTACGCCGCCAACCGGCTCTTCGGTCTCACCTTCAAGCCACGGCCCGACCTGCCCGTCTATGAACCCACGGTCCGCGCCTACGAGGTGCGCGAGGCCGATGGCACGCCGTTCGCGATCTTCCTCACCGACTTCTACGCCCGCCCTTCCAAGCGCGGCGGCGCCTGGATGAACTCCTACGTCAGCCAGGCACACCTGCTCGGCACCAGCCCGGTCATCGGCAACCACCTCAACGTGCCGAAACCCGCCGACGGCCAGCCCACCCTGCTGAACTTCGACCAGGTCACCACGCTCTTCCACGAGTTCGGCCATGCCCTGCACGGGCTGTTCTCCTCGGTGCGTTACCCGCGCTTCAGCGGCACCAGCGTGCCCCGCGACTTCGTCGAATTTCCCTCGCAGGTGAACGAGATGTGGGCCACCTGGCCCGAGGTGTTGAAAAACTACGCGAAGCACCACCGGACCGGCGAACCCATGCCCGCCGCCTTGCTGGAAAAGGTGCTCGCCGCCGGCAAGTTCAACCAGGGTTATGCCACCACCGAGTACCTCGCCGCCTCCGTGCTCGACCAGGCCTGGCATCAACTGGAGCCCGGAGCCGTGCCCGACGCCGACGGCGTCGAGGCCTTCGAAGCCGCCGCGCTGCGCCGGGCGGGCTTCGACTTCGAACCCGTGCCCCCGCGCTACCGCAGCACCTATTTCTCGCACATTTTCTCCAGCGGGTATTCGGCCGGGTATTACTCCTACCTCTGGGCCGAGGTGCTCGACGCCGACACGGCCGAGTGGTTCAGGCAGACTGGCGGCCTCACCCGTGCCAACGGCGACCGCCTCCGCCGGATGGTGCTGTCGCGCGGCGGCAGCGCGGAGGCGATGGAGCTGTACCGCGCCTTCCGCGGCGCCGAGCCCGCGGTGGCCCCGCTGCTCAAGCGCCGCGGCCTGGCCGCCGCGAATTGAGTGGGAGCGGGCCCGGGCTCGCGGTGATGAGTGAGCGCTCGCCCTTCGCCTGGTCGCCCCGCCCCCCAATGCCCGGGGCTGGCCTCCCGCGCCGCATTCGCTAAACCAGCCTCCATGCCGTCGCTCCTCCGTCTCCGCCGTGCCACCACGCCCGCCATTCTCGCGGCGACTTTCGCCGCCGCCCTGCCGGCCGCACCCACCAGCAACGCCACCCTGACCGCCACCGCCACGCCGGCCCTGCGGATCAACGAGGTCATCGCCACCAACACCCGCCTCGCCAACGCCGGCACCTTTCCCGACTGGATCGAGTTGCACAACGCCGGGGCCACCGCCGTCGACCTCGGCGGTCGCAGCCTGACCGACGATCCCGCGACCCCGCGCAAGTTCGTCTTCCCTGCCGGCACCAGCCTCCCCGCCGGCGGCTACCTCGTCGTCTGGGCCGACTCCGAGATCACCGCCCCCGGCCTGCACACCGGCTTCGCGCTCGACGCCGAGGGCGACCAGGTGCGCCTCCACGACACCCCCGCCAACGGCGGCGTGCTCCTCGACTCGATCGGGTTCGGGTTTCAGGTGCCGGATCGCTCCGTCTCGCGCACCGGCGCCGGCGCCAACGTGTGGGCCCTCACCGATCCCACCCCCAACGCCGCCAACGGCGCGCCCGTCGCCCTCGCCGAGCCCGCCGCCGTCCGCCTCAACGAATGGGCCGGCAAGATCACGTATCTGCTCGACCACGACATGATCGAGCTCTTCAACCCCGCCTCCCAGCCCGTCGCGATCGGAGGGGTGCGCCTCACCGACGACGTGGTGCGACCCGACCGCTTCGTCTTTCCGCCGCTCAGCTTCCTCGAGGCGCGCGGCTTCCTGCCGCTCTACGGCGCGGACTTCGTCTTCGGCCTCGATGGCGACCAGGAGATCCTGACCCTCGCCGGCAGCAACAACGAGACGATCGACCGCGTGGTGATCGTCTCCCAGCAGCCCGATCGCTCCGGCGGTCGCTCGCCCGACGGAGGGCCGACGCTGGTCACCTACGCGGTGCCGACGCCAGGCTTCGCCAACGACACCCCGCTCCCGCCCGCCTTCCGCAACCTCCTCGACCACCTGCGCATCACCGAGGTGATGTACCAGCCGGCCGCGCCCAGCAACTCCAGCGACTACGAGTTCATCGAACTGCAGAATGTCGGCCCCGTGCCTCTGGACCTCGGCGGCGTGCGTTTCACCAACGGAATCGTGCATGAGTTCGATCCCGGCACGATCCTCGCGCCCGGCGCGTTCCTCGTCGTCGCCAACGACCGCAGCTCCTTTCTCTCGCGCTACCCCGGGGCCGCCGGCGCGATGGCCCGCGGCGGCTACAATGGCGCCCTCGACAACACCGGCGAAACGCTCGCCCTCTCCCTGCCCGCCCCCTGGCGGGTGCATATCCTGCGTTTCCGCTTCGAACCGACCTGGTACCCGACCGCATCGGGCGGCGGCCACTCGATCGTCCCGGTCGCCCCCGCCACTGCGCCCCCACCAGCCTGGCAGCAGCGCTCCGGCTGGCGCGCCTCCGCCGCTGTCAACGGCAGCCCCGGTGCCGCCGATCCCGGCACCGCCGGACCGCCGCCGGGCACGGGCGGCCGGATCGTCAACATGTCCATCCGCACCAACGCCGGCACCGACGAAGACACCCTGATCGTCGGCGTAGCCTTGGGCGGCGCCGGCACTACCGGCAGCAAGGCCGTGCTCCTCCGCGGCGTCGGCCCCACCCTCGGCGCGTTTGGCATCGAAGGCGCCCTCGCCGATCCCGTGATGACCGTCTTCCGGGGTCAGACCCAGCTCGCCCAGAACGACGACTGGGACGCCGCGGCCGGCGCGGTGTTTTCCTCCCTGGGGGCCTTCGCCTTCACCGCGGGCAGCCGCGACTCCGCCTTCTACGGCTCCGCCCTCGCCGCCGGTGCCTATTCCATCCAGATCGCCGGCAAGAACAACGGCACCGGCCTCGCCCTCGCAGAAATCTACGACGCCACCCCGGCCGGCTCCGTCACCAGCGTCACGCCGCGCCTGGTCAACGTGTCCGCGCGCACCCAGGTGGGAACCGGCGACAACATCCTGATCGCCGGCTTCGTGATCGGCGGCCAGTCCGCCGTGCGCGTCCTGGTGCGCGCCGTCGGCCCCACGCTCGGCGCCTTCGGTGTCACCGGGGTACTCGCGGATCCCCGATTGGAAGTCTATAGCGGCACCACCAGGACCGCGGAGAACGACAACTGGGATGCCGCCGCCGCCGCCACCTTCGGCAGCGTGGGAGCGTTCGCCTTCACCCCCGGCAGCCGCGACGCGGCCCTCGTGGCCACGCTCCAGCCCGGCAGCTACACCGCGCAGGTCAGCGGCGTGGGCGGCGGCACCGGCATCGCCCTGGTCGAGGTGTACGAGGTGCCGTAACCGGGAGCACAGACGTATCGCCGCCAGGCGATCGTCCGCGGTGTGGCGGGCGATGGTCCGCTGTTCGCGGGCAGGACTGCGCCCATGCCCGCGCTCCCCGTTTCCACCCCGCCTCCGCCATTGCGTCGCACGCGCGCGGCGTGTTGCGTGAGCGACCTTTCCTCGTGACCGGTTTCGTCCGCACCGCCGCCATCCTCTCCGCCATCGCCCTCGGGGCACTCATTCCCCAGGCGCACGGGCTCGCCTGGCTCATCCGTTGGCTCGTGATGGCGATGCTGTTTCTCGTCTTCCTGCAGACGCGGCTCTCGCGGTCGGCCCTGCACCGCAGCCACCTGGTTCTGCTCGCGACCAACTTGGCGTTTGGCTTCGCGGGCTGGGGCGCGGGCTGGCTCGTCGGCGGGCGCGACGTCGCGCTGGCGATGTTCTTCTGCGGAATCACGCCGACCGCCATCGCCGCCCCGGTGATCATCAGCTTCCTGCACGGTCACGTCGCCTACGTGGTCGCCTCCTTCCTGCTCACCAACGTCATCATCGCGGCCCTGATGCCGTTGATGCTGCCGGTGGTGCTCGGGCGGGCCACGCCGGAGGCATTCGCCCAGGTCTCGGCCAGCGTCGGCACCGTCGTGTTCATTCCCATGGCGGTCGCTTACGCCATCCGCTGGGCGCACCCGCCGGCCGCGGACTGGCCGCGCCGCCTGCGCAACCTTTCCTTCGGGCTCTGGATCACGGCAATCTTCCTCATCACTTCCAACGCCTCCGACTTCATCCGCGGCCAGGGCGACACGCCGACGCCGACGCTCCTGAAGATCGCCGCCGCCTCGCTCGCGCTCTGTGTGGCGAGTTTCGCCACCGGGCGCCTCATCGGCGGGCGCACCTTCCCCCGCGAGGCCAGCCAGTCGCTCGGCCAGAAGAACACCACCTTCACCATCTACCTCGCGCTTGCCTACACCAGCCCGCTGGTCGCGCTCGGCCCGACCTTCTACGTCGTCTGGCACAACCTCTGGAACTCCTGGCAGCTCCACCGCGCGACCCGGCCCGGCTCCCGCTGAGGGCACCGCCGCCCGTCACTTCAGCGCCTGGTACATCAGCACCTTCCACTTCTGATTGAGGTCGCTGCCGCCCGAGGGCCGGTGCTGCGTCATGAACAGCGCCACGACCCGCTCCCGCGGATCGACCAGGTACTGCGGGAAATACGCGCTGCCCCAGCCATACGCACCCTCGCTGCCGAGTTCGCCGAAATAGCCGAGGTCGGTGTTGACCCAGAAGCCGAGCCCGAAGGCGGGCGTGTCACGGCGATACTTGTCGCCGGTGTGGTTGGCTGACATCAGCTCGACCGACTTGCGGCTCAGCAGGCGCACGCCGTCCAGTTCGCCCTGATTGAGCAACATCTGCAGCAGGCGCGCGTAGTCGCGGGTCGTCGACAGCAGCCCCGCCCCGCCCGAGAAACACTTCCGCGGGCCCTGCACGTAGTGGCCCGGATCCCCGGGGACCAGCTTTCCCTTCTCCAGTCCGTAAACCTTCGCCAGCCGCGGCTCCTTCGCCGGCGGCAGGAAGAAACACGAGTCCACCATCTTGAGCGGCCCGAAAATCCGCTCCTGGAAAAAGCGATCCAGCGGCAGACCCGAGGCCACCTCGACGAGCCGGCCGAGCACGTCGGTGGAGAACCCGTACTGGTAAACCTCGCCCGGGTGCGCGTGCAGCGGCAGCCGGCCGAGCCGGTCGATCGCCTCGGCCAGCGTCTCGTCCTTGTCGGCGAAATACCACCCATGGAGCTTCGCCGCCTTGTATTGCTCGACCGCGAAGCCGTCGCCGTAGGTCAGGCCGGCGGTGTGCGTGAGCAGATCGCGGATCTGAATCGGCCGGCGCACCCTTTCGGTCACGTATTTCGTGCCCGCGGGCGCGCCGGGCGGCGGCGGGACGGCGACGACGCCGTGGCGGAAGGCCGGGAGGTACCGCTCGATGGGATCGTGGAGCAGGAACTTCCCCTCCTCGTAGAGCATCATGACGGCAATCGAGGTCACGGCCTTGCTCATCGAGGCGATGCGGAAGATCGCATCCACGGCCATCGGTTTGTTCGCCTCGCGATCCTGCTTGCCATAGGCGCGCAGGTGGGCCGTCTGCCCCTCGCGGGCGAGGTACATCACCGCCCCGGCGATTTGCTGGCGATCGACGTGGTCCTGGATGACGGCGTCGAGCCGCTGCAGCCGCGCGAGATCGAACCCGGCGGCAGCCGCTGAGGCCGGACGGGGCGCTGGCGACGGGGTGGCGGCGAAGGTGGCGGACGCGATGAAGACGGAGAGCGCGGCGCGGAAGGCAAGGGCGCGGAGAAGCGGGTTCATCGCCGGCGAGCGAACCCACCCGCCCGGCCGCCGTCACGCGCTAAAAGGCCGGATACAGGTAAGCGTTCAACTTGGACGTGGTGACGTCTGTGACGGCGGCTGATACGGTGGCG
>CAZDGC010000167.1:0-10303 GCA_964504885.1 uncultured Opitutus sp.
CGCAACGTGCCGGTGACGATCGAGCCTCCCGTCGAACCGTCCGGCGATGCGCCGGCCCCGGCGGGCGCGCCGGCGGCCCCCCCGGCTTCATTCTCCCTCCTGCCTTCCGTCCTGCAGCGTTAACCCACCGTGAGCTCCCGCACCTCCTACATCGGCGCCGTTGAAATCGGCACCTCGAAGATCACCGTCCTGATCGGCGAATACACCGGCCGGGAACTCGCCATCATCGGCCGCGGCGAGTGCTCGTCGCATGGCGTCATCAAGGGCGCGGTCGCCGATTATCGCGCGGCCAGCGACAGCACCCACAGCGCCCTGGAGCAGGCGGAACGGGAGGCCGGGGAGCGGATTGACCACGTGTTCCTGGCCCAGACCGGCGGCCACCTCGAGGGCTTCTACAACGAGGCCGCGGTCAACGTGAAGGCGTCCGACAACATGATCGACCACGGCGATGTGCGCACGGTCTGCGATCTTGCCAAGTGGAAGGAACTGCCCGCCGGCCGCATGGTGGTGCATCACATCCGACGTCCGTTCCGGGTTGACGGCCGCCTCGTGCCCGGCAGCCCCGATGGCCTCGTCGGCCAGAAGCTCGAGGTCGGCTACTGGACGGTGCATGGGCAGGAGCAGCGGCTGGCAGACACCATCCATGTGATCCGCGGCTTCAATCTCGAGGTGCGCGAACTGGTGCTTTCCAGCCTGGCGTCGGGCCACATGGTGACGACGCTGGAGGAGCGTCAGCACGGGGTGCTGGTGATCGATCTCGGCGGGGGCACGACGGACTATGCGCTGTATCGCGACGGAGCGGCCCACACCACCGGGGTGGTTCCGGTGGGTGGCGCGCACCTCACCAACGACCTCAGCATCGGCCTGCGCCTGACCGAAGGGCAGGCCGAGAAGCTCAAGCTGCGTTACGGCAGGGCCGATGTGCAGACGAAGGATCGGGCGGCCAAGGTCTGGCTCGACGGAACCTTTGCCATCGGCGACCGCCAGTTTCCGCAGCAGGCCATCGAACAGATCACCGCCGCACGCGTCTGGGAGCTGTTCGAGGTGGTGAAGAAAAAGCTGGGCACGGCGTTCGCGCCGGAGACCTGTGCCGCCGGCGTGGTGCTGACCGGCGGTGCGGCGAAGCTGCCCGGCCTCGCCTCCGTGGCGGCCCGCGTCTTCGGCGTCCCCGCCCACCTCGGCGAGGCGCCGACGTGGGTGAGCGAACACCTGCGCGATCCGGGATACCATACCGCCCTCGGCCTGCTCTACTACGGGGTGAGCGCGCAGGCCGACGGCGCCGCGCCCGCCCGCCGCGGCGGAGGTTTTCTTTCCGGCATGAAGCGCCTCTTCGCGCGCTGAACCCCTCCAGCCCCGCCGCGGCGCCGCCTCCCATGAATCTCCACGAACTTCCCCTCGAACACGCCCTGCTCACCGACCGCAACATCGCGATCAAGCTGATCGGCGTCGGCGGTGCCGGCGCCAACGCCGTCGACCGTCTGAAGATGGAGAACCTCGAGCGCCTGCAGTTGGCGGTGATCAACACCGACTACCAGGCGCTCGCGAGCTCGCCGGTGCAGGACAAGGTGCTGATCGGCATGGGCGTCACCCGCGGGCTGGGGGCGGGCGGCGATCCCGAACGGGGCCGCGAAGCGGCGGAGGCGGACCGCGAGAAGATCGCCGCGGTGGTGAAGGACTGCGATCTGGTTTTCCTGGTGACCGGAATGGGCGGGGGCACCGGCAGCGGCGCGTCGCCGGTGGTGGCGGAGATTGCCGCGGAGGCCGGCGCGCTGGTGATCGCGTTTGTCACCCTGCCTTTCAGTTTCGAGGGCGGACGCCGGCTGAAACAGGCCGAGGAGGGGTTGCGCGCCCTGCGCGCGGTGTGCGAGGCGGTGATTCCGCTGCCCAACGACGTGCTGCTGCAGGAGGCGGCGGACAACGAGACCGTGCTCGATTCGTTTGCGCGGGCGGACGAGTGGATCGGACGCGGCGTGAAGTCGATCTGGTCGATGCTGTTCAAGACCGGGTTGATCAACCTCGACTTCGCGACCCTGCGCCAGGCCTTCCAGCAGCGCGGGGCCAAGACCCTGTTCGGGCTCGGCGAAGGGGCCGGGGAAAACGCGGTCGGCGAGGCGATCGCCAGCCTCAAGCTCTGCCCGCTCCTGCACACCCCGGATTTCGCCCGGCGGGCGGATCGCCTCCTTGTCAACATCCTCGGCGGCCCGGATCTGACCCTGCCCAAGGTGAATGAAATCATGACCGCGATCACCGATCAGTTCGGCCGCGACTCGCACGTCATCATGGGCGCGGTGATCGACGAGAATCTCGCGGGGCGCGTGGAGGTGTGCGTCATCGGCACGAGTGATCTCGGCGGGCGGGCGCTGCCGGCCCGCCGCCCGGTGATTCCGGCGGCGCGAAGCCGTGCCGGGTCGCCGGTGCCGGGGCGGGGCGAGCCGGCGGCGGCCGCGGCAACGGCGCGCGGAGAGGGGGAGAAGGCGGCGAAGCCCACGGCCGACCTGCCGCTCGCCTCGCAGGAGGAGTTTGGCTTTGGCGAGATCGAGAGGCGCGGGCATTTTGAGAAGACGGATCGCAATCTCTTCGACGGCCAGGATCTCGACGTGCCCACCTACCTGCGTCGCGGGATCAAGATCGTACTCTGAGCGCTTGCGTTCACGGGCGGGTCCGGCGATTGCGATGGTCTGCGCCGATGAACCTGCCGAATATCCTGACCGTCTCGCGAGTGCCGCTGATGTTCATCGTGGTCGGGTTGATGTACGCCCGGTTTCAGTGGTCGGCCACCCTGGCGTTCTGGCTCTTCATCGCGGCGGCGCTCACGGACTGGCTCGATGGCAAGCTGGCGCGGCAGATGGGCGTGGTATCGGCGTTCGGAAGGTTCATGGACAGCGTGATCGATAAGGTGCTCGTGATCGGGATGATGATCGCGCTGGTGAACGGCGACTACTTCGCCGGCTACAACCTGGCGGCGATGCTGCTGCTCCTCTGCATCCTCTGCCGCGAATTCGCGATTTCCGGCCTGCGGATGGCGGCGGCCGTCAAGGGGCAGGTGGTGGAGGCGGATGCGGGGGGCAAGGTGAAGACCTTCGTGCAGCTCAATGCCATCGGCTGGCTGATGGGGGCGCGCATGCTGGCGCAGGATTTTCCGGAGTTGTTCGCCGGACACGATCGCGACTGGGTGCGGGGCGTGCGGCTGGTGGGGATGCTGTTGTTTGCCCTTTCGGCGGTGCTGACGGTCACCTCGGGGCTGACGTATCTCCGGCGGCACGGTCACGTGCTGACCAACTGAACCGCCCGGCCGCCGCCTGCCATGCCGCTGTCGCCGCCGCGCTGGCCCCGGGTGCTGCCGGATGTCATCGTGCTCGGGTGTGCCACGCTGGGGCCGCTCGGCCGCCGGTTCCCCGCGCCGGGAACCTGGGGTTCGCTGGCCGGGATGCTCTGGTTTCTCGTGGTCTTTTCGCGGGCGAGTCCGGGGGCGGTGCTGGTGGCGGGCGCGGTCCTTGGCTATCTGGCCGTGGGGCTGTGTGGCGAGGCGGAGGTGCGGCTGCGGGAGAAGGATCCGGGCAAGGTGATCCTCGACGAGTTCCTCGCCATGCCGCTGTGCTTTCTGGGCTGGCGGGCGCTGGCGGGCCAGCCCCCGGACTGGGTGGTGCTGGCGGGCGGGTTCGCGCTGTTCCGGTTCTTCGACATCGTGAAGCCGCTGGGTATTGCGCGCCTGCAACGACTGCCGGGCGGGTGGGGCGTGATGGCCGATGACTACGCGGCGGCGCTTGCCGCCTGCGCGACCCTGCATGCGGCCGCCTGGATTTGGGCGCACCGCTAGCAGCGCGTCGGGAGGGGGGGAATCACGCTGGGGGCGGTCTGCGGTTTCTTTCCGGCGACGAGCCGGACACCCCCGCCGGGCTGCTCAGGGCCGTGCGGTTCGCGGCGGGGGGCGGAGACTTGAGTATTTCTTTTTTGGGTACGGGATGGCCCGGCGGCGGCCGAGCGACGCCCGTCGGAGGCTCGGCTGAATCGACGCCCTCCTACTTCGACTTCTTCTTCTTTGAAGCCTGTTTCGCGCTGCCATCGATCGCCCCGCCCGGGCCCCAGGCTTTGGGGTCGCTGAGCAGTCGCGGCTCCGCGAGCACGGGTTGGGTGTCGCCCTGCGCCTTCATCCAGGCATCGAGTTCGCCGCGCAGCGCCCGCAGGCGGCCGGCCTGCGACGGTTCGGCGGCGAGGTTGCGCTGTTCGTGGGGATCGGTGGCGAGATCGTACAGTTCCTCCGCCGGACGAGCATGGTAGCGCCTCACGATGGCCGCCGCCCGCGGATCAGTCTTCGCCGCCTCCTCCCAGGTCGCAAAGAACGCCCGCTGGCCGAGCGCGCCCGCCACCAGATCGATGTGGGTGGTGAAGGCAAATTCGGGATGCAGGTTGCGGATGTACTTCCACTGACCGTCGCGCACCGCGCGCGATGGATACACATTCATGCGGTTGTCGTTCGCGTGTGTCGTGAAGATGCGATCGCGGTGGTTGTTCGCCGCCTCCCGCAACACCGGCAGGAAGGACCGCCCGTCGAGTCCCGCGGGCGCATTCCCGCCGGCCGCCTCGATCAGGGTCGGCAGGAAATCGATCCAGCTCACCATCGCGTCGCTGCGCGCGCCGGCGCGGATCCGCCCCGGCCAGGCCACCAGCAGCGGCACGCACACGCCGGACTCGTACAGGTTCCACTTGGCGAATGGCCACTGGGCGCCGTGGTCGGCGCTGAAGAGGAAGAGGGTCTCCCGCGGCAGGTGGGCACGCACCGCATCGTACACCGCCCCGAGATCGTCGTCCGCCTTGGTCACCGCCGCCGCGTAACGCGCCCGCCACTCCCGCGTCGCCGGGGTGTCGACACTGCCGGCCGGCAAAGGCAGCGCCGCCGGATCGTAGCCGAGGTTCTTCTCCGGCCAGGGCACATGCGGCCAGTTGCTGCCCACCATCAGGCACAGCGGCTTCGCCCCGGAGCGCGGACGCTTCCGCAGGAACTCCACCGCCGCCGGAATCCCCGCGTGGTCGTGAAAGCTGTCATGCGCGAAATGGTCGAAGCCGTAATCGCCGGTGTGGCGGTAATGCGACACCTTGCCAAACGCCACCACCTCGTAGCCGAGTTCCTGGAAGTACGCCGGCCACTTCTTCAGTTCGGCCCGCGGCTTCGCGTGGTTGGCCTCCGCCCCGTTGCGCGCGGGCATCAGGGCCGTGAGCAACGCGGCCCGGCTCGGGGCGCAACTCGGCGACGCCACATAGGCGCGCGTGAAAGTCATGCCCGCGCCGGCCAGGCGCTGCATGTGCGGCGTGCGGATGCCGGCACCGCCATAAGGCGTGAGATCGAGCTGGCTGTGGTCGTCGGTCAGGAACACCACGAGGTCGGGACGCGCCGCGGCGGCGGCCACCGGCCCCGCCCCGACCGCGACGAGCAGGATCAGCCCCGAGAGGAAGGTCGATGTCTTCATGGCAACCCTTTCACAAGCGGCTGCGGCCGGCGGCGATGATTTCGGCCAGGCGGGCCTTCAGGCGCTCCGCCTCCCCGGGATGTTGCGCCAGCACGTCCTTCGTCTCACCGGGATCCTGCGCGAGATCGAAGAGCTGGAACTGCGGCACCCTGGTGTTGGCCAGTTGCTGCTCGACGACGACATTGCGCGCCGAGCGCGAGTCGTGGCGGACGAGCTTCCAGGAGCCGACGCGGAAGCCGTAGTTCCCCGCCTGGCCGTTGTCCTGTTGCACCAGGTGCTCGCGGCCCCGGGCGCCCCGCTCCCCGAGCAGCGCCCGCGACACGTCGAAGCTGTCCGGGAAGGCGTCCGCCGGCACCCGGGCGCCGGCGAGGGCGGCAAAGCTCATCGGCAGATCAATCGTGCAAACGACCTCGTCGGAAAGCCCGGGCTGGATCCGCCCCTTCCAGCGCACGATGAACGGCGTGCGCGTGCCGCCTTCGTAGACGCTGTACTTGCCGCCGCGATACGGCCCGGCGGCGCGGTGCCGCCCGAGTTTCTCCAGCGCCTCGTCCTTGTAGCCGTCGTCCATCACCGGCCCGTTGTCCGAGCAGAGCACGACGATGGTGTTTTCGGCGAGGCCCAGGCGGTCGAGCGCCTTCATCAGCTCGCCGACACTCCAGTCGAACTCCAGGATGGTGTCGCCACGGAAACCGAGCCCGGACTTGCCCTGGAAACGCTCGTGCGGCATGCGCGGCACGTGGATGTCGTGCGAGGCGAAGTAGAGCAGGAAGGGCCGGTCGCGATTGGCCTCGAGCCAGGCCACGGATTTCTCGACCCACTTGTCGCCGAGATCCTCGTCGCGGAAGCGCGCGGCGTGCCCGCCGGTGTAGAAGCCGATCCGGCTGATGCCGTTGTGGATCGTCCCGTTGTGCCCGTGGGACCAGTCCATCTTCAGGGTCTGGCGGTGGGTGATGCCGGTCGGGTGGTCCTCGGAGGGCTTCTTGTCGCCGACCCACAACGGATCGCGCGGGTCGAGGTTTAGCACCCGGGAATTTTCCACATAAACCTGGGGAACGCGATCGTTGGTGGTGGGCAGGAGGAAGTGGTAATCGAAACCGATTTCCCGCGGGCCGGGCTTGATCTCGCCGTTCCAATCGGGGCCCGCCTCGCCGCCGAGGCCGAGGTGCCACTTGCCGATCGCGGCCGTGCGATACCCGGCCGCCTGGAGCGCCTTGGGCAGCGTCAGAACGTCGGTCGGAACCACGAGCTTGCCGTTCGGCGGCGCGATGCCGGTGCCCTTGCGGCGGAATGCATAGGCGCCGCTCATCAGCGAATAGCGCGTGGGCGTGCAGGTGGACGCGGAGCAATAGCCGCTGGTGAAACGCACGCCCTCCGCGGCGAGGCGATCGATGTGGGGGGTGGAGAAGGCGGTTGCGCCGTAGCACGAGACGTCGCCGTAGCCGAGGTCGTCCGCGATGATGATCACGAAGTTCGGGCGGCGCTCGGCCGCCGACAGTGCGGCGACGGCCGACGAAGCCAGCACCAGGAGCAGGAAACGGAGAGACAGGAAAAGGGCCGGTGTTTTCATGACGAGGGTCCGGCGATCAAGGCCGGGGGCGCCGGCGAAGGCCAGTCAACTTCCACGAAATTTCACCGCGCGGCGGCGGGCGGGATCGGCGGAGACGCCACCGGGTGCGCCGCCCGCGTCTCAGCGCGTCAGGTTGTCGCCCGCTGGCGCGACGGCGTCGTCGGCCCCGCGCACCCGGCGGCGGGCCGCCTCCCACTCGCCCGCCGGCAGCACGGCCCGCGGTCAGGTGGCGTCGCGGGCGCGCGCTTCGCTCTCGCGTGGGTCGAGCCACACCATCGGGGCCAGGGTGATGTCTCCGGGTTGACCGAGGACAAGCGGCACGAGGCGGGCAAGCCGCTGGGATGTTCAGTCTGATGTAGGTGAGCGAGGATTTCGGCTCTTCAACTACGCTGCACCGAATCGGCGCCGACTAGAGCGAAATGCCACATAGGCCCCGGCACTAACCGGCACGCGACTCGCCTGATCGCCTCACGGATTTCGCCTCAAGTGACGCGAGGGAGATTTGGTCCCGGGACATCCCGCGCGAACCAGAATGGCGCGATGTAGGTTTCATCCTCGTGGTCTGGCGGCGAGAGAAAATGCCCGAGGCAGCCCAAATCCGGCTGGGCAATGATGACGAACGATTCGCCGTTCTTGGGCGTCGGGGCATGAAACGCCAAAGCCGAAACGAGCGGATTCGCCTCGGGCCACTGCTTGGCAGAAAGGACGACGTCGCGGGAGATCGAGCCAAACAAACGAATGCATCCCACGTTCAGCCTATCGGGCGGTGCAGCGGCGGAAATTTGGTGAGGTGATCGAAGACTGTCTTCCATTTGAATCTAGGCACGTCGATGGCGCGAGCCATGTCACCGAGTCGGCGCTTTACCTCCAGGTTCGAGGTGACACCGCCGGACAGTTTCACGCGCCAGTCGAAGTTTTTGCCCTTCGGCTGGGCTGGATCGACCGGCACATTGTACTCGGCCGTCCGGAAATCCGCCCCGATGCACCGAGCTAGCCACCAGACCTCGGCCAACGTGTTCAGGTGCTTGTTGGGATCCCGCAAATCGTCGCGAAACTTTGCCGGCCACAGATGCGGAATGTGCGCGTGCGCCCATTCCGAAATCTTCGAGAAATACAACAGGCACTCCCGATCAAGTCCCCCACCGCCCATAGACGTATGCCGTCGGTCACCGCTCACTGCTCGGTTGATGTCGCACTCGCTGCCGATCAGTTGCCCGCGACCTCAACCGTTCCTCCTCTGTTGCCGCCTTCTGAAACATGGCATCGGCGAGCCGGGCATATTCGTGCTCGTCGACCACCTCGTCCTTGGCGCGTGAGATAGCGCCCAGGATGTCCGCGATGTTCTCGGTTGGATCGTAGAGGTCAGCCTCGCGCAACTCACGGATGATTCAAGCGAAGATCACTCACGCACTCGCAAGTCACTTTAGACCGAATCGGTGACCTGCCGGGCCGCGCCCTGCAATCCAGAGAAGATCCGGTCCGCCACGCGCGCGGGAAACCCACGCGGAAGCTGGGGCGCGACCTCGGCAATGACCTTACCGACTTGGCCGGCCGTTTCCGCGAGCAAGTCCTTCGCCTCTCCCAACCCGGCGTCCCGCGTCACCGCGTCCCAATGCCGCGTCTTGATCTCCGTCAGTTTCCAGTGCGCATTCCTGCTGCGCACAGCCAACGCCAGCTTCGCCTTGCGGACATCGAGCAGGTTCGCGCCGCGACCGATGATCGGCCACGCCGACAGGACGTCATAGAAGGGCGTCAGCCGATACGTGCCCCCGCGCTCGTGAAAGATCGAATAGTTCTTGGCATGGCCGTCGGTCGCCGCGAGCAACCAGAACACGATCTGCGCCTTCACGAACGCCCGCTTGTCCGCCTCCGCGCGGGCACTGCCATCCAGCACCCGCAAAATGTCGCGCATGCCCGGACCGCCCTCCGCTTCGTATTTACGCGATGCGGCCACCCCCAACGCCTGGCAGAAATCCTCCTGCGGCCGCCGCGCGATCCATCGCCGTTCCACGAGCGCCCGGTCAAAGCGGTGAACCACGAGCACCTTGTGGCGTCCGAATTCCGCGATCTCGCAGTGCGCGGTTTCCAACCCGAACGCCTGCATGAGACGCGAACAAAGCCACTCGTTCTCCACCGAATCCTTCATGTCCGCCTGCAAGTTGCCAACGAGCCCGAGCGGAAGCTTCAGGATATGCGTCGTCGGGGTCGCACCCAACGGGCGGCACCACCGCCCGCGATGAACGAGCAGCGCCGTCTTTTCCTGAGCCCCCGCGATGGAGATCCGAAAACCATCCGGTTCCTTCTGGCCCAGCACCCGCCCGCCCGAGAGGGCGGCGTCGATCATCTGTGCCACACCGGACTCGGTCAGCGTCTCAGCCTCAATCCGGTCGAACCCAATGGGCGGTTCTCCCTCCGGCAGCAACTGGATCGCGCCCACGCAGTCGCGACCGATGGCCGTCAGCAAGTCGAACGCATCCGTCGAAGCGGTCGCAAACCGGGACTGAAGCCGCGCGCGGATCGCATCGCTGTCCGGCAGGAGGTTCTCAAAATAATGGGCGACCACGTCACCCTTGTGCGCCGCGTTGCCCGGAAGAAACGGCAGGGACAGGGAAATTACCCGGGCCGCGGCGGATTCGATCCACGCCGGCTCGTAAGTGAAAACGTCCACGCGCCGAACCCGCGTCCAGGTGCCAACGCGCACACCATTCATCCACACCGCGAGGGAAGGAATCGCCGGCATGATGGATAGCGCTACCACGAGTTCGTCCGGGCCGCTGCCTTGGCCCCGACTCCGGGCTTGGGTCGGTCGTCCGGCGTGCTGATCACCAGGCGGCCGCCCAACGCCGAGACCAACCGGGCGATCTGGTCAAAGCCCGTTACGCCAGGCTTGGCCTCAATCCGCGCCAAGCGCTTCTGGCTGACGCCCAAGCGCAAGCCGGCCTGAGTCTGGCTGAGGCCCCGGGTTTGACGCAACGCCCGCAGCACGGTTTGGAGCTGTCGCGAGGTGGTGACGGGATAATCCATGCACCGCCCCTTACTGCCTTTAGGGAGTAATAGCAAGTTACTATTCATAGGGAGTAATGCAGCATTACTCCCCACGGGGAGTGGAGGCGTTCAAGCGCAGCGGACCTGGGCACCGCTCCCGCCCGACCCGGCGCCAGCTGGCGCCGAGGGTCTTCGGTGCCGAAGAACGATCCGCCAGTGAGGTCCAACCGTTGTGCATCGCCTAGGACGGAGCCACGTTTACTTGTTCCGAGTTCCAGGTGAGCTA
>CAZDGC010000168.1:0-10155 GCA_964504885.1 uncultured Opitutus sp.
GCCGTCCAGCGCGTCTCGAGCCCGAAAGCCTGGTTCAGCTCGATGGCGATGCGCACCGTGCTCGGCATGAGCAGGAAAAAGCTGAAGGCCGAACCGAGCAGAAAGAGGAACAACGCGGACGCACACATCGGCTTGACCGCCTTCATCTCCTTCTCGGTGAGAGCCGGGGCCACAAACTGCCCGATAAAATAAAGAATGAACGGTCCCGCCAGGAGCAGCCCGCCAAACACGCAGAGCTGGATGATCATGGTGAACACCTCCATGATCGAGAGCGTGCCGAGGTTGGTGTCGAAATCGGGATACTCCCTGCTCACATAGAGCAACGGCCACTTGAGCTTTTCCATGAACTCGGTCGCGAAGTAGCCGACGAGCACGGCACAGATGACAAACGCGACCAGGCTCTTGATCAGGACGCCGCGCAGTTCCTCGAGGTGTTCCCAAAAACCCATCGGTTTCTCGCGCGGCGAAGGCAGCGCCTCGGCCGGCACATAGGGGTCCTCGGACTGGTTCTCGGGTTGGCTCACGGTCAAAAGGAGGGTCGATGGTGGGAGGTTTTTCCGAAAACGGAAGCGCGATGTGAAAAGTCGCCGCAATCACACCTTTCGAGCCCGATTCTCCCGCCTGCATCGTTGACACCCCCACTCCCCGCCCTATTCGCTCACCCCCTAAGCGTTCGCACGCGCAGCGTCGTTTTTCATCCACCCTCCATCCTCCTATGGCCGCAAAAAAGAAAGCCAGCAAACCTGCCAAGCAATCCGCCACGCCCAAGGCGCCGAAGTACGTCTATCTGTTCGGTAAGAAGACTGACGGCAATGGCTCCATGAAGCCGCTACTCGGCGGCAAAGGAGCCAATCTCGCCGAGATGTGCCGCATCGGGCTGCCCGTGCCCCCGGGATTCATCATCACCACCGAGGTCTGCACCTACTACTACGCCAACAAACGCTCGTATCCGTCCGTGCTCCAAGCCCAGATCGACGCCGGCATCAAGTCGATCGAAGCGCAGACCGGGATGAAGTTCGGCGATCTCCAGAACCCGCTACTGGTGTCCGTCCGCTCCGGCGCCCGCGACTCGATGCCGGGCATGATGGATACAATTCTCAACCTCGGCCTCAATGATCAGACGGTCGAGGCGCTCTCCCGCAAGACCAACAATCCGCGCTTCGCCTGGGACTGCTATCGCCGCTTCGTGCAGATGTACGGCGACGTCGTGCTCGGCGTGCAGAAGCGGCCCGACGAGGATCATGAGCCGTTCGAGACCGTGATCGGTCACCTCAAGGACGAGCGCTATGGCAACCACGACATCGAGGACACCAAGCTGTCGGTCGACGACCTGAAGGAACTGGTCGTGCGCTTCAAGGCGCTGGTCAAGGACCGTGCCGGCAAGGCCTTCCCCGCCAGCCCGAAGGATCAGCTCATGGGCGCGGTCGGCGCGGTGTTCGGCTCCTGGATGAACGACCGCGCGATCGTGTATCGCCGCAAGTACAACATCCCCTCCGAGTGGGGCACCGCCGTCAACGTGCAGGCCATGGTGTACGGCAACACCGGAGAAAACTCCGGCTCCGGCGTGGCCTTCACCCGCAACCCGGCCAATGGCGTCAAGGAGTTCTACGGCGAGTTCCTGATCAACGCCCAGGGCGAGGACGTCGTCGCCGGCGTGCGCACCCCCGAGCCGGTCGCGCAGCTCAAGAACCACCTCCCGGAAGCCTACCACGAACTGGAGCGGATCCGCGGCGTGCTGGAGAAGCACTTCAAGGACGTGCAGGACTTCGAGTTCACGATCCAGGACAAGGTCGTCTACATGCTCCAGACGCGGAACGGCAAACGCACCGCCATGGCGGCGCTGAAGTTCTCCATGGACATGTGCAAGGAGAAGCTGATCGACTGGGAGACCGCCGTGATGCGCAACCCGGCCGACCAACTCGACCAGTTGCTCGCGCCGGTGTTCGATGCCACCGACGTCAAGAAAACCGAGGTCATCGCCACCGGCCTGCCCGCCGGCCCGGGCGCCGCCAGCGGCCGCATCTACCTCAACGCGGAGCGCGCCGTCATTGCCGCCGAAAAGGGTGAAAAGGTCCTCCTCGTCCGCGTCGAAACCTCACCCGAAGATCTGCGCGGCATGATCGCCGCCGAGGGCATCCTCACCGCGCGCGGCGGCGTGTCCTCGCACGCCGCCCTCGTGGCTCGCCAGATGGGCAAGGTCTGCGTCTGCGGCGCCGCCGCCCTTGAGGTCGATTACCAGGCCCGCACCGTCACCGTGGCCGGCAAGACCTACAAGGAAGGCGACTGGATGTCGATCGACGGCACGGCGGGCAAGGTCTACGCCGGCCAGCTCAAGGCCGCCCCATCCGAGATCATCTCGGGCCTGATCGACGGCGACAAGGCCGCGCTCGCCACCGAGAAGTGCCGGAGCTTCCAGCAGCTCATGAAGTGGTGCGCCAAGGCCAGCCGCCTGCAGGTGTGGACCAACGCCGACTCGCCCGCCCAAGCGGAAAACGCCATGGCCTTCGGCGCGACCGGCATCGGTCTCTGCCGCACGGAGCACATGTTCTTCGAGGGCGACCGCATCGACGCCATGCGTGAAATGATCCTCGCCGAGACCATCGCGGATCGGAAGGCTGCTCTCGCCAAGCTCCTGCCGTTCCAGCGCGAGGACTTCGCCGGCATCTTCCGCGCCCTGAAGGGATTCCCGGTCACCATCCGGTTCCTCGACCCGCCGCTGCACGAATTCCTCCCGCACACCAAGGACCAGCAGGCCGACCTCGCCAAGAAGATCGGCCTGCCCGTCGAGCGGATTGAGGCGCGCGTGCACCAGCTTCACGAGTTCAATCCCATGCTCGGCTTCCGCGGCTGCCGCCTCGGCATCGGCTATCCCGAGATCTCCGAGATGCAGAGCCGCGCGGTGTTCGAAGCCGCCGCGATCGTCCAGAAGGAGGGCATCAAGGTGAAACCCGAGGTCATGATCCCGCTGGTCGGCTTCAAGAAGGAGCTCGATCTGCAGGTCGAAATCGTCCACCGCGTGGCCCGCGAGGTCCAGGCCGAGCGGAAGGTGAAGCTGAACTACTCGGTCGGCACCATGATCGAGATCCCGCGCGGCGCCCTCACCGCCGACGAGGTTGCGCAGACCGCGCAGTTCTTCAGCTTCGGGACGAACGACCTCACGCAGACCTGCCTCGGCATGTCGCGCGACGACTCCGGCTCCTTCCTGCCGCAGTACGCCGAGCTCGAGATCGTGAAGAAGAACCCCTTCGCCACGATCGATCAGAGCGGCGTTGGCCAGTTGATGCAGATCGCCGTCCAAAAGGGCCGCGCCACCCGGCCGGACCTCAAGATTGGCATCTGCGGCGAACACGGCGGCGATCCCGACTCGGTCAAGTTCTGCCACAAGCTCGGCCTGAACTACGTGTCGTGCTCGCCCTTCCGCGTCCCGGTTGCCCGGCTCGCCGCCGCCCAGGCCGCGATCGCCGAGGCGAAGGCCGCCCGGAAGTAACCCCGCTCCACTCCGGTCGCGGGCGCGCCTTCCCGGCGCCCCGCCACCCGCCGGCCCCGCACCTTCACCGGTGCGGGGCCTTGCTTTTTCCCCGTCGGCCTCCGTTCGCGGTTGCCACGCCGCCCAATTCCGCAACAACCCACCCGCTGCTCCCCGCCATGCGCCCCTCCCTGATCCTTCCCCACTTCGCCGCCGTTCTGCTGGGCGGCCTCCTCGTCGCCCACTCCGCGGTCGCCGCCGAGAAGCGCACCCTGTTGATCGCCGGCCTGCCCAGCCACGGCCCCGGCGCCCATGAACACAACGCCGGCGTGCTCCTGCTCCAGAAGTGCCTCGCCGGGGTCAAGGGCCTCAAGGTCGACGTCTCGCTCAACGGCTGGCCCAAGGATGCACGCGCGCTGCAGGGCGTCGACGCCGTCGTGATGTATTGCGACGGCCAGCACAAGCACATGGCGCTGGTCGACAACCGGCTGGCCATCCTCACCGCCCTCGCCCGTCGCGGCGTCGGCATCGGATGTGTGCACTACGCCGTCGAACCGACCAAGGAGAACGGCCAGGCCGAGTTTCTCCAGATGATCGGCGGCGCCTTCGAGATTCACTGGTCGGTCAACCCGCACTGGGACGCCGAGTTCAAGTCCCTGCCCACCCACCCGATCACCCGCGGGGTCAAACCCTTCACGATCCGCGACGAATGGTACTTTAATATGCGTTTCGTCGAGGGCATGAAGGGCGTGACGCCCATCCTGGCCGCAGTGCCGGACGCGTCGACCGTTTCGCGGCCCGACGGGCACCACTCCGGCAATCCGACCGTGCGCGCCGCCGTGGCCCGCGGGGAACCGCAGATTGTCTCGTGGGCCTACGACCGCCCCGACGGCGGCCGCGGCTTCGGCTTCACGGGCGCCCATTTCCACGCCAACTGGGGCAACGACGATTTCCGCCGCCTCGTGCTCAACGCCATTCTCTGGCTGGCCAAGGTCGAAGTTCCCCCCGGCGGCGTGGAGTCGCGGGTGACGGCCGAGGACCTCGCCGCCAACCTCGATCCCAAGCCGGCGCCCAAAGCGCGACCGGGGAAAAAAGCGACGGCCGGCAATTAGGCCACCGCCGCCCGCCGGGGACACTCGTTCACTCGCGCCGTGCGCCCACCCCGCTGCCTGCTCCGCGCCGGCGCCCTGCTCGCCGCTGGACTCTCCTCCGCCGGCGCCGCCACCTACCACGTCGACGACCGCGCCGGCAGCGACACCCACGACGGCCGCAGCCCCGCCCGCGCCTGGAAGAGCCTCGACCGCGTCAACGCCACCACCTTCGCCCCCGGCGATCAGATCCTGCTCCGCGCCGGCGGCCAGTGGGAAGGCGTCTCGCTCCGCCCCCTCGGCTCCGGCACTCCGGAGCGCCCCATCCGCCTCAGTCGCTACGGCGAGGGCCCCAAGCCCGCCTTGCACGGCCGCGGGCGGGTACCCTGGGTCCTCGGCCTCCAGAACCAGGAGGGCTGGGAATTCTCCGACCTCGAACTCACCAACTTCACCGACGGCCCCCGCCAGCGTCACCGCGCCGTCGAGATCCGGGTCAAGGACTTCGGCTGGGCTCGCCACCTCCACCTCCGCAACCTCTCCGTCCACCACGTCAATGCCGTGTCCGACTACCGCGACGACGGCGACACCGTCGCGAAATCCTTCGGCGGAATCGTCTTCATCATCGAGGGCACGGAGCAGCAGACCGCGTGGGACGGCGTGCTGGTCGAAGGCTGCGAGATACGCGAAACCGGCCCGATGGGACTGGTGATGCTCTCGACCTGGATGGCCGGCCACCGCGAAAACGATCCGCGCACCTGGTTCCCCAGCCGCCGGGTCGTGATCCGCGGCAACACTTTCGAGCGCATCGCGCGCAACGGACTGCTCGTGCGCGGCTGCCAGTCACCCTTGATCGAGCGCAATTTCTTCCGCGAGTGCGGCCTGCTCGGCAGCGGCAATGCCATGTTTGTCTTCCACTGCGACGACGCCCTCGTCCAGTTCAACGAGTCGTGCCTCACCCGCTACAATCCCGGCGACAGCGACGCCTCGGGCTTCGACGCCGACTACAACTGCCGCCGCAGCGTGTTTCAGTACAATTACAGCCACGACAACGAGTACGGCGCCTTCCTGCTCTGCGCCCTCGGTTCGCCGCGCTCCCGCGGTTTCAACGAGGGCGTCGTCATCCGCTACAACGTCAGCCACCACGACAGCGGCAACCTCGTGCGCGTGTCCGGAGTCGTGAAAGACGCCCTCATCCACAACAACACGTTCTACGCCAAGCCCGGCATGACCAATCCTCGCGAGCCCGGCGCGCCGCCGCGGATCATTTACCACAAATCCTGGCAGGGCTGGTCCGACGGCGTGCGCTGGGTGAACAACATCTTCTTCAACGAGTGCCCCGCCGCCGTCTACGAATTCGGCGAAAGCCGGAACAACGCCTTCGAACACAACCTGTTTTTCGGCCTCCATCCAGCCAGCGAACCGGCCGATGCACACAAGATTACCGGCGACCCGCGCTTCGCCCGCCTCCGCCCCGCCGGCCCCGGCCGCGACTCCGCCATCGCCGCCTACTCGCTCCTCCCCGGCTCCGCCGCCCTCGGTGCCGGCCGCGCGCTCCCCGACCATCCCACCCACGACTTTGCCGGACGGCCGCTCCTCCTCCGCTCGGGCCGCGTCGACATCGGCGCCCTGGGCCTCGCCCCGTAGGCCTGCTCACGACCGCCCCCCTGTGATGCGTCCGCAGGTTGCTGTCCACGCCGGCCTGGTTTTTGCCTGGTGATTTACCGCCGCTCTTCAGGCCGCCGCGACGCGTTCACGCTCACCAGCCTTTCGGTCGAAGTCCGCCCGCGCCGGCGGTAGGCGAGCCACCGGCACCCGGGCTCCTGCGACCTCGATCCCGGGGCCCTACCGCCCCCCGTGCCGGTCGCGCAGAAACTCGAGCCACCACCGGATGCCGGGATCTTCCGCTGTTCCCTGCCCGCCGGGCCGCATGTTCGGACCCAGCGGCGGCGGTGCCTGCAGCCAGGTCGAGGCGAAGAGGTAACCGTTGGCACCCTCGAGGTGGCGCGTGGTGTCCGCCTTTTGCCGCTCCTTCATCTCCGGCGTGTACACTCCCACGTTGAGGTAATTGTAGAATCCGTCGCGCCGGCTGTAGCCGCCCCAGTAGTTCGACCCCGGCGGCGAACCCTCCGTTTCGACGTACGGTTTGCCGGGGATCCGCGGGCTGAAGTGGATCGCGAGATCGGCGTTGGCCGGCGGCGGCGCTTTGCCGTTGTAGGCGATCACGCACGCCGGATTCACCGCCTTCGCCGCGGCAATCATCTCCCCGATCCGCCATTTCCGGTCGACCTGCGCCATGCCCTCGTTGTCGGGATCGACGAAGACATTGCGGTAGCGCCGCTCCTGCAGCCAGGCCACCGTGTTCGCGACCGCGCGATTGGCGTCGACCTGGGTCCATTGCCCCAGATCCTCCTTGGCGCGCGACGTGCTCCAGTACAGGCAGCCCACCAGGACCACCATCCCGCGCGCGTCCGCCGCCTCGATGATCCGGCCCAGTCGCGCCGCGCAGGTGGGATCGAGCGTCGCGTCCGGACGGTAGCCCTTCACGTCGGCGAAGCGCGAACCCATCACGTACACGCTCACCGTATTCACGCCGTAGGTGCGAAAGAGGTCGAGGTGCGCGATCAGGTCTCGCGTGGTGGCGTCGGAAATCAGGGCCGCCGAGGTGCGCAGGCCCTTGATGACGATCCGCGTGTCGTTGAGGCGGAGCTCCTCGCCGACCACGGTCAGCGTGTGGCGGGTGCCCAGGGCAGCCGGCGCGGCGCTGAGCGCCGGCGCCAGGGCCGCGAACCCAAAGGCGAAACGAACGGATAGGAGAAGGTACGGCTTCATTTGCGTGGTGATGACCTGCACACCGACACTTGTTTGAGCTCGGCAGGTGTAGCGACGAGCGGAAGCGAGTCGGTGGCATCCCGGTTCCACTCGCTCACGCTCGTGGCCACCAGCCCGGGTGCGAATCGAGTGGACGGGACGAAGTGCGGCTTCATGCGAGGAAGAATTGGTCGGCCGGCGCGGAAGACCCGGCTTCGCCTCACTCCAGCGGCGCGAGGAACTTGATCAGATGGGCGACGTGTTCGTCGAGCGCCACGCCGAGGTGCTGGCAGCCGAGGTGAATCGTGCGGCGGTCGACCTTGGCCGCGAACGCCGGCTCGGCGACCTTCTTCTTGATCGAGTTCGCCTTCATCTCGCCGTAGCGCACCGGGTTCAGTTTCCGGTAGGCGTAGAAGATTCCGCAAATCTCGTCGCACGCGAGCAGCGCCGCCGCGAGGCGCGTCGCCGGCAGGGTGGCGAATCCGTGATAGCCATACGCGTGCGCCTCGACCGCGTGGACGAACTCCTCCGGGTAACCCCATTCGCGGAACCAACGCAGCTCCTCGGCCGGATGCGTGTCGGGGTGCTGTTCGAAATCCAGGTCATGCAGGAGCCCCGTCACGTGCCAACGCGCGACATCCTCCTGGAAGTGGCGCGCGTACCCCTCCATCGCTGTCGCCACCATCAGCGCGTGGTGGCGTTGGTAGGTGTCCTGGACGTGGTGCTCGAGGAGCAGGCGGGCTTCGGAGGGAGTCGGGAGCGGCATGGCGGTTGGCGGCCAACCTTGCCCACGCCGCTGCCAGCGTTCAAGGACGGCAATTGCCCATCGCAGCGGGGCGCGTTCCCGGCATCCTGGCGGGATCGGATCGACGCAGCGGGGCGCAGACATATCGCCGGAGGCGATTGTCCGCCGAGACGGGCGAGGCTGCGCCTACGCCCGCGCTCCCTCCTACTGCGCCCCCAGTTCGCGGGCCTTCGCCTTCAGCATCGCCGCAAGGCGGTCGCCGATGTCGCGGTGGCGCTCGTAGACGTTGAACTGCTCGGCCGGATCCCAATCGAGATGGAACAACTCGGGCACGGGCGCCTCCTTCGAGGGGCCCGCCTCGGTAATCGCCCGGCCAAAGCGATATTTCCATGGGCCTTCGCGCACGGCCTGCAGATTGCGGCCCTGGTGATAATAAAACTCCCGCCGCGGCGACACCGCGCCGTCGCGCAAGACGGGCATCAGGTCATACCCATCATACACCCGGTCGGCCGGCATGGCGGCCCCCGCGGCTTTCACGAGCGTCGGAAAAAGATCGAGCGTCGACGCCAGATCCCGGTTGACCTGCCCGGCCCGTACCACCCCGGGCCAGCGGAAGATGCCGGGAACGCGCAGCCCGCCTTCATAAGTGGTGCCCTTGGCGCCGCGAAACACCCCCTTGGTGCCGGTGTGCCACGGTTCGACGCCGCCGGAAAGCATCCGCGCCGGCAGGTTGTGCCAGGGACCGTTGTCGCTGGTGAAGACCACCAGCGTGCGCTCGTCCAGCCCCTCCTCCTTCACCGTGCGCAGGATTTCGCCCACCGCCCAGTCCAGCGTCTCGATCGTGTCGCCATAGAGTCCGGCCCGGGACTTTCCGCGCATGCGCTCCGGCGCGCTCACCGGCAGATGCGGCATCGCGAACGGCACGTAGAGGAAGAACGGGCCGCCCTTCGCCTCCCGAATGAAACGCCGAGCCTCCTCCGCATACCGCACCGTGAGCTCCGACTGGTCGCCCACCTCCTCGATCGGTTCCGCGTCGCGGTAGAGGCGCAGCGGCACCTTCGTCTTCACCCAGGGCGGAAGCATGTCGTTCGAGTACGGCAGGCCGAACCAGCCATCGAAGCCGCGGCTGATTGGCAGGTATTCACGCGGCTGGTACCCGAGGTGCCACTTGCCGATCGCCAGGGTGCGGTAGCCGCGCGTCTTCAGCACCTGCGGCAGCAGGGTTTCCGTCAGCGGCAGGCCGCCTTTCGTGTCGGGTCCGGTGTTGTTCGGCTGCCCGGCGCGCGTGGGGTACCGGCCGGTGAGCAGGCCCACCCGCGACGGCGTGCAGACCGGCGCGGCCGCGTAAAAGGAATTGAAGCGCGTGCCCTCGGCGGCCATGCGGTCGAGATGCGGCGTGCGGATGACCGGGTTGCCGTAACACGCGAGATCGCTGTAGCCCATGTCGTCGGCAAACAGCACGATGAAGTTGGGCGGCGTCCGGTCATCGCGGGCGGAGTCGGCGGCGGCGGTGAGAACAGGATCGGAGGCGAGCAACAGGGGAAGCAGGAGGACACGTGGTTTCATGACAGAGAAGCAGCGGGAGAGGCGGGAGGGGCGAAGGCCGCGATGGGAGCAAATGACCGGCGCGAGAACGATACCTTTCTGCCGGCAGCCACCCCTGGGACCGCTGCCGGCCGGCGCAAAGGCGACTTTCGCGCGGCTCCTCGTCGCCCTCGACTGCGGGCGCGTTACTTGCGATTCACGGGGGCGCGGAGATGCGCCGGGCGGGCATGCCAAAGCAGAACCAAGGCGACCTGCAGCTTTGGTCCGCTTCCGCTGGCGGCAAGACGCGCCGCGCATTCGCGCTCGCGTCGGTCAAGTCGGTGCCGATGATCCAGCGTCATTCTCATCAACGCGTTCGATTTTTGACGCATGACCGCCCCGGCAACCAGATCGTCCTTTGGGCTCGTGCTGGCCGCCGCACTCCTCCTGAGCGGCGCTCCCGGGCTTGCGCAGCATCGGCTGCTCCTGGGGGATCAGCTTAACGGGAAGGTCCTGATCATTGA
>CAZDGC010000169.1:0-9999 GCA_964504885.1 uncultured Opitutus sp.
CCCGGCTCAGCCGCGCAGGATCTCGGCCGGCGTCCGCCGCAGCAGCGCTCTCGTCGGCACATACGCGGCCAGCGCCCCCGCGCCCACGCTCGCCGCAAAGGTGGCGAGGAACGCCCCGTAGGGCAGGGAAAACGCCACCGGCACCTCGATCAGCGCCGCCGCCTGCAGCACGAACAGGTACGCCAGGCCGAAGCCGATCCCCCCGCCGGCGATTCCCGCGGTCAGTGCCAGCGCCGCCGCCTCCCCGAGGAACATCCGGAACACCTGTCCGCGCCGCAGGCCGAGCGAACGCAACACGCCGATCTCCCAGCGCCGCTCCAGCGCGGCGGTCGCCATCGACGCGATCAGCGCAAATACCGCGATCACGATCGCCACCAGCAGCAGCAACCCGAACAACACCTGCGTCGCCCAATAGAGCTTGCGCGCCTCCTCGCGGCGCTCCTCCGTCGACCGCACGCCGAAACGATGGCGGACATCGAATCCGTCCCGAATCCGTTGCGCCAGCTCCCGACCGCCGCCCGAGTCGGCCGCGGCGCGCAGGAAGAAGCGGGTCAGCCGCGCCTCCGGCGGCGACGCAGCGGTCAGGGCCTGGAAACTCCCCCGCGGGATCAGCGCCCCCGAACCCACGGCCTGCGCCACGCGGCCGCGGAAGTTCTCGAATCCGGGCATCGCCCCGCAGACGGCCTCCACCCGGAACCGCCGCTCGCGGCGCTCCGCCCCCAGCCGGAACGAAAGCCGCACCAGGTCGCCCCTCCCCACTTCGAGGTGGCGCGCCGCCGCCAGGCTGAGAATCAGCGGCGCGATCTCGTCCGGCGCCGGCTCCGCCGCCGCCGCGACCGCCAGCCCCGGTTCCGGCTGCGCACGCTCGATCATCACGTCGCCGCGCTCCCCGGCGCCCGGCGCGATCTCCGCCGGCGGCGCCGGTGCGCGCCCGCCGCCCCCGAACTCCGCGAGTCGCGCGAGCGCCTCCGGTCCGCCCTCCTCGAACTGAATGCGCTCCACGTACAATGCCCGCGCCAAATCTGCATCGACCCCGAAGGGCACGATCCAGAGCTGTTTCAGCCCCACGAGGTCGCTCATCACCACATCGTACGCGACTCCGCCCCGGGTGCGCCCGCGCAGAAAGTTCACCTCCGCCACCGCCGCGACGCCCGGCACGCGCGCCAGCTCGCTTTTTACCGCCCCACTCGCGCCGGCCTCGGCCTGAATCCGCACGTCGGCGCCGTTGGCATGGTCGACCAGCGCCAGCGAGGTGCGGCTGAAGAGCGCCGCCAGGCTCGCGATCAGGATCACTCCGGACACCGAAAGGATAAACAGGATTGCAGTGGTGGTGTGGCGGCGCCGGTGGCGTTCGAGGTTGCGGGCGGCCAGCTCCGCGGCCGGCCCGAGCGGGGCGGCGAACAGCCGGGTGAGGATGCGCTCCAGCGCCGGCAGCGCGCCCAAAGCGATCAGCGTGAAACCGAGCAGAATCGTGATCAGCAGGCAGAGGACGACGGTGCCGATGAGCGAGGGGTTGCCCGAGAGCAGCGCCGGCGGCAGCACGAAGAACACGGTCAACGCGAGCGCCGAGAGAGCGCAGCCCAACAGGAGGAGCGGGCGGCGGCCCGCGCTCCCGGGCTCCGGCGCAGCCGGCACCTGCCCGCGCCGGAAGGGATCCAGCGCATCCACGATCCGCCAGCGCACCGCCTGCAGCGCCGGCACCAGCGCACTGGCAATCGAAATGAGCACCCCCGCCGCCAGCGCGAGCCCGAGCGTGGCCGGCGACACGTGCAAGGTGATCGCGTCGTCCCCCGCGCGCCACACCCGCTCCACCACCCGCACGCCCACGCGCGCCAGTCCCGCCCCGGCCAGCACGCCCGGCACGACCCCCGCGAGGCACAGGAGCAGCGATTCGCCCAGCACGAGCGCCACGATGTCGCGCCGCCGCCCGCCCAGCGTGCGCAGAATGCCGTATTCGCGGATGCGTTCCTCCACCCCGACCGAGATAATCGAATACACCAGCAGAGCCGTGATGGCCAGCGCCAGCAGGGCAAACACGCCGAAGAATGCCCGCACCGGCGCCGTGAAGTTCTGGAAGGCCGCGATCGCCGCCGCCTTCGGCATCCGAACCTCGTAGCCCGGCCCGAGCGCGGCGGCGATCGCCTCCCCCGCATCCTTCAGGCGCCGCACACTCGCGCCCAGGTCACGCGCGTCGTAGAAACGGGCGGAGTCGCGCAATGCGCCGGCCAGCGCATGCACCGGCACCGCCTCGTCGAGCAGCACCCGCCCGTCGGCCTCGTTGACCACCACGTAGTCACGCACCTCCTGCGGCAGCAGCAACTGCCGGTCGAGCAGCGCGCCCACCCGCAACGACACCGGCGGCGCGGTGCGCGCCGACTGCAGCGCGATCGCATCGCCCTCCCGCAACTTGAGGCGCCGCGCCAGCACCCGCGACACCGCACACGTGCCCTCCGCCAGCTCGGGCTCCGGCCGCAAGCCCGAGACGTCCAGGCGCCGCTCCTGCGCCGGGTCGATCGCGATCAACACCGCAAACTGCTGCGCCGCTCCCGCCGTGGCCTGCACCATGCCCGTGAGCCGCGGCGCCAGGCCGATCAGATCCGCATTTCCCGCCAGCGCCTTCCGCACCGCCGCGTCGAAGAACGGCTCCGGCCGCGCGAAGTCGCCTCCCTCGGCCGTGATCACCACATCCGCCTTGCCGGCCTGCAGCGCCGCCAGATCCGTGTACGAGGTTGAGACCGACTCGAGCCCGAGCTGGATCGCGGTCAGGAACGCCAGCGTGAGAAAGAGACCAAGCGCGCCGACGACCGTGCGCGTCCGCCGCCTCCCGAGGTTGCGCACGACATAGTGCAGGGGCGCCTTCATCGGACCGCGGTGTCGCTCTCGATCCGACCGTCGCGCATCCGCACGATCCGCGTGCATTGCGCGGCCACGGAGGCGTCGTGCGTGGCGATGACGAGCGTCACGCCCTCGCGCGCATTGAGGTCGCGGAGCAGGGCGATGATTTCGGCCCCCGTGGTCGTATCGAGGTCGCCGGTCGGTTCGTCGAGCAGGACGAGCGCCGGCCGGTTCGCGAGGGCGCGCGCAATCGAAACCCGCTGCTGTTCGCCCCCGGACAGCTCGGACGGCTGGTGGTCCGCCCGGTCGCGCAGGCCGACCCGTTCGAGCAGGGCCAGCGCCCGGTCGCGCCGCTCCGCCGCCCGCACACCGCGAAACTGAAGCGGGAGCTCGACGTTCTCCCGCGCCGTCAGGGTCGGGATCAGGTTGTGAAACTGGAACACGATGCCGATGCGATCGCGCCGCAGGTCGGCGAGCGCGTCGTCGGAGAGGCCGGCCAGTTCCACGCCGTCGACCCAGAGGCGCCCGCGCGAGGGCTGGTCGGTGGCGCCGATCAGGTTGAGCAGGGTCGTCTTGCCGCAACCCGACGGGCCCATCAACCCGACGAACTCCCCGCCGTGGATCGCGAGGTCGACCCCGCGGAGGGCGCCGATGGCCGCAGCCCCCAGCAGGTAGCTCTTGTGCAGGTTTTCCACCCGCACGGCGGCGGGTTGGGCGGGGGCCGGGGAGTTCATGGCGGCGGGGATGACGAGTCTGACGCAGCCGGAACCGGCAAGTCGCGTCGAAAGTCGTACCCTGGCGCCCTGGGCGCCCGGCCGAATCCGCGCTTGAAGTCCGGCCGCCGTCCCACCGGGATGGGCGGCGCCGATTCGATGCCACGCGACGCCGATCTCCCCCGCTGGTTCACCGAGGAAGTGCTGCCGCACGAACCCGCCCTGCGGGCCTGGCTGGTGTCGCGCTTCGGAGCGAACTGCGAGGTGGACGACCTGGTACAGGAGTCCTTTGCGCGGGTGCTCCGTTTCGGCCCGGAACGCCAGACCGGCTCGACCAAGGCGTTTCTGTTCGCAACCGCGCGCAACCTCGCCATCGACCAACTCCGTCATCGCCAGGTGATCGCGTTCGATCCCCTCACGGAAATCGACGAGTCGCGCGTCATGGAGGATGGGCCGGGCGTCGGCGAGACCGTCAGCCGACGCCAGGAACTCGAACTCTTGACCGCCGCCATCCAGTCCCTGCCCGAACGCTGCCGCCAGGTTCTCACCTTGCGCAAGATCTACGGGCTGTCCCAGAAGGCGATCGCTGCGCAACTGGGGATTTCCGAGCACACCGTCGAAACGCAGGTCAGCCAGGGGGTGCGCCGCTGCGCCGCCTACCTCGCGCGCTACGGCCTGCCCTGAACCCCTTCCCCTCCCGCCGCACCCATGTCCGATCCCTCCCGCCCCCCCAGCAAGGCCGCCGCCATCAGCGCCGCGGCCTCGGACTGGATCGCGCGCCGCGACCGCGGGCTCCAACCGGGCGAGCAGGATGCGTTCCTGCAATGGCTGCGGGAGGATCCCCGCCACCGCGCCGAACTGGCGCGACTCGATCGCGCCTGGGGTCTGCTCGACGGCCTGGCGGAATGGCGCCCGGCGCACAGCACGCGGCCCAACCCGGACCTGCTGCGCGTGCGGCCGGTGGCGCGCCGGCGCGGGTGGTGGTACGGCGCCGGCAGCCTCGCGGCGGCGGCGGCGCTGGCCGTGGGAGCGTTTTTTCTGCGTCCGGCCGCCGTGCAACCCCCGCCGGCGGTGGCTGGGGTGCGCATCATCCCCGCGCCGGAGGCACTCGCCCTGCCGGACGGTTCGAGCATCGCGGCCAACCGCGGAGCGATCGTCGTACCCGCATTCACCGCGGGGGAACGCCACGTGCGCCTGATCGAAGGCGAGGCGCATTTCCGGGTCGCAAAGGATTCCACCCGTCCCTTCGTGGTCGAGGCGGTGGGCGTGGCCGTCCGCGCCGTGGGAACCGCCTTCAACGTCCGTCTCGCCGCCGGCGTCGTCGACGTGCTGGTGACGGCGGGTGAAGTCCGGCTGGAGCCTCCCCCGTCGGACCGCAGCGCCGCCGGGGTGCCGCCTCCCACGTCACTTCGCGCCGGGGAACAGGCTCTCTTCGATCCGGCCCACCCGCAGGTTCCGCCGGTGGTGGTCACCCTTTCGCCCGCCCAGATCGAACACGCCCTCGCCTGGCAGGCGGTGCGGCTCGATTTCGACGACCTGCCCCTGGCCGCCGTCGTGGCCGAGTTCAATGTCCGCAACCACCAGCAACTCGTGATCGGCGATCCCCAGGTCGCCGGTCTGCGCATCGCCGGTCGTTTCCGTGCCGACAACGCGGAGGCCTTCGCCCGGCTGCTGGTGGCGAGTTTCAACATCGCCGTTGAACGCCGGGCCGACGGCGCGCTGGTGTTGCGCCGCGCGGAGTGAGATCGGGCCGCGCCCGCAGAACCCCAGGGCGGTGTCATTCTCCCGCAGCCGTGTGCCGCCACGGTGGACGAGGATTCCAGCTTCGTGTCTGCGGCCGTGAAGACGAGGCAGGAGGACTCGTCCACCTTGGATGACGCCGCCGTGCGCAGGCCTATGAATCCGCGCCCACCGCGGACCTGACTTTCCCGCCCCAACGCCGGGTTGCACTGCGCGCTCCGACCATGAATCGTGCCGTCGCAACCTGCACCTCGCCCGATGCCGCCCACCCCGACGGAGATCCTGCCCCGTCCGGCCCCGTCCTGGTCTTCCCCTCCGGATCGCCAGCGACCGCCCGGCGGAGGGTTGCGACTGCAACTCCGCGGCACCCGGTGGCTCGGCACCCTCCTCGTCGCGCTGGCGTGCATCACCGGCCTTCCGGCCGCTGACTCCCCGCGCCGCGTTTTCGAGATTCCCGCCGGTGACGCCGCCCTCACCCTCAAACAATTCTCCGACCAGTCTGGTGAACAAGTGATTTACCCGGTCGACCGGGTGCGCGGACTGCGCACCCACGCCGTGACCGGCGCCCTCCCTGCCCGGGAAGCCCTCGAGCGGATGCTGGCCGGCACCGGCCTCGCCGTGGTCGTCGACCCGCGCACCGGTGCCATCGCGATCGGTCAGCCCGCCGGCGCCGCGCGAACCGCCGCCCCGGCGAACTCCCGCCCGGCCTCCACCCCGGCACGTGCCGCCATCGCCACCGCGAAGCCGCGCACCCTGTTGCGGTCCGTCGCCGGCTGGCTCACCCGTGTCCCGCCGCCCCTCCCCGACCCGGACGCCGTTCCCGCTCCCGACTCCGAGGTGATCCGGCTTTCGCCTTTCAACGTCACATCGGCGCGGGACACCGGCTACACCGCGACGAATTCCCTGGTCGGCGGCCGCCTCGCCAGCCCCCTGCAGGAATTGCCGAGCGCGGTTTCGGTGCTGACCCGCGATTTCCTCGACGACATTGCCGCCACCGACCTGCTCGGAGCCGCGCAATACTTCCCCAATGCCGTGCCGGGCGCCCCCGCCGGCATGAGCGACTATGCGGTCAGCCTGCGCGGCTTCCCCTCCGGGTTTCTTTATCGCAATTTCTTCATCAGCTACGTCAACCCCGATAGCTACGTCATTGAGCGCCTCGATGCCGCGCGCGGTCCGAACGCTCTGGTGTTTGGCGACACCAAGGCGGGCGGCACCCTAAATCTCACCACCCGGCAGGCGCGCTTCCGCAACTTCTCCCGGGTCTCGCACCGGTTCAGCAGCGAAGGAGGCCTCGGTCGCACCACGGGCGACTTCAACTTCAAACTCAACGAACGCCTCGCGGTGCGGGCTGCCGCCCTGCATCACGACGAAAACGACTGGATCGACTACACCTATCTCCGCCGGCGGGGTGGCTTCGCCACCGCCACCTGGACGCCCTTTCGCCACACCCAGGTGCGGATCGAGGGGGAACGCTACCGCCAGAACCAGTCCTCGCCGTGGCTGGGTTCCGTCTTGCGCGACGGTCTCGGCGGTTGGGACGGGACGACCACTTACGACGCCGGGGACCAGCCGCTGGTCGCCGGTTCGGGCACCGCCCGCCTCAGCGCCAACCACCGGGTATTCGCACCGGGCACCGGGCTCGGCGTGATCGACTGGTCGGGCTGGGCGCAGACGACCGGCACCTCCTTCCAACTCGACACGCAGCGTCCGGCGCACCTGCCGGCCTCGATGCCCACCCTGCCCTACCGGGGCTACAACCTCCGCCTCGGCGACGGCGGCGACACCGAGCTCACCCATCGCACGCTGTCCGCGTTTGTCGAACAACAGGTGGGCGACCGGCTCTTTCTCGAACTCGCCGCCAGTTACGCCCGGCAACAGCGTGAACAATCCCAGCTCTCGTCCGAGATCCTGGCCGTCGACATCAACCGCCGCCTGCCCGACGGCCGCGCCAATCCCAACTTCGGTCAGCGCTACACGGAAACACCCCCGGTCGGCTTCACCACCCAGCGCAACACCCTGCACGAGGCGCGCGTGAGCGCCGCCTACCTGACGCCCCCCGGCGCCTGGTCCGAGCACCGCCTCCTCCTGGGCGCCTCCTACCGTCGCGACGCCTACCGCGACTTGTCCCGGCAGGTGGTGCTCGACGTTCCGGGCGTCCGGTTTCAGAACCCCGCCGCCAATCCGTACGCCTTTCGCCTGCGGATCTACGAAAACCAGCGCGGCACCGCGCTCACCCTGCCGGCCGGAGTCCGCAGCGGGCGCTGGAGTGTCTCCCCCGGCGAGGACAAGGACCTCGCCTCGGCGCAGTTCGCGGCGTCCTCACGGTGGTTTCCCGACCGGCGGCTCGTCACCCTCGTCGGCGTGCGGCACGACAAACTGCGCAAGCCGGCCACCGTCGCGCGCGTCGACCCCGCCACCGGGGAGTTTATCGGGTACCTCGAACGCTACACCGGTCCGGCCGCCACCGGGCTCTCCGGCGCCGGCGGTCTCCAGGAATTCAAACCCGTCATCACCCGCACCGCCGGCGCGGTCCACCGGCTCGGGACCGGCGTCTCCGCCTACGTCTCGTATTCGGAAGGATATGACACCTCCAATTTCGGCCTCCTCCTCGACCCGGCGACCGGGCAGCCCGGCACGCCGCTGCCGGCCAAGGAATCGCGGGGCCGCGAAGCGGGCCTGAAATTCTCCCTCTGGAACCAGCGGCTCACCGGCGCCCTCGGCTGGTACCGCAACGAACAGCGCAACGATTCCAACACCGGCGTCGGCTTTCCGCGCAACGAAATCAACCGGCTCTGGAGCATCGTCGACGACTCGGCCGCCAGCCCGCGGCAAATCCCGGGCGGGGTCAGCGAGATCATCGATTACCGGGGCCGTGGGGTGGAGTTCGAGTTCACCGCCAGTCTCTCGCCCCACTGGCGCGCGATGGCCAACATCGCCTTCCCCACCACCGAGCGGCGGGGCGGCTATGCCCGCACGCTCGAGTACTACCGCCGCCACCGGCCCGAATGGCAGCGGACGCTCGACCGGCTCGTCGCGACCGGCGACTCCCGCGCGCTGTCGTTTCAGACCGACCTCCAGACGATCGACAGCCGCCTGGCCTCCGTCGCCAACGGCCTGCCCCTCGCCGGCACCCTCCGGTATACGGCCAACCTTTTCACCACCTACGAGTTTCCCGCCGGCCCCCTGCACGGTCTCCGCCTCGGCGGCGGCGCCAACCTGCGCGGGCCGCGCTACGTCAGCTTCCAGCCGCGCGTCGCCGGCGACCCGGACTCGTTCGAGCGGCTCGACTCCCGCGGCTACGCCCTGTTCTCCCTTGTCGCCAGCCACCGCCTGTCGCTCGGCTCCCGTGCGGTGCTCCTCCGTCTCAACATCGAGAACCTGTTCGACGCGCCCTTCAAGCGCTTCACCAGCTTCACGGTGGTGAACCCCGCCGCCGAACCGCCCCGGCTCCAGGGCAACAGCTACCTGTTGCAGGCTCCGCGTCGCTTCATCCTCACCACCGAGGTGCGCTTCTGAGCCGGCCGCTACTTCGCATGGGCCCGCTCCCAGGCCCCCGGCTCGTAGCTGATCTTGCGCTCGGCGATCTCGCGCAGCGCGATGTCCTCCGGATTCAGTTTCTCCAGCGATTCCACCAGCGGGCGGTTGCCCCGCCGCAGTTGTTTCACCCGCCGCGACACCACGTTGATCAGGACCGTCGGGTCCTCGATCACCTTCTGCGCCGCCCGGAGATAGTCGTCTCTCATAGCCTTGGTTGCCGCCGCGACCTTCCCGGCGGAACGAAATGCTCCGGGCCCGGATCCATCCGCAGGCGGTTGATTGTGCCAGCCTGTCCGGAAAAACCTGCGCTGGCGATCTCTATTCTCGCCGGAGGCTGACCGTGCACGGCGGTGTCATTGTCGCAGTCACGAGGCGTTGCTGGCCAGGGTGGACGAGGCAGCTCGCCTCGTTGGTCACAAGGCTCGACGCCTCTTCCCGTTGGAGAATAACACGGCCGGGCTGCTAATGGCCGGGCGTCGCCCGGCCGGGAGATCCGGATTTTCGAGTAATTTGGGTGAGGATACGGTTTGGCCCGGCGGTTTTACCCCGCGAGAGCGAGTTTTTGACCGGCGCCGAGGCGATGCAGGCGCTTGAGGTTGTACGCCAGGCACACCAAGGTCCATTCGGTGGACACCTTGGCCGTGCCGCGCAGAAGGAACTGTCTGAAGCCGAGGACCGACTTGATGATCCCGAACACCGGTTCGACCGTCTGCTGCCGCAGCTTGTAGAGTGCTTTGCCCGTGGCGCTCTGCAGACGATGCCGCATCACTTCGGCGATGCTGGCGCCGGGGGCTGGCGCGGCGGGTGTCGGTTTCTTTTCCAGCAGTGGTGCCACCTCCAGCTCCAGTTGAGCGAGTTGCTCGCCGGCGCGGGCGTAGCTGACGGCCGCATGCTTGCTGGCGTTGGCCGCGATCTTCGTGCCGTCGATGCTCACCGTTACCTGGCCGAACTTGGCCAGTTTCAGTTCCTGGGCCAGTTGCAGAATCTTGACGAAACTCTCGGTCACCAGGGCTTTGTTTTGCGCTCGGAAAGTGCAGATCGTGTCTGACTATTCGAGCTGCTATCGATCCACTTCGCACCAATCCGCGACGATTTCATCGTTCTCGTTCCTCGTTCTCTTTCTCGTTCTCGGGTCGAGAACGAGGAACGATTACGAGAACGAGGAACGATGTCA
>CAZDGC010000170.1:0-9951 GCA_964504885.1 uncultured Opitutus sp.
CGATGTGAACAGCGTAACCTCTGAAATTCGCGTCGCTTGGCGTTCATTCGCGGTTTCTTCTGCCTGGATCCGGCTCAGATCGGCTCCAGAACCACCGGGTTGGTCAGCGCGCCGATCTCTTCGATGTCGACCGTGACGGTGTCGCCGGGCTTCAGCCAGACGGGCGGGTTGCGGGCGAAGCCGACGCCGTGGGGCGTGCCGGTGAGGATGACCGTCCCGGGCAGGAGGGTCTTGCTGGCGCTGAGAAACTCGATGATCGCGGGCACGTCGAAAATCATGTCGTTGGTGTTCCAGTCCTGCATCGTCTCGCCGTTCAGAATGGTGCGGATGCGGAGCGCGTTGGGGTTCGGGATCTCGTCGCGCGTAACGAGCACGGGGCCGAGCGGGCAGAAGGTGTCGAAGCTCTTGCCCTGGCACCACTGGCCGCCGCCGCCGTCGCGCTGCCAGTCGCGGGCGGAGACATCGTTCGCGCAGGTGTAGCCGAGGACGTAGTCGAGCGCGTTGGTGCGGGAGACGTTTTTGCAGCGCCGACCGATGACGACGGCGAGCTCGCATTCGTAGTCGACGCGCGTGCTGGCGAGTTTGAGGGGGATTTCGATCGCGTCGCCCGGGTTTTGCAGCGCCGCGGTGTTTTTGATGAACAGCACCGGGTGGCGTGGCGGATCGCTGCGGCTTTCGGCGGCGTGGCGTTTGTAGTTAAGGCCGATGCAGAGCAGGTTGGTCGGCAGCAGCGGGGCGAGGAGTTTGCCCGGCTGCACGGGGCGATCGGTGACCTGAAAATCGCCCAGGAGATCGCCGGCGATTTCGCGGGCGGAGCCGTCGGGTTGAAGGGCGGCCCACGCCGGACCGGCCGGGGAAAGGTGGCGGATGAGTTTCACGCCACCGTGGTGGCCGAGCGCACCGCCCGGTGCAAGCTGCGGCGGTCGAACCCACCGCCCGGGCGCCAGGAGGGTACCTGCGGCCCCGTCTACAAGGCAGTCAGCTCGAAAAAGGTGACCGAAAGCGGGGCGAGGGTGGTGGACAGGCGATCGGGCGAGAGCGGTGCGCCGCCCGTCGCCCGGATGGCCGGTTGCGGATCAGTCGGCGTGCGGCCGGCGAACTCGGTGCCGCGGCGCAGAGCGCCGGCCTTGAATCCCTGCCACCGAACGACGATCTCCTGCGGCGTTTCGCCCTTGTTGAGTAGCGCCAGCATGGCGCGACGGCCATCGGCCGACCGCAGGGCGTACGAACGGACCCGACCCGTGGCGCGGGGGCTGGAGACAAACGCGTCGAGCAGGTGATCGTTGACGAGTTCGATGATCAGGCCGGTCGGAGTGCGGGCATTGTCGCGCAGGCGCAGGGCCACCGCCACGTCGCCGCGCGGTTCGACGTCCTCGCCGCGGTAATTCCACGGGCTGTGGGTACCCCAGTAGAACGTATAAGTGACCTGGGGCTGCGCGAGTTCGTTCATCAGGGTCTCGAACCACCAGAGCGCCTTGTAGGTGTGGTTGACGATGCCCAGCGAGACCGGACCCGAGACGCCGGTTTCGGTCACCAGGATCTCCATCCGCGGATGGCCGGCCGCGGCGAGGGTCTTGACCGCGCGCTCGACGCCAAAGGTGAAGGTGCCGGTTGCATCGCGCCAGCCGGCGTAGTCGGGACAGGCCTTCACCTGGCCGTGCATGTACTGGTGTACGGAGACGAAGTCCACGAGGCCCGGCGCGGTCCGGAGCACGCGTTCGTAGTACTCCGGTTGCTGGAGGATGCCGGGCCCAATCTTGATCGCGGGATCGGCCGCTTTCATCGCGGCGGCGAAATCGCGGTAGAGCGCGACGTAGCCGTCGACCGGCAGAAGGTCGCGATGGTGATCGACCTCGTTGCCGATCTGCCAGTAGGCGACGCGGTAGGGTTTCGTGCGGTCATACTTCACCCACGCGACGGCCGACTGCTTCAAGGTCTCGTACGACGGGCCGCCGGGATATTTCCAGGACAGGGCGTTGACGCAGACGAGCGGCTGGATGCGCAGCCGGGTGCAAAGGTCGAGGTACTCGTCGAAATCCATCGCCGCCTTGAAGGTGCCGTCGGGCCGGACGGCCCAGTCCCACCGGCCCGGATGGTCCTGCATCGTGGCCACCTTCGGGCGCAGGCCGCCGCGGACGTCGTCGTAGGGCGGGGTGTGCCAGAGGTAGTTGTCGGCGAGATGGCCGTAGGGGAAACGCAGGGCGCCGACCTTCATCTCTCCGAGGGCCTGCGCCATCGTCGGGCGGTGCGGCCGACGGAGGTCGGAGTCGAGCAACCAGCAGAGGTTGAGGCCGGCGGCACCCGGCTTGACGCCGGTTTTGGTCACGCGACCAAAATCCACCATCAAGGTCTCGGCGGCGGGCAGGATCGTGCCGGCCAGCCAGCAGAACGCCGGCAGCAGGGGGCGAAGGACGCGGGTGAGATCGCGGGCGCGGGGGCGGAGGGAGTTCATCGGAAGCGGAGGGTAGGCAGACGGGGTCGCGAAATGCGAATCTCGCCCGGGTGGGATTCCCGTCGCCAATCCTAATTCAGTTCTCTGCTGTCGAGTTTTCGCGTTTCGCGCCTTGAACCCTGCAGCCTCCCTACGTTTTCACCGAGGAGGAACTCGATTTCGTCATCAACTACAACCGCAAGTACCGCCTTGGTCGCGACGACGGGGACGAGGAATGACGGGCCTTCGAGGCCGCGCGGCGACCGCAAGCGACTGTCAATTCTGCAACAGGACAACTCATGAAATTCATCGTTCACGAGAGCGGTACCCTGGTGGTGGACGGGGTCGAACTTCCTGCCATCCGGCCTTCGAGACCGAGGTGATCGCGGCGGCTCGCCACTTCGAGCAACCACGTCGCGACCATGGGCGACAGCCTCTCGACGAGGCTGAGGCTGCCATCGAGCGCATCATGGACGCACTGGCCGCGTGGCGCCCGTGGCGCGGCGACATTCGTCGCTTTCCGCTGCCCCGTTTTCGCTACACGATTCGCGACCGGATTCGTCAGGACAACAATTTGGTGGAGTTCTTGAGCATCGTGCACACCGTCCGTCATCCCGAGACTGGTCTGGATCGCTGAGGGCTCACAACCCGGCACGCGTGAGCGAGGTGTGCAACCGCTTCAACTGCGAAAGGCGCACCTTCCTGCCACATTCGATTTCGCCGTGGGCCTCCTCAGAAATCGGTGGTGATCGTGAACCGATACGAGCGCGGATCGCCCCAGGAGCCGGTGCCGATGCCCGAGGAGCGGTAATACTCCTTGTCGAAGAGATTCCCGACGTTGAAAGCGAATGACGTCACACGGCTGAAGACCTTCGTCCGATAGCCGGCGAGCACGCTGTAGAGGGCGTAGGAGGGGCTCCAGACCGGCTCCACCGGAGTGGCGGGGTCGCTGTCGACATCGCCGTTGCCGCGGAAGGTGCGATCGCGCCAGTTCACGCCGCCGCCGACGTAGAGTCCCTTGAGCGGCCCGCGCGTGAAGGTGTAACGCGTGAACAGGTTGGCCCGCAGCTTGGTGTAGCCGGGATTGGGCTGGCCCTCCGGAATGCCGGTCAGGAACTCGTCGAGCAGCGGCGTGGGCCGGTTCAACGCCTTCGCCGCGGCCTGGAACTCCCGCAGCAGCGGCACGCGATCCTCGTTGACCATCTTGTTCGTCGCGAGGTTGCAGGTCAGCCGCCAGTTGGGCGTGAGGTTGGCCATCGCCTCGAACTCGTAGCCCTTCGTCGTGGTGGTCTGGTAATCCTGACCCGTCGGGAAAAACGTCTCGGGGAAGATCGCCGCCACCTCATCGCGCACGTCGACCGGCGCGGCGGGATTGAAGCGCGCGTTGGGGGTGAAGTTGTCGTAGTACGTCGCCGACACCTCGAGCCGGCCCTGCAGCAGGCTGAAGCGCGCGGAGAGGTCGGTGCCCTCGCCGATCGGAATGCTCTGCCGCTCGCCGACCCGGTAGCTCGGGTTGCCCTCGCCGATCGAGATGCGGAAGGACTGGGCGTAATTGTAACCGATCGCGAACGCGTCGTTGAGGCGCAGGATGGCGCCGTAGTTCGCGCCGTCGACCGAGTACTTCACGAAGTCCGGATTCTCGCCGAAGGTGCCGGGCACGTATTCGTTGTTCCACTCGTTTGGCAGCGGACGCACGATCCCGTAGGTCGTCTTCATGTTGAACTTGTCCCGCCGGTACCCGACGTGGGTGAAGAGGTGTTCCTTGAAGTAGCTGCCGGAGGCGCCGACGCCCCACGAGGGGATGTAGAACCGCCGGTTGAGCATGTGCCCGCCGGCCGCCACGCCGCCGGCGAGATCGGGGTACCATGCCGAGACGCCGGGCACGGGTCCGAGGTCGTCGTTCCCGCGGGTGCCGTCGACGTTGAAATAGTAGCGGCGCATGAACCGGTTGTTCGTGAAGAGCGTCCGGTTGGCGGTGAACGCCGCCTGGGTGAGGGCCTGGCTGGGTTGCGCGCCGGCCCACGCCGCCGTCGTGTGATCGACGAACTCGCCCCACTTCGCCTTTTTTTGCCCGGGGTTGTCCTGGTGCTGCTGCAGGTTGACCATGAGCTGCTGCTTCATCCACCGCGTCTTCAGGTGGTAGACGGCCGACACGCGCGCATCGCGCACGATGCCGCCGTGCAGGACGTGCTGGCGGTAGTACTCCGTGTACAACTGGTTGAAATACGGGTTCGGCTGGCCGTTGGGCAGGTTGGGCGTGAGGTCACGGCGGATCGCCCGGGCCGCGCCCACGCCCCAGTTCTCGATCGCCTGCTGGTACCAGTTGCCCGAAAGCAGCAGGTGGAGGTTGCGGCCGACGTGGTGTTCCACATCGAGAGTGACGGAGCCGAAGTAGTTCTTCGACGAAGCGGTTGGTCCGTTGGGGTGGAGCGTGGGCCGCACCACCGCGGGATCGACGATCGTCAGGCCGCTCCCGGTGCTCTGCCGCCGGCCGGTGCCCTGCGCCCGGAAGAACAGGCCGGCGGCCGGCACGTACACGTAGCCCGCCCCCGCGGCGATGGCCGAGGTGGCCGTGCGCGAATACTGATCCAGAAAGAGGCCCGGCGGATTGACGGCGGTGTTTTTCGCGTGCTCGGCCATCAGGCTGATCGTGGTCCGGGCAAACGGCCGGTAGGTTAGCGCCCCGTACACGCCGCGGAAGTCGCGCCGCGCCTCGTCGCGCCACGATTGGTTGTAGTGCTGGACGGCCGCCACCCGCACCGCGAGCCGGTCGCGCACGAGCCGGCGGTTGAAGTCGAGCTCGGCCCGAGCGAGCTTCTCGTCGCCCAACATCAGCTTGGCGCGCGTCAGGTCCCGCGTGAACACCGCCCGCTTGCTGATCTTGTTTTGCGCGCCGCCCACGTCGGCCTCGCCGTAGAGGAAGGCGTTGGGCCCCCGCAGCACTTCCACCCGCTCCGTGGTGTAGGCGTCCATGGGCGAATACCAGATCCAGCCGTTGCGCATGGCATAGGCGTTGGCGATGCCCCGCAGAATCACGCGCCCGTGCACCTGGTCGTTGGGCTCGGGGTTGTCCTCTCCGGAGACGAACCACCGCGACATCTCCTCCATCGTCAGCGATGCGGTGTCCTCGATCAGTTGCGCGTTCATGATCGAGATCGAGTTGGAGACGTTCTTCAGTTCCTGCACGGTCCGCATTCCCGAGGTCGTTTGCATCGATTCGTATCCGATGTCGCGCTCCTCGGTGACGGTGAAGGTGGAGAGCTGCGTCGGCTCCTCCGGGGCGGGGGTGGCGGGGGGGCGGGCGGCCTGGCCGGGCAGGGCGGCGGGAAGCAGACCGAGGAGGACGGCGGTGTGGAGTGGGCGAAGCAGGGGTTCCAGGCGGGCGATCTTCATGGCGGGTCCTGGTTGAATGTTGGATACGCAGAAAGGCGTGGCGCCGTCGCGCCGAGGCGGCCGGTGCAGCAGCCAGCCCACTCCGCCCGGTCCCGCCTGCTTCGGTGTCAGCGGTGCGTGCGGCCAAGGGTGGCCGGTCAGCCCCCTCTCAAGCGGGGCGATTATAAGGGCGCGAGACGGTCGCGGTCAATCGACTTGTCCCTTACCCTTCCGCGTACGCCTCCATCCCGACGCAGGAGCACACCAGGTTGCGGTCGCCGTAGACGTTGTCGACGCGGCCGACGGCAGGCCAGAACTTGCTCGCGCGGGTGAAGCGGTCCGGAAAGGCCGCTTTCTCCCGCGAGTAGGGGCGATCCCACGCGTCTCCGCAGACGACCTTCGCCGTGTGCGGGGCGTGCTTGAGCGGGTTGCTCGTTTTGTCCGCGGCGCCCGTGGCGATCGCCTGCATCTCGCCGTGGATCGCGATCAGGGCGTCGCAGAAGCGATCGAGTTCGGCCTTGGTTTCACTTTCGGTGGGCTCGATCATCAGCGTGCCCGGCACCGGGAACGACATCGTGGGAGCGTGATAGCCGTAGTCGATCAGGCGCTTGGCGGCGTCCTCGACTTCGAGACCGTGCTTCTTCCAGTCGCGGAAGTCCACGATGCACTCGTGGGCGATCAGGCCGGCGTTGCCGCGGTACAGCACGGGGAAAAACGCATCGAGGCGCTGGGCGACGTAGTTGGCGTTGAGGATCGCGCGGCGGGTGGCGTCGGTGAGCCCGGCGCTGCCCATCATCCGGATATACATCCACGAGATCACCAGGATCGACGCACTGCCGTACGGTGCGGCCGAGACCGCGCCGATGGGCGAGCCGGCGCGCGTGGCCCCGGCGGCGGCCGGGGCCGGCGGTGCGATCGGATGACCGGGCAGGAACGGCGCGAGGTGGGCGGCAACGCCGATCGGTCCCATGCCAGGCCCGCCGCCGCCGTGCGGGATGCAGAACGTTTTGTGCAGGTTGAGGTGGCAGACGTCCGCCCCGATGTGGCCGGGAGAGGTGAGGCCGACCTGGGCGTTCATGTTGGCGCCATCCATGTAAACCTGGCCGCCGTGCTGGTGCACGAGGGCGCAGATGTCCTTGATCGACGCCTCGAACACGCCATGCGTCGACGGATACGTGACCATCAGGGCGGCGAGATCGCGGGTGTGCGCCGCGGCCTTGGCGGCGAGGTCGGCGAGGTCGATGTTGCCCTGGACATCGCAGGCCACCGGCACCACCTTGAAACCGCACATCGCGGCGCTGGCGGGGTTGGTGCCGTGTGCGCTGGTCGGGATCAAGCAGACGTGACGGTGGCCCTCGCCGCGCGACTCGTGGTAGGCGCGAATCACGAGCAGCCCGGCGTATTCGCCCTGCGAACCGGCATTGGGCTGGAGGGAGACGGCGGCGAATCCCGTGCACTCCGCGAGCCAGGTCTCGAGATCGCGGAAGAGCCGGCGGTAGCCGCGGGTCTGTTCCGCCGGGGCAAATGGATGCAGCCGCGCGAACTCCGGCCACGAGACGGGGAACATCTCGCTGGTGGCGTTCAGCTTCATCGTGCACGAGCCCAGCGAAATCATCGAGTGGCAGAGCGAGAGATCCTTCGCCTCCAGCCGCTTGATGTACCGCAGCATCTCGTGCTCGGTGTGGTAACGGTGGAAGGTGGGGTGGGTGAGGAAGTCGGACTGGCGTGCGAACGGCGCCGGCAGCGCCGGGTCCACCGTCCCGGCTTCCGGCAGGCGCGACGACTCGCTGAAGCAGTGCAGCAGCGCCTCGACCTCCTCGATCGTGGTGGTTTCGTCGAGGGTCACGCCGACGGTGTAGTCGTCGACCGGGCGCAGGTTGAACTTTTTCGCTTCCGCGGCCGCGTGCACCCGTGCCGCGGCGACGCCGCCGATCGTGAGGGTGTCGAAGACCGGCTCCGCGTTGACCTTCGCCCCTGCCGCGCGCAGGCCCGCGGCAAGCAGTTCCGTCAGCAGTCTCACGCGCTGGGCGATGCGCCGGAGGCCGTCCGGGCCGTGGTACACGGCGTACATCGAGGCCATCACCGCCAGCAGCACCTGCGCCGTGCAGATGTTCGACGTCGCCTTGTCGCGACGGATGTGTTGCTCGCGCGTGCCGAGCGCGAGGCGCAGCGCCGGATCGCCCTGGGCGTCTTTCGACACTCCGACCAGCCGGCCGGGCATCTGGCGCTTGAACGCATCCTTGGTGGCGAGGTAGCCGGCGTGCGGACCGCCGAAGCCCATCGGCACACCGAAGCGTTGCGCGGAGCCCACCGCGACATCGGCGCCGAACTCGCCCGGCGGGCGCAACAGCGTCAGGGCCAGCGGATCCGCCGCGACGATCGTGAACGCCCCCGCGGCGTGGGCCGCGGCAAAAAACGCCGCGAAGTCGTGGATCGAGCCCGTCGTATCCGGATATTGGACGAGTACGCCAAAGCAGGAGGCGTCGGGCACGAAGGTGTGGTGGTTGCCGGTGACGACCTCGATGCCGAGGGGTTTGGCGCGCGTGCGGACGATGTCGATGGTCTGCGGATGGCAGCGCTCGGAGACGAAGAACCGCCGGTGCGTGGCCGCGTCGCCCTCCTTGAGGCGGTGACACATCATCATCGCCTCGGCGGCGGCGGTGCCCTCGTCGAGCATCGAAGCGTTGGCGATTTCCAGGCCGGTGAGATCGCAGATCAGCGTCTGGAAGTTGAGCAGCGCCTCGAGGCGGCCCTGCGAAATCTCCGCCTGGTAGGGGGTGTAGGCGGTGTACCAGCCGGGGTTTTCGAGGATGGTGCGCTGGATCACTCCCGGGGTGGCGGTGTCGTGGTAGCCCAGGCCGATGAAGCTGCGGAAGACGCGGTTCTCCGCCGCGAGGGCGCGCAGTTCCGCGAGCGCGGCGCTTTCGCCGATCGGGGCGGGCAGTTGCAGCGGAGCGCGGCGAATTGCGGGCGGCACGGCGGCGTCGGCCAGGGCGTCGAGCGACGGGTAGCCCAGGGCGGCGAGCAGGGCCGCGGTTTCGGCGGCGTCGTCGCCGTGGTGGCGGCGGGCAAACGAATCGTTCGGAGCGAGGAGGTCGCGCGGCGTGGACATGATGTGGGCGCACGCTAGGCCGGGGTCCGGGTCGCGCAACCGCGATCTGGGTGGGGCGGCGATCGCGGAGCGCGGACGTATCGCCGCCTGCGATCCTCCGCCAGTTGCCGGTGAGGCTTCCGCCTGCGTCTGCCGTCCCGGGTACGCGACTGAACCGCGCGGTGCGGCGATCGCGGCCTTGTTTTTGTGCGACGGCGCGAGTGTCCTTGCCGGATGACCCGCGCCGAACGCGCCGCCCTCATCGATCGCCGCCTGGCCGAGCTCTATCCCGAAACTCCCGTCCCGCTCGAGCACCGCGACGCCTTCACGCTGCTGATCGCCGTGCTGCTGTCGGCGCAATGCACGGACAAACGGGTGAACGAGGTCACGCCGCGGCTGTTTGCGCGGGCGGCCACGCCCGCGGCGATGGCCGGGGTGCCGGTGGAGGAGATCCAGGCGATTATCCGGCCGTGCGGGCTCGCGCCGCAGAAGGCGAAGGCGATCGCCGGGCTTTCGCGGTTGCTGCTGGAACGACACGGCGGGCAGGTCCCGCGGACTTTCGAGGAACTCGAGGCGTTGCCCGGGGTGGGCCACAAGACCGCGAGCGTGGTGATGGCGCAGGCCTTCGGGGTGCCGGCGTTCCCGGTCGACACGCACATCCACCGCCTGGCGCAGCGGTGGAAGCTCAGTTCGGGCCGCAGCGTCGAGCAGACCGAGCGCGATCTGAAGGCGCTGTTTCCGCGCGAGCACTGGAATCAGCTCCACCTGCGCATCATCTTCTACGGCCGCGAGCACTGCACGGCCCGCGACTGCGACGGGACGGTGTGCGAGATCTGCCGGACGGTGGCGCCGGAGCGGAAGCGGCCGGTGCGCACGCGAAAGTGAGGCCGTGACGCCGGCCGGCGACGCGGGCGGCACTTGCTGCAAAACAGGATTGATTCGCCCGCGGCGGCCCTCCACGTTCCCGCCCTTGCTGCGTCGGACGCTTAGCTCAGTTGGTTAGAGCACTAGTATCACACACTAGGGGTCCCCGGTTCGAGTCCGGGAGCGTCCACCA
>CAZDGC010000171.1:0-9514 GCA_964504885.1 uncultured Opitutus sp.
CCCAGCTACAGGGAAAGCAAGACGGATCCCGTCCGGCAATCTCAGGGCTTCGTCGTCGCCGGGGAGGTTGGACGGGGTGGTGGAAGGGGTTGGCGGCGGCCAACGGAGTGGCCGCCCTGCCAACGGGTGGTGTAACGGCATCAAGGCACCGGCGGGGTGTCGCGGCTGGGTTCGTGCCGAATCCCGCACCGGTGGGGCCAGTCCGCGCCGCGCGGCTACCTCCGCAGAATGTCGTCCCAGCCGCGGCGATACGACGGGCGCTTGATGAACGGCGCGGACGCGGGGGCGTTGGGGGCGCGGAGGGCGGCGTAGTCCCACTCCAGTTTCCTTCCCGTGCGGTAGGCGACGTTGCCGAGGTGGTTGGCCTCGGTGGTCCAGCCGGAGTACTGGAAGTTGGAGCCGGGGACGGGGCCGTTGCCCTTGGCGTAGTTGACCCACTCGACCCAGTGGCCGGGGGAGCGCGGGATCGACGGCGGCGGCGCGGGGAAGTCCTTGAAGCGATCCTCCGGCAGCAGCTTGCCGTTGCCGAGCAGCAGACCCTTTTCGCCCATGAACACGCACGAGCGGCCGCCCCAGGCCGGGACCCAGCCGGGCGGCTTGCTGTCGCCCTGGTGCCAGACGAGCTTGAGGGCGGGCTGCGCGCCGCTCGCGGCGTACTGGTAGGTGACCCTCATGGTGGCGGGGGCAAGCTCCGGGTGTGCCACCGGGACGTTGGGGGACGACGCCTCGATCGAGAGCGGGGCGAGCACGCGGCCGCCCCGGCCGTCGGGCCGCCAGAGATCGAGCACCGTGTAGGGCACGTCGTTGTCGTGGCTGCCGAGATCGCTCATCGTGCCGTTGGCGAAGTCCCACCAGCGGTACCAGCGCGGGCCGGGGAAATAGGTGCCATGGTAGGGCCGGGCGGGGGCGGGGCCGAGCCAGAGGTCCCAGTGCAGGTGCGGCGGCACCGGCATCTCCTCCGGGAAGCGATTCACAATCTGGATACCGTTGTAAAAGCCGTGCGGCTTGTCGAATTTCGCGGCCGAGGCGGCGTCCTGCAGGCCCCAGGCGCGCTCGGCCCAGACATGCACCTCGCGCACGGGGCCGATCACGCCGGTCTGGAGGATTTCGCGGATGGTGCGGCGGGCGTCGGCGGCGTGCCCCTGGTTGCCCATCTGGGTGGAGAGTTTCGGGTGTTTCGCGGCGAGTTCGCGGAGCAGGCGGGCCTCCCAGATGTTATAGGTGAGCGGCTTTTCGCAGTAGACGTGCTTGCCGTGGGTGAGGGCGAGGTAGACGGCGAAGACGTGGGTGTGCTCGGCGGTGCTGACCACGACGGCGTCGAAGTCGTTCGGCCGGTCGAAGACGCGGCGCAGGTCGTGGTAGGTTTTCGCCCTCGGGAAGCGCTTGGCGGCGGCGTCGATCGCGTTCTGGTTGATGTCGCACAGGACGGTGACGTTTTCGTCGGGGTGCGGCGCCGCGGGCCCGGTGGAGGCGGGGGTGTTGCGGCTCTTGGCGGGCGGGCGGCCCGGGGTGAGCGTGAGCTCGTTGAGGCTGGCGTTGGCGCGGCCGCCGCAGGCGATGAACGCAAGGTTGAGTTTGCTGTTGAGATTCTGGCCGCGCAGGAAGGCCGGTGCGCCGGCGATCACGGTGGCCGCGGTGGCGCGGCCGACGAATTCGCGCCGGGTCAGGGGGGCGTGGCGCGGTGCGGGGGAGGTCGGATTCATGGAGTGCGAGCGGGGTGGGGGTTGAAGGCTGGGGACGGGAGATCTTTCGGACCGATTGTGGGCCGGGGCGAGTTCATTGTGGGCCGCGGTCGGCGGGAAGCACGGCCGCGCAGGCGCGGCGGAGGAACTCCTCGTAGGCCCACTGGCCGCTGCCGCCGGTCTGGCGGGCGACGACGAGATCGAGGCTGGGCACGAAGGCGATCAACTGCCCGCCGCTGCCGGGCTTGAAGCGCGCGTCGGCGGGGATGCCGCGGCCGCGTTCCCCGCCGAGCAGGCCGGGCAGCTCCCAGCCGTGGGAGAACGAGCGCGCGTCGCGGCCGAAGGTCTTGGTGCCGGTGACCGCGTGGGTTGGCGCGGCGGTTTCGCGGATGAACCAGGCCGGCACGATCTGCCGGTCGCCCCAGCGGCCGCCGCGCAGGAGGCAGTAGGCGAGGCGGGCGAGTTCGCGGGCGGGCAGCCCGAGGGCGTGCGACGGGTGGCGGCCGTGGACGGCGTCGCCGTCGAAGAATTCGAACCACCAGCGCTCAATGCCGAGGGGACGCAGGAGGCTCGCGATGGTGAACTGGTCGTACGGTTGGCCGGTGACGGTTTCGCACACGAGCGCGGCGTGGTAGAACGCGTGGGTGCCGTAGTCGAGGTCGGTGCCGGGATCGAAGGCGAGCGTGCGGGTACGGGGATCGCCGGCGTGGCCGAGGATTACCTCCCAGGGTCCGCGGTTCGGCACGCCGGTGCTTTCGGGGGTGAGGCCCGAGGTGTGGTTGAGCAACTGGCGGACGGTGATGCGGGCCTTGCGCGGGTCGCTGAGCGGCTGCGCCCAGGGGATGAAGTCGAAGGCGGGATCGTCGAAACGCATCCGGCGCGGGGTGCGCCCCTGGGCGGAGTCCTCGGCGGCGATGGCGAGCACGGTGGCGCAGATCGCCTTGGCGCAGGACTTGACATTGCGGGTGTCGGTGGCGGCGCGGTTGCCGCGCTCGACCTGCAGGACGAGCGTACCGCGGCGGATCACCACGGCGGCGAAGGGTCGCGCATCGGAGTGGAGCAGCCAGTCGCGGAGTGCGGCGATGCCGGCGGGGTCCATGCCGGCGATGGTCCGGATTTCCTCCTCGGCCTCGAGGGTGCGCCAGCCGCCCTGCGATTCCGGCGGCGGGAAATAAAACACCGGAGGGGGGGCGGCGGCCGCCGCAGGGGATACGGCCGGGCGCGGGGCGCGGTCGCCCCGCGCGAGTCGGCGCAGGGCGGCGTAGAACACCGGGTCGTCGGCCGGTCCGTCGAACCGAAACGGATACGTCTGGTTGCGGTCTTTCAGCATCAGGCCGTAGCCGGCGCCGTGGGCGACGCTGGCTTGCAGCGCGGCCACGGCCTCCGCCCCGGTCTTGTCGTCCTCGTTGCAGACGACCGGCTTGCCGTGACGCCGCAGTTCCGCGAGGCGGGCGGGGATGTCGGCCACGGAGGTGCCGTTCCAATGGGGCAGGAGGAAATCGACGGCGGCGGCCAGTTCCGGAGCGATCCGCCCGTTGCCGAGGCTGCTGGCGCTGACAAGGAGGCCGGGGGCGGTTTCACGGCAGAGCCGGATGAGCCCCGCGATGCCGGCGGGGTCGCGGATCACCGGGTGCACGAAGCCGCGGTGCGCGTGCTCGTTGGCGATCTCGACGACGACGTTGGCCAGTCCCAGCTCGCGCAGCCAGCGGGTGGCGTTGACCATCCGGAAATTGAGCAGCAGTCCCTCGGCGAGCGCACCAGGGTTGGTCGGCCGGTCGTTGATCAGCCAGCGGGTGCCATCGAGGCGGACTGTGGTGGCACCGCGGAGTGGGAGGCAGCAGGCCAGGATCCCGGCACAGCCCAGGAGGAGAAGCGGCGGGACGCGAAACCGGGGGCGAGGCGGGGGCACGGGCGGAGGGTGGCGCCCGGGGTGAAGGCTGTCGAGGCAAGGGCGGATGGGGACGCCAGCCGGCGATTGTGTTCGGAGCCGCGGTCGCTCACGATGGTGGGCAATGAAAGCGGCACGTGTTTCATTCTGGTTTCGTCTGGCCGTGGTCACGGCCCTGGGTGGGGGGACGCCGGCGGCGGCCGGTTTGGACGGGGCCGCAGCGCCCTGGGTGCCGTTGTTTGACGGTGCGACCCTGGCGGGGTGGCAGGTGCGCTGCCTGCCGGCGGATGCTGGCAAGACCTTCTGGACGGTGCGCGAGGGCGCCATCGAGTGCGATTCGCTCGGGCGCAAGGATCACCACTACGTCTGGCTGATGCACGAGCGGGAGTGGGGCGACTTCGAACTGGAGCTGGAGTTTCAGGCTTTTCGTGCCTCGCCGGGCAACACGGGTGTGCAGATCCGGAGCCGTTACGATGTCTCGCCGGAGGCCCCGAATGGCGGCTGGCTGGACGGCCCGCAGGTCGATGTGCATCCGCCGGCGCCGTGGCGCACGGGGCTGATCTACGACGAGACCCGGACGGAGCGTCGCTGGATTTTCCCGAGCCGGCCCAACGCGCGCCTGGAGCCGCGACCGACCCCGCCGGGTTTCACCTTTGGGTACGCGGAGGATGGAAACAGGTGGAACCGGCTGCGAATTGTGGCGCGGGGGACCGTGATCCGCACGGAGCTGAACGGGGTGACGACGGCGGAGTACGACGGCGCGGGCACGCTCGACAACGAGGCGCATCGGCGGCTCGGCGTGGGCCTCCGCGGCCAGGTGGCGCTGCAGTTGCACAACCGCGATGAATTGAAGGTGCGCTTCCGGGCGCTGCGGGCGCGACCGCTGCGCTGAGTCGGAAGGCGGTTGCCGAGCGGCATCATCAATTCGGCCCTGGGTTTCAGAGGACTGGTGCGGCGAGGCACTGACACGGTGCCATCGACCCGGGCAGCGTCCGCCTGGACCGCAGCCTCAGGCGACCGCCTCGCCCTGATTCCGGTCGAAGACCCGCTCGTGCGAGTCATCGGCCTCGCTTCAAGCCGTGTCCTGGACAAGAATACGCGAAAGTCCGACGTTCCGGCCGTGCGGCGCACGGCCAGAAGCAGCCGATCCGAGTTGGCCGGCGCGAGGCCGGCAGGAACGCGCGAACAGCCCCGGCGTGATTCTCCAGTTCCGACGCGCGGTTAGCGCACGACGGTCGGGCCGGTCTGCACCGCGCTCTTTTCGCGTTCGGCCAGGGCCTTGGGCATCGCATCCATCAGCTCCAGAATCCGCTCCGGGTGGGAAGGATGGGTGGAAAGGAAGGCGGGAGGCACCGGATCGTTGGCGGATTCCATCTCCAAGGCTTCGAGCACCTTGACCGCTTCGCGTGGGTCGTAGCCGGCCCGGGCCATGTACATCAGGCCCATGTAGTCCGCTTCCTTCTCCTTCTTCCGGTCAAAGGCAAAGCCGCTGATACCGGTGGTCAGGCCGTAGACCTGGCTGAGGGCCTCGACGGTCAGTCCGGAGGCGCCGCCGGCAATTCCGCCGATCATGCCGACGGTGCCGACGGTCGAAACCGCGAGTTCGCGCGAGAGCTTCTCGTGCACGTGTTTGGCGGTGACGTGGGCGATTTCGTGGGCGATGACCGAAGCGAGCTGATCGTCGTTGCGAGCGATCTTGAAGAGGCCGCTGAAGACGCCGACCTTCCCGCCCGCCATCGCGAACGCATTGATCTGGGGGTTGTCGAAAACGACAAACTCCCAGTCGGCGTCCGGCATGTCCCAGAACACGACCTTGGAAAGGCGCGAGCCGACGCGCTGAAGTTGCTCGATCCGGTCCTGGTCGCGGGAGAGGCGGTAGCGCCGCTTCATGTCATCGAACATCGCGATGCTCATCTTCGTGACCTCCTTGTCGTCGACGAGGTTCATCGCGCGTCGGCCGGTGACGGGCACTTCGTAGCACCCGGCGAGCAGGAGCGCGGCCAGAAGGGGAAGGAGGAGTCGGGAGGGCGCGTTCATGGCGGTCGGTCGGAACGTCGCAACGGTTGCGGTGGGGGAGGGAATTCGCAAGTGCCCGGATGCGGCCGCCGACTGAATCGTTACGGTTGCGCAGGGCGACAATTCCGGAAAGCCCTTTGCATTTTGGCACGATCCTGGCATGATCGCAGAGTCAGAAACGACCCCATTTCTGAACGGGAAGAGCACAGAATCGTCTAACTGCTTCGCATTTCAAACGTCTGCACATCCTATCACCATGGCAGAGGAACCTGAGGTCGCTGGCGCGAAGAAGCGTCGAATCATCCACTGGAATCCCGACGCCGGGCGGGAGCAGATGCAGCGCCGCTGGACTTGGAAACGCCTTCTGGCGTGGAGCGTGGGCGGTTTTTTCGGAGTGCTCTTTGCGGCGGGCCTGGTGATCCGCGGTATCAAGCTGATCTGGGGTCCGGAGGTGTTCGAGGCGGGCCCGGCGGTGGTCAGCGCCGAACCGTCGGTCACGGATGCGTCGTCGGCGTTCATCAGTCAGGCAAAGGCTGAACAGGCCTATGAACTGACCTCGAAGGCGCTGCGCGAGCTGCGGCGGGTACCGGCGGATCATCCGGCGCAACTCGAGCACCTGATCATGATGGAGAAGTCGTTCAGCCAGGGCGAGGCGCTGATCAAGTCGCACGAGTTTGGCCGGGCGTTTGCGATCTTTGAGGCGCTGAACCAGGAGATCGATGCGTTTTCGAAAAACGTGAAGATCAAGGGGGAGGCCCGGCAGTCATACGATGCGATTCTCTTGAAGATCAAGGATCTCGAGCTGGCGCGTTCCCTGGCACCGGGTGCCTTGGAGGCGGCTTTCGAAGCGGCCGGTGCGGGGCGCCAATTGCTCAATGATGGCAACTTCACGGGGGCGAAGAGGCTCTTTGACGGCGGATTCGCGGAATTGAAAAAGGCGGAGCAGGCGCTGAATGCCTTTGTGAAGGAAAATCTGCTGGTCGGCCAGCGGGCGCTAACCAAGGGGGAAAAGGGCGGGGCGAAGCAGGCGTTTCAGCTGGCGCTGGACAAGGCGCCGGGGAACGAGGTGGCGCTTCAAGGGTTGAAGCGGGCGGAAAATATCGATCGGGTCTACGCGCTGTTGCAGCAGGGGGAGAAGCTGGAAAAGGAAGGCCAGTACGCGGAGGCGGCGGAAGCGTACAAGAAGGCCTTTGCACTCGACGCGTTTTCTGCTGCGGCGCAGGAGGGTCAGTCGCGGGCGGCGCGTCTGGAGAAGGAGACCAAGTTCGCCGCGGCCAAAGCGGCGGCGGAAGAGGCGCTGAAGGTGCGCGACTGGAAGAAGGCGATTTCGGAGCTTCAGAACGCACTCAAAGTCTATCCGCAGAAGGCGGATGTGCAGGCCCAGTTGAAGGCGGCGCGGGAAAGCGCGCACCAGGAGGCGGTGCAGAAGGCGCTGGCGCGGGGTTTCGAGTACGAGAAAACCTACCAATGGCAGGAGGCGCGAGACGCCTACAATGAGACGCTGCAGCTCGACCCCGACCATACCGAAGCCAAGGAAGCATATACCCGGGTCGGCACCGTGATTCGCGCTTTGCTGCAGTACAACAAGTACATTGAAGCCGCTGAACAACTGGCGAACAAAGCCGACTTCCAGGGGGCGATCCGCCGGTTTAACGAGGCGATGGCGGTGAAACCCTCCTATCTGGTCAACAGCGACCGTGTCCAACAGCTCCACAAGCTGCTCATGGAACAGAACAAACCAGTCGACGTCACGTTCCGGTCCGATGGCAGCACCTGGGTGCAGATCACGAATTTCCGGGCTCCGCAGAAATTCGACTCCCAGACCATGAAGATTCTCCCCGGCGATTACGAGGTGATTGGTCGGCGCAAGGGCTATCGCGACGTGAACCTGCTGCTGCAGGTGCGCAGTGGCACACCGCCACCGTTGGTGACGGTGATCTGCACGGTGCCGTCGGACCGTAGTTAAACTTCCCTCCCCTCATGAAACGCGTGCTTCGGACTCCGGCGGTGCTGGCGTGGGCGACGATGACGTCGACTGCATGGGCGGCGGAGATTCCGCGGAGCGCAACCGGGACGACCGCCCGAAGCCCGGCGGGTGCGCGGCCTGCGGTTCAGTCGCGCGGGTTGTTGCCCGATCCGGTGTTGCTCGATGGGTCCACCCATGCGGCCGAGAAGAAGTCGGAGTTTGGGATGATCGGTGACTTCGAGCTGCCGGGCGACGAGACCAGCCGCAATGGCCGGGGGGGGGGAGGGAGTGGAAAACCGCCGCCGGAGCAGCAAAATGCGGGAGGCGCGGTGCCACAGGGTGGGGGCGGCAGGGGGGCTCCCGCCGCGCAGACCGCCCAGGCAGGTGGCGGCAAGGAGGAGTCTCCGGCGGCCGATGGATCCGGATCCGCGGGACCGGAGTCGAAGCCGGGAAATCAGCCCGGAGATCCGAATGCCAAGGCGGAGGGCATCCGGGTGGCTGAACTGGGTGGGGATCCTTCCGGAGCCATGGGGGAACAGGGTGGGCCGAAGCCGGCGCCGGTGGCCATCGGCGACAAAGCGATGCGCATCCCGCAGCAGACACCTAATGTCGCCGTGGTGGGGGCGCAGCAACTGCCCAACCAGAACACACAGGTTTACGAGAAGGCGACCGGTACGGGGGGGAAGGGGCCGACGAGTTCGCAGGGGCCCAGCCGGACAGAGAAGGGCCGTGCCATTCCGGCGGGTCTTTAAGACTACTTTTCGACGAAATCCTGCTGGCGTGAAAAATCCCTGGATGCTGTTTCTGCGCCCCGTGTTGCCGCTCCTGCTGGTGGCGGCGGTACGGGCGACCACCCTGATCTACCCGGTCGGCGCGATCGACGACTTCTGGGTCATGCCGGCGGATGAGTTTCGGCAGAAGTACAGTGGGATCAATGTGACCGGTCTCGGTCCGAGCGATGAAGGCTGGTATGTGCGCTACCGCCACGAGAACCTCACCTGTCTGTTCGGTCCCATGGCAGACCGCGAAGAGGCCCGAAAAAAGAAGTGGGACATGGAGGCGGTGCGCGACGCGGCCATTCGCAACCGCGCGGCCCTGACGAGCAGCCAGGTCGACTACGTGCGGTTCACCTTTTCCGGAGTCTACGGCCGGAGTGGTGATGGCGCCGGCGGGACGGGGGAAATGGCGCGCATCTCTGCCGACGGCAAGAGCGGACCGGATGGCGATCTGGATGGCGACGGCATTCCCAATTCCCAGGACAACGACATGGATGGGGACGGGATTCCGAACGATCGGGATGACGACATGGATGGGGACGGTGTCTCGAATGGTGAGGACGATTACATGTACGGGCGCAATCCGAACGGGCCGGCGGGCAATGGTCGCGATGGCCCGGAGGGCGATCTGGACGGAGATGGTGCGGCGAACGCCGCGGATGGCGACATGGATGGCGATGGCATTCCGAACGGACAGGATCCCGACATCGACGGCGATGGCATTCCGAACGCGCAGGACAAGTATCCTTATGGCCGTGACGACGGGCCGGACGGCAACAGCGGATCCGGCCGGCCGGCTGGCAGTGGGGCCCAGGGCGGTGCGCGCACGGCGGGCGAGCAGGGCGGGCAAGGCGGCGAGGGCGGTGAGCCGGGCAGCCAGGGGCAGCAGATTTCCCCGGTTCAGCAAGGACCGCAGCAGATTGCATCCAATCAGCGTGGGAGCCAGGGGGGCCAGTCGGGTCAGACGGGTCAGCAGGGGTCGCCGCAGAGTCAGGGACAGCAGAGCAGTGCGAGCGGAAGCCAGTCGAGTTCGCAGGGCGGGTCGCCTGGAGGCCCGCCGTCGAGCAGCAGCGGAGGTGGTGGCAATCCGCTCAACCTGATCACGGCGCTGATGCGGCTGATTCTTGGACTCTAGCAGCCCGTCGGACTTGGAAAATCACGCTTGGAGCGATCCGCGTGTTTTTTT
>CAZDGC010000172.1:0-9310 GCA_964504885.1 uncultured Opitutus sp.
GACTACCGGACGCTGCGCCGCCAGCTCGAATCCGCCGGGGGCGTGCTCGACCGCGCTGCCGCCAACGCTGCCCGGATCTCGCGCACGATCCCATGAAAAGTCCTCCGCGACTCTTCCTCCTGTCCCTCCTCGCGTTTTCCCCCGGCCTGGACGCCGGGGAGGCGCCTGACGACGCCCGCCTGGTGCGCAGCGTCGCGGAAGCCGTCCTCCGGCAAACCACGCGGCGCCTGATCGACCGCGAGACCGGCCGGACCTACACGGACAGCGCCGCCCTGCCGCTGAAGCCAGCCATCAGCGTGGAGAGCAAGTTCAACGCCTGGTTTTACCAGACCTGGCTGGTGACGGATGGCATGCGCCGGGCGGCTTCGGCGCTCGGGGAACCCGCGTGGCGCGACTTCGGCGAGCGCAACCTCGACTTTCTTTACGGGCACCTCGGCTATTTCGAACGTCAGCACGGCGCCGGGATGAAGGCGGCGCCCGCCGGGGACGGGGCGCTTTCGCCCGTCGGTTTCCACTTCCGGCTCACCGACCTGTGGCACACCGGCCTCGCCCCGCTGGTGATCGAACGCTACGCGGAGAGTCGCGACCGGCGTTACGAACCCTATCTCGCCCGCCTGGAGGAGTTCCTCGCGCGTTGCCCGCGCCTGCCCGACGGCACGCTTCACCGTCCCCGTGGCCGGTTGATGGCGGACGACCCCTACATGGTCGTGCCCTACCTCGTCCGTCGCCACCGGATGCTGCCCGACGCGCGCCTGCTGGACGATGCCGTGCAACAGGTGCTCGGTTCGCACCGCCGCCTCTTCGATCCGGCGCGGCGGTTGTATCGCCATGCCTGGGACGTGAAGACGGGCCGGCCCCTGGGAGAATTCTGGGGCCGCGCCAACGGCTGGATGGTGCTGGCCCAGGTCGAGCTGCTCGCCGCGCTACCGCCGGAGCATCCGCGCTTCGCCGAGGTGCGGGCGGCCTTCGCGGAACACGCGGCCGGGCTCCGCCGGGCGCAGGATCCCGCCGGCGGCTGGCACCAGGTGCTCGATCACCCGGAGTCGTGGCTTGAGACCTCGTGCACCGGCATGTTCGTCTACGGCCTCGCCCGCGGGGTGAACGAAGGCTGGCTCGATCGGTCGTTCGTCCCGGACGCTCGCCGCGGCTGGGCCGCGCTGCGCCGGAAGGTGACACCCGAGAGCGACTTCGTCGACGTGTGCGGGTCGACCGACATCGGCGATCTGAATTACTACCTCCAGCGCCCGCGCCTGCAGGGCGACCTGCACGGCTTCGGGCCGTTTCTGCTGGCCGGCAGCGAAATCCTCCGCCTCGCGCAGAGCCGGGATTAGCCGGGCCGGGCGGGCGCGTCCGGCGACCCCGGCGGGAAACCGCCGCGCTTGCCGCCGGACCTGGCGGGCCCTCGGAGTGTTGAGTCATGACACGCTCGCCCAGTTGGACGAGTGCCTCGAGGCCTACCTGCGCTGAAACCAGGAACCGCTCCCGCAGCGCCGCCACCCCGGTCAGCGCCCGCGCGCCACGGCGACCTCCCGTCCCACCCGCAGGGCCACCGCGCCCACCGCCCCCGACCGGCCGTCGGCGAACGTCACACCCACGGTGTTCGTCTCCCGCAGCTCCGCCGGGTCCAGCGGAATCAGCTTGCACGTGGCGTACTCCGCGTCGACCCACCGCGGGGCGCTCGCCTCCTCGGGAACCGTGAGTCGCCGCCCGTTGAAAGTCACCGTGATTTCGCGGCCCGCGTCGGCCGGACGGCTGATTCCAATCCGCAACGAGGCGACGCGCACCCGCCCGGGCTCGTTCACCACCACGGGGAATTCCGCCCCGCCCGGCGGCACCGCTTCCGCCAACCGGCGGGAGTAGACGGTCGTTTCGTCCACCGTGCGCCCGGGCACCAGCGCCTGCGGATAGGTCGCGATGATCACCACCGCTTCCCGCGGTCGCAGCTCCCACCGGCCGCTCCCCTCGAACGGCCCCTCGCTGAAATACGGCGTGGCGTCCGCATTGCGGCCGAAGCGGCGAATCGTGCTGGCGGCCGGGGCGGGTCCGGCCAGCTCCACCGTCTTGGGCACCGCGGAGAGATTGTGCAGGATCGTGAACAGCGTGTGCTCGTCGGCCAAGGCGCGCACCTGGATGTCCGGGTCCGGGCAGGAGGCCGCCACGCGATGCCCCCGCACTTCCCGAAACAGGCGGTGGAACAGGATCTTCTTCGTCGGCAGCCACTCGCCCTTCGGGGCGTAATCGCGGGGCACATACAGGACCGCGTAGTACGTCGGATCCCAGGCGGTCGCCTCGAGCAAAATGAACGGCACCGCCTTCCACACCGTGTGCGGGTGGTCCATGAAGACGAGGGTGTTGGCGATCACGCTGCTCACCAGGTTGAAGTCGTCGATGGAGCGCTTCCGCATCTCCCACGCGAAGCCCTCGCCCGGGAAGTGCTCGCGGGCCAGGCGTTCGACGAGTTCCGGCGCGCCGTAGCCGCCGTGTTCGCTCACCACCAGGCCGACCTCGCGGCCCAACTGCCGCACGGTGTAGCTCTGCACGAGATCGAGCACCGATTCCAACGGCAGCCCGCTCGTGATGCGGCCGCCGAACTCGCCGTTTCGTTCGCGGAGAAAGTCGTAACAATGGAAGGAGTAGAAATCGAGGCCGCCGCCCGTGCGGTCGATGAACTGCCGCAGCCCGTCGAACGCGGCGTACTGGTTGCGGTAAAAATAGGCGACCGACAGGCAGGGACCGCCGACGAGCACGCCCGGCGCCTCGCGACGGACGGCGTCGCGCGTGGCGAGATGCCATTCCGCCAGGTACGGATCTTTCCAATACGACCAGTGCGGCTCGTTGATCGGCTCGAAGAAGCGGGGCCGGTCGAAGTCGGTGAACCCATCGCGCAGCACGGCGGCGGTGAGTTCGGCCGCGGCGGCGATGTTCCCCGGCAGGCGATCGGGTTTCGACTCGCGCCCCGCCGCGGGCGTCACGTACGTGCCGACGAACGCCGGGAAGGCGTTGTGATTCTCGTGGGCGGCGACCTCGAGGCGCCCGCCCACGTCGCGCCGGAACCGCTCGCCCGGCTCCGTCACCCGTCGGCGCAGTTTCTCGCGCAGGTCGGCGAGATCCGCAAAACCGGGCCGCTCCGGATCCTCGCGCACCGAGGAGGCGAGGTAATGGACGATGCCCAGCCGCCGCCCGAAGGTGACGCCGTTCTCCCGAATCAGGGTGTCATAACGCTCCGGCGTGCGGGTGCGCCGGTCGAACGCCGTGCCGGGATCGCACAGGCCGAAATACGTCTCGCGACGGAGCTCGCTGACGCCGCCGATGCTGCGCCGGGTAAACGGGTCGAGGTCCACCCGGACCGCAGGGGCCGCCACGGCGACGGTGCCCGCCACCACGAGCGCCAGCCAGCCGGCAAAACCTGTGAAAAGCCGTCCGAACATCCGTTTCATCGCAGCGGGTGGGGGCGACTGATCGCAGGCAGGGTCCATCATTCCTCCAGACTAGGCCGCGAACTTGGCGAACCTTAACACTTTTTCTTCCGGCCCGACGCGCAAAAATGCCCCGCCGTTGACCGCGGGCGAACGCTCCTACCCAGGTTGACTCCTGCCGGCCTGGGAAGACACCTGCTGCCGGAGCGGTCTGGCGGCCGAGTGGGCGCGCGTGCGCCTGAACTGAGTCACGCTTCCAGTTGTCACAACGCGGCCCAAGGTGTAGCCGCGCTTGAACCCAGTGAAAGCGTGGCCAGGTGTGAAGCCACGTGATCGCTGCGCTCCCACGCGGCTACGCCAGCCGAATCATCCTCCCCACCTCTCGTGACGCCCGCCCACCCCATCCTCCACCGCCGCGGTTTGTTTTCCGCCGTCGCTGCGCTCCTCGTCGTCGCCGCCGCCCCCGCGGGCGCCGCCGCGCCGCTGTCCGGCGAAGCGATCGGCACGCTGCGTCGCGAGACCGTCGCGCGGCGCGACGCCTTCTTCCGCGCCGAGGCCGGCCAGCCGTTCCGGCCCGCCGCGATCCAGAAGGACTGGAACAAACGCGGGGACTTCACGCGCCACTACAACCAGTCCGTGATTCTCTTCGCCGCCCGCGCCTTTCACCTCGGCGATCAGCTCCCGGAGGCCAACCGCGCCCTGCGCGAGATGTGCCAGTACCACCTCGACCGCCCGCAGACCCTGCTCGAGATCCACAGCTTTCCCTGGACCCTCAGCGTGCTGCCCCAGCTCTGCCGCGACTACGGCCCCGGCGGCACGCGCGCGGCGGATCGCCTGGATCGCCCCACCCACGAGCTGATCCTGCGCACGATGTGGACCTGGGCGCGGGCCCGCTCGAAGATCAGCGAGGCGGAGCGCGAGCAGTCGCGCACCTGGTGGATCACCGATTCGGAAAACCACCACGCCAACCACTTCACCTCCTGCTGGGCCGTCGCCCTCGTGCTCGCCGCCCAGCCGGAGTATCGCCACCTCAAGTACGACGACGGCCACACCGCCGCGGAGCACGCCGCCGCCTGGACCGCCTACCTGCGCGACTACCTGCGCGAACGCGGCCGCAAGGGCATGACGATCGAGATCGACTCGCCGTCCTACGCCGTCACCACGCTCAGCGCCGCCTACCGCATCCACGCGCTCACCGACGACCCGGTGCTGCGGCAGCGCGCCGCCGCCTACGTCATGCTCTTCTGGGCGCTATGGGCTGAACACCAGCTCGACGGCGTCGGCGGCGGCGCCAAGACCCGCTGCTACCCTGATTCCGCCCGCCGCGGCACCGATTTCCTGCGTCGCGCCGCCTGGTACACTCTCGGGCTCGGCGACCCGCGGTTCGTTCACGCCTCGATGCTGCCGCTGGTGACCTCGCCGCTCGAGCTCCCGGATGTCCTCTTCGACCTCGCCCACGACACCGCCGGCCGCGGCACCTACGAGATCCGCCAGCGGCGCGTCGGGCTCGCCGAACCGGGCTACAGCCAGCCGCATTCCTACCGGATGCGCGCCGACGCGCCCGGATTGCTGCGCTATGGCTACGCCACGCCGGACTTCATCATGGGATCGTTCCTGCACGACGCCCGACCGGAGTCCGACTGGGCGGCCATCAGCGGGCAGAACCGATGGAGCGGCGTCGTCTTCCGCGGCGAACCCGACGCGCGGATCTACCCGGCGGCAGTCAACCGCAAGGGCGAGTCGGTTTACAACGCGTTCTGGTCCGTGCAGGCGCGCGGCGCGCTCGTCGCGCAACAACTCGCGACCAGCCGGCGCGTCGACGAGTGGCGCGTGTATTTCTCGCGGGCCGGCCTTTCCGAGCCACAGCGCGAAGGCCGGTGGATCTTCGCCGCCGCGCCTGGCGCCTACGCCGCGGTGCACGTCGCGCGCGGAGAATTCGCGTTCGTCGACGAGCCGCGGGAAAAGTTCGGCCGCTGGCTGCGCTGCGCCGACGCCACCACGCCGGTCGTCCTCGAGGTCGCGCCGCGCGCCGCGTTCGCCGACGAGGCTGCGTTCCGCCGCGCCGTGCTCGCCCGCCCGGCCGCGTTCGCCGGCGCCGCCTTCCGCTACACAAGCCTGGCCGGCAACACGCTCACCCTGTTCACCGACCAGAGCCGCCCGTCGCAGGTCAACGCCCGCCCGGTCGACCTCGCCCCGGCCCGCGTTTACGACAGCCCCTTCGTGCAGTCCGACTGGGACAGCGGCGTCGTCCTCGTGCGCAAGGGCGCCCGCGAGCATCGACTGGATTTCAACCGGTAGCGCGACTCCCCCCTCGGAACGCCTTTCGCGCGATTCGGCCCCGATAAAGTGTAACCTATTGGGTTACACTTCCCCAGGAGTTGGGCCGCTCCCCCATGCGCAAGTGACGAAGCCAAGTCAGGGGGTGTCGCGAGACCCCGCCGGCCGCGCCCGCACCGTCGGCCCGTCCACCCAGCGGGCCGGATAGGACGTGTGGCTGGGCACGGGGGGAATGCCGCGTTCGCCGCGCAGGATCTGTCCCACCAGCAGATCCACCCCCAACGAGCCCAGCAACTCCGGGCGCAGATCGAGTGCCGCCGCCGCCCGCCGGCCCAGCATGGCGCGGTTGAGCGAAACAAAACCGACCGAGCGCGGCACGGCGCCCCCCGCCCGGCGGAGCAGATCGATCGCGTCCGGCCGGTGGGCGAGGACGACATCCGGCCGGTGCCGGTGAAACCACGCCACGAACAGCCGGTCGTCGATGCGCTCCGCCAGCAGCACCGGAACCGGATCGAGCCGCGGATCGTGCTCGCAGCAGGTGCGGAAGCTGCCCTCGAGCCGGTGCCGCAGCCGCTCGTCCTGCCGGCGTTGCAACACCAGCCCGGGCCGGCGGTAGCCCCGCATCGCCAGTTCCTCCAGGGCCAGCCAGATCGCCGCATGATGATCGACGCTCACGCAATGCAGGGCCGGCCGCTCGATGACTCGGTCGAGGTAAACCGCCGCCAGGCGGCTCCAGTCGATGGCCTCGAGGTTGAGCTCCCGGAACGCCGGCAGCACCAGCACGCCGCCGATGTTGCGCGCCGCCAGTACCGCATTCAGCCGTGCCGCGGCCAGCCCCCGCGGGCCGAGCGCGAAGCGATCCAGCGAGAATCCCAGCTCCGCCGCCCGCCGGGCCGCACCCGCCTCCATCTCGGCATGAAAGGCCGCCGCGCCACCCGGTCGGTCCGTCTCTTCCAGATCGATCAAGGCCAGCGCTCCACGGAAGCCGCGGACCTCCGCGCGCCGGACCTGTGACATCACCGCTCCCGCCAGCGGATTGTACCGGTAACCGGCCCGTGCCGCCTCCGTCCGCACCCGCACCGCCGTCGCCGGCGCCACGCGCGTCACGCCGCGCAGCGCCTCCGATACCGTCGTCGGGGAAAGACGCAGCCGCCGGGCCAGAGCCCGGATGTTCATCGGCGTCGCGGGAGTGGGTTTCACACGGTGTGAATCGCGGCAGGGTTGTCTCGGTCTCGGCCCTGTCAAAACTCAACTCACCACCGGCCGGTCGGCCGGCGCACGCGGCCGCGCCAACTCTACCTCCACCCCAGCCGTCCGCCCCCTGCCTCCACCGGATCGCCCCACGACCATGAACTCACTCCCCTCCCGCCCTGTCGCCCCCACTCGCAGGGCCACCGGCCACCCGCTCGCGGCCCTGCTCGCCCTCGCCGCCGCCAGCCTGCCCGCCCAGACCCCACCGGCCGCCCGGCCCGCCGCCGAGGACACCATCGTCCGCCTCTCCGAGTTCGAGGTCTCGACCTCGCGCGACACGCCGTACCGCGCCAACAACTCCGTCTCCTCCAACCGCTCCAACACCCCGCTCTTCGACACGCCGCAGACGATTACCGTCCTGACGGAGGACTTCCTCCGCGATCTCGAGCTGATCGATCTCAACGAGGCGCTGGTCTTCGTGCCCGGGCTCAACGAGGGCGAGGCCGGAGTCGGCGGCGACAACCCCATCATGGGGCGCAGCCAGGTGCTCACCCGCCTGCTCGACAACATGCCGGACGAGAGCCCCAACGTCCGGCCGGATCCCGCGCTCGTCGAGCGCGTCGAGGTGATCAAGGGCGCGTCGTCCTCGCTCTACGGCAGCTCCTCGGCCGGCGGCGTGGTCAATTCGATCACCAAGCGGCCGAAGGCGCGCGCGGAGTACGCGACGACCACCCAGGCCGGCAGCTTCGGGCTGTTCCGCCAGACCTTCGATGCCACCGGGCCGCTCAACGCGTCGAAGTCGCTCCTCTACCGTCTCGTCGCGGCCTACGAGCAGAGCGACAGCTTCCGCGATCACGTGAATTCCGATCGCTGGACCGTGCTCCCGGTCCTCACCTGGATCCTCCGGCCCGGCACGCAGGTCACGCTCGCCCACGAACACCTCCAGTCGCGCCAGACGATGGACAACGGCCTGCCCATCTTCACCGGCGACACGGCGGTGCGGCTGCCGCGCGAGCGCTTCCTCAGCCTGCCGCAGTTCGACTATCGGATCGTCAAGCGCGCCACCCGCGCGTTCTTCGATCACCGTTTCGACGACCGCTGGTCGCTGCGGCTTGGCTATGTGCACACCACGATCTGGCTCGACAAACCGGGCGGCCAGCTCACCGGCCAGGCCAACGCCACCACGCGGCGCCAGGCCCGGCGGCTCAACACCCAGCACATCGAGAACGAAAACGACGTGCTCCAGGGCGACGCGCTCGGCCAGTTCCGCACCGGCCCGCTCTCGCACCGCCTGCTCGTCGGCTTCGACGCCCGCCTGCGCCGGAACGACCTCCACACGACCGCCCAGAACCTCACGCCCAACTTCGTCAACGTCGACCAGCCGGAGTACACCTTTGTCTTCTCCGGCGCGCCCCAGGTGCTGAACCACAACACCTCCGACGCCGACCTGTACGGGTTTTTCGCGCAGGATCACGTGTCGCTCTTCGACCAGCGGCTCCAGCTCGTCGCCGGCCTGCGCTACGACACCGCCGAGCAGGAGAGCACCAGCCTCACCGTGCGCACGCCGATCACCTACCAGCCGCCGGACGTGATCACCCCGCGCTACGCCGCGCTGTGGCGGCCGGTGCCGGCGGTCACGGTCTATGCCAGCTACGGTGAGGCCTTTCAGCCCGACTTTTCCGGCCGACCCATCTTCGGCACCGACAAGCGCCTCGATCCCGTGACCGGCCAGCTCGTCGAGGGCGGGATTAAGTCGAAGCTCGCCGGCGGGCGCCTCTGGCTGGATGTCGCGTTCTTCCGCCTCGAGCGCGAGAACATCGTCAACGCCGACCCGAACAACACCGGCTTTGTCCTGCAATCCGGGCTCGAGCGCGCCCGCGGCTACGAGGTTTCGTTCAACGCCGATCCGCTGCCGGATCTCACGGTCTTCGGCGGGTATTCGTTTTCCGACGCCTATGTGGCCAGCGATACGAACCGCGCCCTGATCGGGCGGCGCGTGCAGGGTGTGCCGCGCCACAGTGCCACGGTTTTCGGCAAGTACCGCGTGCGGAGCGGACCGTTCAAAGGGCTGGGCTTCGGCGCCGGGGTGCGCTGGGTCGACGATCGCCCGGGCGCGAACAACACCACCCTGGTGTTTCCCGGATACACCGTGGTCAACGCGCAGGCGAACTACACCTGGCGGCGGTGGGCGTTCAACCTCTCCGTCGCGAATCTCTTCGACGAGTACTACTGGGCCAACGTCGCCGCCTTCAACGGCAACCGCGCCGGCCCCCCGCTCTCCTGGCGCGGCTCCGTGCGGGTGAGGTTCTGAGCGGGCGTCTAACAAGCCGGATTCTTGGAGGGCGGCGCTCCGTCGCCGCCGTGGTCCTGTGAGCGGCGCTGACGGAGCCTGCACCTTATACGCATTTTTTCTTTCGGGAGCTTCG
>CAZDGC010000173.1:0-9005 GCA_964504885.1 uncultured Opitutus sp.
GCAGCACGAGGCCGCCGACCGGGCGGAAGGTGGAGACGAGGATCGAACTGACCTCGCCATCGGACTCGTAATACACGCTGCGCCAGTCAAGGCCGGGCAGGAGCTTGAGGCGGGCCTCGATCGAGCCGCGTTTGCTCAGGTTGTAGCGCCACGCCTGCGGCCCCTGGGCGTTCGCCCGGAAGCCCGACGGGTACATGACCTCGTTGACGTTCACGATCTCGGTCGGCTCGTTGGGCCCGTAGCCGGGAGTCCGGGTGAGCCAGGCGACGGTCGTCTCGTTGAGGCGCGGATAGGCCGCGGGGCGCGCGAGTCCGCGGGCATCGTAAAGCGCCTGCGCCTCGAGCTCGCTCGCGAGGAACGCCGGGTGGGTGTAGGTGAGATGCTGCTGGGGGTTCTCCTTCCGCTCGAAATATTGGTAGTCGAAGTTGAGCGCCAGGCGCGACCAGGGGCGGACCTCGAGGCCGAGCTGCAGCGAATCCTCCTTGCGCCAGGTGTGGTCGACCCAGCCGCCCTTATCGAGGCGTGAGTAACCGACGAGGTAGGCGGCCTTCTTCCGGTCGCCGAAGGGCAGCGGACCCGTGGCAGAGAGGCGGCCGAGCTGGTAGTCGAAGGATCCATAGGTCGCGAGCAGCGAGGTCGCGGGCGTGAACTTGGGCTTGCGGGAGATGACATTGACGACCCCGCCGGCGCTGGCGCGGCCCTGGAGCACGGAAACGGCGCCCTTGACCACCTCGATGCGCTCCGCGTTGTGCGTGGTCAGGGCGGCGCCGGCCTCCTCTGCCCCGTCGACCTTTACCACGGAATCGAAGCCGCGCGAGTAGATGTCGCCCTCCTCCTTGGAGGCGGCGGACATGCCGGTGACGTCGCGGAGGGCGTCGCGCACCTCGGTGAGGCCCTTGTCCTCGAGCAGTTCGCGGGTGAGGATGGCGATGCTCATCGGCGTGTTGCGCACCGGTTCGCCGGAGCCGGTGGCGGTGCTGGCATTGGTGGCGCGGTAGCCATAGTCGCGCTCGCTCACGACCGAGAACGGATCGAGTTGCACGATCTCGCCGGCGGCAGAGGCGGGGGCGGAGGCCGGGGCGGCCGCGGACGCCGGACTGCCGAAGCCGGCGCCGGCGGCAAACACGGTGGTGAGAACGGGGAAAACGCGCCGACGCGCGCGAGGAAGGGGTTGAGCATGCATAGGGGGAGGAGGGTCGAAGTGCCACCGGCACCCAAATCGTCTACAAGAGATACCACGCCACCGGCCCCCGGAGTTAGTCGCAAAATGACCTGCCTTTCTTCCAACTCCGACCTGGCGTCAGCCGCCCGCGTCCGCCGCCCTCACATCAGGAACCGCTTCGGATCGACGCGGCCTTCGGAGAACTTCGGGTTGAAGGGGCGCACATTGCTGTATTCGAAGGCGGAAAAGCCGCGCGGGAGCGCGTCGCGCGACTGCACCGCCGTGCGGTACGCCTGCGGGGAGAGGCCCACGGTACGGCGGAACACCTTGCCGAAGTGGCTCTGGTCCGGGAACCCGACCAGTCCGCCCACCTCGCCGACCGTGAAACGGTCAGATTGCAGGAGCCGGCGCGCATGATCGATGCGGATGCGGTGCAGGTACTCGATGACGCCAAACCCGACCGTGCGTTTGAAGGTGCGGCTCAGGTAGTCGGGGTGGCACCGGAGAACGGCGGCCAGATCCGCGACCCGAATCTCGTCCGCGTAATGACGGTTGAGGTGCGCAATCACGCCGCGCACCAGCGACGACATCGCGCCGTGCCAGGTCGAAAACTGGGCGCCGGGGCGGGTGCGGTAGCGCCCCACGGGGATGCCGATGCTCTCGACGATGCAGCCGGCCAGTTCCACCACCAGATCGAGCCGCCGCCAGAGGGCGGGCAACGCGACCGGCGCGAGGCGGGGCGCACGCTCAAAGGCCGCGAGGTACGCCGCCGCATCGAATCCATGGCGCCGGCAAAACGTGCGGATCCGCCGCCGCCCCTCGGCTTCGGTCCCCACCAGCACAAACGATCCGTAATAGAAGACTCCGAGCACCGTGTCCTGAAACAACAGGGGTTTCACCAGATCAGTGAGCCCCAAGTGGCAGAGACCGGAGAAACCCTGCCGCCGGCGGATGGCGACGCGGTTGGCGGCCATCTTGTTGCGCACACAGAACTGGTGCGACTCCGGATTCCCCTTCGCAAACATGCAGAACTGGCACGTGTGAATGCGCAGCGAATACGGCAGGCTGAGCGGCGGATTGTCGAGGGAGACGCCCGTCAGATCCTCGAAACTGATCGTCGCCGGCGGCTCCGCCGCCACCTCGGCCAGCAGCCGGGCGAGCAGGGACTCGGCCGGATCGGTGCCGGGCGGGACGGACGACGGGGTTGGAGGGGTTTCGAGCATGGGCGCCGGGCCGGCGAGGCGGCGCGACGCCCCACCCTCCCCTCGATTCGCCTCCGGCTCAAAGCGAATCGACCGCAGGCTGGTCCGTTTCCGACTCCGCTTTGGGTCACTTCCGACGGGTCGCGCTTCCGGCGTTGTCCGGACCCGGCGGTCCGCTCCACGGTGTCGCCCATGGCGCCGCACCCGGGTGACGATGACTTCATGAAGACCGACGCCGCCGGCGCAACCGGCGCAAATCCTGGCCGCGGCCCAAACCGCCGCCTCATCGGCCTCGACCTCGGCGGGACCAAGTGCGCGGTGAGCGTGTGGCGGGAAGACCGGGTGGAGGAGGTCGCGCGTTTTGGCACCGGCGGGTGGGACGAGGCGTATTGCCGCTTCTGCGACGCCGTGGCCCCCCTGGCGGAGGGCGCGGAGGTGGTGTTCGGCGTCTCCTGCGGCGGGCCGCTGGATGCGGCCGCGGGCGTGATCCTCAACCCGCCCAACCTGCCGGTGAGCTGGCATGGCGTGCCCATCGTCCGCCGCCTGACGGAACGTTTCGGCGGCCGCGCCTTCCTGATGAACGATGCCAACGCCTGTGCGCTGGCCGAGTGGCGCTTCGGCGCGGGCCGCGGCGCACACCACCTGATCTTCCTCACCTGTGGCACCGGTATGGGCGCGGGACTGATCCTCAATGGCCGGCTCTACGAAGGCGCCACCGGCGACGCCGGGGAGATCGGGCATGTGCGCCTGCGGGCGGACGGCCCGATCGGCTACGGCAAGGCCGGCTCCGTCGAGGGCTGGACCAGTGGCGGCGGGATCGCGCGCCTGGCGAAAATGCGACTCGCCCGGGCGGAGCGACCGCCACCCTCGTGGTGCCCGCCGGGGGTGACGCTCACGACCCGACTCCTCGCCGACGCGGCGCGGCAGGGAGATCCCCTCTCCCGCGACATTCTGGCGGAGGCGGGCGCCGCCCTGGGGGAGACCCTCGCCCTGTTGATCGACGTCTTCAACCCGGAGCGGATCGTGATCGGCGGCCTGTATCCGCGGTGTGAGGACCTGTTGGGGCCGGCGATGCGCGCCGCCCTGGAACGGGAGGCTCTCCCCGGCCCGCGCGCGGCCTGCGCGATCGTGCCGGCGGCGCTGGGCGAGACCATCGGCAGCCACGGAGCGATCGCCGCCGCGCTCCACGGCTTGACGACCCCGGAGGCCGGCGATCGGGCCTGGAGTCCTTGAGGACCCGAACTCGTTGCGATCAGGTCTGATTCGTCCTTCGGCCCTTGGTCCTTTGGCCCCTGGTCCGAGGCGCAGCCTCGGCCGGATTGCCTGGCACGTTCAATCGTAGCGCAGATCGGTCGCCTTGCCACGGAAGATCCGGTAGGCCAGCACGGTGTAGCCAATGAGGAACGGCAGCACGAACACGGTGCCCGCGAAGATCACCGCCAGCGATGCCGGTGCGGCCGAAGCTTCCACGATTCGCAACCGCCCGGGGATGATGTAGGGGTAGAAGCTGTACACCAGTCCCAGGAACCCGAGCACGAAGATCAGCACCGCGATCGCCAGCGGCATCCAGTTGAGCCGATCCCCCGGCAGCGGCAGCACGCCGAGCAGGAAGTGCAGCATCAAGGTCAGCGCCACCGACAGGAGCGGCAGCGCGATCAACAGGCTCAACTCGGGCAAGACAAACATCCGTTCGTAGATCCGTGTGTCGACGAACACCGCCGCCACGCTGCTGAGGATCGCCCCGCCCACCATCGTCCAGATCGCCCGCCGCGCCCAGCCCACCGCCCGCAACTGCAGCCCGCCCTCCGTCTTGTAGATCAGCCAGCTCGCGCCCATCAGCACATAGCCGGCGACCACGAGAAACCCGAAAAACACCGCGAAGAGCTGGCTCGGCCCGCCCGGTTGGAACCCCACCATGAAGCGGCCAACCATGTAGCCCTGCGTGAGCGCCACCCCGAGCGAACTGGCGAAAAACACCCGGTCCCAGCGCGCCTTCCGTTCCGGCGGCACCTTCTTCCGGAAGTCGAACGCCACCCCGCGGAACACCAGCGCGACCAGCATCAACGCCACCGGAAGGTACAACGCCGTCAGCACGATGCCGTGCGCCACGGGAAACGCCACCAGCAGCAGGCCCACGCCCAGCACGAGCCAGGTCTCGTTGGCGTCCCAGAAGGGCCCGATCGACGCGATCATCCGATCGCGTTCCCCCGGCGTCACCCCCGCCGACAGGATGCCCACGCCGAGATCGTACCCGTCGAGGATCGCATAAAGCAGCATCGCCAGCCCGATCAGGAAGGCGAACGCGAAGGGCAGCCAGGGCGCCCCGTGCCGCAGAAAGTCCGCGATCATGCGCCCACCTCCTTCCGCGCCGCCTCCGCCCCTGCCCCACCCGCCGCCGCCTCCTCCGCACTGACGCTCTCCCGCCGCGCGAGGTAAAAGAGCGTGGCGACATACGCCGCGAGCAGGAACGCATACGTCGCCAGGTAGCCCGCGAGGGTCAGGCCGACGTGCGCCGGCGGCAGCTCCGCCACCGCGTCCGCGCTGCGCAACACGCCCTGCACCAGCCAGGGCTGCCGCCCGATCTCGGTCACGTACCAGCCGGCCAGGGTGGCCACCCAACCGGAGAAGGTCAGTCCCACCAGCACCCGCAGCAGCCAGCGCGGCGCGGTGTCCCGCCACACGAAGTGCCAGCACGCCAGCGCCCCCGCGGCGATCATCACCACACCCAGCCCCACCATCACGCGAAACGACCAGAACACCGGCGCCACCGGCGGGTGGTCGCCGCCGAACTCGTTCAGCCCGCGCAACACGCCGTCGGGATCGCGCGTCGCGATCAGGCTGCCCAGCTTTGGAATCGCGACCTCGAAGCGGTTCGTCCGCGCCTGCTCGTCCGGCAGCGCCAACAGCACCAGCGGCGCCCCCGCTTCCGTTTCCCAAAGCGCCTCCATCGCCGCCAGCTTCGCAGGCTGGTAATCGCGCGTGTTCACCCCGTGCAGATCGCCCACCACCGCCTGCAGCGGGGCGAGCCCGATCGCCAGCACCGCCGCCACGCGCAACCCGCTGCGCACTGCCGCCGATTCGTCGCCGCGCAGCCGCCGGTAGGCCAGGATGCCCGCCAGCAGGAACGCCACCGTCAACCCCGAGGCCAGCAGCGTGTGCGCCAGCCGGTACGGCATCGAGGGGTTGAACACGACCGCCACCCAGTCCGTCGCGTGCGCCCGGCCGTCGATCATCGTAAAACCGGCCGGCGTGTGCATCCAACTGTTCAAGGCCAGTATCCAGAAGGCGGATAACGTCGTCCCCAGCGCCACCAACAGCGTCGCCCCCGTGTGCAGCCAGCCCGGCACGCGCCGGAAGCCGAACAGCATCACGCCGAGAAAAGTCGCCTCGAGGAAGAACGCCGTCAGCACCTCATAGGCGAGCAGCGGCCCGGCGATGTTTCCCACGGTGTTCATGTAGCCCGGCCAGTTGGTGCCGAATTGGAACGACATCGTGACCCCGCTCACCACCCCGAGGCTGAAGGTCAGTGCGAAGATCTTCGTGAACGCGAAGTACAGCTCCATCCAATGCTCCTGCCGCGTCGCCCGATACCGGAGCTTGAAGAACAGCAGCACCCAGCCGAGCGCGATCGTGATCGTCGGAAACAGGATGTGGAAACTGATGTTCGCCGCGAACTGGAGCCGCGACAGCGCAAACGCGTCCATCCGCGGACCCTCGCCAGCTTGCGCGGAAGTTCAAACTCCCGCCCCCGCCCCGGCCCGCGCTAGAAGCGCGGGCCACCCCCGGCCGCAACCCGCCTAATCGCCCCCCAGAAACTCCTTGGCGGCGGGCGCAGCCTCCGCGACGCTGCGCGGCTTCATGTCCCTGCCCGACCTGCTGCCGGTTCCTCCCTTCCCGCATCCCGCGCGCGGCGAAGTGACGCTGCCCGGGTCGAAGAGCCTCACCAACCGCGCCCTCCTGCTCGCCGCGCTTGGCGAGCGGCCGGTGACGCTGACCGGCGCCCTCTTCAGCGAAGACACCCACCTGATGGCCGAGGCCCTGCGCCGGCTCGGTTTCGTCGTGGAAACGGATGCGGCGGCGGGCACCGCGCGCGTGAGCGGCCAGACCGGGGCGTTCGCCGGCGGAAGCGCGGAACTCTTCGTCGGCCTCGCGGGCACGGCGGCGCGCTTTCTCACCGCCCTGTGCGCCGCCGCGCCGCGCGGCACCTTCCGGATCGACGGTGTGCCGCAGATGCGAAAGCGTCCGATGCAGCCGCTGATTGACGCGCTGCGCCAGCTCGGCGCGGAGATCCGCTGCCCCGGCGAGGAGGGTTTCTTTCCCCTCGAAATCTCCGCCCGCGGCCTCGCCGGCGGGCGCGTGACCCTCGACGCCAGCGCCAGCAGCCAGTTGCTTTCCGCGCTGCTCATGGTCGCGCCGCTGGCGCATGGCGAGGTGGAGATTCACCTCACGGGCGAAGTGCGCCGGCCGTTCGTCGACATGACCGCCGCATTGCTGGCGCAATTCGGCCAGCCGGCGCCGGAGTGGCGCGCCCCCGATCGCGTGGTCGTCCGTCCGCAGCGCCGCTACGCGGTCGCCGGCGACACCTATGCCATCGAGCCCGACGCCACCGCCGCCAGCTACTTCCTCGCGCTGCCGCTCGTGACCGGCGGATCGCTTGCGTTGCCCGGGCTGCACGCGCCCGGCGCCGGGCTGCAGGGCGATACGCAGTTTCAGCGCGTGCTGGCGGAGTGCGGGCTGGCCCTCGAGGCGCGGCCTGGCGCGATCGTCGCCACCTACGGCGGCGGCCCGCGGCGCGGCGTGGCCCGCGACTTCAGCGGATTCTCGGACACGTTTCTCACCCTCGCGGCGATCGCGCCGCTGCTCTCCGGCCCGACGCGGCTCTCGGGCATCGCCCACACCCGCCAGCAGGAAACCGATCGCGTAGCCGGCATGGCGCGCGAATTGCGCCGCCTGGGCCAGGACGTCGTCGAGACCGAGGATGCGCTCGAAATCGCCCCGCGCCCGCTGCGCGCCGGCGAGACCATCGACACCTACGGCGACCACCGCTTCGCGATGAGCTTCGGCATCCTCGGGTGTCACGACCTCCACGGCGACGGCCGGCCGTGGCTGACGATTCGCGATCCCGCCTGCTGCGCGAAGACCTTCCCGCACTTTTTTGAGTTGCTGGAGTCCGTGCGCCAAAAATCGTCGATCCGGTGACGGCCACCTCTCCCTTTCTCATCGTCGCCATCGACGGCGGCGCGGCGTCGGGCAAATCGACGACCTCGCGGGCGCTCAGCGAGCGGTTCCACCTGCTCCATGTCGACACCGGATCGTTCTACCGGGCGCTCACCGCGGAGCTGCGGCGCCAGGGCGTGGCGGCCACGGATCTGCCGGCGGTGCAGCGGGTGCTGGCGGCGATGGTGCTGGGCACGCGCGTGACCGGGCGCTCGGCGCAGATGGAGATCGACGGCCGGGTCGTGCCCGAGGCCGAAATCCGCAGCCGCGAGGTCAACGACCACGTGTCGCACTTCGCCGCCCTCCCCGAGGTACGGGCGGCGCTGCTCGCCTACCAGCGCGGCCAGGCCGGCGTGGCGCGGGAACGCGGTTTCCGCGGGCTGGTGATGGAGGGGCGCGACATCGGGTCGGTGATCTTTCCCGACGCCTCCTTCCGGTTCTTCCTCCACGCCGATCCCGCCGAACGCGCCCGCCGGCGGGCACGCGAGGGCGGCGACGATGCCATCGCGGAGCGCGACCGGCTCGATTCCTCGCGCAAGACCGCGCCCCTCGCCTGCCCCCCGGGGGCGACTGCGATCGACACCACCCACCTCTCGCTGGAGCAGGTGGTGGAGACTCTCGCCCGGCCGATCGCCGCGGCGCTCGCGCCATGAGACGGGCCTTCCCCCAGGTCGAGATGCAGCCGGTGTATGGCTTCTGTCATTACGTCATCCGGGTGATCTTCGACATGTGCTTCCGCGGGGAGGTGGCCGGGCTCGAACACCTGCCGCGCTCCGGCGGCTTCCTGCTCGCGGCCAACCACGCCAGCTTCCTCGATCCCCCGATGATCGGCTGCCAGATTTCGCGGCAGATCGCGTACTTCGCCCGCAAGACCCTCTGGAAGGGCGGCTTTTCCTCGTGGTGGCTCGACACCGTGGGCACCATCCCGGTCGACCGCGACGGCGGGCAGGACGTGAGCGCGATCAAGCGCGTGCTGCGGGCGATCAAGGACGAGCGCGGACTGATCCTGTTTCCCGAGGGCACGCGGACGCCCGATGGCAACCTGCAGTCCGCCAAGCCGGGCGTGGGCTTCATCGCGGTGAAAACCCAGGTGCCGGTTGTGCCGGTGCGAATCTTCGGCTCATTCGAGGCCTTCGGCAAGGGGCGCCCGCTGCGCCTCGGCACGCCGGTCACGATCGTGTTCGGGAAACCGCTGCCGCCCTCGGCCTACGATGATCCCAAGGCCGGCAAGGAACGGGCCCAGCGTGCCAGCGAGCGCATCATGGCCGAGATCGCGAAACTCGCCCGGCCCGCCGAGAAGGTAGTTTAAGAGCGCGTCTAATAAGCCGGATGCTTGGAGGGCGGCGCTCCGTCGCCGCCGTGGTCCTGCGAGCGGCGCTGACGGAGCCTACACCTTATACGGATCTTTTTTCGATAGCCAATAC
>CAZDGC010000174.1:0-8909 GCA_964504885.1 uncultured Opitutus sp.
AAAAGAGCCGAAGGGGTCAGGTCTAAACATTTGTGATCGTTGGGAGCGGCGCGCCGCTGGCGTCTGCCTTTTTCCATTTCGCCCGGGGGGCCGGCCACGGGGTCATGATGCGAAGCGCGAAACGTCGCCGGGAACTGGCTGCGATTGGCGATTCGCCACAACTCCCTCTCAGGAGCCGCTTCCTGACTTCGCGCCTTCGCGGGAGCCAGCGCTTTCGTTTGATCCGGCACCGTCGGACGCACCGACGATCTCCCGGGAACTCCGTCTCCTGCGCGGTCGACTGGTATGGCGGGGATCTCCCGCGAAGCCGCGAAGGCGCGAAGGCCGGCTGAAGGTGTCACACCACGACTTTCGACCGTCGCCCCCTGCGCTGCTCGCGCAGCCCTCCGTGCCACCGGGCGCGCGGCGGTGACGCCCGTCCGGGCCGCGACGACACGGTGGTGGGGATGCTCTTTCGTCTCTTTTCGTTTCTCTGGTCCCTGGCCTGGAGCCGAAAAAAGCGAGATGGGACGAAAAGACATCTTCCGGGCCGAATCGCGCCGCCACCGGAGAGCGCGGGCTTGAGCGGACTTGTCCGGCAATTCGTTCGGCGAAGTCATGGCGATGCCGCACCTAAGCGGTGGCTCGTCCGGCACACGGCCGGCGAAGCCGCAACGCGTCGCCCCCGAGGCAGGGGACGATCGTCGCGGACGATACGTCCGCGCTCCCGGGCGGAGGGATGGAGCCGGGCGCGCCCCGCAGACTGACCCGTTCCGGCTCTCCCCGACGCGCCCCCTCGCCCCTTACTCCGCGGGAATTGCGCGGCCCCGCGGACCGTGGCGGTCGCTGGCGAGGGAAAAAGATCAGAGGCTTTGCACACCAAACGCCAAAAAATGCCGAGCCGCTGCGCGCGCTTGATCGCATGCTCGTTTCTTTATGCGTAATCAACCAACCGATGGTGGGCTGCATCCCCATGGGGGTCCGATGTTTCCCCGGGGCACGGCCCTGCTCGCCAATCCGCTCCTGAACAAGGGCACCGCCTTCAACGAAGCCGAGCGCGAGGTGCTCGGGCTGCGCGGCCTGCTGCCGCCCCGCGTCTTCACCCAGGAGGAGCAAGTCAGGCGCCTGATGGCGAATTTCCGCCGAAAGACCGATCCGCTCGAGAAGTACATCTTCCTCACCGCGCTCCAAAATCGCAACGAGACGCTGTTCTACCGGGTCATCGAGGAACACCTCGAGGAGATGGTGCCGATCATCTACACACCCACCGTCGGCCAGGCCTGCCTCGAATACGGCGCCATCTTCAGCCAGCCGCGCGGGATCTTCCTCAGCATCCGCGACCGGCACCACATCTCGGAAGTGCTCAGCCACTGGCCGCACACCGACGTGCGCATGATCGTCGTCACCGACGGCGAGCGCATCCTCGGCCTCGGCGACCTCGGGGCCCTCGGCATGGGCATCCCCGTCGGCAAACTCTCGCTCTACACCGCCTGCGCCGGCGTCCACCCCTACTACTGCCTGCCCATCACGCTGGATGTCGGCACGGACAACACCACGCTGCATGGCGACGATTTCTACATCGGCCTCAAACAGAAGCGCGTGCGCGGCGCCGAGTACGATGCGTTCATCGAGGAGTTCGTCACGGCCGTGAAGGCCAACTACCCGAAGGCGCTCCTGCAGTGGGAGGATTTCGGCAACACCAACGCCTTCCGCCTGCTCGGCAACTACCGCGAGCGCCTGCCCAGCTTTAACGATGACATCCAGGGCACGGCCGCCGTCGCCCTGGCCGGCCTGCTCGCCAGCCTGCGCATCACCGGCGCGCGGCTGCGCGACCAGAAGCTGCTCTTCCTCGGCGCCGGCGAGGCCTCCACCGGCATCGCCAGCCTGTTCGTCACCGCCGCCTGCGCCGAAGGCCTGAGCGAGGCCGAGGCCCGCGCGCGCTGCTGGTTCGTCGACACCAACGGACTGCTCGTGCGCAACCGCCCCGGCCCCTTGCCCCACCACAAGGAGCCCTTCGCGCACGATCACCCGTACCTCGCGACCCTCCCGGAGGCCCTGGAAGCGGTGAAACCCACCGCACTTATCGGCGCCTCCGGCGTGCCGCGCACGTTCACGCCTGACATCATCCGGCGCATGGGCGAGCTGAACGAACGACCGGTCATCTTCGCGCTCTCGAACCCGACCTCCAAGGCGGAATGCACCGCCGAGGACGCCTACCGCGGGACCGACGGCCGCGCCATCTTTGCCTCCGGCAGTCCGTTCCCGCCGGTCACGCTCAACGGCCGGACCCACGTCCCGGGTCAGGGCAACAACGTCTACATCTTCCCCGGCGTCGGCCTCGGCGCACTCGCCTGCGAATCGAGCCAGGTCACCGACCAGATGTTCCTCATTGCCGCCCGCACGCTGGCGTCACTCGTGAGCCAGGAGGACATCGCGCTCGGCCGGCTTTACCCGGCGTTTGGCGGCATCCGCGAAGTCTCGGTCGCGATCGCCACCGCGGTGGCGGAGGAGGCCCATCGCACCGGCCTCGCCCAGCGCCCGCGCCCCGCCAACCTCGAAGCCGACGTGCGCCGCCGGATGTTTGCGCCGGACTACTGGGACTACGTCTGAGCCGGCGTCGAAAAATCCATCCTGGCCGGTTGCACGAGGGCGCCGGTCCCTCGGCGCCGCCGGGACGGTCGCGGCGGCGACTGAGCGCCGCCCTCCAGAAAATCGAGTTGTTCGACGCCCTCTGAGGCGACGGTGCCGGCCCCGCGGGGCCCCCGCCCGGCGCCGGCCTCAGCGGGCAAAATCCTCCGTCAGCAGCAGGATCGCCGTCGGATCGGCGGTGAAGGTGAACGCGCCGGCAAATGGCGCCAGCGCGTTGTCGCCGCGCTTCAAGGTGGCGGCGAACGGCGCGCGCGTGCCGGTGGAGTCGGCGGCGGCGCGCACCTGGCCGCTCACGACGCTCACGAGCCGCGGCTGCTCGCCGCTCCGGAGGTGGAGGCGCTCGCCCGCGCCGAGCACCACGCGCCGGAGGGTGAACTCCTGGCACCGCGCGATCACCCCGGAGGTGGGCGCGGCCCGCAGCGGCGCCGGTTCGAAATCCGTCCAGTCGATCGACCGCAGCGACTCCTCCCGGTGAAGCTGGCGCGGCCGGCCGTCGAGCCCGACGCGACCCCAGTCATACACGCGGTAGGTGGTGTCGGAGTTCTGCTGGATCTCGAGGATGAGGTTGCCGGCGTCGATCGCGTGGACCTGGCCGCTGTGCACCAAAATGGAATCGCCGGCCGCCACGCGAAAATGGTGCACGCACTCCTCGGCCGCATCGCGGCGCAGGGCCTCTTCAAACTGCGCCCGCGTGACGCCCCGCTTGAGCCCCACGATCAGGCGCGCGCCCGGCACGGTGTCGGCGATGTACCAGTTTTCGGTCTTGGGCTCGCCGCCGAACTCCGCCGCGACCGCCGCGGGCGGATGCACCTGCAGGCTGAGGCGCTCGCGGCAATCGAGCCATTTCACCAGCATCGGAAACGGACGCTCCGCCGGCCACGCCGGGCCCATGACGCCGGCGGTCTGCCGCGCGAGCAGTTCGCGGATCGTCTGCCCTTTCGCGCTCCCCCCGGCGACCACCGACTGCGCCTCCGGGCGATCGACGATCTCCCAGCTTTCGCCGATCGGCCGGTCGGGCGGCAGCTCGCGCCCCAGCGCGGTTTCGAGGGCGCGCCCCCCCCAGACGCGTTCCTGATACAACGGGCGGAAGCGGAGCAATTCGCGCATGGGTGACGACGAGAATTTTGTGAAAATGCCGCGGGGGGGTTTACAATTGACCGAGGGTCTCGTAAGCGTCGGATTCGCCACTCGAACGAGGCGGGAGACTTCACATGCCCAAGTCCGAGACTTCAAATCCAAACCACGGCCCGTCCTTCCGGTCGCCGCGCTACCCCCCGAACTGGGAGGTGGCGATCGTGTGCTTTCTGCTCGGCGCGATGGTGATTGCGGCCTTGGTGGATTACCGCCCGGACCAGAGCAGCTTCTTCTCCACCAGTGCGCCGCGCTCGACCAACATCGTCGGCCCGGCCGGGGCGGAAACGTCGCGGGCGCTGTTGTTCACCTTTGGCGTCGGCACCTTCCTGGTGCCGATTTTCATCGTGCGGTTATTTTGGATCGCGCTGCGAGCGTCCAGATACCTCCGAGTGAATCGTCTGTTTGCGATGGTATTGAGCCTGGTTTCGCTCTCCGTGCTGGCAGCGATGCTGGAAATATCGGCAAGCGATTATTTCCCGCAGAGTCTGGGCGGGAAAGTTGGCAACTTCATCTATGCTTGGGCTTTGAAGCCGACCATTGGCACTTTTGGATCAACACTGATCTTCGCCACGCTCTACGTCTGCGCGATGGCGTTCGTCTTCACCAACGATCTGCGCGGCGAATTCGAAAAGATGTTTCACGGGATGCGCGCGTGGTGGGCGCTGCGGCGGAAGCGCCGCGAGGAACTCGCCGCGCAACGCCGCCAGGAGGCCGAGATCGCCGCCAAGGCGAAGGCGTCCACCGCGGCCGCCGGCGGAGCCGCGGGCGGTCCCGCCGCCGCCACCCCGCAACCCCTCGTCGGCCCGAGCGGGAAGAAGCCCTTCGTCCCGAAGGGCGGCGACGATCCGCTCGCCAAGGCCACGGCCCCGCGCGCCGGCGAACCGCCCGCCACCGACACCGCCAAGGGGACCAAGCCGCCACCGACCGCACCGTCCGCCCCCGAACCGGCCAAACTCGAACTCAAGACCGGCGCCGCCGGCCGGTCCGCCGCCACTCCCGCCGCGGCCGCCGCCGGCGCCACTGCTCCCGCGACGGACACGAAGGCGCTCGCCGTCGGCGCGCTCGGCAAGGTGGAGCTCAACATCGTCAAACCCGAGGAGCCGAAGAAGGCCGCGCGCGTGACGCTCCCGCAGAGCGACGACGCGAACTACCAGTTCCCCCCGCTGCACCTGCTCAAGGAGCAGGTCCGTCCGTCGGCCGGCAACAGCGAGGAGGAGCACCGGCAGAACGCCGAAAACCTCCTGCGCATCCTGAGCGAGTTCGGCGTCGAGGTGAGCCTCGGCGAGATTCATGTCGGCCCGGTCATCACCCGCTACGAGGTCGTGCCGGCGCCGGGCGTGCGGGTGGAGAAAATCTCGGGCCTCGACAAGAACATCGCCCTCGGCATGCGGGCGCAGTCGGTGCGCATCCTCGCGCCGATCCCCGGGAAAGCGGCGGTCGGCGTCGAGGTGCCGAACCAGCATCCGACGCCGGTCGGCATGCGCGAGTTGCTGGAGAGCGAGGACTGGGCCGGGATGAAGGCGGAGATCCCGATCGCGCTGGGCAAGGACGTCTCGGGCACGCCGCTGATCTCCGACCTTTCGAAGATGCCGCACCTGCTGATTGCCGGCGCCACCGGCTCGGGAAAATCGGTCTGCATCAACTCGATCGTCGCCTCCATCCTCTATTCGAAGAGCCCGAAGGATCTGCGGCTCATCATGGTCGACCCCAAGGTCGTCGAGCTGAAGGTCTTCAACTCGCTCCCGCACATGCTGATTCCGGTGGTGACGGAGCCGAAGAAGGTTCCCGCCGCCCTCAAGTGGCTGCTCGGCGAGATGGAGCAGCGCTACCAGATTTTCGCCAAGGCCAACGTCCGCAACATCGTCGGCTTCAACAACCGCAAGCGCGGCGACAAAGCCGCCCCGCCGCCGGCAGAGGCCCAGGCCTCGCTGGAGGGCGTCGATCCGCTCGACGACATCGAAGTGCCGGAGCGCCTGCCGTACATCGTGGCGATCATCGACGAACTCGCCGACCTGATGATGGTCGCGCCGGCCGAAATCGAAACCAGCATCGCCCGCCTCGCCCAGCTCGCGCGCGCCGCCGGCATCCACCTCATCATCGCCACCCAGCGGCCGTCCGTGAATGTCATCACCGGCGTGATCAAGGCCAACCTGCCCTCGCGCATCGCGTTCCAGGTGGCGTCGCAGGTCGACTCGCGCACCATCCTCGACACCAAGGGAGCCGACACGCTGATCGGCCGCGGCGACATGCTGTTCTCGCCGCCCGGCACTTCGCGGCTGGTGCGCGCCCAGGGCGCGTTCGTTTCCGACGACGAAGTGCAGGAGATGGTCGAGTTTCTCAAACGCAACGGCCCGCCGCAGTACGCGCAGTCCGTGCAACAGCAGATCGACCGGGCGGCGCGCGAGGATGACGAGGATGACGAGGGCGGGGACGAGGACGGCGATCTCGGCGACGACGAGGCGCTGTACCAGCAGGCGATCGAGGTGTTGAAATCGACCCGGCGCGCGAGCACCTCGATGCTGCAGCGGCGGCTGCGCATCGGCTACAACCGGGCGGCCCGGCTGATGGAAATCATGGAGGAGAAGGGCATCGTCGGGCCGGAGAACGGCTCCAGCCCGCGGGAGATCCTCGTCGATCTGGACACACTCTAGCCTGCATTTTTCACCCTCAACCGGACTTTTCCCCCGATGACTACGCTCGGAATCGCTCCAGCTTCGGCGCGAGCCATCAGTTCATGCAGGCTGGAAGCAATCTGCCGTCCGGCAGATTGCCTGAGCCCGGAATTCAGGATGTGGTCGGCGGATTGCGTCATCGAGGGTGCAGAGTGTGTCGCCGCGGCCTCGAGCCGCGTTGGGAAATTTCCGGGCTAGTCCGCGCTTTCCCTCCGGTTTCGAAATCCTCTAGACTTACTCCATGCAGACCATCGGCGAACGGCTTGAGGAAGCGCGCAAGAAGAAGGGCATCTCCATTCGCGAAGCCGCCGAGGCCACCAAGATTCGCGGCGACTACCTGCAGAAATTCGAGAGCAACCACTTCGACATCGGCCTCACCGAGATCTACACGCGGGGATTTCTCCGCACCTATGCGACCTTCCTGAAGCTGCCGGCCGATCGCATCCTCAACGATTACTCCGCCCTGGGGCGCACGGAGTCGCGTCACCGCCCCTCCGCCCGCGAAATCTACGGCCGGCTGGACGTCTCCACCTCGCCCGCGGCGGAGGAACCGGAGGCCACCGGGCCGGCCGGCGAGGCCGCCGCGCCCGCCTCGGCGCCCGCCCGCCCGCCCACGCCCCGCACGCGCACCGGCAGCTCGCTGCCGACCGGGCCCGATCCCGCGGTGGTCTTCAAGTACACCAAGTGGGTGCTCGGCCTCGCGGGCGTCCTGGTGCTGGGGCTGCTCGTCAAGGTGCTGTTCTTCCCCGGCCGGACCGAGGATCCGTCGAAGCGCCCCGCCGCCGCGGCGGCCGTCTCGCGCACGCCGACCCTCGGGCTGATCGCGACCAGTCCCGTGCAGGTGAACATCCGGCGCAAGAACGCCGACGACTCCGAGGGCGAACTCGTGTACACCGGCATGATGAGCGCCGGCGAAACCCGCACCGTGCCGCGGGCGGGCGCGCTCTACATCGAGGCCAGCGCCGCGGAAAACCTGCAAATCGAAATCAACGGCCGGCGGCACAACCTCGGCCAATTGCTCGGCCCCGGCTACCAGCGCGGCCAGTTGCCGGCCCCGTAACCCGCCGCCCCGCGCCGCCGCGTCCGCCCCCGGGACGGCCGGCCCCTGCGCGCCATGCACGAACTGCTCACCCCGATCGTCGTCAGCGCCTGCCTGGGTGCGTTGATCGGGTTGATTCGCCAGTGGGGCGATCAGAAGGACGGGGAGGTGGGCGAGTTTGCCGGCCTGCGCACCCACACGTTTTGGGCCGTGCTCGGCTGCCTCGGCGCGTACGCCGGCGCCGCGCACCACCCCTATGTGCTGCTCGTGATCCTGCTGGCGGTGCCCGCCCACCTGATCGCGCAGGCGCTCAACCACCACGATCGCAGCCAGCCCGGTAGCACCTCGTTCGCCGGCGCGCTGCTGACCATTCTCTGCGGCGCGCTCGTCTTCTGGGAACAGACCCGCACCGCCATCCTGGTCGCCGCCCTGACCATGGTGGTGCTCGGCTCCAAACAGCCCATCCACACCTGGGCCCGCGAACTCACGGCGCGCGACATCCGCGGCACGCTCCAATTTGCCGCCATCTCGGGCGTGATCCTGCCCCTCGTGCCCAACCAGGCGCTGGGGCCGTTCGGCGCCTTCAACCCCTTTTCCACCTGGCTGATGGTCGTGCTGATCTCGGGGCTGGGCTTCGCCGGCTACGTTGCCATCCGCCTCATGGGCCCCCGCGCCGGCATCCTGCTGACCGGCCTCTTCGGCGGACTTGCCTCGAGCACGGCCTCGACGCTCGCCTTCAGCCGGCGCAGCCGCGAGCAACCGGGGCTGGATGCGCACTACAGCCTCGCCGTGGTCGCGGCCTGCACCGTCATGCTGCCCCGGGTGCTGCTGGCCATCGGCGTCGTCAACCGCGATCTGGTGCCGGAGCTGCTCGCGCCGTTCGCCTGCCTCGCCCTGCCGGGCGTCGTCTACACCGCGTGGGTGTGGTTCCACCGCCGGCCGGCGATCCGGGAGGGCGACACCCCGGACCTGGGCAATCCACTCGACCTCGGGATCGCGATCAAATTCGCCCTGCTCTACGCCGGCATCGCGTTCCTGGTGCGCGCATTTCGGGAGCAGGGCTGGACAGAGGGCCTGCTGCCGCTGAGTTTTGTGTCGGGCCTGACGGATCTCGACGCCATTGCGCTTTCGATCGCCGCCGACACCGCGACCACCACGGCGACACCGCAGCTCGCCCTCACCGCGATCGTGGTGGCGGCGATCGCCAACACCCTGCTCAAGGCCGGTCTCGCGATCAGCCTCGGCTCGCCCGGGCTCAAGCGCCGCGTCGCCCTCGTGCTCGGCGCCGTCGCCGCCAGTGGCACCGCGTGGCTGTGGTTCGCCCGGTAGGGCGGATAATTCCCAACGCGGCTCAAGGCCGCAACCCAAGGACCCGTCCGGCTGACATCGTTCCTCGTTCTCGTAATCGTTCCTCGTTCTCGACCCGAGAACGAGAA
>CAZDGC010000175.1:0-8806 GCA_964504885.1 uncultured Opitutus sp.
CCGGAGCCGCAGACCGTCCCAAGCCGGCGCGGCGTGGCATGCGTGACCATGGCCGCAAGCAGGAGCGCGACAATCTTCTCGTGGCGGTACCCGGCCGGGCTCATGACGATCTCCCCGTTGATGAGTTCACGTTTCCCGCCGTCCTTGGGCAGAGCCCGCAATTCCTCCTCGGTCCAGGCATGTGCGATGGTCTCCATGGTGGTGGGGGGGCGGCAGCAAGCTACCGGTGGCGAGGGGTGACACAAGGAGGGACTTGGCGGCGCGCGAGCTGAGGGGCGCTCCCGGTGGTTGGTCCCGCGTCTCCGAGGCGGGCCACTCGCGCCCGAGGCGCTGCAGTCGATCCTCGCGGCGCGGAGGGTCGCCCCCGTTGACTGCGTCCGGCGGGGTGGCCGGCGCGTAGCAAGAGGCATACCCATGTCTTCCCTCGCCATCGTCGGCACCGGCATCGCCGGACTCGGCTGCGCCCATTTCCTTCACCGCGACTTCGAACTCACGCTGTTCGAGCAGAACAGCCACGTCGGCGGGCACAGCAACACCGTGAGCGTCGACGAGGAGGTGAGCGGCCGCCGGGTATCGATGGACACCGGGTTCATGGTGTTCAACAAGGTGACCTACCCGCACCTCACGCGCCTGTTTGCGCAGTTGCAGGTGTCGATCAAGCCGACCTCGATGTCGTTCAGCGTGCGCCATGCCGACCGGGGGCTCGAGTTCTGCGGCTCGTCGCTCAACCACCTCTTTGCTCAGCGCCGGAACCTGCTCCGCCCGGGCTTCTACCGGTTGCTGGCCGCGATCAACCGCTTCAACTCCGAGGCCGTGGCGGCGCTGTCCGATCCGGCTATGAGGGAGGAGTCGCTCGCCGATTACGTGAAGCGCCGCGGTTACGGCCAGGACTTCCTCGACCTTTACCTGGTCCCGATGAGTTCCGCGGTCTGGAGCACGCCGCCCGAGTTGATGCTGGCGTTTCCGGCCACGACGCTGCTGCGGTTCTTCCATAACCACGGGTTTCTCGGGCTGCACACCCAGCATCCCTGGTGGACCGTGGAGGGTGGCGCCAGAACCTACGTGGAGAAACTCACCGCGCCGTGGCGCGAGCGCATCCGCCCCGGCCAGGCGGCGCGACGGATCGAACGCCGGCCCGGCGCGGTCGATGTGATCACCGCCGATGGCACCCGGCACACCTTCGACCGCGTGATCCTCGCCTGCCACGGAGACCAGGCGTTGGGCCTGCTGGCTGACCCGACCCCGGCCGAAAGCCGCCTGCTGACGGAGTTCCGCTACCAGCCGAACACCGCCACGGTCCACACCGACGCCTCGGTGATGCCGCGCACGCGCCTCGCGTGGTCGAGCTGGAATTATGAAATCAACCGCGATGCCGCCGGTCGCGTCTCCACCGCCACCCACTACTGGATGAATTCGCTCCAGGGAGTGTCGGACCGCGAAAATTACTTCGTCAGCATCAACCGACCCGAAGCGATTGCTCCGGGCCGGGTTCTGCGGCGCATCGCCTACGAGCACCCGCTGTTCAGCCTCGGCGCCGTGCGCGCCCAGGAGCAAATCCCCGCGCTCAACGCCGCCGCCGAGGACACGACCAGAACCTATTTCGCCGGCGCCTGGCAGCGCTACGGGTTCCACGAGGACGGACTGTTCAGCGCCGTGCGTCTTTGCGGTCAACTGCTCGGACGCGACCCCTGGGCGGCGCCGTCGCTGCCCGCTGGGGTGCAGCCAGCTCTGGCTGCCGGCTCGTGAGGGCTGCACCGGCGGCGTTTCGGAGCAGTGGGCCCGCCGCGGCGGGTCCGGCGCGTGCGTCCGGAGGATGAGCCCGCGCGGGGGGCGACTGAAACTTGCCTGTCTGCCGGGGGGAAGATAAGGCTTCCGTCCGCCGGCTTCCGGGCATCCGCGTGAGAGGTTCGGGCGTAGCTAATTTTCCAGCGATCCATGAATTCCTGTCTGTACGAATGCCATGTCCTGCACGCGCGATTCGCGCCGCGGCGGCATCGCTTCGTGTACCGGATCTTCCTTTTCGCCCTCGACCTCGACGAACTCCCCGCGCTCGCCCGGCGCCTCCCGTGGTTTTCCGTCGGGCGCCGCAACGCCTACTCCTTTCGCGACCGCGACTTCCTGCCCATCGATGAGCCGCGTCACGGCGCCGCCGGGCCCGCCTGTCCTTTCAGGGATGACAAGGCCGCTTCGTTGAAGGAACGGGTGACGGCGCTGGCGGCGCGGCAGGGAGTCGACCTCGAGGGCGGGCGGGTCGTGCTGGTCACGCTGCCGCGCATCTTCGGGTATCAGTTCAACCCGGTCTCGTTCTACTTCGGTTTCGACCGCGCGGGTGCGCCGGCATGTGCGATCGCGGAGGTGACCAATACCTTTCGCGAGGTGAAGCCGTACTTTCTCGGACCGGAGGCCTTCGCCCCGGGCGGCGGCGGGTTTCACCTTCGGGTGCCCAAGCACTTCTACGTGTCACCATTCTCCGACGTCGACGTCGCGTTCGACTTCACGCTGCGGCTGCCCGGGGATCGGCTGGCGATTCAGATCGACGATTACGCGGGAGGCGAGCGGACGCTCACGAGCACGCTGACCGGGCCCCGCCGCGAACTCACCGCCGGCCGGCTGGCGTGGTTTTTGCTAAAGTACCCGTTTCTGTCCGTGCAGGTGATGGTGCTGATCCACTGGCACGCCCTGCTCCTGTGGCTGAAGCGCGTGCCGTGGTTTGCCAAGGCCGCGCGTCCCGCCGACCAGCGCGAGCTCTATCGACCCCACGCCTCGCTCACCTCCGCCCCGGCGCCCCTTTCCTCCGTCAAGTCCGCCTCATGACTTCCTCCTCCACTGCCACTTCCACCCCGGTCGCCGCCGCGCCGGAGATCCCTGCCGCCTCGTCGTTTCGCCGCCACATCCTCAACGCGCTGGCGGGCATGAACCGAGGCTGCCTGCGTTTCGAGCTGCCGGGCGGGGCGGCGCACGTGATCGGCGACGCGGCGGGCGGGCCGCTGGCGGAGATTCGCGTGCATCGCGAAGCCTTTTTCGCGAAGTGTTTCTGGTCGGGCGACATCGGGTTTGCCGAGTCGTACCTCGATGGCGACTGGGACACGCCGGATCTGACTGCGGTGATCGCGCATTTCATCCGCAACGTGGAGACGGCGCCGACGCTGTCGGGATCGCGGCGGGCGCGGTCGGCGGCGCTCAATCTCCTGCGGTTCGCCAACCGGGTCGGCCACCTGTTGCGGCCGAACACCCGCGCCATCGCACGCCGCAACATTGCCGAGCACTACGATCTTTCTAATGACTTCTTCGCCCTCTGGCTGGATCCGTCGATGATGTATTCCTCGGCGCGCTGGCCGGCGCAGGCGCCGGAGCTTTCCCTGGAGGAGGCGCAGCGGGAGAAGAACGAGGCCCTCTGCCGGCACCTCCGCCTGCGACCCTCGGACCACGTGCTCGAGATCGGCACGGGGTGGGGGGGGTGGGCGCTGCACGCGGCGCGCACCCATGGCTGCCGGGTGACGACCGTTACGATCTCGCAGCAGCAGTTCGAGCTGGCGCGGCGCCGCGTGGCGGAGGCCGGGCTGGCGGATCGGGTCGAGGTGCAGCGGCAGGACTTCCGGGACCTCGCGGGGCGCTACGACAAGATCGTCTCGATCGAGATGCTCGAGGCGATCGGGCATCGCAACCAGGAGAAGTTCGCGGCGGTGGTCTCGCGGCTGCTGGCGCCGGACGGGTTGCTTGCGCTGCAGTTCATCACGTGTCCGGATTCGCGATACGGCGAATTCCGTCGCGGGGTGGACTTCATCCAGAAGCACATCTTCCCCGGTTCGCTGCTGCTGTCGCTCAACCGGATGAACGACCTGCTGGCGCGGGCCGGCGGTTTCGTGCTGCAGGCGCTGGACGACTTCGGGCCCGACTACGCGCGCACGCTGCGGCTGTGGCGCGAAGGCTTCCGGGCGCGCCGCGACGAGGTGCGCGCCCTCGGGTTCGACGAGCGCTTCCTGCGCAAGTGGACCTACTACCTCTGCTACTGCGAGGCGGCGTTCGCGCTGCGCAACATTTCGGTCGTGCACACGCTGCACACCCGGCCGAACAACGCCGGACTCTAGCCAGACAGCGCCGTGCTCGCCATGAGCGCTGAGCCATCCGCCGCCTGACGGCCGCGGCATCCTGCCCCGCGGCCGTCCTCCCTTGCTCCCATGATCCTCCTGCTCCGCCTTCTCTTCCTCCTGGTCATCGCCTCGATGCTGGCGATCACGACCTGGGCCAGCCTGCACACGCCGTTGTTCGAGATTCCGCGCGAGGTGCTGCGGCACCCGTGGTTTCTCGCCACGCTGCTCGACGCCTACTGGGCGTTCATCGCGTGCTACGTCTGGGTGGCCTGGAAGGAGCAGTCGCTGGTGGCGCGGGTGCTCTGGCTCATTGCCCTCCTTGCACTCGGCAACTTTGCGATCGCGGCGTACTTCCTGCGGGAGCTGTTCCGGGTGCCGGCGGGCGGGCCGCTGGATCCGGTGTTCACGCGGCGCAATCCGGGCGAGCCGTGGCTGCCGGCGGCGCTCACGGCCGCCGCCGGGGCGGTCTACCTGCTGGCATGAACGGCACGGTCGCGGCCAACGAGCCGGCGGCGCCGCCCGCCCGGAGCCCGGGGTTCTGGCGCCGGCGGTTGGTGGAGCCGGTGCGCGACCAGCTCACGCAGGGCATCACGCCGGACCGGCTCGCGGCCACCTTTGCGGTGGGCACGGTGTGCTCGCTGCTGCCGTTTCTCGGGCTCACCTCGCTGCTCAACCTCGTCGTAGGGATGGCGCTCCGGCTGAACCAGCCGATTCTCCAGACGTTGAATCAGCTCCTCGGCCCGCTGCAACTCGCGTTGATCCTGGTCCACGTCCGGGTGGGGGAGGCGATCTGGGGGGCGGAGGCGGCGCAGTTCACGGTCGGCGAAGTGGTGCGCGTGTTTCGCGAGGAATCACTGGGTGAATTCCTGCGTCAGTTTGGCCGGGCGGGCGGACATGCGCTGACCGCCTGGCTGGTGGCGGCGCCCGTGCTGGCGGTGGGGGTGCACTTCGCGTTGCGGCCGATCTTCCGGCGCGCCGCCGCGCGGATGCGGCGCGCGTCCGCGGCAGCGGGTGGCGCGTAGCAGAGAGCGATGTCCACGGTCCTCCTGGTTTTGATCGCGCTGGTCGCGCTCTGCGCGGGCTTCGCTGCGCTTCATGCTCTCGCGCGGCGTCTCGACAATTACGGCATCGTGGACGTGGCGTGGTCGTATGCGTTCGCCGGTCTGGCGGGGTTTTATGCCCTGGCGGGTGCGGGTTGGGGGCCGCGTCGTGCGTGGGTGGCCGGGCTCGTGGGGTTGTGGAGCCTGCGGCTCGGCACGCACCTGCTGGTGCGAGTGGCCCGTCATCACCCGGTCGAGGATTCCCGTTACGCGCAATTGCGCCGTGATTGGGCCGGCAACCTGGGGCCGAAGATGGCGCGTTTTTTCCAGTTTCAGGCGATCTCGGTGGTGCTGCTCGGGGCGGGCTTCGTCGCGGCGGTGCAAAATCCGGCGCCGGGGTTTCACCCGCTGGAGCTCGCCGGAGCGGTCCTCTGGCTGCTGGCGCTGATTGGAGAGAGCGTGGCCGATGCCCAGCTCGCCGCCTTCAAACGGGATCCCGTGAGCCGCGGGCAGGTGTGCGCTTCCGGCCTGTGGCGCTACAGCCGCCATCCGAATTACTTTTTCGAATGGCTCGTGTGGGTCGCGTTTTCCGTCATCGCGGTGGCGTCCCCCGGAGGCTGGGTCGCGATTGTCGGCCCCGTCGGCATGCTCTACCTGCTGCTGCGGGTGACAGGCATCCCGCTGGCGGAGGAGTTGGCGGTCCGCCGCAAAGGCGAGGCCTACCGTCGCTACCAGGCGACGACCAGCGCCTTTGTGCCGTGGTGGCCGCGTCCCGTCCCGGCGGCGCAGGACGACCGTGCGGTTGGGGCGAAACCCTGATGCCGCCGCCCCGCGTTCCGGCATTTCCCCGCCTTCCGTTTCCCCGCCCCATTACTCTGCCAGTCCACTGCCCGCCACTCCCTTCCCACCATGATCGCCACCCTCCTCGAAAAAGATCTGCTCCCCGACTCCCTCGTCCGCGTGGGCATCCGCCGTCTGCTCGCCCAGCGCTTGCGCGAAGAATCCGCCGTCTACGATCGCGCGGCCTACCTGGCGGAGCTCCGGACGCGTCCCATCGCCGAGGAGACGCAGGCGGCCAACGAACAGCACTACGAGGTGCCGACCGAGTTTTACCAGCTCTGCCTCGGGCGCCGCCTGAAGTACTCCGCCTGCCTGTACCCGACGGGGAGGGAGACGCTGGACGAGGCCGAGGAGAAGATGCTGGCGCTGTACGTGGAGCGGGCGCGGCTGGCGGACGGTCAGGACGTGCTCGAACTCGGCTGCGGCTGGGGTTCGCTCTCGCTGTACCTGGCGGAGCGGTTCCCGCAGTCGCGGATCACCGGGGTGTCGAATTCCCGCACCCAGCGCGAATTCATCGAGGCCGAGGCGCGCCGCCGCGGCCTGCCCAACCTGCGCATCCTCACCTGCGACGCGAACCGGCTGGAGCTGGCGCCGGCGCAGTACGACCGGGTGGTGTCGGTCGAAATGTTCGAACACCTGAAGAACTACCAGCGCCTGCTGGCCAATGTGGCGCGCTGGCTGCGGCCCGGCGGGTTGCTCTTCGTGCACATCTTCACGCACTCGCGGCTCTCGTACCACTTCGTCGCCCGCGACGCGTCGGACTGGATGGCGCGGTACTTCTTCACCGGTGGTCAGATGCCGGCGCACGACCTGCTGCCGGGTTTCCAGGATGATCTGACGCTGGAGGCCGACTGGAAGGTCAACGGCCGGCATTATCAGCGAACGGCGGAGCACTGGCTGGAGAACATGGATCGTCATCGGGAGGAGATTCTGCCGATTTTCGCCGACACGTATGGTGCCGGCCACGAGCAGAAGTGGTGGTCGTACTGGCGCGTATTCTTCATGGCGTGCGCCGAGCTCTGGGGGTACCGCGGTGGCGAGGAGTGGCTGGTGAGCCATTACCTGTTTCGCAAGTGAGGCGGGGCCGGCTGCAGAGCGGAGAGGGCGTCGGATCAGGCGGGTTGCTGGAGGGTCTGCCCGCCCGCCATCGGTTGCACCACTGAGCAACCTGGCAACCAGGAACCGATTCGGTCTTCATGACGCGGTCACCCTGCTCCGCTCCTCTGTTGCCTGGGTGATCGGTGGTTGATCCCGGGGGGGCGGTGGAGGTTGCCGCGCCCGGATCGCGCGCGGCGAAATTGCCTCGCGCCGCGCCGGGCGGTGGCCAGCGTGCGGGCCATGTCGCTGCTGATTCGCTCCGCCACGGTCGACGATGTGCCACAGATTCTCGCCTTCATCCGCGGGCTGGCGGAATACGAACAACTTCTGGGCGAGTTGGAGGCGACGGAGGAGCGGCTGCGCGCGACCCTGTTTCCCGCCGCGGGCCATCCGCCGGCCGAGTGCGTGCTGGCGATCGAGGACGGACAGCCGGCGGGTTTCGCCCTGTTCTTCACCAATTACTCGACCTTTCTCGCGCGACCGGGGCTTTACGTGGAGGATGTCTTCGTGGTTCCCGATCGGCGCGGGCGTGGGATTGGCAAGGCGCTGATGCTCCACCTGGCGCGCCTCGCCAACCAGCGCGGCTGCGGGCGCATGGACTGGTCGGTGCTCGACTGGAACGCCCCGGCGATCGCGTTCTACGAGTCGCTCGGTGCCCGCCGCCTGACCGCGTGGCAGATCTGCCGGCTCACCGGCGACGCACTGGCGCAATACCGCTGAGTCGCGCGGATTGGGGGGGCGTAGCGACCGCACTTTTTTGTTTTGCCGACCCCTCCCGACCGCGCCCGTCTAGTCGCTCATGTCGCCGCAACCCCCGACCGAGGAACTCGCCGACCTGGCCGAGGCCCTTGGCATGGACAACGTCAGGACCCTGGTCCGCACCTTCTTGAACGACTTTCCGAACTCCCTGCTCGGGCTGTCCGGGGGGGATCGTATGAGCCGCTACCGCCATGCGCACAGCATGAAAAGCAATGCCCGGTTGATGGGCATGCACGCTTTGGCGCGGCGGATGGAGGAGCTCGAACACCGGCTCACGGGGAGCGTCGGCGAGGAAGTTACCCCGCGCGATTTGCAGGCGATTCAGGAGGAGTTTGCGACGGCCGTCGCCCAGCTCCGGGCCTTTGTCGGTGAGTAGCCTTGGGCGGCAGGCGGTCCCGCCGCCGCCGGTCAACTGTCGATCAGTCCCGCCTGGATGCACCAGCGGGTGAGGCTCGCGACCTCGCGCACGCCGATCTTCTCCATGATGTTGGCGCGGTGCTTCTCCACGGTCCGGACGCTCAGGTTGAGCTGGGCGGCAATCTCCTTCGACATCTGGCCTGCGGCCACCAGCTTGGCGATTTCCTGCTCGCGTTCGGTCAATGGCATCTCGATCGGCTGGCGGCTGAGCAACAGCGCACCCGGACCGCCCTTGCCGCGCACCCGGCTGGCGAAAAACATGCCGCCATTGCGCACGGTCTCGACGGCGCTGAGCACGTACTCGATCGGCTCCGTCTTGTCGACGTAGCCGCTCACGCCCAGCACCATCAGCTCGGCCGGCAGGCGCTCGCTGGGATGGGCGGTGATGACCAGGATCTTGGTGTCGGGCAGCGCCTGCCGCAGTTCGCGCGCAATCTCGATGCCATTGATGTCGGGCAGCACCAGATCGACCACCAGTAATTCCGGCTTCTCGCGCAGACAGAATTCCAGCCCAGGTTTGCCCAGTCCGAACTCCCCGATGACCTGCAGATCCTTCACTTT
>CAZDGC010000176.1:0-8598 GCA_964504885.1 uncultured Opitutus sp.
AGTGAGCGATGAACCCACCCCCTGCCCTCTCGCGCCGGGACTTCGTGCAACAGGCTGCTGCGCTCGGCGGTCTGCTCGTTGCCTTCCGGCTGAGCCCGCGCAGCCGCGGCGCCACGCCCGACTCCGCCGGGGCCGCGGCCTTCGCCCCGAACGCCTTCCTGCGCCTCGCGCCCGACGGCGCAATTACCATCATCGCGAAACACTGCGAAATGGGCCAGGGCATCTGCTCCTCGATCGCGATGTGCGTGGCCGAGGAACTCGACGCCGACTGGTCCCGCCTCGCCATCGAGTTCGCGCCCATCGATCCCGCCTACAACCGCAGCGACCTCGGCACGCAGATCACGGGCGGCAGCACGAGCACCCGGCTGTCGTTCCTCCAACTGCGCCAGGCCGGCGCCACCGCCCGCTGGCTGCTGCTGCAGGCGGCCGCCCAGCAATGGCAGGTCGATCCCGACACCCTACGCACCTCCGACGGAGTGGTGCTCGCGCCCGACGGCCGCCGGGCCGCCTACGGATCGCTGGCCGCGGCGGCCGCCAAACTCACCCCGCCCGCCGAGGTGAAGCTGAAGGATCCCAGCCAGTTCAAGTTCATCGGCAAGTCGCTCCCGCGCCTGGACGCCCGTGACAAGGTGACAGGCAAGACCCGCTTCGGCTTCGATGTCCGGGTGCCGGGCATGCTCACCGCATTGATCGCACGCCCGCCGACCTTCGGCGGAACCCTGAAGAGTTTCAATCCGGCCCGTGCCCAGGCCATACCCGGAGTGAAACACGTTGTGGCGGTGCCCGCCGGCGTCGCCGTCGTGGCCGACAATTTCTGGGCGGCCCAGGCCGGGCGCGACGCGTTGTCCGTCGACTGGCACGGCGGGCCGCTGGTCGATCTCGATTCCGTCCGACAGGGTGCAGACTATGCCCGGCTCGCCCGGCAATCGGGCGCCGTCGCCCGCCACGACGGTGACGCCCGCGCCGCCCTCGCCGGCGCCGCCACGGTCATCGACGCCACCTTCGATTTTCCCTACCTGGCCCACGCCGGCATGGAGCCGGTCAACGCCGTGGCTGATGTGCGGCGCGACGGCACCGTCGAGGTGTGGGCGCCCACCCAGTTTCCCAGCGCGGCCCACGAACACGCCGCGCGCATCGCCGGCGTCGCGCCGGACAAGGTGAAGGTTCACACCACCATGATCGGCAGCGCCTTCGGCCGCAAAGGGTACAACGCCCAGGACTTCGTCGTCGAAGCCGTGCAGGTGTCGAAGGCCGTCGGGGCGCCCGTGCAGGTCCTCTGGCTGCGCGAGGACGATATGCGGGGCGGGTATTACCGTCCCCGCGCGCGGGTGGAGGCCCGGTTCGGGCTCGACTCCGCCGCCCGCCCGATCGCCCTCGAAGCCCGGGTGGTCAGCCAGTCGGTCCTCGCGGGCACGTCGTTCGAAAAATACATGGGCAACGGAGTCGACGGCACGCAGACCGAGGGGCTCGCCGAATTTCCCTACGCCACCCCCAACGTGCATGTGGCCTGGTGCCGGGCGCCGGACGGCGTCCCCGTGCAGTGGTGGCGCTCGGTCGGGCATTCCACCAACGCCTTCGTGGTCGAGACGCTGATCGACGACGCCGCCCGCGTCGCCCGCCGGGATCCGATCGACTACCGCATCGACCTGCTCGGCGCCCACCCGCGGCACGTGGCCGTCCTCCAGTTGCTGCGCACGAAGTCCGGCTGGGGCGGGGCCCCGCGCGGCCGTTTCCAAGGCGTGGCCCTGCACGAGTGCTTCGACTCGATCGTCGGCGAGGTCGCCGAAATCTCGGTCACGAAGGATGGCGGCATCCGCGTGCACCGGGTAATCGCGGTCGTCGACTGCGGCCTGGTGGTGAATCCGGACACCGTCCGCGCCCAGATCATGTCTGGCGTGATCTTCGGCCTCTCCGCCGCGCTCTCCGGCCAGATCACCTTCCAGCGCGGGCGGCCCCGGCAGTCCAACTTCGACGACTACCCGATGATCCGGATGGACAACTTCCCGGTGGTCGAGACCCACGTCATCGAAAGCGGCGCGAAGATTGGCGGAATCGGAGAGACGGGCACGCCGCCCATCGCCCCGGCGGTGGCCAACGCGCTCCTGGCCGCCACCGGCCGGCGGGTGCGTTCGCTGCCGCTGCTTCCCGTCAAGCCGGCCTGAGCCCGCCTGCCCGCGCCTGTCCCCGCCGCCTTGGGCAATCCAGTGCAAGGGCTGAACAAGGCGGTGATAGCGCGACCCCGGCCGTGCCAGTCATAATGGGCTACCCTCTCCGTTCCGCCTCGTCCGCCTCCGTCACCGCCCCCATGCCAGTCACGCGCACCATCTCCACGGACGTCCTGATCGTAGGCGCCGGGGGCGCCGCCCTCCGGGCCGCACTCGCGGCGGGCGAGGCGGGTGCGCGGGTTACAATCGTGGTGAAGGGCCGCGTGGGGCGTTCGGGCGCCACCGTCTCCCCCGATTCGCCTGCCGTCGCCTGGCAGGTCGCCGATGGTTGCGCCGGCGACGACGACAGCCCGGAGGTGCACGCGCGCAACATCCTCGACGCCGGCCTCGGCATGGCCGACCCCGCCCTCGCACATCTCCTCGCCATCGAGACGATCGAGGAAACCGCGCGGCTGGAAGGTTGGGGACTGCGCTTCATTCCCGACCCGGCAAGGCCGGCGCACCACTACTCGGGCTACTCCTGTTTCGGCGACCGGCCGCGGGCGCACGGCATCGCCAACTCCGGCGCCGGGCACGCCGGCGACGTCGTGCGCGTCCTGCTCGAACAACTACGCCGCCGGCCGCCGGAGATGCACGAGGAGGTAACCATCTCCGATCTGATCGTCGCAGACGGCCGATGCGCCGGCGCGGTCGGTCTTGGCCCGGCGGGCGAGGTGTTCGTGTACCAGGCCGGCGCGGTCGTGCTGGCGGCGGGCGGCGCACGGCAGATCTTTCCCCAGGAGCCCGGCCGCACGCGGATCGACACGACGGGCGACAGCTACGCGATGGCGCTGCGGGCGGGCGCCGAACTCGCCAACCTGGAGTTCACGCAGTACATGCTGCACCCCGTGCCGCCGTTTCCGGTCGTGGCACCGGGCGTGTTTTGGGCGCTCTGCCCCACCCTGCGCAACCGACACGGCGACGAAGCCCTCGCCCCGTACCTGCCGCCCGGCGTGACCGCCCGCGACGTCATGCGCCAGCGCACCGAGCACTACCCGTTCTCAACGCGCGACCAGTCGCGATGGCTCGATCTCGCCTTCGCAAGCGAACTGCGGGCCGGCCGGGGCACCGCCGAGGGCGGGCTCTACCTCGACTTCTCCGCCGTGAATCCGGTGACCTTCGAACCATCGCGGCCGCAGCATGTGCCCGAGGATTGCTCCCGTCCGATCAAGCTGCCCGCCCGCCTGGTACAGGTGCGGCCGGCCGCCCACGCCGTCAACGGCGGGGTGCTGATCGACGCCCGCGCCGCCTCCTCGCTGCCCGGCCTGTTCGCGGTCGCGGAGGCCGCCGCCGGTCCGCACGGCGCGGATCGCCTCGGCGGCTGCATGGTTTCCAACGGCCAGGTGTTCGGCGCCCGCGCCGGGCGTTTCGCGGCCGAGCACGCCGCCGACTGCCGCGGCCTCCCCCTCCCCGCCGGCGCGCTCGAACCCGCACTGGCCCGGCTCCGGCGCAGTGGCGGCGGCCGGCACGATCCGGACGAGGTGCTCGCGCGGCTGCAGGCCGCCACCGGCCGCCACCTCGTCGTTCTGCGCCACCAGTCCGGGCTCACGACGCTGCTCGAGCGCATCCGCGAACTGGAGGAGGAACTGCCCGCGCCCGGCGCGGAGGCGGCCCCGGCCCGGCGCCGGCGCATCCTCGAAGTGGCCAACGCGATCACGACCGCCGGCCTGATGGCCGAGGCGGCCCGGTCGCGCACCGAAAGCCGCGGGAGCCACTACCGGGAGGACTTTCCCCGGCAGGACGACGCGCACTGGCGGACCTGTCTCGTGTTCCACCACGATGGCGCCATGACCCGGACCCGCACCCGCGCCCTCGAGCGCGCCCAGCCCTGCCCCGTCCCATGAGCGACCACGCCCTCTGGACCTATGCCGTCGTGCTCGGCCTGTACCTGCTCCTGATGGCCGGAATGGGCGTGTACTTCTCGCGCCGCCAGACCTCGACCCAGGCCTACTTTGTCGCCGGCCGCTCGATTTCGGGCGTGGTCATGGGCCTCTCGCTCTTCGCCACCGTGGTGAGCAGCGTCTCGTTTATAGCGTATCCGGGTGCGGGGTACGCCGGCCGGTGGCGGGAGAGCCTCGTGCCCGTGCTGGGCTCCCCGCTGCTCGTCGTGCCGGTGATCTTCGTGCTGGTGCCGATGTACCGCGATCTCGTCACCATCAGCGTGTACGAGTACCTCGAGCGGCGCTTCGACCGGGTGGCGCGGATCTATGGCACGATCGCCTTCGTCCTGGCCAACTTCGCCAAGCTCGCCTTCGTCTTCTACCTCGTCGCGCTCACGGTCACGACCATGACCGGCTGGAACATCCACGCCGTGCTCGTCGTGGTGGGCGTCGTCACTGTCTTCTATACCATCGTCGGCGGCATCGAAGCCGTGATCTGGACCGACGTGATCCAGGGCCTCATCCTCTGGATCGGGGGATTCATCGCCCTGGGCTACGTCCTGTTCCTCGCGCCGCACTCTCCGGGCGAGGCCTTCCGCCACGCCGCCGCCCACCAGCGCTTCGACTTCGGCTCGACCGCCTGGTCCTGGACGGAACCGACGCTCTGGAGCATGCTCGCCCTCGGCTTCTACGAGGGCCTGCAGAAATACGCCGGCGACCAGACCATCGTACAGCGTCTCCTCGTCACGCGCACCGGGCGCGACGCGGTGCGGGGCGTGGCGATCGGCGTGATCGTCACCATCCTCTGCGCGGCTTTCTTCACCTTCCTCGGCACCTGCCTGTGGTCGTTCTATCACCTGCCGGGCAACACCCTCCCCGCCGACCTCGCCGCCGGCAAGGCGGAGAACATCTTTCCGTATTTCCTCCAGACTCGGGTGCCCGCCGTGCTCACCGCGATCGTGCTGGCCGCCCTCATGTCCGCCGCGATGTCCACCGTCTCCTCCGTGCTCAACGGCTTCGGCGCGGTCGGGGTCGAGGACTACTACCGGCTCCTCCGCCCCGACTCCACCGACCGCGAACGCCTCGTCGTGGGGCGCTGGATCGTGACCGTCGCCGGCCTGCTCTGCATCGGGCTGTCCGTCCTGCTCGTGCCCAGCCGGGGCACGGCGATGGGCCTGTGGTGGGTGGTCGCACCGATCGTCTCCGCCGGGATCGTCGGGCTGTTCCTCCTCGCCCTGGCCAGCCCGCGCACCAACCGCCAGGGCATCCGCGCCGGCATTGCCGCCGCCACGGGTTTCACCGCGTGGGCCGTCGCCACGCTCGATGACCGCCAGTGCTTCGACCTCGGCTTTCTCGCCACCCCAATCCACGGCTCCCTCGTCGGCCTCATCAGCGGCCTTCTCTTCGTCGTGATCGGTTACGCCGCCAGCTTTTTCTTTCCCGCCCCTCCCGCCGACCAACAAGCCCTGACCTACCGGGGCTGGCGCGCCCGGCGGAAAGCGGACGTCGCATGAACTTCCACCACCTCCTGCTCCAGACGGACGGCCCCGTCGTCACCCTCACGCTGAACCGCCCCGCGGTGCTGAACGCCCTGCAGCCGCTCACCTGCCGCGAACTCATCCAGGCCTTCGACGCGTTCCGCACCGACGACCGGCGGCGCGTTGCCATCCTCACTGGCGCCGGCGACCGCGCCTTCTGCGTCGGCGCCGACCTCAAGCATCGCGTCGCGGCGGCGGAACCGGAGACCGGCGCCCGGCCGAGCGACGAGCTCGACGCCCTGCTGGCGCGTATCCACAAACCCATCATCGCCGCCGTCAACGGCTACGCGCTCGGCGGCGGCCTGGAGCTGGCGCTGCGCTGCGATCTCATTCTCGCCGCGGCCCACGCCACCTTCGGCCTGCCCGAGGTAAAACGCGGCCTGCTCGCCGACGGCGGCGGCGTGTACCATCTCTCGCATCGCCTGCCGTACCACGCGGCGCTCGGCCTCGTCCTCACCGGTCACACCCTCGACGCCGCGGAGGCGCTGCGCCTCGGCCTGATCAACGCCCTCGCCCCGGCCGGGGAACTCGCCGCCACCGCCCGGCAGTGGGCGGAGGAAATCGCCGCCCTCTCCCCGCTCGCCGTCCAGGCGGCCAAGGCCTCCTTCCGCGCCTTTCACACCTCCCCCGCGCCGCCGGACCTCGCCGAACTCGACGCCCTCCCCGCCGTGCAGCGACTCCGCGAGTCCGAGGACTACCTCGAAGGCCCGCGCGCCTTCGCCGAAAAACGCCCGCCCCACTGGACCGGCAGCCCGCGCGGTCCCACCCCCGTTTCGCCATGACTGCTTCCGGACCCCTCGCGGGCATCCGCCTGCTCGACTTCACCCATGTGCTGCAGGGTCCCCTCGCCACGCAGCTCCTCGCCGACTTCGGGGCCGAGGTGATCAAGGTGGAACGTGCCGGCCTCGGCGACTGGACCCGCGGCTACGGTCCGCACCGCGGCGCGATGAGCCTGCCGTTCGCCGGCGTCAACCGCAACAAACGCAGTCTCGTCGTCGACGCCCGCCAGCCCGCCGGCCGCGAGATTCTGCGCCAGCTCGCCCGCACCGCCGACGTGCTCGTGCACAACTTCCGCCCCGGGGTGATGGAGAAGCTCGGCCTCGACTACGCCACCCTCGAACCGCTCAACCCGCGCCTGATCTACGCCTCCTCCTCCGGCTGGGGCGACGAGGGCCCTTACGTGGCGCGCGGACGCAAGGGCCACGCCGACATGGCCGCCGCCACCGGCGGCCGCTTCCGCTTCGACGAGGACGGCGTCCCCTCTCCCCCGGGCATCAGCATGGACATCCCCGCCGGCCTTCTCCTCGCCAACGGCATCCTCCTCGCCCTGCACGAACGGCATCGCACCGGCCGCGGCCAGCAGGTCACCACCGACCTGCTCAGCGCCGCGGTCATGACCGGAGTCTGGGATGCGCCTGAGTTTCTCAACCCCGGCGATGGCGCCCGGCGCGACGACGATCTGCGCCTCACGGAGGCCGCCCTGCCCAAGGTCTGGCAGACCCGGGACGGCTACCTCGAGGTATCGGCCGTCTTCTCGCCGGACGCCCTGCGCGACCTTTCGCTCGCCCTCGAACTCGGCGATCTCACCGCCGATCCGCGTTTCGCCACCACTCCCCGGCGTCTGGAAAACAAGACCGCCCTCCGCGCGATCCTGGCCCGCCGCTTCCAAGAGAAGACCACCGCCGAATGGCTCGCGATCCTCGAACCGCGCGACGTGCTCTGCGCGGAAATCAAGCGGTTCGAGGAGGCCGTCCACGACGAGCAGCTCCGCGCCAACCGGATGGTGGTGGCAATGGACCGTCCTGGCGTAGGTCCGCTGCAGGTGCTCGGCACGCCGGTGCGGCTCAGCCGCACGCCCGCCGAGGTGCGCCGGCCGGCCCCGTTCCTCGGCGAACACACGATCGAAATCCTGCACGAACTCGGCTACGACGAGCCTGAACTCGCCGCCCTGCGCGCGGACGGCGTGATTGCCTGACCCATGAGCGCCCCGAAAAAAATCTGGCGCGGCGGGATGATCGGCGCCGGCTCCTGGAGCGAAACCCAACTCGCGGCGTGGGCCGCGATCGAGTCCGCCCGCATCGTCGCCCTCTGCGATCGCCATCCCGAACGCCGCGACCCCCTCGCGCAACGCTGGGAGATCGGCCAGAAGTTCGGCTCCGTCTCCGCCATGCTGGACACCAGCGCGCTCGATTTCGTGGACATCTGCACCCGCCCCTATTCGCACGCGGCGCTGATTCGCGAGGCGGCGGCGGCCGGCCGCCCCATCCTCTGCCAGAAGCCGTTCGCCACTTCCCTCGACGAAGCGCGCGAACTGGTCGAGCTCTGCGAGCGGACGGGCGTGCGCCTGATGATCAACGAAAACTACCGCTGGCAGGGCTGGTTCCGCCAGGCGCGCACCCTGCTCGACGCCGGCCGCGTGGGCCGGCCGTTCGCGGCCCGGCTGGTGCGGCGCATCCGCTTTACGCTGCCACGCTTCGACCACACGCAGTCCTACCTTGCCACGATGCCGCAGCTCCTCGTCTACGAGATGGGCTCCCACTGGTTCGACGTCTTCCGCTTCCTCTTCGGCGATCCGCAAACCGTCTACGCCCGCATCGCCCGCGTGAGCCCGCATCTCCAGGGCGAGGATGTCGCGCTGCTCGTGCTCGGTTATCCCGATCTCACCTGCACCATCGAGACGAGCTGGGCCTCGGTGCCAATCCCGGGCATCGATCTGCTGCCCGGCGACAAGACCGGCGCACCCCGCCTCGAAATCGAAGGCACCGACGGCACCCTCTCTCTCGCCTGCAACGGCACGCTGCACCTGCACACCGACGCCACCCACGAGCGCTGGCATTTCGACGCGCAAGAGCTGAAACGCAGCCACGTCGCCGCCCAGCAACACTTCCTCGATTGCCTCTCCTCCGGCGCCGAGTTCGAAACCAGCGGCGCCGCCACCCTCCGCACCCTGGCCCTCATCCAGGCCGCCTACCTCTC
>CAZDGC010000177.1:0-8565 GCA_964504885.1 uncultured Opitutus sp.
CACGCGGTTGTGCGCGCCGCAGTAGGAGCAGCGCACGATGCTCGCGCTCGGGCTGGATAATGTGTTCCTGCAGGAAGGTGCCCGTGCGGCGTTGCGCGCCGCCGGGCGGGAGTGATTTTCCGATGAACCCCGCCCCTGCTTCCCGTCCCAGCCGCGCGCGCTACGTCGTGGTGGCGTTTTGCGTCGGCCTCGCGGTCGTCACCTACCTCGACCGTGCGTGCATCGCCACCCTGGCGCCGCACATCATGAAGGATCTGAGCCTGAGCAAGGAGCAGATGAGCGCGGTCTACAGCGCTTTTGCGCTGGCCTATGCCCTGTTCGAGATTCCGACCGCCTGGTGGGCGGATCGCCGCGGCACACGCCTCGTGCTCACCCGCATCGTCATGTGGTGGTCGGGCTTCACGATGCTGACCGGTGCGGCGTGGAATTTTGTCTCGCTGGTGGTGACGCGCTTCCTGTTCGGGGCGGGAGAGGCGGGGGCGTGGCCGTGTGCGGCGCGGGCTTTTTCGCGCTGGATCCCGCAGGCGGAGCGCGGGCGCATCCAGGGCATTTTCTTCAGCGGCGCACACCTCGCGGGCGGGATGACGCCGATCGTTGTGCTCGGTCTGCTGCAGGTGATGCCTTGGCGCGTGGTGTTCGTGGTGTTTGGTCTACTGGGGATAGTGTGGGCGGTCGCCTGGCACCGCTGGTTCCGCGACGAACCGGCGGATCATCCTGCGGTGAACGCGGCCGAACGCGCGCAGATCGAGGCGGGGCGCGCGCCCGCCGCGGATCACCCGACGGGCTGGGCCTACTGGCGCCGCCTGCTCGGGCACCGCAACACGATCCCGCTCTGCCTGATGTACCTGCCGAACAGCTTCGGGTTCTATTTTTGCATCACCTGGCTGCCGACCTTTTTGAAGGAGAAGCACGGTTTTGATTCCGTGGCACTCGGCTTCTTCGCCGGTCTGCCCCTCCTGCTCAGCGTGGGCGGGGATTTGCTCGGCGGCGTGGCGACCGATGCCGTCACGAAACGCTTCGGCCTCCGCCTCGGACGCGCCGGGGTGGGGGCGCTCGCCTATGCGGTCGCGGGGGGCGCGATGATTCTTGCCGGAGTCGTCACCCATCCGGTGCTGGCGGCCTGGCTGGTCGCGGTGGCGGTGGGCGCGAGCATGTTCATCCTCGCGGCCGCGTGGAGCACCTGCCTCGACATCGGCGGGAGCCACGCCGGCGTGGTCAGCGCGGCGATGAACACGGCCGGCCAGGTCGGCAGCATCGGCAGCCCGCTGCTCGTGACCTTTTTGCTCGGGCAGACCGGCAACTGGAACGCGGCGCTCTTCGTGATCGGGGGCCTGTACGCCATGGGTGCCGTCTGCTGGGCTCTGATCGATCCGCACAAGAGGATCTTTGACTGAACCGTCCCAGCGGGGCGCGGACGTATCGCCGGAGGCGATCGTCCGCCAGAACAGGCGGGGCATTGCCTACGCCTGCGCCCCGCCGTTCTCTCTCACTGCTTTCTGCATGAAACCTGTACTCTTCCTCACCCTTTGGCTCCTCGCCGCCACCCTGTTCGGCGCCTCCACCCGGCCCGCCGCCCCCGGGCCGCGCGTTGACCCACGGCACATCGCCCAGGGCTCCATCATCCCCAGTCGCGGCTACGCCGACCAGCCGTACATCGTGCAGACCGACGATGGCGCCTGGCTCTGTGTGATGACCACCGGCGCCGGCAAGGAGGGCGATCCCGGACAGATCGTCGTGTCGATGCGCAGCACCGACCGCGGCCGCACCTGGGAAAAGCCGGTGCCGCTCGAGCCCGCCGATGGCCCCGAGGCCAGCTACGCCGTCCTGCTCAAAGTCCCCGGCGGCCGGATCTACGCCTTCTACAACCACAACACCGACAACGTGCGCGAGGTGAAGCGCGAGGACAGCGGGGTGTATAAGCGCGTCGATTCGCTCGGGTACTACGTCTTCAAATACACCGACGATCACGGGCGAACCTGGTCGGCGCAGCGGTATCCGATCGCGGTGCGCGAGTTCGCCGCCGACCGGAACAACGTCTACGGCGGAAAGATCCGCTTCTTCTGGAACGTCGGGCGCCCGCTGATCCTCGGCGATGCTGCGATCCTCGTGCTGCACAAGGTCGGCGCGATGGGACCGGGGTTCTTCGCGCAGTCGGAGGGCGCTTTCCTCAAGAGCCGCAACCTTCTCACCGAGCGCGATCCGGTGAAGATCACCTTTGAGACGCTGCCCGACGGCGAGGTGGGCCTGCGCACCCCGCCGGGCGGCGGGCGCGTGGCCGAGGAGCAGAGCATCGCGGCGCTGAGCGACGGCTCGCTCTACTGCGTCTACCGCACGGTCGACGGCTGGCCGGTGCACGCCTACAGCCGCGACGGCGGCCGCACCTGGACCCCGCCCGCGTACAAGACCTACCACCCCGGCGGGCCCCGCGTGAAGCATCCGCGCGCGGCGAACTTCGTCTGGCGCTGCGGCAACGGGAAATTCCTGTATTGGTTTCACAACCACGGCGGCCCGTTCATCGCCGCGATGCAGGCCGACACCTCCGGCGCCACCGGCAACCCCTACAACGATCGCAACCCCGCCTGGCTGATGGCCGGTGTCGAACGCGACACTCCGCAGGGCAAAATCATCGCCTGGTCGCAGCCGGAAATCGTGCTCTACGACGACGATCCCTTCATCCGCATGAGCTACCCGGACCTCGTTGAGGAAGGCGGCAAGTTCTACCTCACGGAGACGCAGAAAAACCTCGGCCGCGTGCACGAGCTCCCCGCGGCGCTGGTGCAGGGGCTGTTCGGGCAGTTCGATGCCCGCACGGTCGCGCGCGACGGGCTCGCCCTCACGCTGCCCGCGCGCGCCGGGCAGCCCGTGCCGCGCACCGCGGCGATGCCGAAACTGCCGGAGCTGCACATGCGCGATGCGAAACGCCCGGACCACGGCGGCGCCGACCTGCGCGCCGGCTTTAGCCTCGACCTGTGGCTCGAAGTCGACGCGGTCGCCCCCGGGCGCGTCCTGCTCGACAACCGCGACGCGCAGGGCCGTGGTCTGGTGTTGAGGACGGCGGAGCGCGGCGCGCTGCGGGTCGCGTTGCACGACGGCCGCACCGAGTCGGCCTGGGAGAGCGACGCCGGCACGTTGCGCCCCGGGCGGGCGCAGCATGTGGTGGTGACCGTCGACGGTGGACCGAAGATCATCACCTTCGTGGTCGACGGCGTGCTGCAGGACGGCGGCGAGGCGCGCCAGTTCGGCTGGGGCCGTTTCAGTCCGCACCTGCGGTCGGTGAATGGAGCGAAGGAACTGACGATTGACCCCGCGGTGCGCACCCTGCGCGTGTACGGACGCGCGTTGCGCACGAGCGAGGCCGTGGGCAACTTCCGCGCGGGACAGCAGTAGAATCAAGGCAACCACTGAGGCGCAGGGACACGGAGGAACGGACGCCAATGCACCTGATCAATCACTGCACGCACACGCGCCCCGCCGGCTGGCGGTGCTGGGGCTGGCCTTGACCACCGCCTCCGCCGGCGCGGCGCACGCTTTCATCGATCGGCTGCTGCCGGCCCCGCGTGACGGCGGCTTCCGCCGCGACGACGCGTGGATCTGGTGCGGATCCGTCATCCGCGGCGACGACGGGCAGTGGCACCTGTTTGCCTCGATGTGGACGAAGCAGGACGCGTTCACGCCCAACTGGCTGACCAACTCGCGCGTCGTGCGCGCCGTGGCGAGATCGTCGGTTCCGGTTCTGTCCCGCCTCAGAACGTGCCCTTGATTCCGGCGGAGAAGTACACGCCGAAGTGCCGGTACTGGCGCGGCTGGGCGTAGGCGGGGGTCTGCGAGCCGTAGCGAACGGTCGTGAGGTATTCGTTGAACAAATTGCGTATGTTCGTGTTCAGGGAAATCCGCCGGCTGATCTGGTAGTCCGCACTGAGGTCAAGCGTCAGGCGTTTCTTGGTGTAGTTGAAGGCATCGGGCCCGAAGGCGGCGAAGGCGGCGCCCTTCTGCTCGCCGCGGTAGTTCCACTTGGCGATCAGGGTGACGGGCTTGCGCGTGAAGGTGACGCCCCAGTTCATGTTTTGCGGGATGAAGCCCGCGAAGTCGGCGTCGCGGGCGCCGCTGAGCTCGAGTTTGGTGGCGTTGAAGAACACGGTGAAATGGCGCCCCCAGCGGCCGAGTGGAGCGAGGGTGTGGCGGGCGTTGAACTCGGCGCCGGCGACGCGCGCGTTCCCGGAGTTGTACTTGGTGGAGAGCTGCCAGCCGACGTACTGCGGATCGAGGCCGAGTTCGGCGAGGTCGGCGGCGGTGGCGAGGCGCACCGAGTTCGCGAAGAAGTCCTTGATTTCCTTGAGAAACACGCCGCCCGTGAACAGGCCGCCCTGGGCGGTGTAGTATTCCAGCGAGAGGTCGAAGTTGTCCGCGGTCCAGGGTTTCAGCCCGGAGTTGCGGATGTCGATCGTGCCGCGGAGGACGTTGGGGTCGCCGAGTTGCGATTCGTCGAGGTCGCGCTCGCTGATGACCGAATTGGGGATGACCTCGTTGAAGTCGGGCCGGCCGTAGGTGTGGGCGTAGGCGGCGCGCACCTGGAAGTTGTCGGTGGCGCGGAACGTCAGGTGCAGGCTCGGATAAAACCCGTCGTAGGAGCGGTGAGCACGGAAGCCGCGCTCCTGGCGGGTGAGGCGCAGTTCCTCCATCGAGCCGGCGGCGCCGGCCTCGGGGCGGCGGATGCGCTGGCCCTGGGCGTTGCGCGCAAAGGTGCCGTCGGGGTTGCGCACAAACGCGTTGCCCGGCTCGAAGACGGGCCCGAGGCCGTCGTCGGTGGTGCGCTCGAAGCGGACGCCGGTGAGGAGCGTGAGCCGGCCCCGCAGGAGCCGGGCCTCGGCCTGGGCGTAGCCGGCCTCGATCGTTTCCTCGATGTATTCGGAATTGGTGATGAAGAATTGTTCGGCCGCGACGGCCTGGGCGGGCGTCATCGTGAACAGCGCGGGGTTTTCCTGCCAGGCGCGGAAGGCGCGGTGCTTCGAGGTCCACGGGGCGACCAGGCCCGGCAGGCCGAAGTGCGAGTTGCGGCCGACGTAGACCTGGTTGCGGTAGGGCGCGGCGGAGAAGTTTCCGTTCACGCCGTTGTAGGTGTGCGTCGCCGAGGTGCGGCGGCTGTCGCGGATCTGCTCGCGCCAGAGCCCGCCGGCCTGGACGGAGGCGGGGAACGGGAGAAAGCCGAGGCGGCGCTGCACGGTGAGGTCGAGGCTGGTGAGATCGTCGCTGACATCGCGCGTGAGCAGGGAGGCGTTGTTCACGCGGTAGTTGTTGATGTCATACAGGTCGAGCTCGCGGCCGGAGTTGTCGAGGGCGCGGATGGTGCGCGGCTGGAGGGCGGTGACGTCGGCCAGGACGACCCGGAAGGGGGTGTTGAGGGTCACGTTCATGCCGGCAAAGTTGCCCTCGGAGGGTCCGCGGAAGCGGTTGCGGGAGGCGGAGCGGTTGAGGCTGGTGTCGATGCGCCAGGTGCCGTTGTCGAAGCGGTAGCGCAGGGAGCCGCCGCGGACCTGCTCGTAGCGGGTGAGGAAGTTGCCGCTGCCCAGGGTGACGACGCCGCGCCCGGTGGCGCCCTGGGTGAAGGTCTCGTCGAAGGTGAGCGGGATGCCGCCGGCGGCGACGGCCACCGTGGGGTTGCCGTTGGTGCCGACGTTGAAATCGAAGCTCTGGTGGCCCCAGTAGGCGTCGTATTTGTTCAGCATGGCGCTGACGGAGAGCACGGAGTTGGGGGTGGCGCGCCAGTCCGCCTTGAGGCTGGCGGAGGTGCGGGTGATGTCCTTGGAGCCGTCGTTGATGCCGTATTGCTGAAGGTAGGGCCGGGCGAGCGAGGCGCCGGTGGCGGTGCCGGCGGCGTTGTACAGCAGGGTGGAGTGGTCCTCCTCGCCGGCGGACTCGGAGCGGCTGCCGGTGATGACCACGCCGAAGTTCTTGTTCACCGGCAGGGTGTAGTCGAAATCGACCCCGGGCATGATCTTGCGCTGGCGGCGCTCGTAGGAGTGCGGGCGTTTCGCGAGCGTGAAGTGGTCGCCGTTGCCGGCGGCGTAGAGCCGGTAGCGGAGTTCGGTGCGGCTGCGCTCGAAGGCGCTCTTGCTGATCAGGTTGACCGAGCCGGCCATCGAGTCGGCGGGCGTGGCGGGGGTGGGAACCTTGGCGACCTCGATGCGCGAGACGTTGTTGATGGCGAGCTGGGAGAACTGGAAAGTGCGGGCGGAGCCGTTGAAGTTGGCGTTGGCGAGCCCGGCGCCGTCGGCGAGGACCATCGTGTGGTTGGTGGAGAAGCCGCGCAGCGAGACGGTGTTGATCTGGGCGTCGTCGTGGTCGCCGGTGATGCCGGGCAGGTATTTCAGGAATTCGCCGACGTTGCCCTCGGCCATGTCGCCGAAGGAGTCCGTGGAGATGACGGCCTTGAGGTTGGGGGCGAAGCGCTGCTCGTTGGTGGCGAGAGCCTCGCCCTCGGTGTCGCGCGAGGTGGTGACGACGAACGAATCGAGCTTCACCGCCTCGGTGTCGCTCCCGTAGCGGGCGACGCTGGTGAGCGCGACGTCGCGGGTGGCGGTTTCGCCGGGGGCGAGCTGGAGCGGAATCGCCTGGGGATCGAGGCCGGTGAAGAACACCTCCAGGACAATCGGGCCGGGCGCGAGCGGGGTGAGGCGGTAGATGCCGGAGTCGTCGGTGAAGGCGACGCGGTCGGTGCCGCGGACGGCGACGCGGGCGTTGGTGAGGTACTGGCCGGTAATGGCGTTCTGGATGCGGCCGGAGACGGCGGCGGGTTTCTGGGTCGCGGCCGGGGTGGCCGGTTCCGCGGCGGAGGCGGACGCGCCGAGGGCGAGGGTGAGGGCGAGAATGAGGCTGAAAAGGCGGTGCGGGCCGGAGGGGAGGAGGCCGTGAGAGGGGGAGCAGGGAAGGGGAAACGACATGGGTAGCATGGGGGACGGGTTTGCGGGGAAAGGGAGTCCGGGCGGCCCGGCTGCGAGGCTCCTTCTTCCAGAACCGGAGCGGAAAGGGGAGAAAAAGTTTGCAGGGCGATTCGGCTGTCGCACCGCAAAAAAACGCGATCCCCGCTGCTGGGCGCAGCATGGGATCGCGTGCAGGATGAGACCGCGTGGGCGGGGAGTCAGCGGTCGGTCCGGCGGGTCCGCTTGATGGCGCCGCCCTTGACGTTGTCCGCCTGCTTGGCGGCGAGGTCGCGGAGCTGTGATTTCTTCAGCGCCGGGGATTTGGTCGCGGGCGCCTTCGCGGAGGAAGTCTTGGCTTTCATCGGTGGGGGATGGCCTCCTGTGAATGAGGAACGCCGACGGACCCACAAGAGGGGAAAGAGTCCATCGCGGCTGCAAGTAAGGTGCTGCGGCTCGGATCGAGCGTCAAGCTGCCCAGAAGGCGACCGGGCGAGGGTGGGCGCATCGGCCGGGTTGGCGGTTGCAGCCGGCCTCGTCGCGGCCGGGCGAACGCTCCGTCGGAGCCGCACCGGTCAACGGGTTTGCCTCGCTCGCGGAAGCGAGGCACTCCGGGACCATGCCAGCGACGATCACGATGGGAATCCTGACGGCCCGGGGCGTCGACGAGATCGCCATGCGACGGCCGCGCGGCGGACGGGTGGCGGTGTTGGTGGGCTTCACGCAGCGGCCCTGGCGGGATTCAGCCGAGGGGGTGGCGGACCGGGAGCGGCGTGCGATTGCGCAGACCTACGCGCGGCTTGGGTGCGACGTTTACCGCTCGGTCCATGACCCGCGCCAGCGGCCGTCGCGCGCGAACCGGCGGCTGAACGGGTGGCCGAACGACCTCTACTGCGCGGTTGACGAAATCGTGATTCCGGCGCGGGGCGCGCTGAAGGAACTCGGCAAGGGCGGGAACTACGTGTTCGGCGAGGACTTCGTGCTGGTCTCGGGAGACGTGGAGGACGATTTCCGCCGGCAGGTGCGGGAGCATCCGGGGTTTCGCCGCGCGTTCCGGGGCCGGCGGGTGTATTTCATCGCGCCCTACGTCTTGCGGCTGCAGGTGGAGGCGCGGGTGAAAACCGTCCGCTGTGGGCACCTCGACCTGACGATCGGCTACGTGCCGGGCCGGCGGTTGCTGACGATCGCCGACTTGCACCAGGCGGAAATCGAGGAGGAGCTGCGCGGGATCGCGCGGCGGCACGGCCTGCGCGTACAGGTGACGACGGTGGATCCGCCCCTGAGTTATCACGTCTTCGTCAACAACTACTTTGTGCTCCGTCCGGGCCGTCCCGATCAGGTGGTGGTGGCGAATCGGTTCGCGGGCTTCGATCGGTGGCTGCGCGCCTGCGGAGTCGCGGTCCGGTCGCCGAGGCGGGCCATCACGCACCTGCCGGTCTTCCGGGGCGCGATCAAATGCGTGAGCAACCAGGCGCCTTCGCCGGAGTTGTTCGATCGCCTGGGCATTGCGTACGAGCGCCTGCGGCTGGGCTGGCGGTGATCCGCGGAAGGGCGGTGCGGAAGCGCGTTCAGAGGCGCAATCGTTCGGAGGGCGGCGCTCCGTCCTGCACCTTATACGCATTTTTTCTTTCGGGAGCTTCGGAGCAGCACA
>CAZDGC010000178.1:0-8346 GCA_964504885.1 uncultured Opitutus sp.
GAACCCACCCCACCCTTGATCTGGTAGCTCTCGAGCGTGACATCGAAGCTGTCCGCGGTCCAAGGTTTGAGACTGCTGTTGGAGACGGTGATCGTGGGATTGATCACATCGGGCTCGGTGACCGTCGTGCCGGGCATGATGAAGTTGGCGTTGGGCCGGCCGAGGTTGCGGGCGTAGCCGGCCCGGAGCAGCAGGTTGTCGGAGAGGTGGTAGGTCGCATTGAGACTGGGATACCAGCCGCTGTAGTTGCGCTCGGCGTGGGCGCCCCGCTCTACGTAACGCAGTTTGCGCAGCGCGAGAGTGTCGCTGGTGATGAGCACCCGCTGGCCCGCCGCGTTGCGCACGAAGCTGCCGTCGGGGTTGCGCTGGTACTGCGCATTGATGTCGTTCAACGGGCCGCGGCCTTCCACGTCCGTCCGTTCGAACCGCACGCCGGTCACCAGCCACAACCGGCGTTCGAGCAGCCGGAAGTCGGCGCGCACGTACCCGGCAGAGATCGTCTCGCTGAGCTCCTTCGAGGCGGTGACCCGGTTCTGGTGGGCGCCGGCTTCATCGAGCGCAAACCAGTCCGGCCGCTCCTGGTAGAGCTGGTAGACCTTGCGCTCGCTGATCCAGCGCACCGGGTATCCGTACAGCGTCGGCGCGGTCGCGTTGTATTCCTTGTCGAACACCGGGAAGTTCCCGGCCAGGCGCGCGGTGGCGTCGGTCGAGCCGTTGGGGCGGAAATTCCAGGTGGTGGTGTGCCGCGACACATCCTTGTCCACGCGATTGACCACCGCCCCCACCTTGAGCGTCGCTGACGCCAACGCCGGAAAATCGCGCGCCACGTCGATCCGGGCGCTGAGATTTTCCCCCTGGTAGTCCCCGTTCTCGATCGAGGTGGCATTGGTGATGGAATAGTTGGCGCCATCGTAGAGGTCCACGGGACTGCCAGTGCGGGTGACGGCCGAATAGCGGGTGGGGATGAAGCCCCGCTCCCGGGGGATGCCTTCGCCGCGGATGACCAGATTGGGTATGGTCGCCGTGACGGCGCGAAAATGTCCGCGGCTGAGGTCCTTGATCCCGGTGGTCGAGCGGGACCAGGAGCCGGAGGTGTCGAGACGCCACACGTCGCCGCGGTGGCGGTGCCGGAGAATCGCATGGCGCGCGTCGGAACGTACGTCCTGCCAGGCTCCATTGCCGAGCGTCATGGTGCCTGTGCCGGCCGCGGCCCCCTGCACGAAGGTCGCGTCCCCGGTCGGCGCGGTCCCGAAACTGGCGAGAATTTGACTGCGGGTGATGTAGCTCTGCGACTCGCGCGCTTGAAAGCTGAGCGAAAGCGTGTCCCGGGGGCTGACCCGCCACTCGATGCCGGCATTGCCGTTTATCGTCCAGAAGATCGTCCGGAGGCTCGCCCATTGGGCGGTGCGCAGAACTCCGTTCACCAGGTTCCAGGTGGCCGTCTCCTGCGACTCGCCGACCTTGCCGGTCTCCATCGGCTTGATCCGGTGGACCCGCGAGCCGCCGATCGTAATCGCCAGGTTCCGGTTGACGGGATGCAGGTACGAAAAACTCAGGGAAGGCTGTGCCCACTCGGGACTCGTGCGCGAATCGGCCCCCGGCCCGGTACGACCTCCATGCAGGGTCAGTCCGTTACCGGTGTGCAGAATCTGATAGGCGAGCAGCGAAAGCTTGGGACGCCGCGTCTCGAATCCGCTCTTGCTGATCAGGTTGATCGAGCCGCCCAGTCCGGACGCGGACATGTCGGGCGTCGACACCTTGGTGACCTCGACGCGCGAGAGGTTGCCCGTGGGCACATCCACCAATTGCGTCGACCGGCTCTCTCCTCCCCGGGAGGCGGCCAGTTCGGCGCCGTCCACCTGAAACGCGGTCGTATTCGAGGGCAGTCCCCGCAACGAAACCTCGATAGCGGTGTGTCCCGAGTCCTCAACCGTGACTCCCGGGAGGAAGCGGAGAAACTCGCCGATGTTCTCGTCGCCCCGGACTCCGAATTCGTCAATCGCCACCACGTTCTTGAGGTTGGGGGCGTGGCGCTGCTCGTTGATGGCGACGGCTTGTGCGCTCATCTCACGATCCTCCACGACGCGGAAGACATCGAGCCGAATGGTCTCCTCCGGAGTCGCACGTCCCGCGCGCTCGAGGCGCAGCTCGAAGTCGCGATGCACGGTTGTCCCGCCGACCAGGTGGACCGTCGTCGTCTGCAGTTCCATCCCGACATAGGACACCCGCACGTCCACAGGCCCGGACGAAAGTCCGGCCAAACGATAACTGCCGGTCTCGTCGGTGATGGCCTCCCGGCCCAGGCCCGGCAAAGCGACACGTGCATTCATCAACGCGTCGCCGGTGGCGACGTTGAAAACGCGCCCGGCGAGGGCACCCGTGGCGGCGGGGGAAGGCTGGGCGAATGAAGCGGTGCAGCCGAGCACCAGGCCGGCGCAGATCGCCCCGAAGGGGGCGCTCAGGTTCAGGCAGGAATTGTTCATGGCGGTGTGTCTTGGGGTTTGGAGTGCAGTCGTAGGTGGGGTCTCACCGAAACGCCTCCGCCTTCCACGAGTTCTCGTCCACGCCCATGCTGCGGCCGTCGGCGAAGACGACTTCGGGGGCGTTGACGGCGGGCAGGGCGCGGGCGAGGCGGGCGCGTTCGGCGGCGAACTTCGGATCGGCGGCGAGGTTGGTCCACTCGTGGGGATCGCGGTCGTGGTCGTAGAGTTCCTCGGCGCCGTTGCGCAGGCGCGTGTAACGGAAGCGGGCGTCGCGCAGCGAGTGGTTGCCCTGCCCGAAGGTGGACAGCACGGGCGCGCCGCGTTCGGAAGTCTCGCCGCGCAGGAGCAGCGTGAGGTCAAAACCGTCAAGCGTGTGCGTGGACGGCGGCGGCAGGCCACAGAGGCTCACCAGCGTGGGATAGAGATCGATCAGCCCGACCGGCGTGGAGCTGACCTGTGGCTTCAGGCCGGGCACGGCGATCGAGAAGACCACGCGGCAGGCGAGCTCGCTCAGGTAGAACTTCGACCAGTGATCCTTCTCGCCGGTGTGGAAGCCGTTGTCCGAGGCGAAGGCGACGATCGTGCTGTCGCGATATGGGCTGGCGTCGAGGGCGTCGAGCACGCGGCCGATCTGCTCGTCGATGTAGGCGATCGACGCGAAGTAAGCCTGCAGGCACTTCTTCCAGAGATCGTGCTTCGTTATATAGGCGTGTTCCCCCCGGTGGGTCGCGAGCCAGCGGGCCGCGGGCGGCAGGTCGTCGAGGTCGCCGGCGCGATAGCCGGGCGGGATCTGAATGGATTCGAGCGGGAAGCGATCGAAGTAGCGCTTCGGCACCGTCCACGACACATGCGGCCGCCAGAACCCGCAGGTGATGAAGAAGGGCCGATCGTGTTTCTGCCGCAGGAGGGCGAGGGTGCGATTGGCCTGCTCGGTGTCCTGCTGCAGCCTCCGCGGGTCGTCGCGATCCCAGTCGTCGGGCAACACGCCCCAGGACCAGCTTGGCGACCACATCTTCTGCTCCGTTCCGGGGAGGACGCGTTTGCGCAGCGCGGCGTCGGTATGGATGACGTCGCGATTGAACATCTTGTAATAACCGGGTGTGAAAGCGCCGGCGTCATCTTCGAGGAAGCGGTTGTGGGCGATCTTGCCAAAGCCCGCCACGAAGTAGTCGTTCTTCAGAAAATGCTGCGGCAGGATGTCGACCTTGGCGATCGGGCCGGCCGCGCGCCGGTAAGCGTGGTTGTTGTAATACACGCCGGAGTTTGTGGCATGCACGCCGGTGAGGAACGCCGTGCGGGAGGGGCAGCAGGCCGGTGCGTCGACGTACGCCCGGCTGAACCAGGTGCCGCGCGCCGCCAGTCGCTCCATGCTCGGCGTCTTGATCGGCGAAGCCTGCATCACGCTCTGCAGTTGCGCGCCGTGATCGTCGACGATGAGGAAGAGGACGTTGTAAGGCGGTTTCGGCGGGCGGCCCGCCGCAACCGTAGCGGCGGCGCTCCGTACCGCCACCGATGTCGTCAGGGCGGCGAGGATCGTGTCGCGCAGTGGGAGCAGCGTCGCCAGGCGGTGGCCGACGCGCCCGACGTCGTCGACATCGACGAGCGTCCAGCGAGCGGCGGCATCGAGCCGCGCGCCGAGTCGCTCGGCCTCGACCAGCAGGGAGTCGCGAGTGAGCGCGCGGAAGCGATCCCGTTGGCGCACCAACACTCCGGTGAGCTCCGGCGTGGCCGGCAGCGTGGCGAGGCGCGACTCCAGGGCGCCGCGCAACGCGGGCAGAAACGCAGGCGACGCCGGACCAGCCGGTGCGGCCGCCCGCGCGACGACCATCGCCTCGGTGAGCAGGCCCGAAAAGGCTCGCTCGGCCGGAGGTGTAATCGTCTCGCGGATCTGCGTCGCCGCCGCGAGGGCGCGGGCGTCGTGGCCGAGATAGAGCCCCAGATGCACGCGGAGCGAAAGCAGGCGGGCGCGATTGTCGCTGGCGGGCGCGGGAGCGGCGGCGAGTGCCCGTTCCACCTCCCCGCTCACCTGTTCCGCGAAGGGTCGGAAGCGCGCCGGATCGATGACGAGTTCGCTCACCGCGGCCGGGCGCGGCCAGGTCAAGGACTCGGCCGTCGTCGGCTCGGCGGCGCGCGAACACGAAAGCAGGAGGAGTGTGCCGAGGAGCGACCGGGCGACTTGGATCAGGCCTCCCGATCCGCAGGTGGTCCCGCCTCTGTCGAGGGGGGCCACGCCATCCGCCGCGACCCGAAGGCATCCCGCTGTAGCCGCGTTGGAGCGGAGCGACAACGTGGTCTCACGCCCGGCCACGCTTTCACTGCGTTCAAGCGCGGCTACATTCCCGAATGCGGCAGTCTCTTGCTTTTCCATGGCGTGCCTCCCTACCGCACCCAGGCCGTCTCGCTGGCGGAGACGGGGTCTTTGTCACCGGTAGTGGGCGGCTCGTGCATCGGCAACTGGCCGACCTCTTCGATCGCCCGGACGTCCGGTTCTCCCACTGTGCGGCCGATCTCCGCGCCCTGCGCGACCAGCGTGTCCTGGAGCAGGGATACCGGCACGGCGCGTATGCCCGCCCCCTGTTTCACCGCCAGGGCTGCCAGCGTGCCGACGGCCTGCCCCTGGCCCATGCAGATTGGGATCACGCGCGTGGAGGCCACCGCCTCGTGCGTCGCGGAGAGGCACTTGCCGGCCATGAGCAGGCCGTCGACGCCCCGCGCGATCAGGCTGCGGATCGGAATCGTGTAGGCGCGAACGTTGTGCGAATCGACCCAGGTGCCGGCCGGGCGGTGGATGTCGATGTGGTAGCCGCCCATGCTCACCGCGTCGTCGAACTGCCGCCCGGCGATCAGATCCTCCGCCGTCAGCACGTAGTCGCCCATGATCCGCCGGCTCTCGCGCACCCCCAGCATCGGCGCGATCTCGCGCAGGCGCGCGGCGGAGAACCCCGGCACATAGCGCTGGAAGAAACGCACGAGCCCGGGAATCTGCTCGTAGACCCGTGAGTAGGCGTCGGTGAGGCTGTGCACATTGGTGGGGTCGAGGCCCAGCACGCGCGTCATCACCACGATGAACTCGTCCGGCTGGTGCAGCTTCACGCCCACGATGCGCGTCTGCGGCGCAGTGAAATCGCCCGCCTGCCGCGCGCGCTCCACCAGCGCCGCGTAGCCGCCGCAGATGATGACGTGCATGCGGTCGATCCGGCGCATCATCTTGGCCCACAGGTCGGGAAACGGGGTCAGCCACTCGCGGTAGTTGTTCGCCGGATCCTTGCACCCGGCGATGAAGGCCGCCCGATCGACGCCGCCGAGCTTGAAGACGAGCGTGGGGGCCTGCACGAGCCCGTCGCCGGTGCGACCCTTGGCCCAGGCCACGCCGCCGCGCGCGGCCACGTCGCCATCGCCGCTGCAGTCGATCGTCACCGCCGCCTCGATCCGCTGGCGGCCGGACTTATGCTCCACGATCACGCCGGTGATGCGCTCGCCCTCGCGGATCGTCTCCACCACCTGTGAGTGCAGCAGCAGCTTCACCCCGGCCTCGCGGGCGAGCTGCATCGCGAGGATCTTCCACCAGTGGGAGTCGATGCTGATCGCCGAGGCGCACTTGGGATCGAGCTCGAACTCGCTCGCGGCGCCCAGCGCCTGCAGCCGGCGGCAGTATTCCAGCGGCAGCCCCTTCACGATCAGGCGGAAATCGCGGTCGTGAAATCCCAGCCAGGGCAGCGTCGCCGAGATGCCGCCGAGGAAACCCGCGTTCTCCACCAGCAGCGTGTCCGCGCCGTTGCGCGCGGCCGCGATCGCCGCGGTGAGCCCGGCGGCGCCGGCTCCCACGACGAGGACTTGGGTGCGAAGAGTGGTGACGGAAGCGGACATGGAAGGAGGGACGGTGGTCGGTGGTCGGTAACCGGTAGTCGGTGGGCGGTGGGCGGTGGGCGGTGGTCCTTTGGTAGCTTGGTCCTCTATCCCCTCACTCCCTCATTCCCTCACTCCCTTGGGCGCTCCTGCCAGCCGCCACGCTTCGCCGAAATGGAACGTGTCGGCGTCCTTCAGCTCGAGGTTGTGGTGGCTGTAGTACGATCGCGCGGTGGCCATGCGGCCGGCGGGCCAGTCGAGCTCCACGCCCTGGCGCACGAGCTCACGCTGGAAGTCGGCGAGGTGGGCGGGTGTGTTGCGCACCTGGCGCGGCCGCAGGTTGCGCTGCAGGCAGAAGGCGGCCAGCGCCCCCGCGGCCTCGCCGATGTTCCACTCCGTCGGATGCACGCGAAACGCGCCGTTGGTGACGGCGGTGACGCCGAGGTTCTTCCCGGCCGGCAGCAGATTCTCCACCCGCACCGGGATGAGTGCACCGAGCGGGACCTGCTGCAGCCAGTGCTTGCCGTGCGCGACCTCGGTGATGCTGCCGCCGCCCTCGCGCGCCGTGCGGTGGATGTCGATGCGGTAACCGCTGACGCCGACGCTGTCCGGGTACTTGACCGGTCCGGTGGCGTTGCCCGGCGTGTCGGTGCGGAAGTGCTGTTCGAGCACCGTGAACTCCGCCCGCAGGCGGCGCGCCTCGCGGATGTACGGGTATTGCGCCAGCCCATCCGTCGTGCCGAAGACATCCCCGCGCGGCCGCAATCCCGGGTAACCGCGGCCGCCCGTGGCCGGATTCGGCGCCTCGGTCTGCAGCCAGTGGATCACGCTCAAACTGAGCTGCCGCGCCGCCTCAAGGTGGCGGCGCCGCTCCTCCGCGCTCACGCCGCAGAGCGGTCCGAGGTGATACTCGTTGGCATGCCAGATCGCCACAGTGAGATCGCTCGGGAACGCGCCCGCCGTGAAATTCCCGCGACACAGAATCCGCCGGAAACTCCACGTGCTCGCCACGTACGCGCCGGGCTTGATCGGCCGTCCGAAGTGATCCTGTCGCACCCCGAAGAGGTCGGGGATCGCGAATTTCGGCCCCACTCCACGCGAGCTCTGCGCGTTGCGCCAGAACTCGTAGTCGCGCGGCCGGGCGATCGTGTGCTCCTCGCCCGGGCGGTGCTCCAGCGCGAAGACATGGGTGAACACCATCTGCTCGCGCGGGTTGGCCGGGCCGTCGAGCGCCAGGGGCTCGCCGGTCTCCGCCCGAGACTCGGCGCCGACCACGGACTCGACGCCGGCGAGTTCGAGCAGCTCGCCCAGCTCGGTGCCGTCGAGTATGTAAGGCGCCGCCAGGGTCCGGCGCGCGCCTGAGGTCTCATCCTCCACCGTGACCGCCCGCACGAAGTCGCCGTCGCGCACCGCCGCCACCGGGCGGTGCCGCGGGAGGATCGTCAGCCGGCCGGCGGCGAGGTGCGGCGCGAGCATCTCGTACAACACGGCGAGTCCCACCCGCGGTTCGAAACAGAGTTTGCTCACCCAGCCCGCGCCCGGGTTCAGGTTGGGGTCGGCCTGCGCGGCCGGGATCAGCGGGTAATGGCTGCGGTAATACGCCCGCACCCCGGCGCGGAACTCCGCGTAGCTGCGCGTGCGGCCGTAATCCTCCGCCCAGGGGTGTTCGTCGAGCGGAATCCCTTGCGTGGTGGCCTGGCCGCCAATCCACCCGGTTTCTTCGGTGAGGATCACCCGGCGCCCCATCCGCACCGCCGCCAGCGCGGCGGCCACGCCGCCGAGACTGGCTCCAATGATGAGCACGTCGGCCCGCTCCTCCCGGCCCGCGGGAGCCGCACCCGCCGCGGCCGCCGCCTGCAGCCGCGATCGCGTGCCGCCCGGCAGCGCCGCCAGCCCCGCAACGAACGCGCCCTGGAGGAAGCGGCGGCGCGTCGGCCCGACGTGCGGGGTCGGCCGCTGGGCTGAACTGGGAGACACGCGGGGCATGGGTGAGGGAGCGGGGCGACGCAGGGTGGCA
>CAZDGC010000179.1:0-732 GCA_964504885.1 uncultured Opitutus sp.
ATCATTGGCTGCCCGGGCTGGGATCGAACCAGCGACCAAGTGATTAACAGTCACCTGCTCTGCCACTGAGCTACCGGGCATCAACTCTCGCCCGATTTCCATCGGGCAAAGAGCCGCTGAAAAACAGGGCGCACCTGCGCCATGTCAATGCTCCTTTTTCTTTTCGCCGCTGGAATTTGATCACCACCGCCGCACAGCCCTGCCCCCGCTCCTCCCTGGCCGGTTGCGTCGGGCCGCCCCACCGTCGCTTCGTCAAACCGCGGGGCGTGCAGCCCCGCCAGATACCCGTCCGCGTGACCACCGAGACGACCGCCCGGCACCCCACCCGCCCCTCTTCCCAATCCTAGGTCCGAACTGCTCGGATCCAAAGTCCTTCCCGCGAGCTTGATCTTCACCGCGATCAATCGCGACGCTCCTCTCAACCTGACTTCGCCAATGGATCTACGACCGCTTTGCGTCCTCCTTTTCACACTCGCCGCGGAAACCGCCCTCGGTGCCTCCGATCGTCCCAACCTTCTCCTCATTCTTGCCGACGATCTGGGCTACGGGGACCTCAGCGCCTATGGTGGCGAAATCCGCACCCCGCACCTCGATTCCCTCGCGCGCGACGGCGCCCGGTTCGAGGCGTTTTACGCCGCCGCCCCGGTGTGCACCCCCTCCCGCTACGGGATGCTCACCGGGCGCAATCCCGTCCGGTCCGCCGACAACCTGCTGAGTCCACTGATGTTCCTG
>CAZDGC010000179.1:742-7698 GCA_964504885.1 uncultured Opitutus sp.
AACCGCGCGACGACCGCCGCGGCCTGCGCGCACACGAGGTCACCCTCGCCCGCGTGTTGCGCGATCGCGGCTACCGCACCGCCCTGATCGGCAAGTGGCACCTCGGCCACGGCGAGCCCGGGTTTCTCCCGTCCCAGCACGGCTTCGAATACACCTACGGATGCCATGGCGGGGCGATCGATTTTTTCACCCGCTGCTACGGAGAAAAGCCCGATTGGTTCCGGAATGGGCGACCCGTGGTCGAGGAAGGTTATGTCACCGATCTCTTGACTGAGGATGCCATCAAGTGGCTGCGCGCCCGCCGCCCGGAGGAGCCGTTCTTCCTCTATCTCGCCCACACGGCGCCACACTACGGCAAGGGCTGGGACGCCGCCATGCGCCAACCCACCAACGTCCTCCAATCCAAACCCGCCGATCGCGACCGCTACGCCCACCTCGCCGATTCCCGCCGCCGCGAGTACGCCGGAATGGTATCCGCCCTCGATGAGGGCGTCGGTCGCGTGCTTGCCGCCCTGCGCGACACCGGACTCGACGCCAACACCCTTGTGATCTTCACCAGCGACAACGGTGGCGATCTCGATTACGGCGGCCACAATGGAGCGCTCCGCGGCGAGAAATCGCAGCTTTTCGAAGGGGGCATCCGCGTTCCCTGCCTCCTGCGCTGGCCGGGCCGCATCGCCCCCGGTCGCATGATCCCGGATCCCGCCACCGGGCTCGACCTCTTCCCCACCCTGGCCGAACTCGCAGGTGCCAGGTTCGCTGTGCGCGGCCTCGACGGAAACAGCCTCGCCGGCCTGCTGCGCGGCCAAACGGGCCCCGACTCGGAACGCGCGTTGTTCTGGACCGCGCCACGTGCCAGCGCCGTGCGTCGAGGCAGTTGGAAATATGTTCAGGAATCCGGTGAGGAGTACCTGTTCAACCTCGCCCGCGACCCACGCGAGGCGACTGATCTCGCCCGCACGGAGCCCGCCCGTCTGGCGGCGCTTCGGGAGGAGTACAACGCCTGGCGCCGGGAAGCGAAACCGGCGCGCTGAGGGCCGCCGGGAGTCCGCGGGTGCCCCGACGAGCCCGACTCCAACCTACCCGCCGATCGCAGCCGCAAGTTTTCACGGCCGCAGTGGCAGGATCCGGCGAGTATCGTCCGGATCGAAACGACCTGAAAGGCAGGTCCGCCGGCACCCCGCGCCGTCGACCTCACCGGCCGAACCACCGGCGCATTCCGCAGAGCGCCAGGCCCGCCAACAGGAGAAGGACGCTCCCGCCTCCGTCCGGAACTCCCGTGGACACCGTCACCGTGATCTTTTCGCTGTTATCGCCGTTGTTGCTGTCCCAATACCACAATTGCAGCAGCCCCGCCGTGGGAGCCGTGCCCGCGAAACTGGTTCCCAACAGGATATAGTTCGACCCGATTTGCCCCACCAGCGCTCCATAGGGCGCGGTAAAGCCGTGCTGCGTCCAGAGCGCAAAGGCGCTTCCGATCTGGGTGCCCGCCGGCAAGCCGGACTCGTCCGTGCCGGTCGCGAAAAGGTCTGCCACCAGGCCGTCGGCGTTTGACCAGCGGGGCAGCGCACCGGCGCTCCACAGGTCGGTGGCGCTGGCGCTGGTCTGGAAGGCCTGGCCGGCATTGAGAAAGAGGGTGGGCAAGCCGACGCCGCCCGACGACGAATTGCCCTGCGCAAACACGTCGTAGCTGGCGGCGCGGAGCGCCGGGGCCGAGACGAGGATGACGGCGAGAAGCGATCCAAGGATCTTTTGTTTCATGAGGAGGGGGAAGACACTGAAGGATGAGGCGGGAAGGGACGGGACGATTCCAGTCCTCGCATTTCCCATACCAAGCGGATATTGCCGGAGCCGGCCCTGCAGCGCTGCGCTGACAACTAGCAACTTAGGTGTGACGACACCCTCCGACGGCTCCCCCTCCCCGGACGAAACTGTAAGCCGAACCGACGCTCCCCGCTTCGGCTCGCGACCCCAACCGTGCCAGCGACGTCTGGAAACCCGGCGACAACGCGACCCGGGGCGGCGCCCCGTGACCGTGCCGGCCGGAGCGCCCACGATTACCGCGGGCTGAGCCGCACGCGGCGGAAGTGGATTTCACCGCCCTCGGACTGAAGGCCGATCGGGCCGGCGCGCACCTCGACTCCGCTCACCTCGTTCACCACCTGGCCGTTCAACCTCACCGTGTAGCGATCGCCCCGCGCCTCGACCTCGACCCGGTTCCACTCGCCCGGCGGCTTCTCGGCGGCGGCCGCCTTCTTCACCCCGGAGATCTTTCCCGCCACCTTGCTGTCGCGCTGGAACCAGCGGGGCTGGCCGCCGTCGGCGATGGGAAACCCTTGGAGCCCGATGACGTCGCCCGCGTTGCCGTGATGGAGCTGCACCTCGACCGTGCGCGGCAGCGCGCCCGTGCTGGGGGTGAGCCGCGACATGATGCCGCTGTTGCCCGGCTTGCCGCCCGGCGCCCAGCGGTACTCGAGCTCGAGCCGGAAGTCGGTGTAGTGCTTCTCCGTGTACAAGACGCCAATCGGAGCCCCGGTGCATACGAGCATCCCGTCGCGCAGCGACCAGACCCGATCGCGCGGCACCGCGGGATCGGCGAGCACATGCGCCCATCCCGTCAGACGGTTGCCCTCCAACAGGGACACCGCCCCGCCTTTGGGCTGCGCCGCCCCGGCCACGGCCGCCACCGCCAGCACCCACCAGATCCCACTCACCCGAACTCGGATCGTCGCTTTCATCGGAAGCATTTCGAACAGGCCGGGGTAGCCGCCGCCATCGGAAACGCCGCGCACCCATCGCTACAACGCCGATAGAAATTGGAGTGATGAGCGGCATTTCCAACCGGCATGGGCGGATCGCGCGGCACCCGACCCCGCCGCCCGGCACGGAAATCCAATCCGCGCCCACCTTCCGCCAAGTTTCGCGCAGAGGAAACCCGGTTCCTTGTGGTAGGAAAGGCGTACGCCCGCCCCGACCGCACCCGCCCGCGATGGCCGGATTGGGGCCGCCCGTTCCCGGCTCACACGGCCGCACGCCTCCGCCCCCTCCACCGCCCTCTCCCCGACTCCCTTCCGCCATGTCCTTCCCGCGCTGCGTCCTGCTTCTTGCCCTCGGCCTGCTCTTCGCGCTCACCCCACCAATCACCCTCTCCGCCCAGGGTTCGGCGCCCGCCACCCCACTCCCCCGCCCTGAGGAAGTGAAGCAACTCCTCGCCACCCTGCAATCGACTGCGGCTTCGCACCACGACAAGGTCGTCGCCTGCCATCGTCTCGCCGTCCTCGGACCGCGGGAGGCCGTGCCCGCCCTCGCCGCCCTGCTCTCCGACGAGAGGCTCGCCCACATGGCGCGGCACGCCCTGGAACCCATGACCGATCCCGCCGCCGGCGACGCCCTGCGCGAGGCCCTCGGACGGCTCCAGGGACCGCTCCAGATTGGCGTGATCAACTCCCTGGGTTTCCGGCGCGATCCCCTGGCCACTCCCGTCTTGGGCCAACTGCTCGCCTCCCCGTCCGTCGATGCCGCGGCCGCGGCCGCGGCGGCCCTCGGTCGCATCGGCACGGCCGATGCCGCCCGCCTCCTCCAAGACGCGCTCGCCCGCGCCTCCGGACCGTTGAAGTTTGCCTTCGCCGACTCCAGCCTCGCGTGCGCCGAGGCACTCGTGCTCGCCGGCCAGCGCCGCGCCGCCGCCGCCATTTACGACCTCCTGTGCGGCTCCGATTACCCGTCCCACGTCCGCACCGCCGCGATGCGCGGCGCCATCACCTCCCGCGAGCGCGCCGGACTCCCCTTGTTGGTGCAGCAGCTCAAGGGCGACGACCGCGCGCTGCTGGCCGCCGCCTGGCGCGCGGCCCGCGAACTGCCCGGACCCGAGGTCACGAAGGCCCTCGCCGCCGAATTTCCCCGGCTGCCGGAGGACAAGCAGGTGCTCCTCCTCCAGGTGTTCGGCGATCGCGCCGACTCCGCCGCCCTGCCCGCGGCGCTCGACGCCGCCAGCCGGGGCTCCCCCCCGGTCCGCCTCGCCGCCCTCCAGACCCTGCCGCGCCTCGACGACGGCCGGTCCGCCCTGCCCGTCCTGCTCCAGGCTGTCGCCGCCGGCCGGACTCCCGAAGAAACCAGCGCCGCCCTCGCCAGTCTCGGCAGCCTCGAGAGCAAGGAGGCAGACGCCCGTCTGCTCGCCACCCTCCCGAACACCGCTCCCGCCCTGCGCGCCCGGCTGATCGGCGTGCTCGCCGCCCGCCGCTCCGACCGTGCCCGCCCCGAACTCCTCCGCCTCGCCCATGGCTCCGAACCCGAGGTCGCCAAGGCCGCCCTGCGGGCTCTCGCCGTCGTCGGCCAGCCCGACGACCTCCCCGCCCTGATCCGGCTCTCCACCACCCTGCACGACGACGGCCTCAAGGTACCCGCCGATCTCGCCATCTATTCCGTCTCGATGAAGATCCAGCCGAAGGCCCGGCGCGCCGATCCCGTGCTCGACGCCGTGCGCGCCGCCTCCGATTCCGCCACCCGCACCGCCCTCCTGCGCCCGCTCGGCGCCCTCGTCAAGGCCGGCAACGCCAGTCATGAAATCATGGATACAGTGAAGACCGCCCTGGGCGACGCCGACGCCGCCGTGCGGCTGGCCGCCCTCCGCCTCCTCGCGGACTGGCCCGATGCCACCCCGGCCCCCTTGCTGCTCGACGTTGCCCGGCGCGGTTCCGACCCGGCCCTGCGCGAACTCGCCCTGCGCGGCGGCAGCCGCATGGCCGGCAATGTCGCGGCCGGCATCGACCCGACGAAACTCGACGCCCTCGCCTGGTTCACCGCCGCCAACCCGCTTGTGCAGACCGATCCGGAGAAGCTCGTCATCGTCTCAGGCCTCGGCCAGGTGAAGCGCATCGAGGCGCTGCGACTGCTGCAGCCCTATCTGGACGACCCGGCCGTGCAGACCGAGGCCGCGCTGGCGGTGATCGAAATCGCGCCCGCGCTCGCTGCGACGCCCAACGCCGCCCAGGTCCGCCAGGCCCTCGACAAGATCCTCGCGACGACGAAGGACGCCGATATCCGCCGCAAGGCCGGCAAGGCGGCGAAAAGTCTGCCGGCGAAGAGTGTACCGAAGAAGAAATAGCCCGGGGTTCTCTAGTTTGTAGCCACGAGCGGGAGCGAGTGGACGGGCTTGGCGACGCCCCGCCGGAGCCGCCTCGCTCACGTTCATGGCCACGCCGGCTCACGTTTGACTTCGCCCGGTGCGGCCCGTTGCCTCCGCGCCAGTCCCGCAACCCGCGGCCCCGCCCCTCCGCGGAACGCCCCCCATGACCACTCCCGCGACTTCTCCGCGACGCCGCTCCGCTCTGCTCGACTTTGTCGAACGCACCGGCAACCGCCTGCCCCATCCGGTGACGATGTTTGGCCTGCTGGCGTTCGCGACTCTCGTCGCCTCATGGCTCGCCGCCACGCTGGGCGTGCAGGTGCCGCACCCGAAGGACGGCACGCCGCTGACCGCGGTCAACCTGCTCGACGCAGCCGGGGTGCGGCGGATGTTCCTGGAAGCGGTTCGCAACTTCACCCATTTCGCGCCGCTCGGCACGGTGCTCGTCTCGATGCTCGGCATCGGCCTGGCGGAGGCGACGGGGCTGATCGGCGTCTCGTTGCGCGCAATCGTGACCTGTGTACCCCGGAGCTGGTTGACCGCGACAGTGGTGTTCGTCGCCATCAACGCCAACCAGGCGGCCGACGCCGGCGTGATCGTGCTGCCTCCCCTCGCGGGCATGCTGTTCGCCGCCGCCGGTCGCCACCCCCTCGCGGGGATCGCCGCCGCCTATGCGGGCGTGACGGGCGGCTTCAGCGCCAACCTCCTGCCCGCCACGCTCGACATCCTCCTCGCCGGCTTCACGCAGGAAGCGGTCGACGGCTCGAAGCTCCTCGCGGGTTACAAGGTGCAGCTCCTCGGCAACTGGTACTTCCTCGCCGTTTCCACCCCGCTGCTCACGCTCGTGGCAACGTGGGTGACGACCCGCGTCATCGAGCCGCGGCTCGGCCCGTGGCAGCCAGCGACCGCCCCGGAGCCCCAGCGCCTGACCGCGGAGGAACGCCGCGGCCTGCGCTGGGCATTCGCCGCCCTCGGCGCCACCGTGGCCCTCGCGGCGGCCGTCACGCTGGTCCCTGGGGCGCCGCTCCATGAGGCGGGTGCGCCAACACTGCTGGACCGCATCCGGCCGTTTCTCGATTCGATGGTCGTATGGGTGCTGCTGCTGTTCTTCGTGCCCGGGCTCGCCTACGGCATCGCCACCCGCCGCGTGCGCAACGACCACGACGTCGCCAAACTCGCCGGCGACACCATGGCCACCATGGGCGGTTACATCGTACTCGCCTTCGTCGCCGCGCAATTCCTGAGCTACTTTTCCTGGTCGAATCTCGGGGCGATTCTCGCCGTCACAGGCGCCACCACGCTGCAAGCCCTCGGTCTGCAGGGCGCCCCCCTGGTGGTTGGACTGATCATGCTGGTGGCGGGCATCAACCTGTTCGTCACTTCTGCTTCGGCCAAATGGGCCATCATGGCGCCCATCTTTGTGCCGATGTTCCTGTTGCTCGGCCTCAGCCCGGAGGCGACCCAGCTCACGTTCCGCGTCGGCGATTCGTGCACCAACATCATCACGCCGATCTTCGTATACCTGCCCTACATCCAGTCCTACATGCAGCGCTACAATCCCGAGACCGGGACGGGCACCATCATCTCGCTGATGCTGCCCTACTCGCTCTCGTTTCTGCCGATGTGGATGCTGCAGTTGCTCGTCTTCTACTGGCTGGGCTGGCCCATCGGCCCCGGCGTCGGCATCCCGCTGGCGCCGTGAGGGCGCGCTCGTCCACGGTTAGCAACACCCGCGACGGAAACGCGCCAACAGGGCCAGCGCGCCCACAAGCAGCAGGCAGGTCGACGCCCCATCCGGCACCGGCGCTCCCGGTGGATTTCATGTGAACAC
>CAZDGC010000180.1:0-7683 GCA_964504885.1 uncultured Opitutus sp.
AGACTTCGCGGTGCAGGGCAAACAGCTCCATCCAGGTCAGCAGGGAATCGGCCCCGTCCTGCCAGGCGGCGGCCTCGGCCGGCGGCAGGGTGGCGTGGCAGATGAGTGCGGCGCTCTCGCGCGCCAGCGCGAGGCCGCTGGCAGCCTCGCGGCGCAAGACGTCGACCCATTCCTCCGGTAGGGTGCGGAAGAGACGGTCCCGCTCCAGATGGAGGGGATCGCCGGTCCAGTCCGGCAGCCGGTCGGCGTTGCCGTCGATCAGGTGGGTGGTGGCGTAGTCCCACGTCGGCAGGCGGCTGTGGTCGGCGTACCAGAACCCCTGGGGAAACAGGAGTGACTGGACGGCGGCGGTGGCGAGTTCGACCGCCCGGCGGGCGCCCGGGAACTGCGCCTGTTCCCACTCGGCCCAGATCTCCGCGGCCGCGACGGCCGGATTCTGCGCGAAGCGCTGCAGCGTGAGCAACTCGACGCGGCCCCACGGTCGATGCAGGGCGGAGGCGCCGCGGAATTCGACCGCGCGGTCGAGCCGGGCGACGACCTGGCGGATCCCACGGGCGTGCCCGTACCGGAGGCGGGCGAGGTTGGCTTCCACTTCGGCGTAAGGGTAGAGGTGCTGTCCCTCGTATTCGTGGCCAAGGTCGAGTTCCATCCATTGCTCGCGGCCGCCGACACCGCCGAGCAGGGGGTTGGGCGGGTAGAAGGGATGCCAATCGTGGGGAACGGACTTCGTCATCACCACCATCTCGGGCGGGCAGTCGGCGATGGCGTCGCGCATCGCGGCGATCTCGGGGCGGCGGTAGACGAAGTCCCGTAGGGCGAGGCGGCGGCCGTGGCGGGCACAGTGCTCGTGCAGGGCGCGGGCGAGCCGCGTGGTGCGCGCGGCCCGCGAGGCGGCGCTGTGCAGGCGGGTGTCGTGGTAGACGAGGAAATCGGTTTCGGCGCAGGTGAGCACGAGCCCGTCGAGATCGGGCAGCACCGTGCCGAGGAACCGGTCGTACTTGGCTTCGAGGTGGCGCCAGAGCTGGGGACCGTCGAAGTCGAGGTGCCCACCCGGCCGGCAGAGTGCCGGCGGCTTGCAGACCTCATGGGTCCAGCACCACACCTGCAGGCCAACCGCCCGGCAGGCGCGCACAAAGTCGGCCATGCGTTGGGCGCGGCCCGCGTGCTCGATCAGGTCGTCGGCGTCGTGGCACAGGCCGTGGGAGAGGTGCACGCCGCTCACGCCGTGCCGCCCGGCGCACGCCACCACGTCCTGCAGCAGCGCCGGATCGGCGCTCAGCGGCATCCAGGTGAGGGAGGTGCGATCGGAGGACAAGGTCATGCGCAAGGCGTGCCGCCGCGCTCCGGCGGCGGAGACAGAGGAGGGCGACGCGGGCGGGATCGCCTAGAACTCGAAGCCGACGCGGAGGAACGGCTCGATCGGGTCCTTCCAGACGAAGTACGGCTCGGTCGAGCTGTCCTTGAACTGGAAGTACCGCGACTGGCGCGTGACGTTCTTCACGTTGAGGGCGGCGAAGAGGCGGCCCCGGCCGAAGGGCCGCTCGTAGCTGAGGAAGAGTTCGACGTAGGGGTCGGTGGTGTCCTCGGCTGCACGCGGCACGCCGGCGATGGTGACATACTGCCGGATGGCGCCACTGTCGCCGCGAATGCCGCCACCGAGGCCCAGCCCCTTCAGGCCGCCCTGCCGGAAGTTGTAGCGGGTCCAGAGCGAGTAGTTGTGGAAGGCGTGGTTGTTGAACCGCTGGCCGATGCGTTCGGGCCGGTTGCCGACATCCTGCCGCACAAAGGTGTCGAGGTAGGCGTAGCCGGCGATGATCTGCCAGTGGGGCTTCGGCGTGAGGATGAACTCGGCGTCAATTCCCTGGCTGCGGTCCTTGCCGCTCGAGACCCGTTCGCCGGGGTTGGTGTTGCCGTTGATGTCGGGAACCGTCGGGTCGTTGAACTGCCGGTTGACGAAGTCGGTCTTGAAGAAGCTGACCGTGCCGCTGGCCCGGTTGTCGGCAGTCTCGACCTTGAAGCCGGTCTCGTAGTTGGTGCCCTTGAACGGCGGCAGCACCTCGCCGCGGGAATTGCGCTGGTTCTGGCCCTGAATCGATCGGGCGTAAACGGCGTAGAGGCCGAGCCACGGGGTGATTTGGTGGACGGCGCCGAACTGCGGATTCAGTCCGTCGTTCTTGGATACGGTCGGACGGTTGGCGGCGATGCGTTCGTCGCGATAGTCGTAGTGGAAGAGCCCGACCAGCGAGTGGGTGCGGCCGGCATTCCACTTGCCCTGGTGAACGACGAACGCGTTTTGCTCCTCGGTCCTGGTTTCCGGAGTGGCGGGATTATTGACCAGGTTCAGGCTGGCGGGCCGGCGGGTGTTGGGGCGCAGGTCGCCGAGCCGGAAGTAGAAGCGCTGCTCCGCGGACGTGCCGGGCGCGCGGCCGAGACCGCCGGCGGACCAGAACTTGCTTTCACCCTGGTTGGCCCCGGCGAGCAGCTTGCCCTCGCCGAGGGAGCCGAAGCGATGTTTCCAGAGGAGATCCGCCTCGTAATTGTAGCTCCACGGGTTGACCTGCTCGCTGAGCGTCCAGCGGACGCCGAAGTAGCGTTCGCCCACCACGAGGTTCTGACCGGGATTCGCCGCGAGCAGGGCGGCGTTGGCCGTGGTGAGGCCGGTGGAGGCCGGGCCGACGATCATGCGGGAACGCCGCTTGCCGTTGGCCACGAGCTTCAGTTGCAGGTCCGGAGTGATCTCCTGCACGACTTCGAGATCGAAGAGGGTGTTGTGGATGTCATCGATGGCATCCGGCCCGCTGAGGCCAAACGCCTTCGGGTAATTGAACGGCGCCTCGATGAGATAGGCCGTGGGCTGGCCGGCGGCGGGGGCGATGCGCCCGAAGGTGTCCCAGCGGACGTTCGGCTGATCGCGGAAGGGTCGGTCCTGCTTCAGATAGGTGTAGTCCGCGGTGACCACGGTCCGCGGGAACGGGCGCCACTCGACCACCCCGTAGTACGTCAGCTCGGTCTTCTTGTAGTCATCGTACGACTGCTTGAGGCGCTGGGAACTGAAACCGTCCTCGCTCACCCGGGCGGCGGCGACGCGGACGCCGAATTGCGGGCTCGCCCGGTAGTTGGCGTCGAGTTCGGTGCGGAGCAGGCCGCGGTCGTTCGCGATTTGCGCGACCGAAAGCGAATTGCGACCGCGGGGGCGTTTGGTGAGCACGTTGACGATGCCGCCGGGCGCACCGGATCCCGAGATGATCGCGCCGGGACCCTTGATGACCTCAACGCGGCCGATCGAGATCGCGTCGTCGCGTTCGCTGCCCCCGAAGCCGTTGACGCGCGTGTTGGAGTTGAGGCCGCGGATGCGCGGATTGTTCGGTCCGGTGTTCGAGGCGGTCCACTGCAGGATGGAGTCGACATCGTAGATGGCGGCGTCGCGCAGGAACTCGTCGGAGAGCACGCTCACATTGAGGGGCAGGTTCTTGATCAGGTCAGCCACGCGGGTGCCGGAAATCGTGTTGGCCGTGAAGTAGCCTTCGCTGGCCTCGGCGTTGATGATGAACTCGGTCATCTGCACCACCTCGTCCGGAGCGGATCGGGCGGAGGCGGGGGCGGGCTGGGCGGCGGAAAGCTGGGCGTCGGAAAGCGGGGCGGCGACGAGTCCGACCGCGAGGAGCGGGAGCAGGGGGCGTGGCGTTCTCATACGGGGAGGAGGCGGGGTTGACGGAAGTAATCACACACGTGTGTGAATTGGGTGCAGAGTGTCAACGACGAAAGCGGGCGGGAGGCGCGCGCCGGGTCAGGCCGGCGGGGCCGGGCGGGTGAGTTCGTGCCAGAACGACGGGGCGGGCCGGCGGTCGTCGACGACGAGCCGCGGACCGCGATCGCAGCACTCATGCAGCGCACGGGTCAGCGGCAGGGTGAAACCCAGGTGGCGGGCTTCGGCGAGGTAGTAGGGCAGCTCGCGAAACTTCACCCCGAAATGCGCCTCCGGGTCCGCGGCTACGGCGCGGGCGTATTTCACGATGCTGCTTGCTTCCCTGGCGTCGCCGGCGCCGAACGCGGCGGCGATGGTTTCGGCCGGGACGCCAGCGCGGACGGCGAAGGCGAGCGACTCGAGCAGCGCGGCGGTCTGGAGGGCGCTTTTCAACTGGTTGACGCCCTTGGCCACCTGGCCGCTGCCGCTGGGGCCGCAGTGGGTGAGCTTGTCGGGTCCGGCCATCGCGACGAGCAGCGGGCGCACGCGGGTGAAGGCGGTCGGGTCGCCGCCAACGAACATGCGCAGGCGGCCGCGATCGGCTCCTTCGGCGCCGCCGCTCACCGGGGCGTCGATCCAGGTCGCGCCGTGCGCCGCGAAGTCCGCCGCCAGCCGCCGGGTCTCGTGGGGAATCGTCGTGCCCAGATCGACAAAGATCTGCCCGGGCGCCGCCGCCGGCAGCAGGTCGCGCCGCGCAACTTCCAGCAGAACCTCGTGGCTGGGCAGGCTGGCGAACACGACTTCGGCGCCGCGGAGGGCGTCGATCGCGCTCGTGGCCGCGACGGCGCCGAGGGCGGTGACGGTGGCGAGGCGCTCCGCGCTGGGATCGAAGGCGCGGAGCGGATAGCCGGCGCGCACGAGGTGCGCGGCCATCGGTCCGCCCATGGCGCCGAGGCCGAGGAAGGCGCAGGTGGGCTTGGAGGCGTCAGAGTTCATGGCGACGGAAATAGGCGGAGATTTTCGAGAAAGACACGGGAGGCGCGCACCAGATCGACGGCGCCTTCCGCGGTGTCGGCGGCGTCGGGAAACTCGAAGGCGAAGCGGCCCGCGTATCCGACCCGGGCGAGCGCGGCAAAGAGGGCGGGGAAGTCCACGGCCCCGGTTCCGAGTGGATAGCAGCCCTTTCCCCCGGCCTGATCCTTGAGGTGCACGTGTTCGATCCAGGGCCCGATCTCCGCGACCGCCGCGGCGAGATCCCACCCGGCGCGGAGGTGGTGGCCGACATCGAAAATCAGGCGGGCGTTGGGATGGGCGATTGCCTCGACCAACCGTCGAGCCTCGTGGGCGTCGGCGATGAGGCCGCCGCGATGCGGGGCCTCAAAGGTGAGCACCAGTCCTTCGGCGGCAGCGCGGTCGGCGAGAGTGCGAAACCAGGGCGCGATACGTTCCAGTTCGTCGTCGAGCGGGCGCACGGCGCGATCGACGCGGAGCCCGGGGGCGAACGTGACGCCGCGGGCCCCGATGGCGGCGGCGGCGCGCAGGCAGGTGAGGCCCCGTTCCCGCACGGCGACGGGTTCCGCGGCGGAGTCGTTGAACGCGCCGATGTCGGCGTTGAGGGTGTGCACCGCGATCCCGGCGGCGCGAACGGCGGCTGCCCAGTCGGCCGCGGCGGCGGGTCCGGCGGCGGGATCGAAGTGGTCGCAGTAGCCCGGGAGGGCGCCGATGTCGGCGGCCGGCACGCCAGCGGCGGCGATGCCGGCGAGCGCGACCGGCAGCGGGTGCCGCCGGAAGGCGATCGTCGAGCAGGCGAGCCGGGCGGCGGGCGGCAAATTCCGGGTTGCGTTCACGAACAACCGGTACAAACACGTGTGTGATTCCATCCGTGTCAACGCCCAAACCGCCCCGCCGCCCCGCCCGAGTGACCTCGACGGCCGCGCTTGCCCGCCATCTGGGTCTTTCCCGTTGGACCGTCTCGCGCGCCATCAACGGCCACCCGGAGGTGAATGCGGAGACGACGGAGCGGGTCAAGGCCGCCATGCGCGAACTCGGTTTTGTGCCCAACCCGTTCGGCCGGGCGCTGCGCGGGGCGCGGACGCGCACCATCGGCGTGAGTTTCCGGGAACTGGAGACGCCGATTCTTGTGCGCAAGGTGACGGTGATGCAAAAGCTCCTGCGCGAACGGCACTATCGGCCGCTGTTCGAGCTGATCGAGGGCGGCTCCGACCCGGGCCTGGAGGTGGTGCGGCACTTCGCTTCGATGCGGGCGGAGGGGGTCGTGTTGGTCGACTCGCCGGTGGGTGAAGAGAGTGCGCCGTGGCTGGAGTTCCTCGCCCAGCACCGGATACCCGGTGTGTTGCTGGAGCCACGCGGCGTGGTGGCGCACAATGCCATCCTGCTCGACCGGCGCGCGGTGCTGGCGCAGTTGACGGCGCACCTCCTGCAGCTCGGGCACCGCCACTTTGGACTGCTTGGCATCGATCGCAGCTTCCCGCTCGGCGTTCCGCGCTGCGAGGGCGTGGCCGACGCACTCGCCGCCCAGGGGCTGACGTTCGACGCCTGCGTCGACACGATCATCCTCTCGAACCGGCGCTTCGACGCCTTCGATTATGGCCGGGAGCTCGCCGAGTTTCTGCTCGGGCAGCCGACGCTGCCGACGGCGCTGATCGCGCTGAATGACGAGATCGCCACGGGCGCGATGTGGCGGCTGCAACGCGCCGGGCTGGTGATCCCCCGCGATCTTTCGATCTTCGGTTTCGACAACCTGCCGATCGCGACCCAGACGAACCCGCGGCTGTCCACGGTCGACCAGCAGGTGGCGGAGATGATTGCGGCGACGGTGGAGATGCTCTTCGAACTGCTGGCGGCGCGGCCGGGCACGCAGATCCCGGCGCGGCGGGTGCAGGCGCGGCTGGTGTTGCGCGATTCGGTCGCGCCGCCACCGCGGAGAATTCCGGGCTATCAACTCCGCCGGCATGCCCTCGACTGACGCGGAGGTCTTTCTGGCGGCGGTGCGCCGGCACGTGACCCGGGTGCTGGCCGTGGCCCGAGGGCGGGGCGCGGGCGGATGGGTGGATTGCCTGGTGGACGCGGTCGATGCCGACACGGATGCGCCGGCGGTGTGGTTGCACCCGGACGACGGTCGGGAGATGCACCTGAGCAATTTCGCGAACCAGCAGGATTTTCTGCGGTTGCTGGCGGGGTGGGCGGCGCTCTCCGGCGAGGATGCTCCCGCCGAGGCGGCGGCGGCGATCGTGCGCCAGATGCTGTCAGCCGGTGTGGATGCCAGCGGCCTGCTGCACTGGGGCGGGCATCGCGCGATCGACCTGAGGCGCGGCGAGCCGTTCGGGATGGAGAACTTCCACGAACTGAAGACGCATTTCCCTTTTTACGAAGGGTGGTGGCCGGTGGCGCCGGCGGCGACGCGACGATTCATCGAGGCATTCTGGGAGCGGCACATCCTCGATTGGCGAACCCTCGATTTGAATCGCCATGGTGAATACGGACCCGACCACGCGGTTCCACCTCCCTGGGGGCACGCGCGGGAGCTGGCGCCGGGGTTCTTCGTCGGGCGCGGCCTGTCCTTCAAGAATACGGGCAGCGATCTCTTCTTGGCGGCGGGCACGCTCGCCCGGCTGACGGGCGAGGCGGAGCCGCTGGCCTGGGCGGTGCGGTTGGCGGAGCGTTACGGGGAGACCCGGCATCCCCGGAGCGGCCTGTCGGGTTACCAGTTCAGCCGCATTGAGCGGGATCGCGCGCAACTGCAGTTCGGGCCCGAACTGGGCGATCGGGCCTGGGAGCATGCGATTTTGGATCAGACCCGGGCCACCCGTGCGTTTGCGGTGTGCGGGCTTTGCGCCCTCGAACTCGGGGAGCGGCTGGGAACGGCGGGTAGCAGGTTCGTGACCCTGGCGGCGGAGGATCTGCGGGCATGGGCGCGGGCGGCCTACGACCCGGCCGGCAACACGTGGCATGCGGTATTGCGCGATGGCACGCGGCTG
>CAZDGC010000181.1:0-7589 GCA_964504885.1 uncultured Opitutus sp.
ATTGGCTATCGAAAAAAGATCCGTATAAGGTGTAGGACGGAGCAGCGCCCTCCGACGGAAGCGGTGAAGGTACTTTTTAGACGCCCTCTCAGACCAATCAACCGCGGAGGTCACGGATCACACGCCCCCAATCCTCATCTCCGTAATCCGCGTAATCCGTGGTCGATGGACGGTGCCGCCGGAGCCGCGCCCTCCAATGCCGGCGGTGACGGTGCCTGGCTGAAGTCCGCGGACCAACCGGCTCACCCTTCACCGACGGCGTCGCGCACCAGCGAGGCGGTGGCGGGGGGCAGTTCCAGGGCGAGCGCGACCTGCTGCGCGGCGGGGCTCATCTTGCGCCAGGTCTTGCGCAGGATCTCGACGAACTTCTCGCGCGGGTAGTCCGCGTGCTGCACGGCAAACGCGCCAATCTCGTTCTCCAGAAACACGAGGCAGGCGGCGTCCTCGAGGGCCTGCGTGCCAGGGTTGGTCTTGAGGCCGGATTTCGACACCCAGGTGGCGACATCGGCCGCCTCGGCGGGATCCACCCCGGCCTCGATCAGCAGGGCGCGGGCGCGCTCCGCCTGCTGGGTGTAGAGCGACCGGCGCCACGCGAGGTAGCCGGCTCTGCCCGCGGGAAACGTGCCGCGCGGAACCAGCCAGCGTTCGAGGTGCTGCGCGCGCGCGGCGAGCCGCAGCGCCGACGGGGCGTCCGGCACCAGCCGCGTCACCCAGGCCTCCATCCGATCGGCGTAAACCAGCTCCGCCGGCCGGCCGTCGGCGGCCCGGTTCGGGTCCGCGGCGTGGGCGGTGTCGAGGAGCTGGCGGGCGCGTGAATGGGAGTCCAAGGTGAAGCGGGTGAGACCGCCGAAGTCCCTGCCGCGACCGGCCACCGGGCACAATGCGATTTTCCGCCCGGTGCCTCCGCCGGTGCTCTGCCTTGCCAACCTCCCCGGCAGTGTCTTCTTACTAAGCCCTTCCTGTCGCCGCGCCCGGCCGGGCGACTCAGCAAACCATCGACCCCGTCCGACCATGACCTCAGCCCTATCGTCGTCCACCTTCCGGCTCGTCGCCGCCGGACTGTTGCTTGCAGCCGGTCCCGCCTCCCTGCCGGCCCAGACCGTTGCGCCCGCCGCGCCCGCGAAACCCACCGAGGCCCCGGTGGTCGAGCTCTCGCCCTTCGAGGTCACGGCCGACAAGGACGTCGGTTACCAGGCCGCCAACACCACCAGCGGCAGCCGTCTCAACTCCCGTCTGCGCGACACCCCGGCCGCGGTGGCCGCGTTCACGCCCGAGTTCCTCGCCGACATCGCTGCGACCAACCTTGAGGAGATGCTGGGCCACGCCACCAACATCGAGCTCGATGTGGAAGACGCCAACGCCGGCTTCAACAACCCCCAGGGCCGCGGCGCCGATGGCAACGACTACCAGTTCCGCATGCGGGGCTCGCCGGCGGGCGCCTCGCGCGACTTTGTCGAGTCCAGCATCCCGGTCGATCTCTACAACGTGGAGCGCGCCGAAGTGGCGAGCGGCCCCAACTCCATCCTCTTCGGTCTCGGCCAGGCCGGCGGCCTCGTCTCCCTCTCCGGCAAACGCGCCCACCTCCAGCGCCCGCGCACCACGCTCAAGAACATGCTCGGGTCGTGGAGCTACGAGCGCTACGAGGGCGACCACAACCAGGTGCTGATCCCGCGGAAGCTGTCCCTGCGCCTCGTCGGCATGTACCAGAACAACCAGGGCTGGCGACACTGGGACTTCAACGACTCCGCCCGCTGGACGACCGCGGTGGCGTATCAGCCTTTCAAAAACACCACCGTCCACGTCTCCTACGAGCGGGGGCACATGGACAACAATCTGACCCTCGGCTGGAACGCGCAGGACCAGATCTCCGCCTGGTGGGACGGGGGCAGCCGGGTCTTCGACGCCACCGCGGTGCCCGCCGGCTCCGGCACGGCCCGCTTCAACGCCAACAACCAGAACTTCATCTTCAACCAGCGGGACGGCCTCGTGTACAACTACCGGGGCGAGTTCCAGAGCAACAACCGGTACGGCGCCGAGACCCTGCTGCCCGCCTCCGTCTCGCCGTACGGCTTCAGCCTCACCGGACCCGGCGGCGTGCGGCACCAGACGTTCAATTCGCGCCAGCTCACCGTGCAGCAGCGGCTGCCCCGCAACTTCAACCTGGAACTGGCCTACTTCCGCAACCGCACCGACGTCGAGGCCAACGGCATGGCCATCGCCGGCGCCAACCTCCGCGCCGACCCCAACCTCACCCTGCCGCGGCCGGATGGCGCGGCCGGCACCATTCCCAACCCCTATGCCGGCCGCCTCTACTTCGAATCCAACTGGTTCAAGGACTGGATCGTGACCGACAACGAGATCTACCGCCTCACCGCCGCCTGGGAGGGCGGGCGTTCCAACCGCTGGTTCGGCCGCCATCGGATCGCGACTCTGGCGGAGAACTCCGTCCAGGACCGCCTGCGCCGCTGGCGCAACGAGATCCTGGTCGACGAAAACAACCTCCCGATCGTCAACGCCACCAACGCCGAGGGGGCGCAGAACCAGGTGATCCGCCGCAATTACATCACCGAGGGCGACTTCACCACCTACTACGGCTCGGATCCGAGCATTCCGATTCCGCCCTTCGTCTACAACGGCCGGACCTACACCTCGACCTACGCCTCCCGTTCCCGGGCGAACACCCAGACGATCAAGGACATCACCTCGTACATGTTCGCGAGCCAGAGCTTCTGGTGGAAGGACCGGCTGGTCACGACGCTCGGCGCCCGCCGCGACGACATCAAGTTCAAGAACGCCCAGGAGGAGCGGGTGCTGGATCCCAACGACCCGCGCGTGAAGTCGAAGCTGCTCGCCGCCGGCGAATGGTACTTCAACGGCCAGTACGTGAAGCACGCCTACAGCCCGACCACGTTCACGGCCGGCGCGGTGCTCCATGCCACCAAGCGCCTCTCCGCCTTTTACAACCTGTCGCGCAACAACGGCCAGCCGCGCTTCGACCGCACCGTGCTGCCTCACGGCGATGTGCCCGAGCCCACCGAGGGTCGCGGGCGCGACGTGGGCTTCATGCTCGATTTCTTCGGCGACGACCGCCTCTTCCTCCGCACCACCTGGTACCAGACCGAGCAGCTCAACGACTCCCCCATCCTGCCCGGCAGCAACGCGCTCGGCGTCGACAACCTTTCGACGATGCTCAACCAACTGCTCAGCGCGCAACAAATCACCCCGGCGGACTTCGATCGCCAGGCCATCACCTGGACCTCGGCGTCGATCGACATCCTCACCAAGGGCGTCGAAGTCGAGCTGGTCGCCAATCCCACCCGCAACCTCACGCTGCGCGCGAGCTACTCGCATTCCGAGCGCCGGCGGCAGAACTTCTTCACCGAGGTGTTCGAGTTTTTCGACACCCGCGTGCCCGAGTGGCGGAAGCTGCTGGCGAACCACCCCGACGAGCTCGCCATCTTTGAAACGGCCGTCGACAGCCTCTACAGCGAACTGAACTTCCAGGTCGACCGGCAGAATTCCCCCTTCGGCACCCGGCCGCACAAGGCCAACGGCACGATCCGCTACCGCTTCAGCGAGGGGCGCCTGCGCGGCCTGTTCCTCGGCGCCTCGGTCCGCTACAACGGCAAGAACTTCATGAGCTGGGACAAGGCGACCGGCTACATCTACTGGGGCAACGAGTCGCTCCTCGGCGACGGTTTCCTCGGCTACCGCTTCCGCGTGCCGCGTTCGAAAATCAACGCCACCATGCAGCTCAACGTGAAGAATCTCACCAACTCCTACCTGGTCAACGTCGGCCGCTACAACGACAACTACACCGGCGTCCGCCGCGTCTACTTCAACGAGCCGCGGAGCTGGCGTCTGACCACCACGCTCGAGTTCTGAGCGCGCCGCCCGGCTCCGACCAGACGGGCCCGGCCCGCGACGTTTCCGGGGACAGGGTGATCCGTACCGTGCATTCGTTCGTAGGAAGCTTGATGACGAAGCAAACGCCACCCGCAATCGCGACCCGGGGCCAGGACTCTCGCCCCCCCTCCCTGATTCACTCCCCCGGCAGGAGGGCGGGGGAGCGCCCGCGGGGGGAAGGGCCGGGCTCAGGTGCGGCCCGACCCCAGCCAAGCCGGTTGCGACCTGCGCGCCGCCCCCGGGTCGTGCTGGTCGCAGCTTTCGTTGTGGCCTCCCTCCTCCCGCTCGCGGCCGCAACGGCCGCCACGACGCCCGCCCGCCAGGCTCCGCACACCCTCGTGTTTTTCGGCGACAGCCTGACCGCCGGCTACGGGCTGCCCGATCCCGCCCGCGACGCCTACCCCGCCCAAGTGCAGGAGAAGATCGACGCCGCCGGCCTGCCCTGGCGCGTCGTCAATGCCGGCCTCAGCGGCGAAACCACCGCGGGCGGCCTGCGCCGCATCGACTGGACCCTGCGCACACCCGTCGACGTCTTCGTGCTCGCGCTGGGCGCCAACGACGGGCTGCGCGGAATCAGCCCGGCCGTCTCCCGCCGCAACCTCGAGGGCATCCTCGCGCGCGTCCGCGCCCGCTACCCCCAGGCCAGGGTCATCGTCGCCGGCATGCAAATGCCGCCGGAGCTGGGCCCCGACTACACGCGCGAATTCGGCGCGGTGTTTCCCGCCGTCGCGAAAGCCGCGGACGCCACGCTTCTCCCCTTCCTGCTCGAAGGCGTCGGCGGCGTCGCCGAACTCAACCTCGGTGATCGCATCCACCCCAATCGCGCCGGACACGCGGTGATCGCCGAAACCGTCTGGAAGGTGCTGCGGCCGCTGCTCTGAGTCGCGACCACCGCGGGGCGGAACCTGTCCCGATCTCACCGCCCAGCCGCCGCCACCGCCGCGCGCGCCGGAGGCGGAAGCGGCCGCGGGTTGCGCAGCACACTGTGGTTCACCGGCCGGCGCTGATCGGCGGTCAGCGGCGGCAATTCCGGCAGCGCGTCCTGCCGCGCTTCGCGCAGCCAGTGCCGCGCCAGGGCGCGGAAGTTGTCCCAACGTTCCGCGATGAAATGATCCCGCGCGGTCAGGGCGGCGCCGTCACCCACCAGCGGCTCCGCGTTCGCGGCCTGCCGCAACAGGCTGCGCCATTCCGTGAGCAGGCGATCGATGTCGCCGCGCCCCGCCGTCTCCACCTCGTCCATCACCTCGCGGGCCCGCGCCCCTTCGGCGACCAGCGCCCGCACCGACTCACTCGCACCGGAGCCGTACTGCACCGGCACGCCTTCGCGCAGCCAGCCGTCGATGTGCAGCCGGCGATAGGCGCGCCGGCTCGCTTCCGCCAGGCGGCCCAGCCAGCGCGGGTTGGTGCCGCTGAAGCGATCGCCCGCGAACAGGTTCGCCACATCGAAGAGCAGATCGTCGAGCGGGTAACGGTGATCCTCCAGCGCGGCCGCGAGCGCGAGCCCCTCGGGACCGAGAAAGCACGCCACGATTTCCCCCCGCACCGTCAGACGCAGGTGCCGGTCGATCACCCCGGTGCGCTGCCATTGCCAGAGCAGCGTCGGCGTCGGCGACAGCGCCAGACAGGCGGCGCGGTGCGCGCAGTCGCGACAGGCGGCACAGGGGTTCCGTTCGCGGCGCACGAGACGGGCCCGCCCGGTGTCGGTGCGCTCCCCGCAGGGCAGCGCGGCGGCGAGGGACCGCGGGGTTTGTTCGACCCCAAGGGCGATGCGCTCCTCGCTGAAAAAGCGGCCCGCCTCGGTCCGCGCGAGCTCGCCGGCGTCGCGCCCGCCGCGGAGCTGCCGCAGAAACATCGCCCACGGCAACGGCGCCGCCCGTTTCAGGCGCAGGGGTTCCGCCCGGCGCAAGCGCGGCGTGCTCCCGCTCACCAGCACGTAACCCGTCTCGTCGAGCCCGCGCCGCCCCGCGCGCCCGACCATCTGCAGCAGATCGTGCGGCGCGATCTCGCGCTCGAGGTGGTCATGCCGGAAGCTCCCGGCCGTAATCAGCACCGAACGCAAGGAGAAGTTAATCCCCGCGCTCAGCCCGAGCGTCGCCACCACCGCGCGCAACTGCCCCGCCTTCGCCAGCGGCTCGATCACCCCCGCCCGCTGCGCATAGCTCAGCCCGCTGTGGTGATACGCCACCCGCGCCCGCAACAACCGCGCCAGCACCGGACCACACACCTGCTCCTGCTCCGGCGTCAGCGTCAGCGGCTCCGCCAGCGGCAGCTCGCGCGCAAACTGTCGCGCCAAACGCTCCGCATCCGCCCGGTGCGGCGCAAATACCAGCACCGGACCCAACCCCTCGCGCAGGGCGCCCGCCACCCGCCGGCACCAGAACCCCTCGATGCAGCGCGGCAGTCCGTGAATCAAATCATCCACTTCCACCTCTTCGAGCGGCACCGGACGCTCGCGGTGCTCGATTACCTCCGCCCGCCGCCCCAGGCGGTGCAACCACGCCGCCACGTCGCGGGGATTCGCCACCGCCCCGGAGAGCAGGAGGAGCTGCAACGACTCCGGCGCCGCCAGCAGCACGCCCTCGTAGTGATTGCCGCGATGCGGATCGGCCAGCCAGTGGTACTCGTCGACCACCAGCAACTGGAACGGCGCCTCGCGCCCCGCCCCCCCGCCCGCCGCTGCTCCCACCACCATCCCCTGCACCGCCTCCAACGTCGCCACCACGATCGGCGCCTCCGGCCGCACACAGAGATCGCCCGTCATAATCCCCACCTCCCACCCCCGCGCGCGCCACTCCGCAAACTTGTCGTTCGCCAGCGCCCGCGTCGGCACCGTAAACAACGCCCGCCGCGCGAAATTCGTCTGCTCCACCCAGCGTTCAAAAATATGGGTCTTCCCTGCCCCGGTTGGAGCGCTCACCACCACGTCGCTCCCCGCCCGCAACGCTCCCAGCGCCAGCGCCTGCCACCGGTCGGGCAGCATCAGCTTCTGCAGGCCTGCAAACGCGTCGGAAAGCACCCCGCCAGCGTGCCATCCGGCCGCCCGACGTCAAACGACCGGCCGCAGATTTTCCCGCCAGTGACCCGCGTGTCGCCCCCGTAGTCCCCGCCGATCTGCCGTGGCCTGCTGGGTGACACGCCGGACCGGCCTCGTAGCCACACGCCGAAGCGAGTGGTACCCCCCCTCGCCCGTAGCCACGAGCGGGAGCGAGTGATTGGCCGTCCTCGGCCCGTAGCCACGAGCGGAAGCGAGTGGTCTCCCCGCCCCCTGCGCATTTCTTGCCCCGCCCCCCGCGACCGATTGGCCAACTCATGCGCACGGTTGGCCAACCTCCGCGCCGCCGGGGACCCTCCCGTTTGCTACGCTCTTCCTGCCATGAAAACCGCGGTTCCTCCGACCCCCGTCGGGCTGGCATCCAACGACGAAGCGGCCCTGCTCGATCTGCTCGAAACCCTCAAACAGAAGCACGGCTTCGTTCCCCGTGAAGTCTCCGACGAGGTCTCCCGCCTGGTGGAGGTGAAACTCGAACGGCTCCGCCGCATCCAGAGCCAGCTCGACACCACCATCCGGCGCGATGTGCAGCAGCACGTCGCCCACTGGCGCGACGAGGAGGGCAACCTGATCATGATCCTCCACGCCATCCAGAACCAGCACGGCTACGTGCCGCGCGAGGTGGCGATGGAGC
>CAZDGC010000182.1:0-7175 GCA_964504885.1 uncultured Opitutus sp.
GCCCCCCTGTCGGGGGCGGGGGGCGGGTTTCGGGCGGGGGGGGGGCCCCCCGCCGTCGCGCCGCGGGGGCGGCCGCCGACGACCGCCCGGCTCCACTCGCTCACGCTCGTGGCTGCCGGGATGGGACGAGATCGGGCGGACATGATGGGCGGCAGGGTGAGAGGTCGCGCCGTTTGCTCCGGGCAGGTTTACGATTGGGCGGCAGGGCCGCCGGGTGGGAGGGGCAGTTCCAGCGTGAACAGGGCGCCACCGATCCCGGCGGTGCCGACCGCGAGGCGGCCTCCGTGCGCGAGGGCGATTTGCTGCACGATCCACAGCCCGATTCCGCTGCCTCCGGGCTTGGTGGTGTAGAACGGCTCGAAGATCGCCGCGCGGTGGGCGGGGTCGACGCCCGGACCGGTGTCGGCCACGTGGAGGCAGGCGATCCGGCGCGCGCCGTCGACGCCGACGGAGAGGGTGATCCGGCCCCCGCGGTCGAGGGCCTGGATCGCATTGAGGGCGAGGTTGATCAACGCCTGCTGAATCTGGCCGGCGTCGCCGAGGATCCGGGGCGGGGCGGGCGGGAGATCGACGGTGAGCTCGATGCCGCGTTCGGCGGCGGCTGGTCCGAGCAGGCGGGTGACGTGCTGCAGGACGGCGGGGAAATCGAGCGGGTGAAGTTCGGCGGGCACCGGGGCGGCCAGGCTCAGGTACTGGCGGACGATGGCGTCGAGCCGGTGCAGTTCCTGCCGGATGACCGGCAGGCGGGAGGTCACCGTGGGATCGAGGGGCGGAGCCACCAAGGCCAGATCCTCCTCCAGGAGTTGCACGTGGACGGCGAGCGAGCTGAGGGGGTTGCGGATCTCGTGCGCGAGGCGGGAGAGCAGGCGCGAGAGCAAACGCTGCCGTTCCTCCGCGACGAGTTCGGAAGCGGCGCGATTGCCGGCAGCCTGCGGTGCGGCATCCATGCCGGAAGTTTGGGGCGAACGGGCCGGCAAGACGAGCCCTCGTGCGGTCGGAAGAAGCGCTGCTTCTGCGCAGATCCTTCGGGCTGATGGAGTGGGGGCCTCGCGATCAGTCGGGGGCGTGGGTCGCCCGGCCGGCGACCAGCAGGCCCCGGCCGAAGATCTCGACCTCCTCCACGGCGAATCCAGCCAGTCGCAGGTTGGCCAGCGGATCGCGGTCGAGGTGGCAGCCGCCGGCGAGCAGGCGCCAGGTGGGCGTGAGGGCGCGAAGCAGCCGTTGCAGTTGCGGCCGCCGTTCGGGCAGGCCGTGCTCGAGGAACAGGACCGTGCCGCCCGGCCGCAGCACGCGCCGGATTTCCGCGAGGCCGCGCCGCGGATCCGGCACGGTGCAGAACACCAGCGTGAACACGACCGTATCAAACGTGGCGTCCGCAAACGGCAGCGCCTCAACATCACTCTCGCACAGGTGCAGCGGGATCGGCCCCGCCGCCGCGCGCTTCGCCAGCCGGGGCGGGAGGACGCGATCGAGCAGTTGCAGGCGGCGCACGCGAGCCGGAGCGTAAAAGGGTAGATTGGCTCCGGTGCCGGCGCCGACTTCGAGCACCTCCCCGTGGGCCTGTGGTACGAGGAACGCGCGGCGCCGGGCCAGCCCGCCCCAGGTTTCGAGGGGATGCATGCACCAGTCGTAGAGCGGGCCGGAGGCGGTCATGACGCAGCATCGCAGCGTGCCACTAACGCACCGGGTGGCGAGCCTCGGCGCCGGTGGCCCCGCGGCGCGGGCGCCCTGCGCCCGGTTTCGGACCGGCGGCCCGAACCGGGGGTTGCGGAACCGGCCACCCGGCGACGGCTGCCGCCACCCGCCGGACTCCCCCGGAGACCGGCCGGCGGCGCTTGTCGGCGCGGGTCTTTGCGGGCAAGGGGGAGGGATGAAACCCCTGTCCGTGTCGCGTCGCCGCTTTCTCCTCGTCTCCCCGCTTGCCGCTGTCGCCGTCCGCCGGGCCCTCGCGGCCGACCCGGCCGACGCGAAGGAAAAGGTGCGGCCGGTGCGCCTGGCCTTTCCGCCAACGGTGGATATTTCGCGCGATTCCGCCCGCCACGTGATCATCGCCCAGGGCACGGCGGAGGTCTACCAAGGGCACCCGACGACGCTGCTGCTGCCCGACGGCCGGACGATGTATTGTGTCTGTACCTACAACCACGGCGGACCGTGCGGCCCGCTCAAGCGCAGCGACGACGGCGGCCGCACCTGGAGCGGCCTCCTGCCCGTGCCGGACAACTGGAAGACGGTGAAAAACTGCCCGACGATCTGGCGGCTCACCGACCCGGCCGGCACCGCGCGCCTGGTGGTGTACGCCGGGCAGGGGCCGGACGGGAAAATGCACCAGTCGCACTCGCGCGACGACGGCCGCACCTGGACGCCGATGGCCAGCCTCGGGCTCGAGTGCGTGATGCCGTTCTGCACCATCGAGCCGATCGAGGGCGGCCGGCGCCTGCTCGGCCTCACCAACATCCGCCGCCCCGGCGAGACGAAGGAGGCCCGCTCCAACGTCATCGCCCAGAGCCATTCGTCCGACGGGGGTCTGACCTGGACCCCCTGGCGCGTGATCCTCGATCTGCCCGGCCTCAAGCCCTGCGAACCCTGGATCGTGCGTTCACCCGACGGCCGGCAGTTGCTCGCGCTGCTCCGCGAGAACCAGAAGCGCGCCGCCCTCTTCATCACCAGCGACGACGAAGGCCGCACCTGGTCCGCGGCGAAACCGCTCCCGCCCGGCCTCTACGGCGACCGCCATGTGGCCCGTTATGCGCCCGACGGCCGGCTCGTCGTCTGCATGCGCGACACCGGCGGCGCCTACGGCAGCCCGACCTCCACCCACTTCATCGCCTGGGTCGGCCGCTACGACGACATCGTCCGCGGCCGCGACGGCCAGTACCGCGTGAAGCTCCTGCACAGCTACAAGGGCGGCGACAACGGCTACCCGGGCCTCGAAGTGCTGCCCGACGGCACCTTCGTCGCGACCACCTACATCAAGTACCGCGAGGGCCCGGAGAAACACTCCGTCGTCAGCGCGCGTTTCACCCTGGCCGAGACCGATCGGCTCGTCCGCGGGGCGCGCTGAACCGCGCGGCCCCCTCCTCCGTCCCCCGTTTCACCTGCACCGCCACCAATCGTCCCATGAACCTCCCTCCCTTCCCCTGCGGTTCGTTCCGCCGCCGTCCGGGTTTCGTGTTTCGCCTCGCACTCGTCTTCGTAGCGGCTGCCGTGGCTCCGGCCCGGGCCCAGTCCACCGGCGCCATCGAAGGCCGCATCTTCAATGCCGTCACCGGCAACGCCCTCGCCAACGCCCGCGTCGTGCTCGAGGGCACCGGGCGTGAAGCCCTCACCGACGAAGCCGGCGCCTATGTCCTCACTGGCGTGCCCGCGGGCCCGGCGCGCCTCGCCGTCTCCTACCTCGGCTTCCAGCGGCAGAGCGCCACCGTGACCGTCGCCGCCGGCGGCACCGCCACGCGCGATTTCGATCTCGCCCCGCCCGGGGCCTCCCGCGACCCCACCGACACCGTCAAGCTCGCCGAGTTCACCGTCGTCGCCGACCGCGAAATGAGCGCCCAGGCCCTCGCCGCCAACGAGCAGCGCTTCGCCCCCAACCTCAAGAACGTCGTCGCGGTCGATGAATACGGCGACCGCGGCGACGAGAACATCGGCGAGTTCTTCCGCTTCCTGCCCGGCGTCGCGCTCAACGACTCCGGTCACGTCCCCAACGAGGTCACCCTCCGCGGCTTCCCGGCCAACACCTCCGGCATCACGATCGACGGCGGCGACGTCATGGGCGCCCGCGGTGGCGACACCCGCACCGTCTCCCTGCTCGAGGTGCCGACCGCCAACGTCTCGCGCGTCGAGGTCACCAAGGTGCCCACGCCGGACATGCCCGCCAGCGGCATGGGCGGCACCCTCAACATCATCAGCAAGGGCGGCTTCGAGACCAAGCGCCCGCAGTTCAACTACTCGGTGAGCCAACTGTTCCACAACCGCAGCGGCCTCACCCTTGACGGCGGTCCGCGCAACCACGTCGGCGATCTCAGCCCGTCGTGGGTCCAACCCTCCTTCAACTTCAGCTACCTCCACCCCGTGAACCGCAACTTCGCGATCACCGTGGGCGGCTCCCGCACCTGGCGGCAGAAACCGATGGAGCGCGGCGACGACGCCGACGAGACCGCCAACTGGAATCTCGCCGGGCTTTTTCTCACCTCCCACGACTGGCAGAGCCTCGCCCAAATCCTCACCACCTGGTCCGGCCAGTTGGGCTTCGACTGGCGGCTCACGCCGCGCGACACCCTGTCCGCGAATTTCCAATACCGCGAGTCCGACAGCTACATCACGCGGAGCATCTTCTCGGTCAACTACGGCGCCGGCGCCACCGGCGGGCCCACTTTCGCCCAGGGCGCCGCCACCGGCGTCGGCACGGTCTCCCAGGGCAACGGCAGCAATCAGGACATCCTCACCGCCACCACCCAGGCCAGCCTCCGCTACCGGCACCGGCGGGAGGACTGGCGGCTGGAGAGCGCGTTCAACTGGTCCCTCGCCGAGTCGGAGTGGCGCGATGTCTCGATGGGCCACTTCAACACCATCTCCGCCAACCTCACCAACCTGGTCGTGCGCGGCGACGACCTCCCGGCCAGCAGCGGCATCCTCCCGACGCGCTACCGCGCCCAGAACCGCGCCGGCGCCGCGGTGGACATCTTCGATGGCGCGCTCTACGCGCTCAACAGCGGCAACTCCCTCGAGAACCGCTACAGCGGCGAAAAGTGGTCCGCCCGGGCTGACCTGAACCGCGACTTCCGGCTGCGCCTGCCCGTCTCCCTGCGCGCCGGCGCCCGCGTCGACCGCATGGAGCGCGACAACCGCCGCTTCCTCCAGACCTGGAACTTCCGGCCCAACGGCGCCACCGACGCCGACTCCCGCCTGGCCGGACGCTTTGACGTCTTCGACGAGGCGTTCAACCGCGACGCCCCCACCGTCTACGGCCAGCCGATGCGCTGGATCAGCCACCAGAAGTTCTACGAGCTCATGCAGCGCCAGCCGTCCTGGTTCGTCCTCGACGAGCCGCTCAAACATCAAAACCTCGTCAGCAATTCACGCCGCCTGATCGAGACCGTCTCCGCCGCGTACCTCCGCGCCGACGTGCGCCTCTTCCGCAACCGGCTCTGGCTGGTGGGCGGCGTGCGCTATGAGAAGACCGAGGACGAAGGCTGGGGGCCGCTCAACGACCCCTCCGCCCAGTACCAAAAGGACGCCCAGGGACGCGTCGTCGACGGCAACCCCGCCCAGGCCGGCGTGCAACCGATTCTGCTGACCAACGACGCCCTCGCCCTCCGCCGCCTCCGCTACGTCGAACGCGGCACCCACGCCCAGCGAGACTACGACGGCTACTACCCGAGCCTCAACGCCAGTTACAGCGTGTCGGACCAGGTCGTCGTCCGCGCCGCCTTCGCCCGCACCCTCGGCCGGCCCAACATCAGCTCGGTCGTGCCCAGCGCCACCTTCACCGAGCCCACCGTGGCCGTGCCCACCATCACCGTCACCAACCCGGGCCTGAAACCCTGGACGGCGGACAGCTACGACGTGACGGTCGAGTCCTACTTCCTGAAGGACGGCTTCGGCTCCGTCGGCGTCTTCCGCAAGGACATCCGCGACTTCTTCGGCTCGGTGCGCAGCGCCGCCACGCCGGAGCTGCTCGAGCTCTACGGACTGCCCGACGACCCGGCCTACCTGGCCTACGAGGTCGCCACCACCACCAACAGCGGCGACGCCCGCATCGAGGGCTTCGAGTTCAGCTACCGCCAGTCGCTGACCTTCCTGCCGGCCTGGGCGCGCGGGCTGCAGGTGTTCGTCAACGGCACGCGCATGACCCTCAGCGGCGCCCGCACGGCGGACTTCACCGGTTTCAACCCGAGCAGTTACGCCGCCGGCGTGAACTTCATCCGCGGGCGCTACGCGATCAAGCTCACCTGCACCCACCAGGGCGAGACGCGCCGCGGCGCCGTCGCCGCCTCCGCCACCGTGCCCGCCGGCACCTATAACTACCAGGACTCCCGCACCCGCTGGAGCGTGAGCGCCTCCTACAGCCTCAGCCGCCGGGTGACGTTCTACGGCTCGGTGATGGACTTCAACGGCGGCTTCAACCCGGCGACCCTGCGCTACGCGCCCGACACCCCCGGCTACGCCCGCCGCCAGCGGTATCAGGAACTCGGCTACTACACCACCCTCGGGGTGAAGGGAACCTTCTGATCGCGCTGCGGCCGGTTGGCGGCGGAGACGTCTGGACCGAGAATGGCGGCGGCGAAGGGTCTCGCCGCCCTACCAGGTGCGAAAGTCGGACTTGGGAGGGCGCCACTGCGCTCCGCGCCGCCTCGGGGTACCGCCAACCGGTCGACGCTCCCCGTTCCAGGGACGGGCTACGGCTCCACCAGAATCTTGCCGGCGGCGGCGAGGCTGAGGGCGAGGGCGCGGCCGCTGGCGCGCCGGAGGGTGACCAGGCCGGAGGTCAGGTTGCGCTCCGTCACCCGGAGCGTGGCGCCGGGCTGGAGACCCTGCTGCTCCGCGAAGGTGAGGAACTCCTGCGACTGCTCGGTCACCCGCACCACCCGCAGCGCCCGGTCGGTCGCACAGGTCGCCAGGGTGGCGTAAACCTGGGATCGCAGCTTGCCCTGCGAACTGGGGATGGGATCCCCGTGCGGATCCGACTCCGGGTGCCCCAGCAGGGCGTCGAGCCGGTCGAGCACCTCGTCGGAGATGGCGTGCTCGAGTTGCTCGGCCTCCGCGTGCACCTTCGCCCAGTCCATTTTCAGCACGTTGACCAGGAAGGTCTCCACCAGGCGGTGCTTGCGCAGGACGTTGAGGGCGAGGCGGCGGCCGTCCGCGGTCAGGCGCACGCCGTGGCGCGGCAGGTGCTCGACCAGTCCCTCGTCGGCCAGCGCCTTGACCATGGTGGTGGCCGTGCCGGGCACCACGGCCAGGGCGCCGGCGAGCTCGCCCATCGACACGAGCTCGTCCCCGCCCTCCGAAAGCAGGAGGACGTGTTTGAGGTAGTTTTCCACCGTCGCCGAAGCCATCGGCGCACCCTGTGGTACGATGCGGACGCGGGCAACTCCAAAGAATGAGTTTGACGAATCAAAATAAGCTACCACCAGTGACGGCTGATGATTCGAGCCAGGCGAAAGTCGACGCGGCCGGCC
>CAZDGC010000183.1:0-7096 GCA_964504885.1 uncultured Opitutus sp.
CGAGCCCGGTCCGCGAAGCGGTCGCTTGGCCGTGAGGCCCCGGAGCTTGCTCCGGAGTGGCCAAGCGAAGGGCGAGTGTTCACTCGTGCTACTCCCCTGGCTGCGGCCCAACGCCGCGCGGTGAACTTCCGTCGTCTCCCCGCCGTCTGCTGCTGTCTGCTCACCAGCGCCCTGGCCGCCGACCCGGCGGACGTCTCCCGCGAACCCGCGCGCCAGCTCGGTACCGTCAACGTCACGACCACGCCCTACCAGGCCGCGCCCGCGCCCGACGTCCCCTCCTTCCTCGTCGGTCTGCCGCGCTTTGGGCTGCGCTTCGATGGCACCTGGGGCTGGCCGGACCAGCTCGCCCCAGTGGTGGTGACGGCCGCCCGCACCGCCGAGCCCGCCGAAAACGTCGCCGCCACCGCGCGGCTGCTCGACCTGCCGGCACTCGCACGCTCCCCGGCGCTCACGCTCGACGGCGCCTTGCGCGCCCTGCCCCAGTTCAGCCTCTTCCGACGCAGCGACAGCCTCACCGCCAACCCCACCGCTCAGGGAGTCTCGCTGCGCGGCCTCGGCCCGAGCGGCGCCAGCCGTTCCTTGCTGCTGTATGACGGCGTGCCGCTGAACGATCCCTTCGGTGGCTGGATCACCTGGAGCAAACTGCCCCGCGAAGGCCTGCTGCGCATCGAGGTTCTGCCCGGGGGCGGCGCCTCCGCCTGGGGCAACGCCGCCCTCGGCGGCGTGATCCAGGTCTTCGCTGCGCCGCTGCGTCCCGTACTCACGATGATCGACCGGCCCCCGCAGCCGGTCCAATGGGGCTACCGCGGCACCCTGCGCGGCGCGCTCATCGCCGGCGCCCTCGGCACGCGCAGCGCGGAGCTCGCGCTGACCACGCCCGCCGCATCGGAAATCGTCCAGTTGCTCGGCCGCACCTTCGCCACCGACGGACACCCGCTCGTCGCACCGGAGCGCCGCGGGCCCATCGACGTGCCGGCCTGGAGCCGCCACCGCTGGTTCCAGGGGCGCTGGCGCCACGCCTTTGGCGAAAATCTCGAACTGCTCGCCACCGCCCGGGGCTTCGAGGAAAAACGCGGCAACGGCACGCCCTACACCCGCAACGGCACCCGCGAACGCTTCCTCTCCGTGCAACTCGCCGGCCACCCCTCCGGCTCCTCCGCCTGGAACGCCCTCGCCTACTGGCAGGACCAGTCGTTCGCCAGCACCTTCAGCTCCGTCAGCGCCGCCCGCACCGCCGAAACCCCCGCCAGCGACCAGTTCGCCGTGCCCGCCATCTCCCTCGGCGCCGCGTGGACCGGCGCCTGGAAACACGCCGCCTCCGCCCGCACCAGCGGCGGCGTCGACGCGCGCCTCGTCCGCGGCGAGACGCGCGAACACTTCACTTATTCCGCCGGTCGCTTCACCCGCCAGCGCGTGGCCGGGGGGCGCCAGGACTTCCTCGGCCTCTTCGTCCTCCATGAACGCCCGCTCCCCGGCCAACTGCGCGCCAGCGCCGGGGGCCGGCTCGACTTCTGGCGCGACTCCGACGGCCGCCGCCACGAGACCGAACGCAACACCGGCGCCGTACTCCGCACCGAACGCTACGCCGCGCAGGACGATTTCGAGTTCAGCCCCAGCGCCGGTCTCGTCTGGTCGCCCGCCCGCGCCTGGCGCGGCCGCGCCAGCCTCCAGCAGTCCTTCCGCCGCCCCACCCTCAACGAGCTCTATCGCCCCTTCCGCCAGGGCGCCAACGTCACCGAGGCCAACGCCGCCCTCCGCACCGAACGCGTCACCAGCGCCGAGACCGGACTCGAATGGACGCGCTGGGTGAAACGGGAGCTTGCCGTCCCCTCCCCCACCGCCCGGGCCCGCACCCAGCCGACCTCCGTCGCCGCCCTCGCGTTCTCCGCCACCGCCTTCTGGAACGAGCTGCGCGACGCCGTCGGCAACGTCACCATCGCCCGCGGTCCGGGCACGTTTCCTGTCGTCGGCTTCCTGTCCGCCGGCGGGCTCGGACGCCAGCGGCTCAACCTCGACCGCACGCGCGTGCGCGGGATCGAGCTCTCCGCCCGCTGGTCGCCGCGGCCCGCGCTCACCCTCACGGGCGACGCGCTCTTCAACGACGCCACCGTGCGCCGCGCCGCGCTCGCCCCCGCCCTCGCCGGCCGCCAAATCGCCCAGGTCCCGCGCCGCAGCGCCTCCGCCGGCGCACTCTGGCACGCCCCCGGCCGCTTCGTCGTCGCCCCGCGCCTGCGGTTCCTCGGCCGCCAGTTCGAGGACGACGAAAACCGGCTCCGCCTCGGCGCCGTGGTGGTGGCCGACCTCAACCTGAGCCGGCCGCTCACCCAGCACCTCGAAGTGTTCGTCACGGGGGAGAATCTCGGCGACGCCCGGATCGAAACCGGCCGCAGCGCCGACGGCCTCGTCAACGTCGGCACCCCGCGCCTCTGGCTCGCCGGCCTCCGCGGGACGTGGTGAGACCGCAGCGGTCGCACCCCCGGCCCGCATCCGTGGCCTGATCGGTCACCGACGGCATGGGTGCGGCTCCCGATCGGTGGGGGTAAGCCTGGAAGGCGACGCTTCGTCGTCGCCGGGAAGATCGGACGGAGAATCGTTCGCGGAGCGCGGCTGCGAGCGGGCGCAGCCCTCCAGGCTGGATGTTCCTGCGAGCGACCGCCAACCGGAGGATCCGCATCGGCGGAATTTCCGCCCCGCGTCACGCTTGCCTCGCGCCGCACGTCGTTCATGACACCGCCTTTCACCATGCCGGCCCGCTCCCTCCTGTGCCTTGCCCTGCTGACTTTCGCCGCCGCCTCGCGCGCCGCCGACCCCGCTCCACGCCTCGTCGTCGTGCTCTCCGTCGACCAGTTGCGCGCGGATTACCTGGAGCGCTTCCGGCCCTACTTCGGTGAAGGCGGCTTCAAGCGGCTGCTCGAGGGCGGCACCGAGTTCAAGGATACCCATCACCGACACGCCTTCACCCTCACCGCACCCGGCCACGCCTCGATCCTCACCGGCGTGCACGCCGATGTCCATGGCGTGATCGCCAATGACTGGCTCAATCGCGACACCTGGGAGTCGGTGAACTCGGTGGAGGACGTCGACTCGCCCCTCGTCGGCATCGCGCCGGGCGAACTGGGCCCGGCCGCCGCCGCCCGCCCCCACAAGACCGGGCGTTCGCCCCGCCATCTCGAGGCCCCGACCATCGGCGATCTGCTCAAGGAGCGCTACGGCGCCGACTGCAAGGTCATCGGCATCTCCAACAAGGACCGTTCCGCCATCCTCCTCGGGGGCAAGCGCGCCGATGCCGCCTATTGGGACGAAGTGGGCCGGATGATCAGCTCGCGCCACTATGTGGAAAAGTTGCCCGCCTGGGTCGCGGAGTTCAACGCCGCGCGCCCGGTGCACGCCTGCTTCGGGAAGACCTGGGACCGGCTGCTCGATCCCGCGATCTACGACCGCGTGCAGGGTCCGGACGACGCCCCCGGCGAGGGCGGGCGCGGCCTCGGGCGCACCTTTCCCAAGGTCATCGATGGCGGCCGCAAGACCATCGGCCCGGACTTCTTCACCGCCTTCGACGTCGCCCCCTTCACCACCGAGCTGCTCGGCGATTTCGTGCAGCGGGCGATCCGCGAGGAGCAGCTCGGCCGCCACCGCGGGATCGACCTGCTCGGGATCAGCTTCTCGCAGGTCGACGCCGTCGGCCATGCCTTTGGACCCGACAGCCACGAGATGATGGACGCCGTGCTGCGCCTCGACCGGGTGCTGGCAAAGCTGTTCGACTTCCTCGACCGCGAGGTGGGGCTCGCCCGCTGCCTGATCATCCTGACCGCCGACCACGGCGTGGCGCCGCTGCCCGAACGTGGCGCCGCGCCCGGCGCCCGCCGCGTGAGCGGAGGCGAACTCGACAAGGCCGTGCGCGCGGCCCTCGACGCGGCGTTCGGGAAACTGCCCGGCAACGAGGTCTGGTTCACCCGCTCGGGCACGACCTACCACCTGCGCCCGCAGGCCCTGGCCGCCAAACAACTGGCGCCCGGCCCGGTCGCTGTCGCCCTGCGCGACGCCCTGCGCCGGCACCCGGCCGTCGGCGCCGCCTTCACCCGCGACGACGTGCTCGCGGCCCCGGCGGAGGGGGATTCGATCCCGGCCATGGTGCGGCGCGGCTACCATGCCGGCCGGGGCGGCGAAGTCGTGTTTGTGCCCAAGCCGTATCAACTGCTGATCGGCGGCTCCGGCAGCACCCACGGCGGGCCGTATCCGTACGATACGCACGTCGCGCACGTCTGGTTCGGCGCCGGCGTGCCGCGCGGCGTGCGGACGGAGCGCACCGGCGTCGACGACATTGCCCCCACCCTCGCCGCCCGCCTCGGCCTGCCCACCCACCCGGCCTGGCGCGGACAACGCCGGTTCTGATCCCGCGCCCGCCGGCGTCGCTTTCACCGCGCTTTCCGGTGGCGCGCGGCAGCCACCCCCCGCTTGCACACCGTCCGTCGGTCGCACAACTTGCGCCGGTGCATCCCTGGCTGATCTCCCTGGTCCTCGCCGTGGCCGGCGGGGCTTGCGCTCGCGCGACCACCGCCGCTCCCTTCGCCGGTCCGATTGTGGCCGGCCAGCTCGAAGCGCCGCCGAAACGCGAGGCGAGCGGCCTGGCCGTCTCGCGCGCGAATCCCGACCTCCTGTGGATCCACGACGACAGCGGCGGCAAGGCCGAGCTTTATGCGATTGACGGCACCGGTCGCGCGCGCGGCAGCCTGCCGATCGGCGGCGTGAAAAACGAGGACTGGGAGGACGTCGCCGCCGGCCGGCTCGACGGCCGGGACTGGCTCATCATCGGCGACATCGGCGACAACGACGCCAGGCGGCGTGAGCTCGCGATCCATTTCGTGCCCGAACCGACACTCGCATCGCTCTCCCGCTCCGGCGCCCTGGCCGCACGCCCCGCCGCCACGCTGCGCCTGCGCTACGCCGACGGCCCGCGCGACTGCGAGTCCCTTGCCCTCGACCCGATCGAACGCACCCTCTACCTGCTGACCAAACGCGACTTGCCACCCCGGCTCTACCGTGTGGCGCTGCCCTCCCCACTCACCTCGGGCGAAGTCACGGCGCAGTTCGTCTGCCTCGTCCCCCACCTGCCCCAGCCGACCGCCGAGCAACTCAAGCTCAAGGGCCATCTTGGCAAGCGGCGCGCCCAGCCCTGTGCGATGGATTTCGCCGCCGACGGCTCGGCCGCCGTCGTACTCACCTACGGCGACGTGGTCGTATTCCCGCGCGCGCCCGGCGAATCCTGGGCGCAGGTCTTCGGGCGCCCGCCGGTGCGCCTGGCCCCGCACGCCCTGCCCCAGGCGGAGGCAGTGGCATTCGCGCCGGACGGACGCCACCTCCTCGTCGCCTCCGAGGGGGTGCGCCCCCTGTTGCGTTATTCGCGACCCTGAGCCGGCACACGCCGGGGCCTACGGCACCAGCAGCACCTTGCCGGTTGTCGCCCGGCCTTCGAGGACGCGGTGGGCGTCGGCGGTGGCGGCCAACGGAAAGGTCGCGCCAATGTGCACCCGGAGCGACCCGTCGGCCAGCCACGCGAAGAGATCCGCCGCCCGCGCCCGCAACTCCGCCGGAGTGGCCACATAGTGCGCCAGCGTCGGGCGGGTGAGAAAGAGCGAACCGCGCTGCGACAGCACCAGCGGCGCAACCGGCGACACCGGCCCGCTGGCGTTGCCAAACGACGCCAGCAGCCCGCGCGGGCGCAGGCTGGCCAGCGAGCCCTCGAAGGTCGCCCGCCCCACACCGTCGTAAACCACGTCGACCCCCCGCCCGCCGGTGAAGGCCCGCGCGGCGTCGGTGAAGTTCTCCCGCGAATACACGCACACCGCGTCGGCCCCGGCCTCCCGCGCCAGCGCCGCCTTGGCGTCGGTGCCCACCGTCGCCAGCACGCGGGCGTGGCGCCGCTTGGCAATCTGCACCAGCAGGTGCCCCACCCCGCCCGCGGCCGCGTGCACCACCGCGCTCTGACCCGGCTGCAGCGGCCAGGTGTCGCAGGCGAGGTAGTGCGCGGTCAGGCCTTGCAGCAGCACCGCGGCGGCGAGCGGCGCGCTCACGGCGTCCGGCACCCGGACCGCCTGCGCGGCCGGCGCCAGCGCCTCGTCCGCGCAGGCGCCGATCACCGCGGCGCTCGCCACACGATCGCCAACGCGAAAGTCCGCCACCGCCGCGCCCACGGCCGTCACCACCCCGGCCGCCTCCTGACCCAGGGTGTGCGGCAGCGGCACCGGGTAGAGGCCGGAGCGTTTGTAGGTGTCGATAAAGTTGAGGCCGGCCGCCTCGACCCGGAAGCGGATTTCTTCCGCGCCGGGCGCCGGCACCGGGATGTCCTCGAGGCCCAGCTTCTCCGGGCCGCCGGTTTCGTGAATTCGGATGGCACGCATGGCTCCGCCAGCCTGGGCGCGCGCCCCCCCGGCGTCAGGCGGAAAAACGCCGCTCACTGGCGCCACGCGATGCGGAAGCCCACCGCGTGCCGCCGCTCCCCGCCGGCCGGAAAGTCGATCGCGAGGGCGTCCTCGCCCGTCTCCCAGCGCACTTCGCCCCCACCGAGCAGCGCCACCGACGCGATCGGGCGATCGAGCAGGCCCGCGGCGCGGCCCAACGCGCGCACCCGCAGCCGCTCGCCGGGCGCCGGGACCGCCAGGCACCAGACATAGAGGGCGCCGTCGCGCCCGAGAGTGAAGCGGAAGTCGCGCGTGTTGAAGGGCAGCGCCGCCGTTTCCTTTCCCAGCTTGCCGCGGTGCACCAGCGGGCGACCGGGATCCCCGGGACGCAGCGGGTCGGGGTGGAGGTCGCCCTCGCCCCAGGTCTTCCACGCGGTGCTGCCATAGATCCCCTCCCCGTGGACCCGCATCCAGGCGCCCACCTCGCGCAGCATCTCCACGCAGGCCGGCTCGAGGTCGCCCTCCGGCGTGAGCGGGACGGCGCAGGCGTAGTTGCCGCCGCGCGACACATACTCCAGCAGGCTCCGCACGAGGTTGACGGCGTCGTAACTGTAATTGGGCCCCCAATACCAATCGCCGATCGGGTTTTCGCCGATCCACGGCTGGTCGCGCTTGATCCCGGCAGGCACGCCCACCTC
>CAZDGC010000184.1:0-7069 GCA_964504885.1 uncultured Opitutus sp.
TTGCCGGGAAACCTGGGCGGCTTGGGCGGTCGCCGCGGCGGCGATGGCGCGGATCTCCCCCTGGCCGCGTTCGAGAATGAGGCGAAGGTCGGTCTGCTGCTGCTCGGTAAGATTCAGGATTTCCGTGAGGCGCTCGAGTCGCACCTCGGCCATCCCGCTGCTGGCGGCGGCCCGGGCCAGCCGCTGGTTCTGCACCCGCAGGGCCACGGCCGCGCCGATGGTGCCGCTGCAGAGCATCACGGCGGCGATCCAGCCGATGACTTTCCAGTACGGATTCGTTTTCATGGGAGCGGCAGCATCGAAAGCAGTTCGGTTTCCAAGACGGCGTCGACCTCGGTGGGTACCGGCCGCCAACTGGCCCAGGCCGCGAGCCCCGCGATCACCGCGACCACGGCCAGGCGACCGGCGGCGCGCCGGCTCAGTTCCTCCCACAGGCGCAGCACGGCGCCGGTGGATCGGTCGGCGGCCCAGCGGGCGGCCACCCGGGTGGAGAAGCCAAGCGGCGGCGGCGCGGAGGTCTCCGGCGGCGGTGAGCGCCGCCCCGCCTCGAGCAGTCGTTCGAGCATGCGATCGGTTTCGTTCATGATTTTTCGGCTTTCAACAGATGTTCCAGCGCCAGGCGCAGCTTCCGGCGCGCGCGAAACGCACGCACCTTCACCAACGGCGCACTCCAACCGGTCACGGCACAGACCTCTTTCACGGAGCGCTCCTCCAACGCTGTAAGCTGGATGACGAGCCGGTCCTCCGGTGGCAGGGTGGCCAGGATCTTTTCGAGCAGGTCCTTCGCCACGATGGTGTCCGTCGCCGTGGCGGTGGATGCGGAGTCGCGGAGCGACTCGAGGGCGCGGGCCTCTTCCGGAGCAAGATCGGCCCAGCGCAGCTCGGGCCGGCAGCGGTGGCGGCGCAGGTGGTCGATGCAGGTGTTCACCGCGACGCGCGAGATCCAGTGATCAAACGGCACGGCACCACGGTACTGTTCCAGGCTGGCGAAAAGTCTCATGAACACCTCCTGGCAGAGGTCCTCCTCCGCCATCCGCTGGGGCCGGTGCGCCCGCACGATGCGGAGCACCAGGGGATAGAGGCGCTCGACCAGTTCCCGGCTGGCCACCTCGTCGCGGGCGCGCACCCGTTCGATCCATTCCCGGGAAATGGGCTCAGCGTCCGGCATGGGCAGGGGGTGTACTCATGTACCACAAACCTTCATGGCGCACGACCCCGCGGCGCGGTTACAGCAGTCGCATCGGACGTTCGGCCCGGCCGCTGACTTGGGAGAGGTAGGAGTCGTGGGGCGAGGGTGAGCAGCAGCGCGCCGTTGCGGCTCCCGCTGGGTAATGCAAAGACACCCGGGTACACCGCGGGCACCGAAAGAGGAGGAATCACGCTTTCGCCCTGGCGGTGCTTGACGACGATATCGCCGATCGCACAGTGATATCATCATGGTTCGCCTCCTCGTCCAGTTTACGGAAGCCCAGGCCAGGTCGCTGCGCGCCGAGGCGCGGCGGCGCCGGCGGCCGGTGGCGGCGCTCGTCCGCGAAAGCGTGGAAGCCCACGTCCTGCAGCCGGCGACCCGCGGCACTCCCGCGCCCGACAAGTGGGAGCGCGCCCTGCTCGCGGTGGGTGGCTTCCGCTCGGGAGTCGGGGATCTCGGGGAGAACCACGACCGGTATCTGGGCGAACGGAATCGATGGTAGTCTTTGTCGACACCTCGGCTTTTCTGAGCCTCTTCGACGAAGACGACGAGCATCATGCCGCGGCTGTGGCGACGTGGCGTCGCCTGCTGAATGAGCGGGCCGAACTCTACTCCACCGACTATGTGCGGGTGGAATCCTGGTCTCTCTTCCAGGCGCGCTTCGGCTTGGAGGCGGTGCGGAAGTTCGATCTGGCCTATCTGCCGGTCGTCGAATGGCTGCACATCTCCGCTGCCCAGTTTGCCGCCGCCAAGACTCTGGTCCTCTCTGCCCGCCGTCGCCGCTTCAGTCTGGTGGACGCCGCCAGCTTCACCGTGATGCGCGACGAGGCGATCGCGATCGCCTTCGCCTACGATCGCCACTTCCGCGAACAGGGGTTCACGGTACTGTGAGCTGAGCCGGTCGGACTGAAAGCGGTGCTGCGCAGCGGCCCGGTCAACCAGTGGGTTTGCGCCCTTCGATCTGCCCACCTCCGGTGCGCGTTTTCGTACTGTGGCCAGTTGCTCACCGGACCGGTTCCGGGGGAGGGGAGCCCTTCATGAGGGGTCTTACCCTCCCTTTAACCCGGGGACGGCGATCCGGTAAGCGGGCCAATCTTCCTTTGCGCAGGTCGGAGCGTGACTCGCTGCCGCTCACCGGCGCTACCGACCTTCCAAGCCCAACTCCGGGCATCCAGAGTGCTTTGATGCCTCCGGGGAGGATCATCGCCAAACTGCCTGGATCGCGTCGCGCAGGCGGCGATAGCGCGCCAAGGTCTCGCGGTACGTGGCGGCGACGTCCGGCCGGGGCGGAATCGGCTCGCCGGGTTTCGTCCACTCCCGCGCGATTTCGTCGAGCGGCCGTCCGGTGTCGGCTGAACAGGCCAGCAGGGCGGCGCCGAGGCAGCCGGCTTCGGTGACCCGCATCGGAATCAGCGGCCGGCCCAGCACGTCGGCCTTGAGTTGGTTCCAGACCGGATGGCGCGAGCCGCCGCCGACCGCCCGCAGTTCGCGAATGGATCCGCCGGCCGACTCCAGGAGCTCGAGGTTGAGGCGCATCTCGAGGGCCACGCCTTCGAGTAGCGCCCGCAGGAGGGCGGGCCGCCGGGTTGAGAGCCGCACGCCGAGGATGGCGCCGGGCGTCTCGCAGTCGAAATACGGTGTGCCCGACGGGGTCCAGTACGGCAGCACAAGCAGGCCGGAGGGTTCGGCCGGCAATTCCGCCAGCACGGCGGCGAAATCCCGCCCGGCGGCGAACTCATCGCGGTACCACTGCAGGATATTGCCGCCCGTGAGGCTGTACGCGACCGTGGCGGACCGCCCCGGCAGGGCGTGATCGTAGGTGCAGAGGTTGTGGCGGCGCAGTTCGTCGCTAAACACCGGGGCGGCAAACGCCGGGGTAATGCACTCGACGGTTCCGGTGGCGTAGAGGGCCATGCCCGGATCGGTCGCCCCGGCGCCGAGCGCGGCGCAGACCTGATCGTGGCCGCCGGCGACGACGAGCACGCCGTCGGACAGGCGTCCAACCACGCGACCGGATGCCAGCGGCCGGGCGAGCTTCCCCGCGTCGAGCCCGACCGCATCCAGGATCTCCGGACTCCAGCCGTGCCGGCACACATCGAAGAGCATGGTCCGGCCGGCCAGCGGCCAGCCGATGGCGGGGTCCAGTCCGAGGCGCAAGTGCAGCAGATCCTCGAAGCACAGGAAGCGGGCGGCCGCGTCCCAAACCTCCGGGCGGGCAGACCGCAGCCAGAGCAACTTGAACAGCGTGAACATCGGATGCGCCGTGTGCCCGGTGATCCGGTAGAGTCGCTCCGGCCCGAAGCCCTCCGGCCAGGTCCGGGCCAGGGCGGCGGCCCGCGTGTCGGACGAGACCATGGCACGGCACAGACTTCGGCCGGCGGCGTCGACGGCGGTGAACGCCTCCCCCTGACTGGACACCGCGAGGGCGCGGATTTCTCCTCCGGCGTGTGCCCGGGCCTCGGCGATCACTGCGAGGCAATGGGCCATCACGCCTTCAGAGTCGAGTTCCGCGCCGCCATCAGGAGTGAAGTGGAGCTCGTATTCGCGACGTGCCAGCGAGATCAGACGACCACCCTCATCGAAGACCGCGGCTTTGCACCCGCTGGTGCCGATGTCGAGTCCAAGGTAGTTACGCATACCAGATCTCGAGATAGCGGCGCACCATGCGCTTCATCTCGCGAAAGACGATGTCCTGCCGCCAGGCAGTGGCAAAGTACTCCAGGCGTGCACCGGGACCGGCCAGCCGGGCGGCATGCGCCTGCATGTTCGCCAGGAGAACGGCGGTGCTGTCGCGTTCAAGTGCGGTCCAGAGATTCACGCGGCGGACGCCATCTGCAAACAGGGAGCGAAGGTGATCAGGCGCGACGGAGGAAGTGCCGTGCAGACAAAGCCGGGGACCGACCCGCGCGGTGATGGCGCGGGCCAGCTCGCCGCGATAGTGCAGCCGGGCCTCGCTGGCCCGGTGTTCGGTGCCGAGGTTGGCGACCAGCACGTCCACCCCGGTCGCACGCCAGTACCGCTCCGCCATGGCCGGGTCGGTCAATGCCTCGCCCGCGGTGTCTTCGCCAGCCGCGACGATCTCGTCGCAGGCGCCCTCGATCAGGAGCGCATGACCGTGTCGCGCCACGAAGGCGGCCGTGCGCGCGATATTCTCGTCGAGCGGCAGGGTCGAGGCGTCGAACATGATCGAGGAGAAGCCGCTCAAGTCTCCACCCAGCAGCGCGGCGTCGGAGTCCCACTGGATGTGATCGAGGTGAACAAGCACGCGCAGGTTGGCATAGGGTGAGGGGGGCTCGCAGAGCGCCCGCAGGTCGGCGAGGAAGAGCTTGAGGCCAACTTCCCAGCGACGGGTGTGCGTGTAGTTCACCGCCTGCGGACGGTGCCGGTAGGTGTTGGTGATGTCGACAATGACGGGGAGGTTGCGAGTGCCGAGTGCTTCCGCGCGTTCGAGCGTCGCTGCCAGCACGGCTTCCGTGGTGGTAAGATTCTCGGAGTTGAACGCGGGCAGCACCCAACCGCGGGCGGCCGCTTCGCCGAACACCTCCAGCACGCGAGTTCGTCCGGTGATCAGGGACATGCGATCTCCCAGTCGATGCGCCAGGACAGTTCGCCTCCGGCCGGAACAGTCATCGTGGTGCCGTGGGTGAGGGTGCTGTCCGGACCGGGCACTGGTTCAAAGGCGCATTCCGAGCGTTGCAGTCCCGGTTCAGCCGGGTAGCCGCGGTGATTCCACCAGATGCCGAGGGTCGGAAACAGCCCGGTCGGGAAACGCACCGTCAACTGCGGTCCGCCGCGGTAGCCCAGGCGCACCACTCCCTCCGCGATGCCCGGTAGGTACAGCATCCGGGCCTGGCCCGCGGGCAGCGCCAAGAGTTCCCGGGCGACCTGCCGCCCGTCGTGGGCGGTGCCGGACGGCAACTCGAGCGCGGCGATCTCCGCGAGTGGCATCAACGGATGCATGACATGCTGCACCGGCCACGGCGCCGGGCCGTCGTTGCGGGTGGTGAAGTGCCAGCGCAGATGGCCGGGGGCGAACTCGAGCCGGCGGCGAAAGCGCAGGGGGGCGAGCCGGCTGGTGACGGTGCAATCCGTGAGCGTGCCCGTCCAGGGCAGCCAGCACAGCTCGCCATGGTCCGGCCACGGTCCGCAGGCGTCGACGGTGGGGAAGCAGTCGTCGTAGCCGTAAACCGGGCGGGTCTCGTAGCGGCCGTAGTCCGCCCGGGGCGGGTGGAACCGGGCCGGCGGCCCGGTCAGCAGGTCGTGGCCGGCGTGGCGCAGGCACGCGATCCGGGCGCCGTCGGCGACGTCGCCGACGATCTCCCAGCGGCCAAGGCGGACCTGCTCGAGGCTCACAGCGCGACCGTTCGCATGCCCGTCTGCTCGGCGAAGGCGGCGAGTTCGTCGTAGAGGTGGGCGCCGTAGCCGAGGCACGCGTATTCATTGTTCCACGACTCGACGAGGCGGTCCATGTCACAGTGCGCGGTGACGAAGGCGTGCGGCCAGAAGGGGATGCCGCATTCGCGGCGACGCCCCTCGAGTTTCTGCTTCGGCGGCTCGACCACGGTGCACCGGGTGAGGATCAGCTCGAATTCGCCGGCGGTGCGGCCGAGACGCGCGAGCACGCCTTCGCCGGGCTTGCACACGAGGTCGACCGAGATGCCGCCGGCTTCGCCTTCCGTCGGGATGCCGTGCTCGGCGAACTTGGCCGGGCCGCGCGGGCCCGCGAGCGCTGGCGGACACGCCCCGTCGCCGATGATTTTGATTTCGCGGCTAGCCTTGTCGATGTGCTGCAGGTCGCCGTAGTAGACCGGCTCCGGGCTGAGGTCGGTCAGCAGCTTGACGGTCATCGCGGTGTTGAAATCGCCGAGCGTGGAGGTGCCGATGCGGTCGTTGAGCATCAGGCTTTGGGCGAAGCACGTCGCGCTGTAGTCGTCACCCAGCCCGGGGAAGGACTGGATGGTGTAGAACTCCCACTGCTCGCGGGTCACGATGCGCTTCAGCGCGAGGTAGAGCCGGATCGAGCGATCGGCGACGTCGCCGGTGGGGATTGGCCGCGTGAAGAGCGGCTGGAGGCGCCGGCGCGCTTCGGCCAGCTCGGCCGGGGTGACGGCGCGGGCCGCCGCGATGAGCTCGGTCGTGTCGCGCGAATCGATGTCGATCCCGAAGACGCGCATCCACTGCGAGGGATCGGCGACGCCGCAGGTCTGCCCCATGCCCCGGCCGCCGAAGGCGCCGATGGTGCTCAAGTTGAGCCGCTGCCTTTCCATGCTGGCCCGGCAATAGGCGACCGCGCGGCCGACTTCCTTCGGGTCGTCGTGGGCGCCGTAAACGAACCGGTGCGCGAGGCCGATCTCCTTGAGGGCGCCGTGCAGCACAAGCCCGCCCACCGGGCGCCAGCCCTGGGAGCCGGGGTGCGTCCAGACCACGATGCCCCGGCCGGTGCCGGCGAAATCGCGGATCGCGCCGACGAGGTGCGCCGCCCAAACCCAGGTGCCCGCAAAGAGGACGACGGCATCGAGGTCGCCCATCTTCTTCAACTGCGCGAAGCACGCGCGCGCCTCGGCCTTGCTGGCGATGACGACCGGGTGTTCGACGAGCTCCAGCCCGGCTGCGCGCAGGCTCTGCTTGGACGCCGCGACGAGCGCGTCGTCGATGAAGGGCGCACCCATGGGGTCTTTGAGACCATCCTTGTGCACGCCATAAACGAGGAATCCGACTTTGGGTGTCTTCATGAGAGTTGCAGGGAGCGGTATGGTAAGCTTACGCGGGATCGGAGGTAGCCGGGTTCGTTGCGCCCGGTATCGACCGCTCGATCGCCGGCTCCACCTGCGCCCGCAGACCGGGGATCACGCGGAGGGCGTTTTCGAAGTAGATCTTCCG
>CAZDGC010000185.1:0-6974 GCA_964504885.1 uncultured Opitutus sp.
GCTCACGGGGGTGGCGCGGCGGGCCGGGCGCGGGGTGGGGCTGCAACCGGCGGCCGTGGAACGCGCTTAGGGGGCGGGCCGGGGGGGGGTGTTGCGGGGCATTGCCGCGGTGGTCGGGCTGGGCACGATCCTGGGCCAGCTCCTGGCGGAGTCGGGCGGAGCGCAGGTGCTCGCGCAGACCCTGGTCCGTGCGCTCGGCGAGCGCCGGCTGCCGTGGACGATGTGGATTATCGGTTTCGTCGTCGGCCTGCCCACCTGGTTCACGGTGGGCCTCGTGCTGCTGATGCCGGTCCTGCTCGCGGTGCAGCGTGCGGCGGGCACCCCGCTGATGCGGCTCGGTCTGCCGATGCTGGGCGGTTTGGCGCTGGCCCATGCGCTGGTGCCACCGCACCCGGGGCCGATGGCGGCGATCGGCACCCTCGGCGCCGAGGTCGGCGCCACCGATGCCGGCGCGGTGATTTTCTTTGCCGTGGCGATCGCGATCCCTGCGGGTCTCCTACTGCACCGGCCGGTGGCTTGGCTGGCGGATCGCACACCGGCCGACGGCGCGCGGCCCGGCGCAGGGGAGGGGGACGGCGCAAGCGTCGCGGCAGCGGCGGCGGGGCGCCCGCCAGGATTTGGCGTCACCCTTGCTACCATCCTGCTCCCGCTCGGCCTGATGTTGCTTGCGACCGCCGGCGCCATCGTTCTGCCGGCCGGACACGCGTTGCGGACCTGGCTCGAGTTCGCGGGTGACGCCACCGTGGCGATGCTGCTCGGGGTGCTGGTGGCGCTGGGGACGCTGGGCAGGCGCTTCGGCCTGGATTCGGCGCAACTGGCGCGGGTGGCGGAGCGGTCGTTGGGGCCGGTGGCGGCGGTGTTATTGGTGGTGGGCGCGGGCGGCGGGTTCAGCCGGGTGCTGGCGGCGGGTGGGGTGGGCGAGGCGGTGGCAGGACTGGCGCGGGCGTCCGGCTGGTCTCCGCTGGTGTTGGGCTGGGCGCTGGCGGCGGGCATCCGCGTGGCCACCGGTTCTTCGACCGTGGGTATCACGATGGCGGCGGGGCTGGTGGCGCCGCTGGCCGCGGTGACGCCCGGCCTGAGCCTGGAACTGCTGGTCGTGGCGATGGGGGCGGGTTCGCTGTTTCTTTCCCACGTCAACGACGGAGGATTCTGGTTCGTGAAGGAATACTTCCGGCTCGACGCCGCGCAGACGTTGCGGACCTGGACCGTGCTGGCCACGGCCTTGGCGGTGGCGGGTCTCGGCCTTGTGCTCGCTGCGCACTGGTTGCTGGGCCTGCGGTGAGCATTCCGCGGCGCCGCGCCCGTTTCTCGTGCCAAGCGTGACAAGCGGCGCCGGTGGCCGGGGAACGGCGCCCCGGGACAGCGGGCGCATCACGGGCGCGCGCCGGGGGTGCGGGTGGCGGCCAGTTTTTCCCGCGCCTCGGAGGGAAGGTCGACCCGCGAGACGGGCACGTAGGTGAGGATGACGATGCGCTGCTCGCTGATCGGGACTGCGATCCGGGCGCGGGTGGCGCGGCGCGAACCTTCGATCTTCACCTCGTAGTCGCGGATCACCCCGCTGCGGAGATTCATCGTCACCGTGACCTGGGTGGCGGGTTCGAGGTCGTCGTCGTTGGGGCGGGCGGGATCGCCGGAACGGCTGCGGAGATGCACGGTGTAGCTGTCGCCGTTGAACTCGAAGGTGGCGTTGCTCTTGAGGAAGGGGACCAATTCCTGATCGGGGCGGCGGATGTCGGGGCGGTCGGCGCGCCGCAGCCAGGAGAAGCGGGTGGTGGGCGTCGCACTGCGCAGGCGCTCCTCGGCCTGGGCGGTGAGAATCTCCCGATCCGTGAGCCAGCCCTCCGGGGTGAGCGTGATCATCGCGCCGCCGGCGGTAATCACGGTGTCGAGGCGCAGGCCGTCGGCCCACTCGCGGCGGATGAGCATGTTGCCTTCACGGTCAAGCTGACCCTTGAGGTTCGGCGCGGTGTTCTGCTGCACGGTCGTGACGGTGCCGCGGCGGGTCTCGAAGCGCTGCGCGACGGGTCCGGGATCGGCATTGATTACCTCCCACGAGTAACTCGTCTGGTCGCGTAGGTACTCGAGGGCCGCGGCGAGCGCGGGAGGGGGTGCGGCCCGCGCGGCGAGCGTGGTGGCGGTGGCGGCGAAAACCAAGCGGAGGAGGGCAAGCATGGCGGCGGGCGACGCGGCGCGTGCGGCGGGACCGTCGCGCACGCGAGGGGAAAGGTCAACGCCCGCGGCCACATGCCGCTTGTTTTCGACCGCTGAATTCCCAAGCTGCGCGCCATGTGGAAACGTGCGTTTGTGGCCGGCGTCTTCGCGGCGGCCGCCCAGGCCCAGAACCCGCAGGTGGAGCTCGCCAATCTGCGCGAGGACGTGCGCGGGCTCACCCAACGGGTGGGTGAACTTGCCCTGCGCGTGGAACAGCTCGAGCGGGAGAACGGGGAACTGCGCCGCCGGCTGGCGGCGGCGGATCGGGCCGCGGTGACGTTGTCGCAGTTGCGGGAGTCGCTGGCGGAGGCGGGCCGCGAGTCGCGCGCGGCGGTGGCGGCGGCGAAGAACGAGACGCTGCAGCAGGTGGCGGCGCAGATGGAGAAACTGGCGAAGCAGACCAACGCGGCGCTGGACTCGCTGGCGCGCGCGCAGGCCGCGCGCCCGGCAACCGCGGCCGCCTTTGGGGACGATTATCCGCGCGAAGGGATCAGCTATACGGTGCAGCGCGGGGATACGATTGCGACCATTGCCCGGAAGACGGGAGCGAAGCAGCAGGACATCATCAATGCGAACAAGCTGGCGGATCCTTCTCGCATCACCGTCGGGCAGACGCTCTTCATTCCGGGAGGAAAATAGCATCCCATGTCGGCAGCACCCAAATCCCGTCTCGGCCGCGGTCTCGGCGGCCTGATTGCGGCGGCGAAAGCCGCCCCCAGCCATTCACCGGCGATGCCCGCCGCGGCGCCCGCCTCCGGGCCCGCGCCCGCGTCCGGGCCCGCGCCCGCCCTCCCGCCTCCCGGGCCGGCCGGCGCGCCCGGCTATGTCGAGGTCGGCGTGCACCTGATCGAACCGAGCCCCTATCAGGCACGTCGCGAGATCATGCCGGAGCAGTTGCACGAGCTGGCCGAGAGCATCCGGGCGGAGGGATTGCTGCAGCCCGTCGTGGTGCGCCGGGCGGGTGAAAAGTACCAGTTGATCGCGGGGGAGCGTCGCTGGCGTGCGTTTCAGCAGTTGAAAATCAAGACGATTCCGGCGCGTGTCGTCGACGCCAGCAATGCTTCCGCGGCGGCGCTTGGTTTGATCGAGAATTTGCAGCGCGAGGGACTCAATCCGATCGAGGAGGCCCACGGTTATGCGAGCCTGATCCGCGATTTCGACCTGACCCAGGAAACCGCGGCTGAACGGGTGGGCAAGGGGCGCGCGACCGTGGCGAATGCCCTGCGGTTGCTGTCGCTCGATGCCGAACTGCAGGGGTATCTGGCGAAGAACCTGATCAGCGTCGGCCACGCCAAGGTGCTGCTGGGCATTGAGGACGCCTCCTACCGCGGGCTGCTGGGGCGGCGCATCATCGAGGAGGGGCTCAGCGTGCGGGTGACCGAGAAACTGGCGGCGTCGGCGCGGGGGAGCGGGGGGCGGTCTGCGGTGCGGGCGACCCGGGCCGGAGTGTCACCGCAGGATGCCACGGCCGTGGCGGGCATCGAGAAGAAGCTGACGTCGCATCTGGGTGCGCGCGTGGCCGTGCTGCATTCACCCAAGAAGGGACGGATCGTGATCGAATATCGCGGTAACGACGACCTGCAGCGGCTGTTGGAAAAGCTCGGCGTGGAGGCTTGACGCGCCGCGCGGCACGGCGCGACGAAGAACGCGTTTTCGCTCGGGCGCACCACTGGCGAAATGGGGGGCGCGGGCTGGGATGCCCAGTCAGGTCCGGGAGCGAGTTCGCGCGAGGGGGGGGCGGGGTGTCGCTCCCGTCGATTGCCGCCCGTTCGAGGGCGTGAAGCGTTGGCGCGCCGTTTTCCGGGGGGCGGCGGGCTTGACAAGATTTTCCGTGCCCAGCTACTTTGTTCGACTCTCTCACACTCACTTTCCAAAAAGTGGGCCCTGCGGCCCGCTTTTTTTTTCCCAACTTCCCGCCAAATCCTCCCTATGAGCAGCGAAATCCTCTCCGTCCTCGAGTACATGGAAAAGGAAAAGGGCATTCCGCGGGCCGACATGATCGCCACGATCGCGAACGCGCTGAAGACTGCGGCGCAGAAGGGCGTCAATTCGGGCCAGGAGCTCAAGATTGAGATCAATCCGAAGAACGGGCAGTTGCACGCCTGGGCGTTGTTGAAGGTGGTCGATTCCGTGAGCAACCCGCGTACCGAGATCCACGTGGAGAAGGCGCAGGTGTTCAAGTCAGGCGCCGTCATCGGCGAGGTGCTGGAGAAGGAGATCGATCCCTCCACGCTCGGTCGGATCGCCGCCCAGACCGCCCGGCAGGCGGTGATGCAGCGGCTCCGGCAGTTCGAGAAGGATCGCATTTACGACGACTTCAAGGATCAGGTCGGCAACATCGTTACCGGCACGGTGCGCCGGCGGGAACGCAACGATCTGTTCATTGATCTGGGCAAGGCGGAGGCCGTGATGCCGGCCAAGGAGCAGGTGCCGGGCGAGGAATATCAACCGGGAGAACGCATTCGCTGCCTGCTGATGGAGATCGAAAGCACGCCGCGCGGCCCCGAAATCATCCTGAGTCGCGCCAGCCCTAAGTTTGTGCGCCGCCTGTTCGAGCTTGAGGTCACCGAGGTGTCCGACGGCACGGTAAAGATCGAGGCGTTCGCCCGCGAGCCGGGCTACCGCACCAAGATAGCCGTCACCAGCACCGATCCCAAGGTTGATCCGGTCGGCGCGTGCGTCGGCGCGCGCGGGGCGCGCGTCAAGACCATCGTGCGTGAGCTCGGCGGCGAGAAAATCGACATCATCAAGTATTTCGCGGACCCGCGCGAGATGGTGATCGAGGCCCTCAAGCCGGCGATCCCGCGCGAGATCGTGCTCGACGAAAAGTCGCACCGCATCCTGCTCAAAGTGGCCACCGACGATCTCGCGGTGGCCATCGGCCGCAAGGGCCAGAACGCGCGCCTCACGTCCCGGTTGGTCGGCTGGCGTCTCGACATCGAGGAGTTCAAGGCCGTCGGGTCCGATCCCGAGGGCGATGCCAAGCGCAAGCTCGTGGCCGGGCTCGGCGTTTCCGACGAACTGGCCCTCCGGCTTGTCAAGGCGGGCTTTGTTTCGCTGGAGTTGTTCGATGGAGTGGAGGCGTCCGATCTGGAAGGCGTCGGCTTTTCGCCCGAGGAGGCGGCTGATGTCATCCGCCGCGCCTCCGGTCATTCCACTTAACATCACCGTTGCTCCCGTTTCGATCGCTGCATGAGTATTCGCATCCACAAACTCGCCGAGGAACTTGGCTTGGACAACAAGCAGATGATGGCGCTGCTGAAGGAGCGCCGGATCATCGCCCCGGATGTGAAGTCGGTGTCGAGTACGGTGGACAACATCAACGCCGAGGCGTTGCGCGAGGAGTTCGCCGCCAAGGCCGCTCCGCCGCCGGTGCCGGTTCCCGAGCCCGCACCGATCACCCCTCCGCCAGTTGAGACCGCCACTCCGCGGGTCGTGCTGCCGACGGGCGTGTTCGTCAAGACCAAGCAGGATCTCGAACGGGAAAAGGAAGCGCTGGCCAAGGCGGCCGCCGCAGCGAAGGCCGCCGCCGCTCCGCCCCCGCCGGTGATCGTGGCACCGCCGCCGAAGCCCGCGCCGGTGATCCCGGTCCCACCCCGAATCGTCTCCGCCCCCCCGCCGGTGGCCCGGATTCCCGTCGCCCCGCTCGCTCCGCGGATTCCCGTTTCCGCTCCTCCTCCCGTGGCTCCACCGCGGCCGGTGGTCCCGGTTCCGGTTCACCCGGCACCGGTGGTTCCGCCGCCGGCGCCCGTCGTGCCGGTGCCGGTCGTAACGCCTCCGCCTGTCCCGCCAACGGGTTCACGGCCGCCGCTCGTTCCACCTCCGGCGCCCGCGCCCGTGGTTACGGCCAAAGCGCCCTCCGCGCCGCCGCCGCTGCCGGTGCGACTTTCAGCTCCCCCTCCGGTCATGGCGCCCAAGCCGCCGCCGCTGCCCGGTGCGCCGCCCGCGCCACCGGCCATCCCGGGGCTGGCTGGTGTCGCCGCCCCGGCTGCGCCCGGCGAAATCAAGGTGCTGCACCTGAAGCCGCCGATCGTCGTGCGCGATTTCGCCGTGGCCCTGGGACTCAAGCCGTTCAAGCTGATTTCCGAACTCAACCAGCTCGTCGGCTTTGCCGCGATGAACTCCAACATCGAGGAGTCCGTCGCGCAAAAGGTGGCGGAAAAGTACGGGTTTCTGCTTGAGATCAAACACCGCGGCGACGCCGCCGCCCAGCAGGCCGCCAAGGAAAAGAAGGAAAAGAAGCCGGAGGAGGACGAGTCCAAGCACCTGGTGGGCCGCCCGCCGGTGGTCTGCATCCTCGGGCATGTCGATCACGGCAAGACCTCGCTGCTCGACGCCATCCGCAAGGCCAACGTGGCCGCCGGGGAGGCGGGGGGCATCACGCAGCACATCGGCGCCTACCAAATCGAGTACAACGGCCGGAAGATCACCTTCCTGGATACGCCGGGTCACGCGGCGTTCACCAAGATGCGCGCCCGCGGCGCCAGCGTCACCGACATCGCGATTCTCGTGGTGGCGGCAGACGACGGTTTCATGCCGCAGACCGAGGAAGCGCTGAAGATTGCCCTGGCAGAGAAGCAGAACCACCCCGAGCGCTTCGCCCTCATCGTGGCCGTCAACAAGATGGATGTGAAGGGCGCCAATCTCGACCAGGTGAAGAACCAGATGCAGCAACGGGGGATCGCGCCGGAGGACTGGGGCGGCGAAACGATCACCGTGCCGGTCGCGGCGGTCAAGAACCAGGGCATCACCGACTTGCTGGA
>CAZDGC010000186.1:0-6352 GCA_964504885.1 uncultured Opitutus sp.
GCCGCTTCGGCTGATCCGGCCCCCACCCCGCAACCCGCCATGCCCGCTCTCTTTTTCGGCGCCTTCGATCCCCTCTCCTGGCTGGAGTATCCGATTTTCAAGGTCGGGTCGTCGGATGTCACCGTGCTCACGGTGCTCCTGCTCGTCTTCTGGTTCGTGCTCGTGCTCGGCACGAATGCGCTGGCGCGGCGGTTCGTCATCCAGCGCGTGCTGGCGCGGACGCGGTTCGAGCCCGGCCTACAGTTCGCGATCGGCCGCATCTTCGGCTACCTCTACCTCGCGCTCGGCTTTTACATCGTGCTCGTCGCCCATGGCGTGAACCTCGGGTCGCTGGCCGTGATTGCGGGCGCCCTGGGCGTCGGCATCGGATTCGGGCTGCAGAACATCGTCAGCAACTTCGTCAGCGGCCTGATCCTCCTGGCGGAACGCCCGGTCGCCCTCGGCGATCGCATCGAGGTGGCCGGCGTGGCCGGGCGGGTGAAGCAAATCAGCCTGCGCAGCACCACCGTCGTCACCAACGACAACATCTCCATCATCGTCCCAAACAACGACCTCATCACCCACCCGATCACCAACTGGAGCCACGGCGACCCGCGCGTGCGCATCCGGGTGCCGATCGGCGTCGCGTACGGCACCGACGTGGACCGGCTGAGGGCGGTGCTGCTGGAGGTGGCCGCGGAGCTCCCGGGCGTGCTGATCGATCCGGCCCCGACGGTTTTCTTCCAGGGCTTCGGTGAGAGCGCCCTGGATTTCGAGCTGGCGGTCTGGACCCAGGACTTCGCCCACGCGCCCCGGCGGTTCCGCAGCGAGATCAACTTCGCGATCGAGCGCAAGCTGCGCGCCGCCGGCATCGAGGTGCCGTTCCCGCAACGCGTCATCCACCTGCGCCCGGCGCCGCCCGCCGCCAGCCCGGAAGGTATGCCCCCGCCCGCCGAGACCCGCCCTCCCGGCGGGGACGCTGCGTCTGAGGCGCGGCCTCGCTAGTGGAATCTGCTAGTCCGCTCCGGGGGGTTCCACGATTGCGGGCCGCGCAGCGCGGGCCTAAGGTCGCAGTCGCGATGGCACAAACCACGGTTACCCCGCCGGCCGCAGAGGGAACGCGCCCGCACGGATCGACGCCGGTCTGCGTGCTGGTGCTTTCGGGCGATGCCGGCTTCCGCCAGCGCTGCCGCGAAGTGCTGCGCGGTACCGGCATGGAGATCGAATTCAGCCAGACGGCGCCGCCGGCCGCGACCCTGGGCCGGCGCAACCAGGTGGTCATCGTCGATGCCGGTTCCGATCCCGGACGCAACCTGCTGCGACGCCTCGGCGCGGCCGGGGCCGGCGCACGCCTCCTCGTGGCCGGCGACACCCGGGCGGAGGACAGCGAGGACGGATGGGACGGGCCAGCCGCCCCCCGGATCCCCACGCACTTCACGCCGTACGAACTGCTCCTGCGGCTCGAGTGCGTGTTGTATCCCGATTCGGCCAACCCATTCCAGATTCCGGTCCGGGAATGAGCGGGAAGACCGGGCGCGGGATCGAAGTCGCGGTCGCGGCCTTCTCGTCCCCGGCCGCCGCCATCATCGGCACGCCCATCACCAAGAAGATCGCTAGCCGGCTCGAGCTGCCGGCGGAGCCCTTTGCCCTCGCTGCAGTTTACGGGGCCAACCTGAGTTTCGCGACGCCGATGGCGTACAAGACCAACCTGCTCATTGCTCATCTTCAGCGCAGGAGGCTACCGGTTCTCGGATTTCGTGCGCGTGGGAACGCCGCTGCTGATCCTGATGTGGGTCGCGCTATCCCTCCTGCTTTCCCTGCAATACCGGCTGTGAGTCCTGCGCCGGCGCCCCGGCACAACCCTCCCGGCACTTCAGCATTGCAGCCAGTGGTGACTCACGGTTTCGGAAAGCCATGCGATCCCAGCTCCGAGCACCACGGGCCGGCGATCCGGGCCGACCATGACGGCGCACCCGGACCAGGAGGACTTTCATGCGGTGCTCGGGGTGAGGCCGACGGCGACGCTGGAAGAGATCAAGGCCGCGTATCGCGCGCGGGCCAAGTCGCTCCACCCTGACCTCAATCCGGACGCCAACACCACGGCCGAATTCCTGCGGGTGAAGCGAGCCTACGCCGCGCTGTCCAACCCGCGTCACCGGCAACGCCAGGCGCCCCCCTCCCCGGCGCCGACGGCTCCCAAGCCGGCAGGTCGCGCCCGGGCGACGCGTCTGGTTACTCGACCCCTGCGGGCCTACGGCCTGGCCGCCGTGGTATTGGTGGCGACCGCTGCCATCACCTTCTGGGTACTCACGCACACCGCGCCCTCCGTGCGGCCCGGGGCCACGTTCGAGCAGGCGATGGAGGCGGACGTGGCCAGGCAGGCACGCGAGTTGTATGCCGCCCCCCCCGAACCCGCCACCGTCGAGGTAGCCGGGCGGGACGGTCGGAAGCACCAACTCTCGCGCGAGGCCTTCCGGCGCATCGAGCCACTGCAGGAGCGCCTCCAGCACGAGCGCACGCTGCTGGAGCAGCGCCGGGCCGAGTTGCAGCAGCGCAAGGCGGCGCTCGAGGCGCAGCAGCGCGAGGTCGAGCAGGGGCGCAGTGCCGGCACGACCGAATTCCAGTTGAAGTTCCACACCTACAATCGCGACGTGCAGTCATTCCTGCGCGACGGCGAACAACACCAGAAGGACGTCAGCCATTACTTCGCCGAACTCGAGCGCTTGGTGAAGCAGGAGGGATAAAGGGCCTCCGCGTCCTCGAGCGGCCGCCCGGCACCCGTCAGGGAATGGGCCGTTTCACCCCACAAGCGCTAACCGCAAGCGAGTTTCGCCCGGTTTCCCCGTAGCCACAAACGGGAGCGAGTGGAACTGACCGCCCCGCCCGCGCCGCTGGAGCCTCACCGGTTCACGGCCGCAGCGGAATCACCGTGCTCCAGGTGTGCGAGGCCCGCGAGAAGCCGCCGGGTCCATCCGCGGTCGCGCCGATCAGGTGCGTCGGCCGGCCATCCTGAAGGATCAACTGCGGTCGCTCGAACGAGCCCTGCACCACCTCCGTACCGTCATCCCATCGCACCCGCCGCGAGTACGCCTTCGGCGGATTACCGAGTGTCCAGCGGAGGCCATCCGCCGACACCGCGTAGCCCCCCGCGTGATCCTCGCCGGTGAGCCGCCCGGTCATGTCATTGAAGATCATCCGGTACTCCCCGCCTTCCCGCCACACGAAGGCGTCCTCGTACGAAATCCGCGGATCGTCCGACCACTTGATGGGCTCTCCGCCCACCCGCTCGTAAGGCCCGCGGAAATGCGCGGCGCGGGCCACGCCGTACTTCAGCGTGTCGCCCTCGCGGGCGGTCGACTTGTAGAGCAGCAGCACCGAACCGTCCGGCGCGACGCACGGCGCCGCATTGGTGGTAAGCAGGGCATCCCACTGACCCGGGCGCACCTCGAGGATCGGCCGGTCCGGGCGCGTCCACGGCCCCGCGGGCGACGGCGCGGTGGCGAGGCCGACGCGCTGGTTGGCCCGCGCCTGGATCCGCATCGGGCTGTCGCGCCGCAACGGCGGGGAGCTGCCGTCCGGGATCGGGCCGTCGTAGGTGCTGCCGGTGTAGTAGAGCAGGTAGGTGTTGCCGTGCCGGTGGATGGTCGGGTTGTGGGTCATCTTGCCGTCCCAGTGCTTCCCGCCGCGCGGCGGCAGCACGTCCTCAACATACCGATACGGGCCTTCCGGCTTCGCCGCCACGGCGCGCACGATGCGGGAGTTGGTGAGCCAGTTGGGCGTGAAAGCGACCTGCTTCGTCCACAGCGAGGCGAACATGTGCCATTGCCCGTCGGCGCCGCGGATGACGGATCCGCACCAGATCCACGCGTCGTCGCGGCGGAAGCCACCGTCACGCGGGGCCGGCAGCAGGCGATCGATGAAAGCGGGCGCCGCCCCGGCGGAGGAGAGCACGGCGGCCGCGCCGAGGACCAGCCGCACCCAGGCGGCGACGGGAGCAAAACGAAGGATGACTCCGGAATTCATGCGGGAGTGTTGTTTGCATCCGCCCAAGTGCGCGACGATTTTCCCCTCCGGGTTGCTCCGCGCCTCGGCGTAATCGCGCCTCCCGCCTGCCGTCCCGCGCGAAAGTCCCCCACCGCCTCGCTGGGGCGCAGGATGCCGGCGCCGCTTCCCAGGCGGACTCGGTGCGGCCGTCGTGCAGCGCGATCCACAGCGCGCCGCGCTCCGCCGTCCGCAACACCAGGCCGAGACCCTGCGCGTCGCGATTGTCGAGCAGGGCGCGCCCGGGCGCGACCCGGCGGGATCGCTCAGGGTGAACGTCCCTCCGTGCCCGCCTGCACCCATGACGGCACCTCTCCATCGCCGGTGCGCTCGCCCCCCAGCACCCAGGAAAGATTGAAACGGGCGAACGTGCCGCCGCCTTGTGGGCCGCCTTCGTAGAACAGGTAGATCCAGCCCGCGGAGGGTGTTCCAGGGCGACCGGCATTCATCGACGAGTAGGCAAAGTTCCCCGCGAAGACCTGCCGGCGCAACGGCCACGTCTTGCCGCCGTCGAAACTCGTCCAGACATGGCCGTTTTGGCGGCCTTTCGGGCTGACGATGTTGCTGAAGAGCAGGATGTCGCGGCCGAGCACAGGCAGGCGGACCATGCCGCCCATCAGACCGTAGGTTCTGGCGGGGTCGCCGTCGGGCAGGATCGCGGAGCGCCGCGGATGGTGCCAGGTCATACCGCCGTCCTTGCTGTCGCCCGACCAGCGCCAGAGTGCATCGTCCGGGACGGGCGCCCAATGACGGCGCGTGTTGTAGTGCAGGGTGCCGTCGGCGAGTTCGACAAGGCAGGCTTCGCCGCAGCCCATCACGGGAAAAGGTTCGGAGGCCTTCCAGGAGCGCCCCCCGTCATCGCTGAACAGTGCGTTGGTGTAGTGGGTGGGGAACATCTCCGCCGGGCTGTTCGAGCGGCCATACCAGCGGGAGGGCCGGATCAACCGCCCTTTATAGGGGCCGCGGCGCAGCGTGATGCCGTGCTCGTTCATGTGCATCGATGGCAGATGCCCGAAGGAGTTGGGGTGAAAAACCGCCTCTTGTTTCGCCCAGGTTCTTCCGTGGTCCCGCGAACGGAACACCTGGATCGGGGCCGGCGGATGCTTTTCCTCGATGAAGGCGAGCACGTCACCGGAGATTTCATCCACCAGGAAGCCGCCGCCCATGAAGCCCCGGGCGATCGGAATCGGCTCGCCCCAGCTCCGGCCCCCGTCGGTGCTCCGGCGCACCTGCACGCCGTTCCAGGCGGCGATCACCGTGCCGTCCATGGCGACGATGAGGTTGGGGAAGCGATCCTTTTCATAGACCTGCTGGCTCTCGAAGGCCGCCGGCCGGAGAAAAGCTGCGATCGGCCCCTCGTGGGCGCTGGCGGGCTTGAATAGCTTGTTGTCCTGGTTCCAGCCGATGCCTTCGGCGGCCGGCGACGCCGCGGACAAGATCGGCAGCAGAGCGAGAAGGAGTGAGGGGACCGGGGTGAGGTGGGGGAGTCTCATCGGGCAGGGAGCCAAAGGCAATCAGCGGGAGCCGGAAGAGGTCAATCCGCTGGTCGCCGGCGGGCTCACTTCGATCGCCGACCCGCCCCGCTGCCACCACTCCCTTTTCAACCCTTCTCGTACTTCTCAGCCCCCCTCCGGCTGCCGCCCTCCTCACCCTTCGCGGCCGGGCTGCCGTCTCCGCGGACCAGTTTCATCACTTTCGTTCTTTCCCCGTTACTGCCCGATCGGTTCCCTCCCGCCATGGCCACCCCCACAATCCCCGTCAGCATCCACCCGTACTTCAAGCTTCAGCCCGGCCAGCGCGACGCCGTGAAGCCGCTGTTGCAGGAATTTCTCGCGCGCACGTCGACCGAGCCCGGCGTGCTGCACTACGAGTTCACGATCAGCGGCGACACCGTGTTCTGCCGCGAGGCCTACCGCGATGCCGCCGCGCTGCTTGCGCACGTCGCCAACGTCGGCGCCCAGGTGCAGCAGATGCTCGCGATTTCCACGCTCGTGCGCGTCGAGATCCACGGCCCCGCCGCCGAACTCGACCAGCTCCGCGGTCCGCTCGCCGGCCTCAATCCCGAGTGGTACGTGTACGAGTGCGGCCTGCCGCGCTGAACGTCCCCGTGGATCTCGCCTACCTGCTTGCCACCGGCGCCGCCGTCCGCCGCTCCTCGCGCCTCATACTCGAACTGACCGCCGACCGCCGAATTCGCGTCACCGGCGCCGTGATCGAACTGGCCGCGACTGGATCCGGCTGCAGGAGACCGTCCAGAGAATAGGTACATCTCTTGCTTCGGAGGGCGCTGCTCCGTCCTACACCTTATACGGATCTTTTTTCGATAGCCAAT
>CAZDGC010000187.1:0-6116 GCA_964504885.1 uncultured Opitutus sp.
GCGCTTCCAGCTACGTCTGGAGGCGTACTTGTAATCGCACTACCGGACACCCATGGTGGCACGGCCACGATCACCGGCCGGATCTTCCACCCGGCGGCGGGTGAATTTCTGCGCAATGCCGAGGTGCGTGTGGTGGGCGGTCCATCGGTCACTTCGGGCGATGGTGGCGTGTATCGACTCAGCGGCCTGGCGCCGGGCGAGGTGTCGCTGCTGGTCAGTTTCACCGGTTTTCAGCCGGCGACGGCGACCTTGCGGCTCGCCCCCGGCGAGACCGTGACCCGCGACTTCGAGCTGCGCACCGCCCTCAAGGAGGAGGGCGACGGCACGGTGAAGCTCGGTGCCTTCGTGGTCTCGAGCCAGCGCGAGGGCAACGCCAAGGCGATCTTGGAGCAGCGCAGCTCGATGAACATCACCAACAGCGTCTCCGCGGATGCGTTGGGCGACGTGGCGGAGGGCAACGTGGGCGAATTCCTCAAACACCTGCCGGGCGTCGACTACGATTCGCTCGATGGCACGGTGCGCTATGTCTCCCTGCGGGGCCTGGGCACGGAGTACGCGGGCGTCACCGTCGACGGCATGAATTACCCCAGCGCCAACGCAGAGGGCGTGTCGCGCGGTTTCAGTTTCGAGCAGGTGTCGCTCAGCGCGATGGAATCCTTCGAGGTGTCCAAGACGGTGAGTGCGGACGTGGACGCGAGCTCGCCGGCGGGCACGGTGAACCTCAAGACCAAGCGGGCCTTCGACCGCGAGGGCCGGCGGGTGTCCGCCTCGTTCAGCCTCACGGGGCACTCCGAGCACCTCACGCTCGGGCGCAGTTTCGGCCCGGGCGACGAGCGGCAGCGGAAGATCTTCCCGAGCGCCCAGTTTGAATATTCGGACGTCTTCCTGAACCGGCGACTCGGGGTGGTCTTCGGCGTGAGCGAGTCGAACTCCTACATCCAGCGCGCGCCGACGACGATGACGTACAACTTCACGCCGACCGCGGCCTCGCCGGAGCCCATGGTGCTGACGGCGATCAATGCGCAGCAGATCATCCAGACGGTGGAGCGCTTCGCGGCCTCGCTCACCGCCGACTACAAGGCCACGCCCCACCTGGTGCTGTCGCTGGGGGTGATGTACAACCACTCCGACGTGTGGTCAGGGCAGCGGACCGTCAATTTCAACACCGGGACCCGCGCCTCGGCGGCGGCGCTGGGCGGCGGGGATCCGTTGACGCGGTTCACCACGACCGCGAACGGGACGGTGACCGTGACGCCCCTCGCGATCGCCAAGGTCGGCAACGGCAAGTCCTACTCGCCGCGGTTCACGTACACCCGCGACGACCTGATGGTGGAGGGGCGGTTCGGCATCTCGGATTCGGTCAGCGCCTACAATCCGATGCAGTATCGTGATTCCATGTACACCTCGGGCGGCCTGGCGATCACCGGGGTGCGGTTCAACGCGGAACGTTCCGCGCTGAATTCCGGCGACTGGCGGGTGACACAGACGGAGGGCGGGGACTGGAACAACGGCGCGCTGTACTCCGCCCCCTTGCTCACGCTCGAGGATGGGCGCTTCGCGACCAACGACCTCCAGACCGGTGAGGGCATCGTGACGCTGCGCACCCACCGGATTCTGCCGGTGGTGTGGAAGGCCGGGGCGAAGTGGAAGCAGGAGACCCGGGCCTATGCCAATCGCCGCGAGGCCTCGAGCTACGCCTACATCGGCCCGGGCGCGGGCGCCGGGCAGTGGCGCGACTACCGGTCGCCGATCGTGCTGGATTACAGCGCGCAGGGCATGCACACCGCCTCGATCACCGGGGCCGGCGTGTTCCTGCCCGATCTGATGCAGATCGCGCGAACGTTTCGCGAGCGGCCGGGCGACTTCGAGTCCCGGATGACGGCGACCAACTTCTACAACGCGACGATCGCGAACACGCGGGACTTCGAAGAGAGCATCACGGCGTTCTATCTCATGGGCACGACCAAGATCGGGGCGGTCAATGTGCGCGCGGGACTGCGGCGCGAGGATACGGAAACGGACGCGCTCGAGTTTGATGTCCGGTCGTCGAACGAAGTCCGGGCCGCGGGTTACGCCGTCTCGGGCGGCCGTGCCACCACGATCCCCGGATTGCAGTACCAGTACCTGTCGCGGCCGAAGATTCACCGCACGGGCGGATACGACAACCTGTTCCCCAGCGCGGCGGTGAAATACAACCTGACTCGCCAGCTCGATCTGCAGGTCGGATTCAGCCGGACCATCCGGCGGCCGTCGGTCACCTCCCTGGCGGGGGTTTGGACCGTCAACGACGATCTGCTGACTGTGAATGCGCCCAACGTGAACCTGAAACCCGAATACTCGGACAACTTCTCGGTGCGGCTGGCCCGCTACTTCGAACCGATCGGGGTGGCGGCGGTGAACTTCTTCCAGAACAACATCGAGGGCCTGCACCAGACCGGCACGCGGATCGGCAGCGAGGAATTCGCCCCGGGCGAGACGCTCTACGACGGCTACACGTTCATCACGACCACGCAGAGCGAGAACGACGTGCGGGTGCGCGGGATGGAGCTCGAATACAGCCAGAGCCTGTCCTTTCTGCCGCGGCCGTGGTCGGGATTTGGCGTGCGGGCCAATTACACGCGGAACTATGCCCAGGTGACCGTGGCCAACATGTCGCCGCACCTGGTATCGGCGGGCCTGAACTACTCGCACCGCCGCGGCCAGTTGTACGCCAACATGAATTGGGCGTCATCGCGGCCGATCAACTCGGCCAACACCCAGTACCAGCGGAACCGGATCAACGTCGATGTCGGCGGCTCCTTCCGGCTCGCGCCCAAGATCCTCGCGTTCTTCAGCGTGCGGAATGTGCTCAACGAGCCCTTCATCCGGATGCAGAAGGTGGGCGACAATCCCGCGGCGGCGCTTTTCTACCAGAAGTTCGGCGTGACGCCGACGGTGGGCGTGCGGGCGACGTTCTGAGCGGTGCATCTGTTGGTTGGCGGTTGCCTCGTATGAAAAGTCATCCTGGAGGGCTGCGCTCCGTCGCAGCCGCGTTTGGCGATCGATTCTCCGTCCGATCTTCCCGGCGACGACGAAGCGTCGCCCTCCAGGCATACCACCGGCAATTGGCAGATGCGCCCCGTGCTGATCGCACCGGCCCTGTGCCCGTCGCACGGCCGGGGACGCTTGCTCCCCACCCGCTTCGCCATTCCGTTCCTTCCCCATGAAACGCCGTCATTTTCTCGCCAGTCTCGGTGCCCTCCCCGCCGGCAGCGTGCTCGTCGCCGCCACGCCACCGCCCACCGTGCGCCGGCTCGCGACCGACGTGCTGGTGATCGGCGGCGGCTCGGCCGGCGCCATTGCGGCGATTCAGGCGGGCCGGCTCGGCGCGAAAACGATCTTGGTCGAGGCCGGCAGCCAGCTCGGCGGCACGACCACGACCGGCGGCGTGGATTTTCCCGGGCTGTTTCACGCGTGGGGCAAACAGGTCATCGCCGGCATCGGCTGGGAATTGGTGAAGAAGACGGCGGAGCTGAACAACGATCCGCTGCCGGACTTCTCCATCGGGATCAACGAGACCACCTGGCGGCACTGGCGGCACCAGGTGCGGATCAACGGCCAGCTCTACGCCGCGCTGGCCGAGGAGGCCTGCGTGCAGGCCGGCGTGCAACTGCGCTACTACGAATCGCCGCTGACGGTCGAGGCGACCGACGGCGGCTGGCGCGTGCGGCTGGTGGGCAAGGGCACGATCGTCGACGTGACCGCAAAGCAGCTCGTGGATTGCACCGGCAGCGCGACGGCGGTCGGGCTGGCGGGCTATGCGCGCATGCGGGACGAAACGCGGCAGCCCGGGACGTTGATCTATCGCGTCGGCGGCTACGACGTGGCCAAAATCGACCCCAACGTATTAAAGGCGCTGCAGGCGAAACACGCGGCGGCGGTGAAGTCGGGGGCGCTCCACCGCACCGACCTCAACGGCAGCCTCGCCGGTTGGCTGCGCAACGGCGGCGAGAGCGGCAACCATATTCCCGGCGCCGATGGCACGACCTCCGAATCGCACACGCAGACCAACGTCGCGGGCCGCCAGGCGCTGTTGCGCGTGCTGCGTTTCCTGCAGCAGGAGCCGGCGCTGGCGCTGATGAAGGTCGAGCGCCTCCAGCCCGAGGCGGGCATCCGGGAGACTTACCGCATCGTGGGCGAGACGGTGATAACAGTGGAGGATTATGAGGGCGGCCGCGTGTTCGAGGATGCGGTGGCGCATTCGTTCTACCCGATCGATCTGCACTACGAGGGTGGCGTGAAGCCCAAGTACCTCCCGCAGGGTGTGGTGCCGACGGTGCCCCGCGGGGCATTGATTCCGAAGGGCAGCCGCAACCTCCTGGTGGCCGGCCGGTGCGTGTCGAGCGACCGCCTCGCGAATTCGGCGCTGCGCGTGCAGGCCTCGTGCATGGGCATGGGCCAGGCCGCGGGCGCGAACGCCGCCCTCGCCGCCAAGGCGGGCGTCTCGCCGGGGCAGGTGCCGCTGGCGGAGCTGCGCCGCGAACTCGTCCGGCACGGCGCACTCGTGCCGCCGGCCGCGTGAGGCCACGGGGCTTGGCGCACGGGGTCAGTGGATTTCTGGGCTGCGCCCTTGGGGTCACATCACGAATCGCAAAGGCATCGACGGGGTCGGGTTGCGGAAACTGATGATCCGCGCTGGTCGGTGGCCGGAGCCCGTCGTGAGGAACGCGGCGGCCCTCGGCGCCATCGGGGTCGACGGAGGTGACTTTCCGCCACCTGGCCGTTTCGGTGGTTTCAGCAGGCTTGAGTTTTCTAAAGTTCCGGTTAAGGAATCTCAATCATGCGTTACGTCCCCCGCCTCCTCGAATCGACCCTGAGGCAGGCGGTGCGCCAGTTTCCCGCTGTCGTCCTGACCGGGCCGCGCCGGGCGGGGAAGACGTCGTTGCTGCGCCACGCCCTGCCGGCCGCCGACTACCGGCTGCTCGAGGATCCCGACACGCTCGGGCGCGTGCGCGCCGATCCCCGCTCGTTTCTCGATGAGCTGCGGCCCCCCGTGATTCTGGACGAAATCCAGAACGCGCCCGAGTTGCTGCCCTATGTGCGGACCCGGATCGACGAGGCGCCCCGCCGCGCCGGGCGCTGGTTGCTCTCCGGTTCGCAGGAGGCCGCGCTGATGCAGGGGGTGACGGAGTCGCTCGCGGGGCGGGCGGCGGTGTTGCATTTGCTGCCGCTGGCGCGCACCGAATCGCCGAAAGTGGATTGGTGGGCGGGCGGCTTTCCGGAGGTCGTGGCGCGACCGGCGGCGCGAGAGTTGTGGTTCAGTTCGTATGTGCAAACCTACCTGGAGCGCGACGTGAGGGCGGTTACGCAGGTGCGCGATCTCGCGACGTTCCGGAGGTTCATGGCAATCGTGGCCAGCCGGCACGGGCAGGTCCTGAACAAGACCGATCTCGCCGCGCCGCTCGGCGTGTCGGTACCGACCATCGCGCAGTGGCTGAGTGTGCTCGAAACCACCGGCCTGGTGGCGCTGGTGCCACCGTATTTCGAGAATTTCGGGAAACGGCTGCTCAAGTCGCCCAAACTCTATTGGCTCGATGCCGGGCTCGCCTGTCATCTGTTGGGATTGCGCCGCCGGGAGGAAATGGAGCGGTCGCCGTTTGCGGGCGCGCTGTGGGAAGGATTCGTGGCGGCGGAAATCGCCAAAGCCCAGCTCAATCGGGGAGGCCGACGGGAACTCTACTATTTCCGCGACGAGCAGGGCCTGGAGGTGGATTTCGTCGTGCCCACCACAGGCGGACGACTGCGGCTGATCGAGGCAAAGTCGGGACGAACGGTGACACCGGGAATGGCGGTCCCGCTGTTGTCACTGGGGCGTGCGCTGGGGAGGAAGTTGCGCGACGCCTGGCTGGTGCATCGGCCGGCCGGCAGCGCGCCGCGTTTGCGGGCCCTGAGTCCCGGAGTACAGGCCGTGGATCTGGATGGATTGATCGCCGAACTCGATCGCTAGCAGCCCGTCGGACTTGGAAAATCACGCTTGGAGCGATCCGCGTGTTTTTTTGGCAGCGTGCGGGCCAACTCGGACGGGCGTCGCCCGTGCCACGGGTGTTGACCCGCACCTCGCGCCAGTCGATCGCCTC
>CAZDGC010000188.1:0-4777 GCA_964504885.1 uncultured Opitutus sp.
CTCCTCCTTGTGCTGCTCCGAAGCTCCCGAAAGAAAAAATGCGTATAAGGTGCAGCCTGCTGCTGCAGCTTGAAATTGCGCGCGAACGGCAGGCGATCGCGCACCAGCGCCGGATCGCCGCTGAGCCGCGCGAGCATCCACATCGCGCCGTGGTCGGAGTTCTTCATCGCGTCGCCCTGGGCGTTGAGCACGCCGCCGCGGTAGGCCTGGGCGCCGATCGTCACGCCCTGATACGTCTCAGTCTGCCAGAGCGACGTCACAGGATCCGTGACGTAGCGGTGCATCGCGTGGAGGCGCTCGCTGAGGGAGCGACGCGGCTGCTGCAGGTCCAATAGATCGCCGACGCGGTAGATCCGGCGCGCGACGTGGTCGAGGACGGAGAACCAGTCGCCGGGGCGGAGCACGTAGCGCAGGCGGAAGGTCACCGCGTCGCCGGCGGCGAGGTGCGAACCGGTCTGCCCGAGCACGGGGTGGTAGAGCGTCGGCGAGAGCTGGCCGGCGCGATTGAGGTGGGAGAGGCCGAGGCGCCAGACCGATCGCGTCGACTGGTCGTACTCCCAGGGATCGGCGGCGGTGCCGGGTTCGGGCACGGCGGCGAGCGTGCCGCCGTCGCGACGGGTCATCAGCGGGGCGAGGGTCGACGCGGCGCGTTCGCGCACCAGCACGGGACGCTCCGGCAGGCCGTGGCCATAGGCGTAGGCGCGCACGAAGTCCGGCTGGAACTCCCGGCCCTGGAAATACCCCGGCACCATCGCCCACGCGAGGTCGGCGGGGGCGAGGGTCGCGAGCGTGGGCGAGGCGAGGGAGAACCAACCCGCGCGTTTCGCGACGAGGGAGAGCGTGACCCGCACGTCGCCGGGGTGCGCGGGATCGAGCTGCCACTCCGCGCGGAGCCGGGCGGCGTCCGTTTCGCTGGCGAACACCACCGCGCCATCGGGCCGGCGTTCGGCCGCAGCGGGGAGAAAGGTGTGCGCCTCACCGGCGGTGTTGAGCGCCACCGCGGTGGTGACTTCGCGCCACGTCGGAATCAGGTAGCGGTAGTTGGGCTCGGGAAACCCGTCCGGGTGCCCGGCCCATGGCAGCGGCACCGGCGCGGCCGAAGGCTCCGTCGCCGCGAAGAGGATCGTGTAGGCGCCCGAGGGTGTGCCCAGCGGCAGCAGTCGGTCGCCCGCGCGGGCGGCGACCTCGGCGACGCGCCAGCCCTCGGCCGTGGACTCCCAGCGCAGGCGCAGAGCGGGAGACTCGAGGGCGAGGGCCTCGGCCGCGCGAACGGGGGCGACGGTGAAGCCGGCGGCGGCCAAGAGGGCCGAGGCGTGGAAGAACGGGCGGACGTTCATTGCGGCCACTGTCCGGCGGCGATTTCGCCGCGCAAGACCAGTTGCGCCGGATCGAGGATGACGTGGCGGATGGTCTGGCGTTTCCAGGTGTAGGTCACGTGCACGCGGCCGTCGCGGGTCTGGATGACCGCGGGGTAGGAGAACTCGCCGGGCTGATCCTCGAGGACGAGCACGGCGTGCCAGCGCCGGCCATCGGGGGACACGGCGACGTTGAGCGGCGAGCGCGGGCCGTTCTTCCCGTCGGGGCGCGTGGTGGTATGGTTGTAGATCAGCAGGTGGCGACCGTCGCGCAGCGTGAGGGCGTCGGTGCCGCAGTTGGGGTTGGGCAACGACGTGAGGGTGAGCGGGCCCCAGGTGCGTCCTTCGTCCTCGGACCAGACCTCGAAGATTTTTCCCTGCCCGGTGCGGCCGAGGGCCTGCAGGCGCCCGCCGGGGTGGAACAGCACGCTCGGCTGGATGGCGTGGATGGCGAAGCCCTCGTTGATCGGGCCGATGACCTGCCAGGACTTGCCGCCGTCGACGCTGCGCTCGAACTGCACGCGCCACATGCGCCCTTTGTGCCCCGGAAACTCCGTGCTGGTGGGGCTGAGGATGGAGCCGTCGGAGAGCAGCACGGGCTTGTTCTTCACCGGGCCGAAGAGACCGTTGTAGAGGCGCTCGGGCGCCGACCAGGTGAGGCCGCCATCGGTGGAGCGCTTTACATACGCCCACCATTTGCCGGTCTTGTAGAAAAGCAGCAGCGGGCCGCCGGGCACCTGGAACAGGACGGGGTTGAGGGTGTTCACGCGCGGCGTCTCCGTCTCGGCGCCGTTGGCCACCTCGACCACGGGCGTCCACCGGCCTTCGACCAGGCGCGAGACCCAGATGCCGACATCGGGATGGCCCTCGCGGGTGCCGCCGAACCACGCGGCGACGAGCCCGCCTCCCGTGGTCTCGACGATCGTGGAGGCATGACACTGGGGATACGGGGCGTGGGTGAAGATCGCCTCGCTGCGGACGATGCCGGGCTGGGTGGCGAGGGCTTCGGTGGTGGCGGCCGAGGCAGAGGTGAGGGCGGCCGTGGCGAGGCAGGCCGACGCGGCGAGCCACCGCGCGAACGGAAGCAGACGGGCGGGGAGGTGGGGAGCGAAGTACGGGATCATGGGGAAAGGGAGGTGCGGGCGGTGGTGAGCGGAAAGGAGTCGGTGCGGAACGGCGCGGCGGGCAGGCCGGCGCCGTTGGCGAGGTTGGCCCACGGGTGGCCCGCCCACGCATAGCGGACGGCGACCGGCGCCGGCACGTCCGGGGCGGAGACGACCACGCTGTCGCCCGCGATGACGGCGGCGGCCCAGGCCCAGCGGCCATCCGTTCCGCAGACGGCGAAACCCTCCAAGTCACCCGCCGGGGCGCGCCGCACGAGCGGGCGCAGGCGCTCGGGGCGCGAGCGATCCGGGGCGTAGCGGGCCGGCAGCGGGCGGGCGACGAGTCCGCCGTGGGTATCGGAGAACCGGAGACGAAGGGTGGCGCCCTCCCGCGTGGCGGAAACAAGCCGCGGGCCGCCGTCGATCACCGGCCGGCCGTAGGTGCGGGCGAGGGCGAGTCGCGCGAGGCGTTCGCCGATCTCGCGTTTGCGCCGCGGGTGGAGGCCGAGCTCCTCGCCGAGCTCGATCGCCACGGCCATGCCCGTGTGGGGAAGCGCCAGACCGCGGGCCTGGGATTCGCGCAACTCAGCCCAGTCGCTGTCGCCGGGCACGGCCGGGGGTTCGCCGTAGCCGGGGAGCTGGACGAAATAGCACGGCAGATCGTCGCGGCCCCAACGGGCGCGCCAGTCGGCCAGCAGCAGGGCGAAGCTGTCCGCGTAGGCGGCGGCGCGCGCGACGTTGGACTCGCCCTGGTACCAGAGGAAACCGCGGAGCGCGGCGCCGGTGAGCGGCGCGATCAGGCCGTTGAACTGGCGCGAGGGTGCGCCGCGCGGGCGGGCCGGCGGGACGGGCAGCGGCGGCAGCGGGGTGGCGGCGGTGGCGAGGGTGTATTCGACCTTTACGTACCAGAGGCCGTCGAGCGGCACGGTGCCGGCGACGAGCGGGGGATCGCGAGGCACGATCAGGCCGGGGCGGCCCAGGGGGTCGAAAATGCGGATGGCGAGCGTGGCCGTGGCGCCGCGGCGGAGCAGCGCCGGCGGCACGACGTAGCGGCGCAGGCGCGTCACGCCGGGCGAGGTGAAGCCGGTGGTGCCGATTTCGACGCCGTCCCAATAAACGGCGTCGGCGCCGTGGATCACGCCGAGTGAAAGCTGGAATCCGCGCTCGAGCCCGACGGGCTCGGTTTCCGGCACGGCCACGCGGCGGCGGAGCCAGAGCGCGCTGGCGGCGGGCAGGGCGGCCGCGGTGGGTTCGCCCGGCAACTCGACCGTGGACCAGTCGTGGAGCGGCACGCCGGGCGCCGCGAAGTCCGCTGGCGGCGCGGCGGGGCGATCGCGCCGGCCCGTCTGCGCGAACCAGGCTTCGACGCGGGACGCGTACTCCTGCAGGCGGGCCGGATAGTCGCGCTCCTGGCGTTCCGCCGCGGCGGCACCGGCCTGCCACGCGGAATCGCGGGCAATCGCCTCCGCGCTCATCCACCCCTCGATGGGCGTGCCGCTCGCGCCGACGTTGAGCAGGCCCACCGGGACACCCAACTCCTCTGCGATCCACCGCCCAAAATGGTAGCCCACCGCGGTGAACCGTCCGGCGGTGGCGGGCCCGGCGATCACCCATTGCCCGTCGCAGTCCTCGGCCGGCTGCGCCGGTCCCGTGCGGCGGACCAGGAACTGACGCAGCCGGGGATTTGCGGGCCGGGCGAGTTCGGCGGCGGCGCTTTCGGTCGCGGCGAGGGCCCATTCCATGGGGCCGGTGCGGACGAGGCGACGGAGGTGGGGACCTTCGCTGACGGTGACGGCGGCGAGCTGGTTGGTGGTGACGTTCCAGATCCGGCGGTCGCGAACCTGAAAGGCGGCGCGGGGGAGCCGGACGGGGTCGAGGGCCAGGACGACGGAGTTCTCGAGGGAACGGCGGGCGTAGTAGCGGTGGCCGGTGGGGTTGCCGAAATCGACCTGGGCGAGCACGTGGTGAGCGGGGCCTTCGTCGAGGGTTCGGGTCTGTTCGAGCCGGTATTGACGTCGGGGCGGGGCGAGACCGTAGGCGGCGAAGTCGGTGGCGACCTCGCGTTCGAAGGCGAGGAATTCGAGGCTGGCGAGTTCGGCGAACGTTTCGAGCATGAGGAGGTCGTCGGCGGGGGCGCGGTAGGGTTCGACGATCTGCCAGATGCGATTGGTGGTGCGCTGGATGGCGAAGGTCTCGTCGGCGGTGGCGGCGAAGCGGTCGACCTGATCGAGGTTGAAGATCAGGAGGCGTCGGTCACAGAACTGATGGTAGGTGTCGCGGGAGATGTCGATCCACGGGGCCAGCGGGGGACGCGGGACG
>CAZDGC010000189.1:0-4765 GCA_964504885.1 uncultured Opitutus sp.
CACCGCGATGTCCGCCCGGGTGGTTTCGCAGCATCAGGTCGCGGAGCACTGCGGGTTGTTCGTGGCCACGGTTTCCCTCGCGCTGCGGCACAGTCCGAAGATCCCCGCCGCCACGATCGCCCGGGTCGAGGCCGCGGCCCGCCAGCTTGGCTACCGCGCCAATCCGCTGGTTTCGCGGTGTATGTCCTACCTCCGCCACGGCAACCAGCGCACGGCGCTCGAACGCGTCGCGTTGATCTGGTTGCATCCCCCCGGGGAGGCGGAGGAACACGCCTGGTTCTTCAGCCAGGTCCTGCAAGGGGTGCGGCAGCGTGCCGGCCAACTCCGGATTGCCCTGGAGGAATTCTGGCTCCGCGCCCCGGGCATGACCGCCCGGCGACTGCGCCATGTGCTGCGCGCCCGCGGCATCAACGGGGTCGTGCTGGCCCCTGCCATCGGGCGGCAGAACCAGATCTGCCTGGAGTGGGACTGGTCGGAGCTCGCGGCGGTGATCATCGGCACCACCCCCTGCAGCCCGGAGCCCCACCGGGTCGCGTATCATCATTACGAGGGCATGCGCGCCACCCTGCTGGAACTGGCGCAGCGCGGCTTCCGCCGGGTGGCCGCCATCGTCGATCACGACACCAACGAACGGGCCCAGCGGGGCATCAGCGGGGCCTTCCTCGCGTGCCATCCCGATCCGGCCCGGGCCCGGGGGCTGCTGCACCTCGCCGGTCCGCACGACGGCTCCATGCTGGCCGGATGGATCCGTCGCAGCCGGCCCGACGCCCTCGTCGTGAGCCGCACCGGCTATCTCTCCGCCCCCGGCGTTCGTGCGGTCGTGCGCCGTCTCGGGCTGGAGGTGGCGACCCTCTACTGGAGCCCCGCCCAACCCCAGGTCGGGGGAATCGATCAGCGCTACGCCGCCGTGGCGGCCGCCGCCGTCGATGTGATCGCGATGCAATTGATCGCCTCGGAAACCGGCGTCCCGACGCTGCCCAGGACCTTCTACTTTCCCGGGCGCTGGGTCGCCTCGCGACCGTCCCAGGCCGGACCGGGGACCGCCGCCGTCCGGCGCCGCGCCCCGGTGCCGCCTCCTGCGGTCAACGTTTAAACCACGCGGTGGTTGAGGGCGGGGGCCGGACCGGGGAGCGTCGCGCCGCTTCGGGTATCCTTTTTTTACCTACCACCCTCCCCCTGTCGCCCATGCGCTCCCTGCTTCGCCCCGCCTGTCTCGCGGCCTGCCTGCTCGCCCCCGCCCGGGCCCAAACCCCCGCCGCCACCCCCCGGGCCGCCGACGAGGCCGTGGTGCTCTCCGCCTTCGAGGTGACCACCACGGCCGATCGCGGCCTGCTGTCGACCAACGCCGTCTCGGCAACCAAGAGCAACACGCCGATCAAGGACATTCCCAGCAATGTTTACGTCCTGAACGAGGACTTCATCCGCGACCAGGTGCCGTTCGATCTGAACGACATCCTGCGCTTCGCCCCCGGCCTGAATCTCGACGGCGACTATCGCAACGAGACGTATCAGATGCGCGGATTCGCCGGGGGCCTGCCGCTCGCGGACGGGTTCACGATCTCGCGCTCGTTTCCGACCGAGCAGGCGGCCGTGGAGCGGGTCGAGGTGCTGCAGGGTCCGGCGGGCATCCTGTTCGGCAATGTCTCGGGCGTGGGCGGCATCGTGAACCGCATCATGAAGAAGCCGTCCTTTCGCCCCGCCCATTCCCTCGGCCTCCAGTACCGCAACGACGCCACCAACCTGCGCGTCGTCTATGACTCCACCGGACCGGTCGGGCAGAGCCGCCGGCTCGCTTACCGCTTGATCGCGGTGCTGCAGCACACCGATGGCCGGCAGGACGGGGTGCGGCTGGATCGCCAGTTCATCCGCCCCTCGCTGCTCTGGAAGATCAGCGACCGCACCCGGCTGATTGTCGAACCCGACCTCACGTTCCAGCGCACGGTGATCGGCTATCGCTACGACTATTTCGATCGCTCGGCCAATGGCGCGATCATCCGCGTGCCGGACCACGCCAATCCCGCCGAGGACTACTGGCACACGAACAACGCCAAGTACTCGATGATGACGACCTTCCTTCACGAGTTCGGTCGCGCGTGGTTCTTCCGGGCCGCGGCCTTCACCACGACCAACCTCCTCAATGATGATGACCCGCGGGTGGCCACCGCCCTCAACGGCGACAACCGCACCCTCAACCGGGGCGCCGCCGATCCCGCCAACGGTTATCCGAACGGCTACCTGCAACAGATGGAACGGTGCATCGGCAACTACTACCTGCAGGCGGATATCGTCGGCCAGTTCGCGCTCGGCTCCCTGATCAACCGGCCCGTCGCAGGCGTGGAGTGGAAGCTCGACAAGAGCTACGTCAACGTCCGCCGCACCCGCGGAGGCCTGGGCGGCATCGCCAGCGCACCGTTCGATCTGCTCCAACCCAACCCCGGCTCCTACCCGTACCCCGCCGAGATCGTGACCTACAACCAGCAGATGACGCGCGTCGACGCCCGCAGCGTCTATGTCAACGACCAGCTTTCGCTCCTGGCGAATCGCCTGAAACTTTCGGCCGGCATCCGCCTGATCAAGTCCGAGACCACCAGCCGGGATCGCGTCCGTCAGAACGCCGAAAACGCGGCCGCCGCCCGGGCCGGACGCGCCCCCGTCAACACTGTCACCCGCGGGGAGTCCAACTGGGACAACGCCAGACGCTTTGGCGGCGTGTACGATATTTCGCGCTCCCTCGGCGTGTTCGCCGGTTACTCCGAGTCCTACGAAGCCCGCACGAACACCAACAATCTGGGCGAAATCTACCCGCCCGGCATCGGCCAGCAGAAGGAGGCGGGCGTAAAGACCGGTTTCCTCGACGGGCGCATCACCTCCACGATTTCCTGTTACCAGCTCACCCAGACCAACAACATCCTCAATTACGCCACCGGCGTGACCGGCCCCCGCGGTGAAACCGCCGCGGCCATCGGCCAGGTGGAGGCCAAGGGCCTCGAAGTCAGCGGCGTGGTGAGCGTCACGGAGAACCTGCAGTTGATTCCGGGTTACTCCCGCACCAAAGCCAGCACCCTGATCGGCGGCAGCCTCACCGCCACCGGCGACGCCACGACGAAAGGCATCGAGGTCTCGAGGTATCCACGCAATGTCGTGAAGCTCTTCGGCAAGTATGCGATCAAGGGCGGCCGCCTGGACGGCCTGGGCGTGAGCGGTGGCTTCGTCTACACCGAAAGTGTCAACCAAGGTGTCCTCACGGGCATCGCTCCGTTCCCTACCACCAGCCGATCCAACTCCATCATCCCGTCCTCCACGGTCTGGAATCTCGGACTCAGTCTTCGCCGCCGGGGGTGGAGTTACACGGCGAAGGTCGATAATCTGACCAACCTGCGCTACTACATCCCCTCCTCCAGCAGCACCACCCGCGCGCTGGTCGGGCTGCCGCGGGTGGTGTCTGGCGATGTGACGCGGAGATTCTGATGGCGCCGGCCGCGGGGGCCCGGACGTATCGTCACCGGGGATCGCCCGCCGTCGGCAGACGAGGCTTTGCCTCCGCCTGCGCTCCGGGGTGCAATAAACTGAGATGCGCCCCGCCCACGGCCGGAACCAGGCCGCACTTTGTCGCCGTCAACCGCCAGACGCACCTGATGCAAAACGACCGCGGCTTGCATTTCTGAAGACAATGCTCAAATTTGCAAGCCGTGTTCCAACGTATTGCTCGTGAGCGACTCAACGATCTTTGCGCCCAATTTCCGGCGGTCGTCATCCTCGGAGCCCGGCAGGTTGGGAAGACCACTCTGGCCCGGCAGGCGTTCGCCGACGCAACCTATGTCGATCTCGAAGATCCCGCTGTGCGCGAACGGTTTTCGCAGGATACCCGCTTCGCCGTGGAAAGCTTGGGGCCGGGTCGCATCCTCTTCGATGAGGCGCAACTCGCCCCGGCATTGTTTCCCGTCCTGCGCGGCCTGATCGACGCCACGCCGCGGCCCCCGGCTCGGTTTGTCCTCCTGGGTTCGGCGCAGCCCGACTTGGTTCGCGCGGTTTCAGAAACCCTGGCCGGACGCGTGGGCACGCTCGAACTCGATCCGCTGGTGGCAGCCGAGGTCGCCGGTCCGTCGGACGACTTCACCGACGTCGTTGGCCGCCTGTGGATCGCCGGGGGCATGCCGGGCGCGCTCGCGGTGTCGTTCCGCGAGTGGTGGCTCGCCTACTGGCAGACCTACGTCGAACGCGATCTCGCGCGCCTCGGATTGACGACGGACCCGCTGCTGCTGCGCCGGCTCGCGACGATGCTCGCGCACCAGCAGGGCGGCCTGCTCAATCATTCCGCCCTCGGCGCTGCGCTCGGCGTATCCGTGCACACCGTCCAGCGCTATCTCGACCTGCTGGAGGGCACGTTTCTGCTCCGCCGCCTGCGCCCCTTCCATGCCAACGTCGGCAAACGTCTCGTCAAGGCGCCGCGCGCCTACCTGCGCGACACGGGCCTGCTCCACCACCTCCTCAACCTCGGATCCCGCGAAGCCGTGCGCGCCCATCCCGTCGCCGGCGCCAGTTGGGAGACGTTTCTCATCGAGGACGTCATCCGGCGTACGCGCGTGCGCGATCCGTTTGCGGATTTCTTTTTCTGGCGCACCTCGGACGGTCACGAAGCCGATCTGGTCATCGAGCGTGGCGGGCGGGCGGACGTGTTGCTCGAGATCAAACTCGGCAGCGGCCGGGATCCCGTCGCCGCGGCGAAACTCGGCCGCATCCGCGATCAACTCGGGGCGCGACGCGC
>CAZDGC010000190.1:0-4722 GCA_964504885.1 uncultured Opitutus sp.
GACCGGCCTGTCCGTAAACTGCCCCTCTGGCACCCACTAAGATCCGCGAATAACCTCTTTTGTCCTAAGACCGACCCGTCCTTCGCGAAAATGCCACGGGCATTTTCGTTTAGCAGCCTGTCGAGTTGGCCCGCTCGCCTGCCGGCGCAGCCAGCGAGTACCAAGGAATGCTGTGTTCCAAGTCCGACAGGCTGCTAGAACGTGCCCTTCACGCCGAACATCCAGAGGGAGCCGAACTCGATCCGCTGGCGGAAGCGGGCTTCCTTGGGCGTGCTCGGGCCGTAGACCTTGATGTCGTCCGGGGCGTCGCCGACGTTGCGCAGGCTGGCGAAAAGGGCGAGCTGCCGATAGAACCGGTACTCGGCGTTGACGTCGACGTAGAGGCGTTTGGACCACCAGGTGTAGGTGCCGGGCTCGATGCCGTTGGTGGCGGTGCTGTTGATGGCGGCGCGGCGCTGCAGGCTGCGGTAGTTCCAGTTGGCGCGCAGATTGTATTTCCCGCGGTTGAGGCTGAAGCCCCAGTTGGCGGTGCGCGGGATGAAGGCGGGGAAGTTGGCGGTGGCCGAACCCAGCAGGCGCTGGGCGTTGCCGTTGGCGAAGACCGTGAGACCGCGCGCCCACTGCGGCAGGAAGGTGAGCGGCTGCCGGTAGTTCACCGTGAGGCCCTGCATGCGCACCGTGGTGGCAAGGTTGTGCTGGGTGACGACCGGGTACTGGCCGTAGATGTTCGGATCGAGGCCGTAGTTCTCCAGGAACTCCGGCGTCGACTCGAGCGTGGTGCTGCCGAAGAAATTTTCGAAGTCGCGGCGGAAGGCGCCGACCGTGAACTGGCCGACGCCCTTCAGGTAATACTCGAGCCGCACGTTGATGCTGCGCGCGCTCCAGGGTTTGATGCCGACGTTGCTGACCGTGATCTGGTCCGCGGGCGAGGGGTTCTCGGGGTCGGGCACGGAGACGCCGCCGGCGTACTGATTGAAGTTGGGCCGGCCGACGGAGGTCGACCACGAGGCGCGGGCGATCAGGTTTTCGCGCACGTTGAAGCTGGCGTTGAGGCTGGGGAACCAGCGCAGGTATTCCTTCTCCGTGTGGGCGGCGCGATCGAGGAAGGTGAGTTGGGAGACGCCGAGGGCGTTGCTGGCGGGAACGATGGGCAGCGGGCGGCCGTTGGCGCCGAGGATGGGGCGGCCCTGGGCATCGCGCTGCACGTTGCGGCTCGGGTCGGTGAGCGGACCCTCGGCCTCGATGTTGGTCTGCTCGACGCGGACGCCGCCCACGAGCTTGAGGCGGTTCTGGAGGAGCGAGAGATCACCGCGCAGGTAGGCGGCCGAGACCAGTTCGCTGGCGAATTTGGAGTTGGTGACGCGGTTGCGGTAGGCGGTGTTGCCGCCGGCGTTTTCGATGAAGTGCGTCGGATTGGCGAGGTAGTGGGCGTAGACCAGCTCGCTGCTCACGCCCTCGATCTTCGGGAAGCCGTAGGGCGCGACGCGGCTGGAGTAGCTCGGGTCAAGGAAGGGCCGGGCGAGGTCGTCGCTGGTGGCGGTGAGCGTGGTGCTGGCGACACCGTCGCGGCCGACATAGGTGAACGGCGGCGTGTCGAACCGCTGGTCGCGGGTCGATTCGCGGAAGTCGACGCCGGCGCGCACGGTCAGCGGCAGGGCGCCGGGCAGGTCGCGGCGCACGTTGGCGTAGGCGGTGCGCTTGGTGTCGTTGGTGGCGCGTTCGTTGCCGGTGGTCGCGGTCAGGACGTAACTGTCGAGGGAATACGGGTTGACCGGCTGGCCGGCGGCATCGGTCACGCTGACGACCCCCGGCCGCAGGTAGAAGATGTCGTCGAAGGCGACGGTGACATTGGCGCGGCGCGAAGTGGTGGTTTCGAAGAAGCCCGAGTCGAGCGCCTCGTTGCGATTGCTGGCGCGGGAGAGGGAGAGGCCGGCCTCGGCCCGCCAGACCGGGCCGTCGTGCCGCCAGGTGAGCGACGGCATGTAGGTGTAGTTGTTGCGGGAGTTGCCGGTGGTCACGAGCTGGACGTTGCCGGCGCCGGCGGTGCCCTGGGTGTGCTTGAGCGAGAAAGCGCCGGGGGCGACGCGGCCGACCTCGAAGAAGAGCTCGTTGTGGTTGATCAGCACGTCGAAGGTCGAGGCCTGGACGGAGAAGGAGAAGCGGTCGTAGCGGCCGAGGCGCCAGTCGACGGTGGCGCCGAAGGAGGAGCGCTTGGTGTCCTTGCCGCTGTTGCGGACGGAGAAGGCGGAGAGGTAGGGCTGGCCGAAGGGCGTGTGCGGATAGGCGTTGCCGTTGGTGACCGCCTGCACGCCGCGCCAGGTGAGGGTGGCCTTGGGTTCGCCGGAGTACTGCCGGCTGAGGCCGCCGGAGAGGGTGAAGCCGAAGTTCTTCGAGACGGGGGCGACGTAGGAGAAGTCGGCGCCCGGGTGAATCTTGCGCGTGGGGTGGCGGGGCGCGGGGGTGCGGCTCCAGTTCTTCGCGTTGTCGCGCATCATCACGTAGGTGCTGAAGTTGAACTGGGGCCGGGCGCGCTCGAAGGAGCTGCGCGGGATCATGTTGACCGAGCCGGCGAGGGCGTTGCCCTGCGAGTCCGGCGTGGGTGAGTACTCCACCTCGATGCGGGAGAGGTTGTTGATCGAAACCTGATCGAGGCCGACCGCGCGGTTGGTGCCGCCGGCGCCGCCGCCGACCGCGCTGGCCAGGCTGAAGCCGGCGATGGTCACCGGCACGTAGTCGCCGGGCACGCCGTTGAGCGAGACGTCGCGGGCGTTGCCGCCGGCGTAGTCGATGTTCACGCCGGGGAGAAACTTCAGGAATTCGGCCACGTTGCTCTCGGCGACATCACCGAACTCATCCACCGCGACGACGTTCTTCATGCTGGCGGCGAAGCGCTGCTCGTTGATCGCCAGGGCGGCGCCCGACATCTCGCGCGAGGTGGAGACGACGAACTCATCGAGCTTGACGACCGTGCCGTCAGGCGCGGGCCGGGCGTCGGCGGCAAAGCGCAGGTCGTGGGTTACGGTCTGCCCGGCGACGACGTTGACGGTGGTGGTCTGCACGGGCAGGCCGGTGTAGAAGGCGCGCACGCGGGCGGCGCCGGCCGGCACGCCGGCGAGGCGGTAGTTGCCGTCGGCGTCGGTGGCGGTGGCGAGCGCGGTGTCCTCGATGGTGATGCGCACACCCTCGAGGAATTCGCCGGTGGCGGGGTGGGCGGCCCGGCCTTCGATCGTGCCGGTGCCGGCTTGGGCGCGCAGGGCGGGGGTGAGGAGGAGGAACAGCGCGGAGACGGCGAGCAGGAGCGGGCGCAGCGCGCCGCAGGGTCGGGTTGGAGGCGGCATAGGGTTCAGGGTTTGATTGATTGGTTGGACGAAGCCACCGTGAGCTCCCCCGCGCGCCGTGGCCAGCCCGGAGCACCGGGCGCGCGGACCTGCCGCCTCCGTCGGGCAGCAGTGACGCCGTCTGATCGGCCGGGTGGGAGCACGCCCGGGGAGATGCCGAGATCGCGGGCGCGGGTCTGGGCGGAGGCGGAGGGTGGCATGGCGAGGGCGGCAAGCAGGAGGGGGAGGAGGCGGTGCACGGTGGGGCGGGGGCGGCAGGCATTCGCACCGGAAGAGTCCGGGCGGGCAATCCCGGGATTGGCGGGGCCGCGCCCGGTTCGCGAATCGGCCTCCGCTGAATCGCCCGCCTACAGGCGGGCGACAAAAAAGCCGAATGCCGCCACTCCGGCGGCGAGCGTGGCCAGTCCCCAGCGACGCGCGGAGCGCACCCCCCACCACAGGTACAGGCCGGTCGCGACCCACAGGATCAGAGCCGCGCCGACGAGATCGACCACGACGCCCCAGGATTTCGCCAGCCAGCCGTCCTGCTCGAAGCCCCCGCGCGCGTGCCAGCCGGTGAGGAACTGGTCGAAGCGGAAGCGGCGCTCCTCGATCGTGAGGGTCTTGCGGTCGATCGCGTAGAGGATGCGCTCCGACTTGAGGAAGGAAAAGGCGAAGATCTGCAGGGTGTTGGGGTTGGGCTGGTAGGTGCCGAAGTTGGGCTGGCGGATGCCCGCTTCCTGCAGCAACTGGCGGGCGAAGTCGCGCCGCGCCACCGGATCGGCCGGCACCGGCCGGTCGAACGGCCGCGACTCGCGCACCGTCCACAGCGGGAGCTTTTTCGCTTCGTCGCGCTGCTGGAAGTACCGGTTATGCGCAAACGGGATCGACGAGATCCCGTACAGGAAAAGCCACGGCAGCAGGGCCAACCCCAGGTAAAGGTGCAGCCGGCGGAGGAAGAGGGGAAGGTTCATCGGCGGGGCTCCTTCAGATCGCGACCAGGTACAGGACGAATGCCGCCGCGCCGCCGAGCAGGGCCAGCGCCCCGGCGCCGCGGGTCGACTTCATTTCCCACCACATCCAGAGTCCGGATACAGCCCAGAACCCGCAGGCGGCGATCACGAGGTCGACCGATACGGCCCAGGCGGTGTCCACCGCATAGCCGGTTTCGTAGCCGCGGCGGCGGTGGAAACGCTCCAGCAGCGCGTTGGGGCGCGCCTCCTGCCGCTCGATCGCCACCTGGCGCGTCGCCGGCGTGTAGGTGATCCGGCGCGGCGTCACAAGATCCTGGCGGTTGATGATCACGGTGCCGTCGGGCCGGCGCTGCACCTGGTGGTGGCCATCGAGCCCGAGGGAGGCCAGAAGCTGCCGCGAGATGTCCCGCGGCGCGGCGCCGGCCGCGAAG
>CAZDGC010000191.1:0-4092 GCA_964504885.1 uncultured Opitutus sp.
GTTCGAGGCGGATGCCTCAAAGGACTCGGGCGCCGCAACCGCGCGGCGCTCGAAGTCATGGGGATGTACTTTTCAATCAACCACCGGCGGCAATCACTCCACCGGCTTCTGAAACCGAACCTCTAACCACTGACCACTGACTACCGATCACCGACTACCGACTAACGATGACCGGTCACTGACTCCTGAGCTCTTTTCCTGGCCTGGCCCCAACCCCGTGACAGACAACCGCGTGAACCCGGGGACCGACGCGACGGGCAATCACTCCCGTGGCGCGCGGTGGTGCCTGGCCGGGCTTTAGCCGAGAAGCTTGAGGACGCTCTGCGGGGCCTGGTTGGCCTGCGCGAGCATCGCCGTGCCGGACTGGACCAGGACGTTCCAGCGGGCGAGTTGGGTGGACTCCGCGGCCACATCGACGTCCATGATTCTGCTGTTGGCGGATTCGAGATTGGCCTTGTTCACGGTGAGCACTTCGGAGGCGAAGGTGAGCCGGCTCTGCGCGGCGCCGTTGGCGGCGCGGGCGGTGGCGAGCGCCTCGATGGCGGTGGTGATTCCGCTGAGCGTCCCGATGGCCAGTCCGCTCGCCATGGTGTAGGCCGTCGTCGCGGTGGCGCCGCCACCGGACTCGGTCGTGTTGACGGTAATGGCGTCGTAGAGCCCGATGCCGTTGAAGGTCTCATCGGCGAGCTTGGTCAGCTCGTTGCTCAGCGCGGTGAACTCCGTGTTGTAGTTCGCCTTGTCCGAGGTGCTCTTGGTCGGGTCCGTGTAGAGCGTCGCCAGCTCGCCCATGCGGTCGAGAATCCGGCCGACGACCTTCAGCACCCCGTCCTGCGTCTGCAGGAACGAAATGGCGTTGCCGAGGTTGGTGTTGACCGCGCCCTGGCGGCGGGCGGCGGCCGAGAGTTTCATCGCGACGGCGAGACCGCCGGCGTCGTCGGAGGGGGTGACGACTTTGGAGCCGCTGGAGAGCCGGTTGAGGCTCTTCTGCAGGCTGGTGCTGGAACTGGCCAGGTTGTTCGCAGCCACGGTGGCCGCGTAGTTGGTATTGATGACGACGGACATGATGATCTTCCTTGATCCTGCATGCGGCGTCCGTGCCGCGGTCGTATCCGGGGAGTCGGCTCCGAATCGCGCCGGTCGTGACACTTGTCCCGACGGGGGGATTAACGGCGCGGGACTCCGAAAACTTAATCGGGAATGCCCGGGAAAAGTTTCGGGGGCGCGCCGATTGGGCTTCAAGTTCGTCGCGCCTGTGCCGAACGCGCGGGCGCGCGGTTCCGGGATCAGCCCGGCGCGATTTTGGGGTGAAGTGGCGGGGGGATCGTGCCGATAGGAGGACGGGCAATTCCGCCCGACCCTTTTTTCCCATGGCAGGCATACAAGTCTCCGGACTGCTCCCCAACTCGGCTTTCGACTGGAAGTCGGTGGTGGATCAGTTGGTCGCGGCGAGCGGCATTCCCATCCGCAACCTCGAGCGCGAGAAGGATGTCAACCTGGCGAAAATCGAGGCGCTGCAGGGCCTTGGCACGCTGTTGACCAACCTGCAGGACGCCGCCCAGGCGATGCGGGCCGACGCGGTTTTCGACCAACGCACGGTTACCTCCGACCTGGCCACCACGACCTGGAAGTCCAGTTCGGTGACGGGAGCGGCGTTGGGGAGCTACACCTTCGACGTCACGCAGCTCGCGACCGCGGCGCAGCGGCGCGGGGCGGCCGACATCGGCGGCGGGCTGGCCGCCACCGCGGACGTGTCCGGTCTGACCCTGGCCAATGTCGCGACTGCGACGGCGATCCGGGAGGGCACGTTTACCGTCGACGGCCAGCAAATTTCCGTGGCGCTCACGGATTCGTTGCAGGAGGTGTTTGATCGCATCGCCACGGCGACCGGCGGAACCGTCACGGCGGCCTACGATCCGGCGACGGATCGAGTCGCGCTGCAGAAGGCGAGCGGCGAGCTCGTGCTCGGCGCGGCGAACGACACCAGCAATTTCCTCGCGGTGATGAAACTCGCCAACACCGGCACGTCGGCCTCGACGAGCACCGCCGCCCTGGGCTCGGTGAAGACTTCGGCTCCCCTGGCCTCGGCCAATTTGCGCGCGGCGATTTCGGCCGTGGATGCGGAGGGCAATGGCTCCTTCACGCTCAACGGCGTGGCCATCGCCTACAACGTCAACACCGACAGCCTGGCCGCGGTGCTGAGCCGGATCAACGAGGCCGGCGCCGGGGTGACGGCGAGTTACGATTCGGCCAACGATCGCGTGGTGCTGGTGAACAAGGAGACGGGCGACATCGGGCTGGGGTTGAGCGAGTCCGCCGGGGGACTGCTCGATGCGCTGAGCCTCAGTTCCGGCACCGGCGGCACGCTGGTGCGCGGGTTGAACGCCGAGTTCACCGTCAACGGCGGTGCGCTGCTGACGAGCATGAGCAACACGCTCGAGGCGGGGGTCCACGGCATCGAGGGGCTCAGTGTGACGGTCAACACCGAGACGCGGCAGAGCCTGCAGGTGGAAAGCGACACCGCCACGATGCAGCAGTCGATCGAGGGTTTCATCGCGAAGTTCAACGCGGTGCAGACCTACATCGACGAAGCCTCCAAGATCACGGTGACCGGCACCAGCGTCTCCTCGGCGGTGCTGGCCAACAACCGGGAGGTGCAGGCGTGGGCGCGGGAGCTTCGCTCCCTGGCCTTCAACGTGGTGGAGGGAGCCACCGGCGATCTCACCCGGCTGGACCATCTCGGGATCGACTTCAACAGCACCACCGGCCTGTTGCAGGTCAAGGATTCGGGCAAGCTGGCCACGGCGCTGGGCGACAAGCCGGAGGACGTCCGGTCGCTCTTCCTGGCCGCCGACACCGGCATCGTCTCGCGGTTCTACTCGTACCTTGGCACCATCGGCTCCTCGGACCGCAAACTGCAGTCGAGCCTGAGTGCGGCGAACCTGAAACTAGACGAGCAGATCGCCCGCCTGAACGCCCGGCTGGAATCGGAACGCGAAACGCTGACCACGGCGTTCATCCGCATGCTGGAGGCGCAGTCCGCGGCGCAGTCGCAGTCCACCTATCTGACCAACACGTATTTCAAGAACAACTCGAACTGACCCGTGCGCCCCTCGCTCCTCTTCGCGCTCCTGCTCGGCGGTCTCCTGTTTTCCGCCGGCTGCCAGCACCCCGGGCGGCTGCTCGATCCGACCTGGCATGGCCCGTTCTACACCCCGCGCAACCATGCGGGCGACTTCAGCCTCGGGGCGGTGCGGCGGGTCGTCCTGCTGCCGGTTTACGGCGGCAGTCTCGCGCCCGCCGAGACGGTGGCCGCGCTCGATGCGAGCGTGGCCGGAGCCCTCCAGCAGGCGAACCGCTTCGAGGTCGTGACGATTTCCCGCGCGGAATGCGCCCGGCAGTTTGGCGCGCGCGAGTTCGCCTCCTCCGCCGCGCTGCCCCGCGGACTGCTCGGCCGGCTGCAGGAGGATTACGCGGCCGATGCGGTGTTGTTTGTCGACCTCACGACCTTCAGTGCGTACCGGCCAATCGCGGTGGGCTTCCGGGGGAAGCTGGCGAGCATCGACGGCTCGCGCCTGGTGTGGACCTTTGATGAAGTGTTTTCCGCGGAGGATCCGGCGGTGGTGAACTCGGTGCGCCGGCATTACCGCACCAGTGATCGCGGGGGGATTCCGGTCGACCTGAGCGCCGGGGTCCTGCAGGCGCCGACGCGCTTCGCGGGCTATGCCGCGGCGACGATGTTCTCCACGCTGCCGTCCGTCGGCGGCGCGCCGGTGGCCGCGGCGGCCACGCCCGGTCCGTAGGCGACTGGGTTGACTCGCCGCGTCACCTTCCGCCCTCGCCGGAGGCGAGACGACCCCGCTCCGCGCCTTGCGCGCTGCACGGCAGTGTCATGTCCGCGGTGGTCGAGGCCTCCGGCCTTGTGGCCGACGAGGCAGGATGTCTCGTCCACGTCTGCCACCCCGCGGCAGGAGTCGGTGAAATTTCCGGGCTGAGAGGACGTCCAAAAAGCACTTGCACCCCCTGCTTCGGAGGGCGCTGCTCCGTCAGCGCCGCTCGCAGGACCTCGGCGCCAACGGAGCGGCGCCCTCCAAG
>CAZDGC010000192.1:0-3787 GCA_964504885.1 uncultured Opitutus sp.
CCAAAAAAACACGCGGATCGCTCCAAGCGTGATTTTCCAAGTCCGACGGGCTGCTCGGCCGCAAGTTCCGCGCCGGGGCGGAAGATGTCGCGCCAGGCTGGCGGGGCCAGTGCCGGGCGCAGAAACAATGCGCCTGCCAGGGCGGCGTTCAGCAGGAACGACGCGGTCAACAGCACCAACCGCGGTTTCATGACGACAGCGAACCAGACCGGTGTACCGCCAAAGCTACCCGCACCGGTCGCAGTTGGCCAGCGGAGGGCGTGCTTTCCCGCGGCGGCCCAGCGCCTCGCCGGTGGCATACCCGTACAGCCGATGCAGGGTTGGGCAGTCGAAAAACGTCCCGATGAAGAGGGTCCCGTGCCCGTCGCCCCACGCGTTGTTGCCCTCCTACCGATTGACCCGGTGGCGCACAGCGGCGAACTGCCCCTGCGGGCGGACCTGAACCACGCCGGCGTCGGGTCGATGCCACCGCCCCCTTTGCCGGCCGCGCGCATCCGGGCGATTTCGCGCTTTCCTCTTTCCCCGCTGCCGCCGTCCGGCCAACGTCCGCCCTGTTCGCCGCGCCGCGCCCCTCATGACGCTCACCTTCGTCGACTGGTCCATCATCGTCGTCTATCTTGTCGGCTGCATGGCCGCGGGACTCTGGATGCGGAGGTTCGTGCGCGGCGTGCAGGACTTCGCGGTCGCCGGCCGCGAGATGGACGTGAACCTCGGCATCGCCTCGCTGGCGGCGACCGAGCTCGGCCTCGTCACGATCATGTACACCGCCCAGCTCGGCTACGAGAAGGGTTTCGCCGGCGCCACCATCGGCGTGATCATCTGCGTCGCCATGTGGCTCGTGGGCCGCACCGGGTTCGTGATCGGTCCGCTCCGCGACGCCGGCGTGATGACGATCCCGGAGCTGTTCGAAAAACGCTTCAGCCCGCGCGTCCGCTGGCTCGCGGGCCTCTTCGTCGTGCTCGGCGGCCTGCTCAACATGGGGATCTTCCTGCGTCTCGGCGGCGAGTTCCTCGTCCACGCCACCGGTCTGCCCCCGGGCTGGCTCGAGTGGATCATGACCGGCCTGCTCGGCCTCGTCCTGCTCTACACCGCGCTCGGCGGCATGCTTTCCGTGCTCGTTACCGACTATCTCCAGTTTCTCGTCATGGGCCTTGGCATCGTCGTCACCTCGGTGCTGGTGATCGGTTTCATCGGCTGGAGTGATCTGCTCGCCGGCCTCGACGCCGCCTGGACCGCCGGGCAGCTCAAGGCGCATCCCTACAACCCCGTGCACGAATCCTCCTTCGGCTGGGGCTACATCCTCTGGCAGTTCATCTTTCAGATCGCGGCGGTCACCACCTGGCAGACGCAAATCAGCCGCGTGCTTTCCGCCCGCGACGCCTCCACCGCGAAGACCATGTATCGCCGCACGGCGTTCTACTTCGTCGGCCGTTTTCTCCTCCCCGGCCTCTGGGGTGCGGCGGCCTGCGTCTGGTTCGCCCGCCAGGGCGGCCTGCCCGAAGGCCTCACCACCCTCACCGCCATGCCGCACTTCCTCAGCGTCGTGTTGCCGGTCGGGGTCATCGGCCTCGTCGTCGCCGCCATGCTGGCGGCCGAGATGTCAACGGATAGCGGATACATGCTCACCTGGGCCACCGTGATCTACAACGATCTCGTCACCCCCTGCCTGCGCCGCCCGCTCTCCCCGCGCGGCCAGCTCGCGCTTACGCGCTGCCTCGTCCTCGGCATCGCGATCTTCCTGCTGTTTTACGGCCTCTGGTACGAGCTGCCCGGCAACGCCTGGGACTACCTCGCGGTCACCGGCAACATCTACCTCGCCAGCGTCTTCACCCTGCTGGTCGCCGGGCTCTACTGGCCGCGCGCCACCGCCACCGGCGCCGCCGCCGCCCTCGTGCTCGGTGCCCTCGGTCCCATCACGTTTCTCCTTCTGGGCAAGACGTACGCCATTCCGCCCGAAATCGCCGGCGCCTCGTCCTTCGGCCTTGCCGCCTTCGGCATGATCGCCGGCTCCCTCCTCTCCGCCCCGCCCGCGCCCCGCGCCGCGACCACCCCCGCCTCCCCGTGAACACCGTCCTCATCGTCTTCTGGGCCGTCCTCCTCTTCGCCTCCCTCGCCTGGTACGGCTTCCTCGTCTTCCACGTCGGCTGGAAGGCCGGCCGCGAGATCGGCACCATGACCCGGACACTGGGCGCCGCCTCCCAAGCCGCCGACCAGGCCGAAGCCGCCAGGCGGACCAAGCCCTAGACTCCCCCGCTGCCCTCCCGCCGGCACGCTTGACGGTCCTTGGAATAGCTACACCATACCTACATGACCGCGATCGCCAAATTGTTCCATACCGGAGGCTCCCAGGCGGTGCGTTTGCCCAAGGAGTTTCGCTTCCCCGGCCAGACGGTCCGCCTCCGCCGGACCGCCAAGGGCGTGCTCATCACCGCGACCGACGACGTCGAGGAACGGCGGCGGCGCTTCATGAAGCTGGCGGGATCCTGTCCGGATTTCCCGCTCCGGGAGCCCCACACCGCACCCGATCTGCCCCGGGAACTCCTCTAGCGAGGCTGCGCCTCAGACCAGGCTTCACCACGGATAGCGCGGATTCGGCGGATGATAACCCAACACATCCGTGCCATCCGCGTAATCTGCGGTGGGTTGGCTTGGAGAACTTGACCTGCCCACCACACGTTTCGCCAACTCAGGACTCCAGTGCCGCTTTATCTCCCCGACACCAACGCCCTTTCGCGCCATCTCCGCGGAAACGACGAAGCATTGTCCGCGAGATTCTTCGCCCAGTTCGCCGACGTACGTCTCTCCGCCATCGTGCTGGCAGAACTCGAGTTTGGCGCGGCCAAGAGCGCCCTGCTCCGACATCGTGCGCGGCTCGACCTTCTGCGCGACACCATTCCCTTCGAGCCCTTCACGCTCGAGGATGCGGCGCGCTATGGCCGTCTGCGCGCAAGCCTGCAAAAACGGGGCGAGATGATCGGGGCGCTTGACGCGCTCATCGCCGCCCAGGCGCTGCGCCTTGAGGCGACCGTCGTCACCCACAACGTCCGCGAATTTTCCCGCGTGCCGGGTCTTCACTGTGAAGACTGGCAGACGCCGTAAGCCGGCCCGGGCCTCCTCCCCGTGGCCGCCCCTCCGTCCCCCGCCCCCGGCACCCTCAGCGGTGTCATCGAGCGGATCATCTTCCTCAACGAGGAGAACCACTACACCATCGCGGAGCTGCGGCCCGACACGCCCGGCGGCAGCCCTGCCCGGCGCGATTCCAAGGTCCGCCCCGACCTCGTCACCATCGTCGGCCCGCTGCCGGGCGTGGAGTGCGGCGAGACGCTGCACCTCACCGGCGAATGGATCACCCACGCCCAGCACGGCGCGCAGTTCCGCCTCGCCACCTTCCGCAGCGAGCTGCCGTCCAGTGTGTATGGCATCCGCAAATACCTCGGCAGCGGCCTGGTCCCCGGCATCGGCAAGGTCTACGCCCACAAGATCGTCGACGCCTTCGGCACCGACACCCTGCGTGTCCTCAGCGAGGAATCGGGCCGCCTGCGCGACGTCCCCGGCATCGGAAAAAAGCGCGCCACCGCGATCAAGGAGGCCTGGGACGCCAAGCGCACCGAGCGCGAACTCTACATCTTTCTCCAGACCTACGGCGTCACCCCGGCGCAGTGCGTCAAGCTCGTGCGGCACTTCGGGTCCGAGGCGAAGCGCGTCCTCTCCACCGAGCCTTACCGCGCCGCCCGCGAGATCGACGGCATCGGCTTCAAGACCGCCGACCGCATCGCCATCAACCTCG
>CAZDGC010000193.1:0-576 GCA_964504885.1 uncultured Opitutus sp.
GTTGGTGGCGAGGGTGTGGTTCGCCGTGCCGAGATTGGCCGACTCGTTGCGCCGGAAACGCAACTGTGCCTCCCAGCGGGCGAGGTCGGCATAGACGAACACGTCGCCGTCGGCGATGAGCCGGGCGCCGCAACCGACAATCAGCACGAGTCCCGCCGGGAGCGCGGCCACCTGGGCGCGCAGCCGCTCCACTTTCGCGGTATCGAAGAATTGCGGCAGGGTGAGGTTGGAACGATAGCCGAACACCGGATCGTCGCCGCCGAGAAAGGGCGCGACGAGCGCCTCGATCTGGTCGGCGGGGAGCAAAGCCTCGCGCGGATCCGGGGCCAGCGCCGGGGTGAGGCGGGCGGACAGCTCGGCGCGCACCTGCACCTCGTCCACGCCCGGATAACACTCGACCACCAGCACGCAGCGGGGGCGCCGGGACAAGGCGGCCGCGTCGCGCAGCCGGCCAGCGATGGCGTCCCAGCCGGTGGCGCAGGATTGGGCGCCCGGCACGGGAAGAACGGGAAGTTTTTCGTAGTTGGTTTTTCTCATGAAAGAATCGGGAGCGGACGGAGGATGCTTTACGGGTTG
>CAZDGC010000193.1:586-1959 GCA_964504885.1 uncultured Opitutus sp.
GGCGCAGGACCGCCTTGGGCGGGAGCTTGCTTTCGAGACCGCCGGCGGGATCGCCCGCCAGGTCCGACTCGGCCAGCAGTTGCTTCACGTTCTCGAAATCCTTCCGCGGGGTGTTGGCCCAGAACAGGTAGTTGAGCTTGAGCGTTTCCCGGGCCAGTTGCAGGTGCTCGCGCACCGGGATGGGTTTTTCATCCTCCGGCGTGATCACGATGGGCTGGCCGTTCAACTCCTTGTAGCCGCGGCCCAGGGCGCTGCGTTTCTTGTAGGCCACGGCGTAGTTCTCCTTCTGCACCGCCGCGCCCAAGGGCACCGTGCCGGCGAGCTTGGCATAGAGGCGGTAGACGCCGGTTTTGGGATTACTGACCGCGTCCTCGCGCGGATAGACATCCGGTCCGCCCATGCCGACGCCGATCTCCTTCTCGTAGTCGGTCAACCGGTCCAGCAGGTTGGGCGGGAAATTGGTGTATTGGATGACCACGGTGTTCGGAAACGCGTGGCGCAGCGCGGTCATGTGCCGCTTGAGCGCCTCCAGGTAGACCTCATCGGAATAGGGCTCGATGCCCGCTTGCGGGGAAGTGACGAGCTGGGCGCCGGGTGCCGTTTCCGGCAGGTTCACCGCCTCCAGGTTGGGATCGCGGTCGAACTCGCGGCCCAGCGCCGCGATCAGGGCGTCGAACCGCCCGCCCACCTGGTGGTTCCAAATGACCGGATTGTAGGCCCCCTTCCGGGTGACAAACACGCCGCCGCCGAACTCGGGCCCCTTGATATAGTCGGGCACCTGGCGCTCGCCTTTGACAAAAGATTTGTAGGTGAGCTGCACGACCAGTTGCCGTCCGTGCTTCCTCGCCAGCTCCAGATCGGCCTTGAGCTGGGAGAAGTCATAGCGGCCTTTCTCCGGCTCGAATTGCCGCCAGGTATAGATTTTTTGCACGCCGCGAAAATGCGGCAGCGTCAGCATCTCCTTCGTCAGTGCGCCGTGATCGACGTAAACGTAGTGGCCGGGATGCCATTTGACCGGCAACTCCGCCGCGCCCAGCGGCGCGGACGCGGCCAGGGTCAGGATACCGGCAAGAAGCGAGCGATGGGCAGGGCGGTGGTTTTTCATGGAGTTTTCAGGGTGGGCGGCGCGAGAGACGCAGTGATTGCGGAAACTTATTTTTTGACAGGCGGCGTCTCCGGGCCGGTGGTCATCGGGCCGAGCCGGCCCTGCTGGTTGATCCCGGACACCGCCGGGGTGTCGCCGACTTCCTTGGTCAGCCGGTCCAGCTCACGATGCAGGTCGGCCGCCACGGTCTGATACTTCGGGTCGCGGTAGAAATTGGTGGTCTCCTTCGGGTCCGCCTGCAGGTCGAGCAGTTCCCATTCGTCGATCT
>CAZDGC010000194.1:0-1933 GCA_964504885.1 uncultured Opitutus sp.
GCCTGCCCGACGGCACCGACCAGTATGGCAATTCCTTTTACCGGATCGACGCGGTCGCCGGCTACGCGGTGCGCGGCCTGCCGCGCGGGCTCCGGCTTGGCCTGCAGCTCAACGTCAACAACGTGCTCGACCGGCAGAAGCCGCTCCTCCTGCGCTACCAGGGGGTCAACGTCCGCCGCTATTCCCTCAGCCCGCCGCGCGAGTGGCGCCTCTCGGCCAACCTCGAATTCTGAGCGGAGGCCGGCGCCATGCCCAGGGTGCTGATCGCCGAGTGCAAACAGGAGGTGTCGACCTTCAACCCGCACCTGAGCCGCGGGGAGGACTTCGTCCTGCGTCACGGCGAGGAAATGCTGCACTACCACCGCCGCGTCCGCAACGAGGTGGGCGGCGCGCTGGCGGTCTTCGCCAGCGAGCCCGGCGTCGCGGTCGTACCCGCCGCCAGCGCCATCGCCATCACCTCCGGCGGCACCCTCGCCGCCCCCGACTGGCACCGCCTCGCCGGGGACTGGCTCACCGCGATCGCCGCCGCTGGTCCCGTTGACGCCGCCTGTTTCTGCCTGCACGGCGCCATGGCGGCGGAGGACGAACCGGATCCCGAGGGACACCTGCTGGCGGAGGCGCGGCGGCACCTCGGCGACCGGGTGCCGATCGTGGTGTCGCTCGATCTGCATGGCGTATTAACGGAACGGATGCTCGAGCACAGCGACGCCATCGTCGCCTACCACACCTACCCCCATGTCGACTTCTACGAGACGGGCGCGCGCGCCGCCCGCCTCCTGCTCCGCCTGCAGCGTGGCGGGGTGCGGCCCGTGACGGCCCGGGTCGCGATCCCCGCCCTGGTGCGGGGTGAGGAGCTTCTCACCGCGACCGGCCGCTTCGGGCAGTGCATCGCGCGCGCCCGCACCATCGAAAACGGACCGCGCGGCCTCTCCGCCGGCCTCTTCATCGCCAACCCGTTCACCGATGTCCCCGCCCTGCAGTGCACCAGCTTCGTCGTCAGCGATGACGACCCCGCGCTCGCCGAACGCGAGGCCCTGGCGCTGGCCCGGGAGTTCTGGGCGCACCACGAGCGCATGCAGGTACCCCTGGTCAGTCTGGCCGCGGCGGCACGGATCGCCGCGGAAGCCGCCGGCACTGGCGGCACGGTTGCCCTGGTCGACGCCGCCGACGCCCCGAGCTCCGGCGCCTCCGGCGATGGCAACGCCATCCTGCGCGCACTGTTCGAGACGGGTTATCGCGGCCGTGTGCTCGCGCCGATCGTCGACGCCCCCGCGGTGCGCCACGCCTTCGCCGCCGGAATCGGCGCCACCGTCACCGTACCCGTCGGCGGCACCCTCGATCCCGCCCGCTTCGCGCCGCTGCCGATCACCGGCACCGTGCGGCTCCTGGCGGACGGCCGCTTCCGCAGCGAATCCTTCGGCGAGGAATGGCACGCCGGACCCACGGCAGTGTTGGAGGGCACGGGCTTCATCCTCGCCCACGGGCAGGACCCGCGGCAGTTCGACGCCGTCGTCGTCAAGTCACCCTACTGCCAGCACCACATGTTTGCCTCCTGGTGCTCCCGCCTGATCGACGTGGACGGGCCCGGCTCAACCAGCGCCAACCTCCGCCGTCTCGGTCATACCCGGTGCCCGCGGCCGATCTTTCCGCTCGACCCCGACGTGCCCTTCGCCCCGCGCGCCACCCTCTTCCACGCTCCGGCGGCGCGGGCCCGGGGCTCCTCCCTCCCATGAAAATCCGCGAAATCCGCTGCGCCGGCCTGCGCGGCCAGACCCCCGAAGGCGGCTGGAGCAACGAACTCCGGCCCGAGGACTGCGTGCACACGCTGATCGCCGTCCACACCGACGAAGGCGCCGTCGGCCTGGGCAGCGTGTTCACCCACGACGGCCTGGTGCGCGCCGCGCTGGGCGTGCTCGCCCCGCTTTACCGCGGC